>DATGHX010000014.1:0-3594 GCA_035307585.1 Candidatus Angelobacter sp.
TTGTGAAGAACCGCGGCAAGAATTCCGCCCTCAAGCTCATCCGTGATGGCGCCGGCATAGCAATATTCAACTGGCTTCAACGCGCTCTTGAGGGTTGCCCTTTGCAAGCGTTCGCGGCGCGCGCGAGGAACGTAGAATCGAAGTGCGTCTACCAGCGCCCGCAATTTTGGCAGCCCCATTTGAAGGCTGCTCGCACTCACGTACCCGGATCTGTTCCTCATGACTTCGGCATGCCTTTCCAGGCGCCCAGCGCCATGCGCCCGGCACACCGCTGCCGGATCGAAACCAATGTCCTCCGAGATTTCCTTATTGCTGAACCCGAGCGCGGAGAGTTCGTCCAGCATTTCCTTGATCTGCGCCAGCAGCAGGTCGCGCGCGGAATTGATAATCTCGTCGGCTGAGCCGGACAGCTCATCCTTTCCAAGCTGTTCGTATCCTCCGTGCCCGTGTACTTTCAGTATTTCGACCGCCGCAAGCGCCCGAGCTTCACGATCCATGGTGTAGCCCCCTAGCGTTGAAGTGACTGCTTATTGTGGGAGTTTATACCACAATAACGGCGTCATGCACGCAATTTTTCTTGTTGCTGTTGTCGGACTCGAAGCTAACGCCAGACGCATCCATCCGACCGATTGTATCGAGCACCCTTTTCATTCCTTAGAAGATAAGTGTGTCTTTATTATTGATAAGTAAAGGCTTACTGTCTAGACACGTGCCGAAAACCGCCGCAGCTCTGGCCGATTTTCATCCCCTCCTGTTGCGCAGCGGAGCGCCGGTATGGAGAGCGGAATCGGGATTCGATCCGGTCTGGCAACTGAGGGCGCGGTAGCCTGGGGCGAGGCCCCTGAGGAACACTGGATTCGGTTGTTCAGCAACGACCAATCCGATTTTCCCGAAGGAGCCTCACATGACACCGCTTCGTCAACGCATGATCGAAGACATGCAGTTGCGCAATCTCTGCGCAGAAACACAGAGAAATTACGTCCACCACGTCGCCGGCCTGGCCCGATTCTATCAGACCAGCCCCGAATACCTCAGCCTGGAGGAAATCCGCGAATACCAACTGTACCTGATCAACGAACGCCGCTTGTCGCCGGACGCCGTCAATCAGTTCGTATCCGCGGCCAAATTCCTCTACAACATTACTCTGGAAACACCCTGGCCGGAGGACGTACTGCCGCGCTGCCGCGTTCCCCATAAGCTGCCTGTAGTCCTCAGCGCCACCGAGACGCACGAATTTTTCCAGCACGTGTGCACGATTCGCTATCGCGCCGCGTTGATGACCGCTTATGGAGCTGGCCTGCGTGTCTCCGAAGTGGTGGCCCTGAGAGTCGGCGATATCGATTCCCAACGCATGCTCATCCGCGTACAACAGGGCAAAGGTAAGAAAGACCGCTACGCCATGCTCTCTCCCCGGCTGCTGGAGCTGTTGCGCTGCTGGTGGCGCTCCCGACATCCCGCCAGACAACGGGCGCACACTTCCCCCGACGACTGGCTGTTCCCCGGATGGCGCAAGGGTCGCCACATGAATACCGAGTCCCTGCAGACCACTTGCCGGGAAGCAGCGCGCGCGGCGGGCCTCCACAAACGCGTCACCGTGCACACGCTGCGCCATAGCTTCGCTACTCACATGTTGGAAAATGGCACTGATATCCGCCTCATCCAGGCGCTGCTCGGCCACACGCGGATCGACACCACCGCGCGTTACGCAGCCGTTTCCCCCAATGCCATCGCTGCGGTTCGCAGCCCGCTCGATCGCCTCGGTCAACCTTCGCGGCCCAGCCCGAAAACCAAAGCCAAGCGCTGACCCATGCCGCCGCCAGCTCTGGAGCTGGCCGACATCTTTCGACTCCACGGCCCCGCTTACCGGCAGGCGCACGATTTGCCGTTCTATCAGCACCGCCTGATGCAGGCTATCGAAAACTGCCGCACATCCGCGTTGGGCGGTGTCCTCGAATGGTGCGACCACTGCCAGTACACCCACATTCAGTACCGTTCCTGCCGCAATCGGCATTGTCCCAAGTGCCAGGGACTGGCGCGCGCCCAGTGGCTGGAACAAAGACAGGCCGAGTTGTTACCCGTGGAATACTTCCACGTGGTCTTCACTCTCCCGGAGCCTATCGCCAACATCGCCTTCTACAACAAGGAGGTCGTCTATGAGATTCTGTTCCGCGCTACCGCTCAGACTCTGCTGAGAATTGCTCGTGATCCCAAACATCTGGGCGTAGAGGCCGGTTTCTTCGCGGTGCTGCATAGTTGGGGCCAGAATCTCCACTTTCATCCTCATCTGCACTGTATAGTCCCCGGCGGCGGACTGGCGCCGGGTGGAAAACGTTGGATCGGCGCCCGCCGCCGGTTCCTGTTGCCCGTCAAAATCCTCAGCGCGCTTTTTCGGCGACTGTTTCTGGAAGCGCTGCTAAAGGCCTACGCCAATGCCCAACTGCAATGGTTCGGCGAACTGGAACCGCTGCGCGATCCGCAGGCTTTCGCTGGTTTTCTAGCGCCGCTGAAAACCAGCCAATGGGTGGTCTACGCCAAGCCTCCCTTTGGCGGACCACAGCACGTGCTGGAGTATCTCGGCCGCTATACCCATCGCGTGGCCATTTCCAATCGGCGCCTGCTGAAGATGGAAAATAGCCAAGTCTCCTTTCAATGGAAAGATTACCGTAACCCGCAGCAGCCGCAGAAAGTGATGACTGTTTCGGCCGAGGAGTTCATCCGTCGCTTCCTGCAACACAGTCTGCCACCTGGTTTCCAACGCATCCGCTACTACGGATTTCTGGCCAACTGCCATCGCCGAGCGAAGCTGGATCTCTGCCGCCAACTGTTGGCCACCCCTTGCTCCGATCTGCTGCCTCGTCCTAGTGATTACCGCGATTTTCCTGCGGGGCTCAGTGGCGGAAACGATCTCCGGCTGTGTCCGCAGTGTGGAATCGGACTCCTTTCACGAACCGTGGTCTTGCCGCCTCCGCTGCCACCAGACAGCTCATGACAACCACCCGCCGACTTAGACTATCTCCACGGCCTTGCCTTTCCGGCACGCCACACTATGGGTGCATCCAGCCATCTTCAAAAGGCACTCCTCGACCATCTTGTGCCCGACTTTGTCCTGCCGGGTGTCTGATCGCCGTGTCATCGCCGCCAAACGCTCCTCGCAGCGCTCCGAATCCGGGTTCCACACCTGCTCTCGAATCGCTTTCCGAACACTCCATCTCCACCTCGCTACCGAACAAAACCCATTAAAGAGCCGGGCTTTGGTTGCGGTTTAGTTCACCGAGCGGTTTACTCGATTCCGCGGCGTTCGGGCTCAGTCTGCTGGTTAGGCTTTCCGGCGCCGCGGAACCGAGCAAACCTTTATCAATCACGCCTGAATTCCCGATTTCACATCTTTCGTTTCAACGAGTTACTACAGATCCACTCTTGCAGCGCGAAAATCGCTTGCTATCCTTCGGGTAGGAGGCAACCAGGCGATTTCGGGCAGTCCGGTGACCATGCGCCACCGCGCCAAAGTTCGTACAGGCGGACTGTGTTTCAAAAGTCCAACAGAAATTGGCTTTGGTCCGTAAGGAATGCACTCGGTGGCCAGCTTCGCCGCCC
>DATGHX010000015.1:0-3185 GCA_035307585.1 Candidatus Angelobacter sp.
TGACAGGGTCAACGATCAGTCCGCCTCTGCGGCCTACTCCATCGGGCAGACTGGGTAAATATGTTTCGGTGCTGGCGCTGTTGGCGGCCGTGTGCGCCGGAGGCGCGTTTCTGTACATGAAGCGCGAGCGCGGGCTTACGGAGAAAGATGCCATCCTGCTGACGGATTTTGTGAACACCACGGCGGACCCGGTGTGGGACGTGACCCTCAAGAAAGCCGTGGCGGTGGACCTGGAGCAGTCGCCTTATCTGAATGTGTTTCCGGAAGGGAAGGCCCGTCAGACGTTGCAGTTCATGGGGCGGCCCGCGGATGATCGCATCAATACCGACACGGGCCTGGAGATCTGCAAGCGGGCAGGGATCAAGGCCATGCTAACGGGCAGCATCGCGAACGTGGGCGACCGGTATGCGATCACGCTGCAAGCAATCAATGCGGCGAACGGGGACATTCTCGCGCGGTCGGAAGCGCAGGCGGCGAATCGAAATGATGTTCTGTACGCCTTGCACAAAGCCGATTCGCAACTGCGCGGGAGCCTGGGCGAATCGCTCGCCTCGGTCCAAAAATATGATGTGATGCTGTCGCAGGCGACCACGCCCTCGCTCGACGCGCTGAACGCATTTACTCGCGGCGACGCCAAGCATGCGGCGGGCGATGAGTTGGCCGCTGTTCCGGAATATCAGCGAGCCATCCAACTCGATCCGAACTTCGCAACGGCGTATGCACGGCTCGGGACGGCTTACGGAAATCTTGGGCAGAGTGTGCTCTCGGAAGAAAATCGGAAGAAGGCGTTCGAGTTGCGCGACCGGGCCAGCGAGCGCGAGAAGCTCTATATCATGTCGCACTACTATGCCGACAGCGGGCAGTACGACAAGGGCATCACGGCGCTGGAACTTTACGAACAGACCTATCCTCGCGACTCTACCCCGGCCAACAATCTGGGGAACATCTACAACCAGCTCGGGCAGTATGAAAACGCGCTCGACAAAAGTCGCAAAGCAGTTGAGCTGGAACCCGACTCCATTAGTGGATATGAGAACCTGGCGATGGCCTATGCGGGGCTGAATCGTATCGACGAGGCCAAGGCAACCGTGGTCGAGGCCTTGAAGCACGCGCCCAAAAACAGCGGCTTGCACGGAATTCTGGCAGGAATTGCATGGCATCAGAATGATTTCGCCACGATGGAGCAGGAAATTGCGGCTACCGAAGGCAGCGGGGCCGATGGTCAGTTGTTAGCCTTGGACATCCGCGTCGCGTTGACGGCGGGTCGTGGGCAGTTCAAGCAAATGCGACTGCTCACGAAACAAATCGAAGAAACTGCGAACCGGAACAATCTGCAGGAAGCGGCCGCCGCGGCGGATGCGCAGCGGGCCATCTGGGAAGCGCTGGGCGGGTTTCGGCCGATGGCGCAACAGGCGGCGACACAGGTGCTGAAGGGCGATGCGCCCAACCGTGCAGCGCTCAATGCCGCCGTCGCGCTGGCGCTGGTGCGGGAAGATGATCGCCCGCTGAAGATTGCCGAAAGCGCCGCCCTGGAGCGCCCCTTTGACACGCTGGTCCAGTTCGTCACCATCCCCAGCATCAAGGCGGTGGTTGCACTCAATCATGCTCAACCGGCCAAGGCGATCGATCTGCTGGACGGAGCGATGGTGTACGGGCGATCGAACCTTAGCGTGCTGTACGCCCGGGGCATGGCCTATCTGGCAATGAAGCAGGGTGCGCAGGCGGCCCAGGAATTTAAGAGACTCATGGATGCGCGCAGCTTCTACTGCGATCCGCTGGTATCGCTGGCAAAACTGGGCTTGGCGCGGGCCTATGCCATGCAAGGCGACAAAGTGAACAGCCGCCTGGCCTATCAGGATTTTCTGGCGCTATGGAAAGACGCCGATCCGGATGTGCCGTTGCTGCGACAGGCGAAGGCTGAATACGCCAGCGTGCAGCAGTAGCCCCCTCGCCAGTCGTTGGTCGTTGGCTTCCTACAGCTCTATTGCAGCACGACCACCAGGATGCGGCCGTCGGAATGGTAGCCTCCGCCGGTTGCGTTGCGCGCATCCTGCACCGGATTCGGCGGCAAATAGTAGGTCAGGTTTTTGACCTTGTCGGTCTTCTGTAAAGTTGCGCCGATGTTGTCGCGCTCGCCGTCAATCGCGGGATCGATTTTATGCGTGACTTTCCCGTTGCGCTGATCTTTCTCGAAGCCGATGTCGTGCGTGCCGGCGCCGACCCACACATCCTGTCCATTCCACTGGAAAGGAGCCTTCCAGATCCGGAAATGATGACGGCTCGCGACCACGGCGTAGGGCTCGGCCTGCTCGTAGCCGTAGTCCTGCACGCGGCCAAACAGGTAGAGCTGGCTCATCGGCATCGCCAGGTATGCCTTCTTCTGATAGGTTTCGAGCGCGGCCTTCAGGACTGATTCTTTTACATCGGTATCGGCAGGATGCCAATCGGCCGCAGTGAGCGCCTCCTGCACTTTTTTCAGATTGCCGACGATCACGAAGTTCACCATGTCGCCGGGATGCTGAAACTCGTCGTTTACGCGCCGCGGCAGGTCGTCGATTTTACTGCGGAATTGTAAATCGAGCGGCACATTGGAAATTTTGAGAGTCTGCGCTGTTGCCACCGCGGCACTGGAAGGTGCTGCGGCGCCGCCAGGAGTAGCAGCGGCTGTCGACGCGCCCGGCGCGCTCGCGGCCGTACTGGTACCAAATTGCCCGGTCAACCAGGTCTGTGCGGCGGTTGAAAGGGCGCCCTTGATGTCCTTGACTTCCGTCTCACCGCCGGCGGTTTGTGTGCCTGATGTCGGTTGCTGCGCCCCAGGCTTCGCAGCGGATGCTTTGTCGGTGAGAGACTCGGAGCTTGCCGGTGCCGCGGGAGCGTCCGCTCCTCCTGCGGGCGTGATGTGCACCTTCACCGCGAAGCTGCCTTGGCAGGGTGGAGCGCCCTCCGCATTGATGCCGAGATAAAGATGTCCGGCCTGCGGTACGCGGACCTCCTGACTCGCTCCAACCAAGGTCGGAGCGCCATTCTCTTGCGTACGCGCGATCAGAGCGCCGGGAAGCGCGGTGGCTACAGGAAGATTGGGCGAGGCGCTGGCGGAGGAGACGCCGGCGGGATCACAGGCGCTTCCACCTGAAGGGTGGTTCGCCGAGGCGGTGATGGCGACCCCGGCTCCCGTCGGCACGTCG
>DATGHX010000016.1:0-3107 GCA_035307585.1 Candidatus Angelobacter sp.
TAGCGCATGGGCGTCGCATTGTTGCGGTCAACGTCCATTTTGCCGATCTTGACTTTGCCGGCGTACTCGGTCGCAAGCTCTTCCACAATCGGAGCGATCGCACGGCACGGACCGCACCAGGTAGCCCAAAAATCCACCAGAACCGGCGTCTCCGACTTCAGGACATCCTGATCGAAGTTCGCATCGGTTACTTCTACAATCCCGTTTCCCGCCATCGTTCCTCCAACGCTTAAGATAATTGCGCTTCGGTTATCCTAGCACCAAAGTATTGGATGCCGGTCGGCCAAGAAGGTCGCACAGGTGCAAGAGCCGGGAATCAGTGACCGTGCTGCATCTTCTGGGAAATCGAATGGCCGGAGCGGTTGGCGGAGTGCTTTCAGATTACGGTCCGAGGTTGGGCGACACAGGTACCCGTAAGTCACTGTAAATAAAAAGCGTCCTGAACCCCGTTCAGGACGCCTCGGCAGCCCTCCCCCAGAACTGCCAAACCACAACTGGATAATAGGCCACGCATGCAGAGGTGTAAATGTCACTTCAGTAATGTGCTTTGGTTCCGAAAGGGGGATTGGTAAACGTCTTTAAGGCAGCATTCAGCACTTAGCATTCAGCACCCCCATTCGCATAGCACCAAACTAGAACCGATACTCGTCATTCCAAGTGGGGTGAGCCACGAGGAATCTACTTTCCTGCCGGTTTCGGAAAACTGCAGATTCGCAAAAGAAGGGCCGAATAAGAGCAAGCCGGGGGTATTGCTTAAAACTGCCTACCTGAACTGCCTACCTGAACTGCCTACCTGACCTGCCAACTCTGGCCGCCGTCTGATGTGTTCCAGACTTCGCCGCTAGCCGTGGTCACCGTTCCATTCATCGGATCGGCAAAATCCACGTGCGTGATGTCGGATTCCAATTTGCATCCAGCGGCCACAGGCGCTACCCGCGTCCAAGTCTGCCCGGAATCGGCGGAGTGATAGAGCGCACCCGCGCTTCCGCCCACCCATACGTGAGTGCCGGCAGAAGAAAGCGCGCGAAATCCGGCAGTTCCCGCGACCGGAACGTTCTGCCAACTCTTTCCCGCATCGAGCGAGCGTCGCACGATCCCGTTGGGAGACAGGGTCCACTGGGGAATAGCAACAGACAACGTCTTCGCCGTGGCGGGGCGGTTTGCCGCAACGCTCTTCTTCCGGCTTAGTTGGTTCGCTTGCTTTTCATTCAGCGCGATTTCGGCGCTTGTTGTTTCGACTGCCGGTGAGGCGGCGGTTACCTCGACAGCTTCAGAGGTACTGCCCACGTTGAGTGTCACTTTCAGATCCAAAGGTTGATCCAGCACTGCTACCTGCCCAATCTCCGCCGTCTTGAAACCGGGAGCCTGAGCTTTGACCGAGTACGTACCGGAAACCAAATGATCGAAGGAGAACCTCCCCTGGGAATCGGACTGCGCCGCCCTCGTTCCGATTGGTCCGACCGTCGTGACAGTTGCGTTGGCAATAACAGCGCCGGAAGGATCTAGAACCGTTCCGCCCAGATTGCCCGCAGCAATCTTCGCCAGCACGCCTTGACCTTGGCCAGAAGCTGCAGTGTAGGCGGCTGCATTCTTGTTCTGGACCAGGCCACCGATCGCGCTGGGAGCGGCCTGTGCAGATGCTGCCGTGCTTGCATCCAGCTTGTCCATCGTCACAGAATTCCGGCCTTCTGTCTGCAAATTGGCCGTTTGTGCTGCCTCAGAACGCGGTGTCATCCGCACCTGTCCGCTCTGATCGAAATCAAACTTAGCCGCCGGCTTTGCCGTCATATGTTTGGGCGTAGGAATGACTTTGTTCGCATCTGCCTCGCGAGTCACTCCCGTTTTGCCGACCACCCTGTCGTCGCGCAGAGCATGCATTTCCGCGAGTTCGGGAGGCGTCTTAAGATCGGCGGCAATCTGCCCCGGCGCTTTCGCGGGCACTGTCTGTTTGTAAGCTGAGGTAACGCCGCGGTGCCGCGTCGCCACCAGCAGAACCGCACAAATTGCAATCGCTGCCGCCAGCATTCCCCAGCGCAAGGCAAAGCTCGACCGGCGACGCTCAAATGCGAGCACTTTCTGCGGCTCCGCAGAATCGGGCAGGGCAAAAAAAACAACTTGGCGACAGTCGCCGCATTCCGCAAGATGCGCTAGAACTCGCACCCGCTCTGGCTCGGGTAAGGCCATCTCCGCAAACGCCGACAGCAAATCCGCGTCGGGGTGCGGACCAGGCGTTTGTCTCTGCAGGCCTTCAGAAACGAGTTTTTTGACAGGATCCATCTCTGGTTTAACTTCTCCCCTCCCCCGCCTTTGCTCCTTTCTCTGAGAACGCGCCGGCGACCGAATCTTGCGTCAAACTGGCGCGAATATCCAGAGCCAAATCACCAACATCGGCGGTCAGCGCCTCTTCGGCCTGGCGGCGGTTCATTCCGTACCGAACCAGATTTTTCAGAATCTGCTTGCGTAGATTTTTTGTCAGCTTCTCGACCTTGCGGCTGATCGTGGATTCGTGCACCGATAGCGCTCGCGCGATCTCAGCCAGCGTGCGCCCGTCCAGAAAATAGGAAGCGAGCACGAAGCGATCTTCCGCATCGAGCGCCCGCAATGCGTCGTCGGTGGCGCGTGCCAGCATGGGATCGGTAGGCGTGGGTGGTTCGGGGGCTGCGGCCGCAAATTGCGCTCCGCCCTCGACCTCCTCGTCGAGGCTCACCAAACGACGCCGCTTGCGATAGACATTTACGTATTCCTGCGAAATTACGGTGCGCAGCCAACCATCGAGCGATCCGCGCCCGCTGTACGACCTAAGTTTTGAGACACGCGCACCTTCACGCGTCCTGGCGCCAAACAAGTCTGCGTACACCGAGTCGGCCAATTCCCTTCCCGACGAATCTTCTCGCGTAATCTGCCGGGCGACGTCATACAGCTTCTCGCGGAAACGCAGCATGAAAACTTCCCAAGCGCGCTCGTTTCCGGCAGCGCAGGCGCGGGCCAGCGCGAGGTCTTCGATTCGCAGAGTGCCGCAGAAACCTTCGAAGCTCGCCGAAGCAGCGTGTTTCGCCGCAACCTCTTTCAGAATTGCGATGAATTCGTCTGCGCTAAAACCGAACTCG
>DATGHX010000017.1:0-3091 GCA_035307585.1 Candidatus Angelobacter sp.
TCATCGACGATCTGGCCGAGCAGACCAACCTGCTGGCTCTGAACGCCGCCATCGAAGCGGCGCGCGCCGGGGAACACGGTCTGGGATTTGCCGTGGTCGCCGACGAAGTGCGCAAGCTGGCCGAGAAATCGGCGCAGTCCACCAAGGAAATTTCGGAGCTGATCCAAAGCATTCAGAAGGAAGCCCGCAAGGCGGTCGAGAACATGGACCGCTCCACCAGCATCGTGAACGAAGGACTGGAGTTGGGCGGAGAGCTGAACGCGGCGTTGCGCAAGATTTCCAACGTGGTCACCGAAGTCTACAAGTTCGCGCAGGAGATTGGCGCGGCCACCAACGAACAGTCGCACGGCTCGTCGCAGATCGCGCGCGCCACCACGCGGCTAAATGAAATCACCCACGAAATCAACTCGGCAGTGGAAGAGCAAGCTTCGGGAGCGCAAGCGGTGGTCAAGGCCATGGAGCGGATGCGCGAACTGGTGCAGCAATCCACGTCGGGATCGACGGAGCTGGCGGCCTCGTCGGAGCAAATGTCGAAGATGTCGCGCGGCCTGCTGGAATTCATCGACCGCTTTGCCTTGTCCGAGTCGTCCCGCGTACAGGCCAGCCAGGAAGCTGCCGGCCGCAGCGCACGGCGAGCCGCGGCAGGAGCGCAGTCCTAGAGGCCGCTCTCGGAGGAGCCGCAAATCATGAGCCGTGAACTCCATATCGTGGGCTTCAAGGTAGGCCGTGAGACTTACGGCGTTCCCATCACTTCCCTGCACGAAATTGTGCGCGTACCCGAGATTACGGCCGTGCCCGACGCACCCGATTATCTCGAAGGCGTGATCAACCTGAGGGGCAAGATCGTGTCTGTCATGGACCTGCGTAAGCGTTTCGGGGACCGACAAGCCAAGCTGGGAAAGCAGAATCGCATCCTGGTGGTCGAGCATGCGGGCCGGCTCGCGGGCTTGATTGTGGATTCGGCCTCCGAAGTACTCAAAATTCCCGCGGACGCGGTGGAAGCTCCGCCGGCGGTGTTTCAGGAAGGCGGCTTGAACTGTGTCACCGGACTGGGAAAGGTTGCGGGACGGCTGGTGGTGCTGCTCGATATGAGCAAGTTGCTGGCGCCAGGCAGCCTGCAGGTAGAGACAGCAGAGAAAAAGCCGGACGCCCGGGGCGCAGCGGCACGGTAAAGCAGTGAGCAGTGACCAGTGATCAGTGATCAGTGATCAGTAACTAAATGAATAGTAATTAGCGTTTGTTGGAGTCTTGAAGTTCTTGCAATTCCTGGTGATCCGGTCATGAGGGTAGTTGGTTGTACTGGCCACTATCCACTGGTCACTGCCCACTGAAGTTGAAACGAGAGAACGCATGAGCACAACTGGAGCCGCACCTGCTCCCATATTGACGGAAGCGGAGTTGAAGTTACTGCAGGCGCTCGTTTATCAGGAGTGCGGCATGCACTTCGACGAACGCCGCACTCACTTTCTGCAGGACCGGCTGTTGCGCCGCCTGAGAGAATGCCGGGTCGATTCCTTTTACTCCTACTACCGTCTGCTGATCAGCCAGCAGGGCAAGGACGAACTGGCCCGGCTGCTGGAGAACCTGACGGTCAACGAGACCAGCTTCTTCCGCCACAAGGCGCAGCTGGATCTGTTCCAGAAAACCGTGTTGGAGGAGCTGTTTAAGCACAAGAGTTCGCGGCGGGAATACTCGATCCGCATCTGGAGCGCCGGCTGCTCCACCGGCCAGGAAGCCTACACTCTGGCCATGCTGGTTACCGACGCGCTGGCGTATTACTACCTGCGCAATCCGCTGCCTGTGGAATTGCCGCTGCCCAAGCCGCTGGTGCCGCCGCCGTGGCGGGTGGAGGTTCTGGCCAGCGACATCAGCTACTCCGTGCTGCGGCACGGGCAGGAAGGCGCCTACAGCGAGAACCAGATGTCGA
Organism: Candidatus Angelobacter sp.; assembly: GCA_035307585.1. Classification (GTDB taxonomy): domain Bacteria; phylum Acidobacteriota; class Terriglobia; order Terriglobales; family Acidobacteriaceae; genus Angelobacter. The sequence continues at coordinate 1,928 of DATGHX010000017.1, forward strand.
TGGTCGACTACGGATATCGCCTGCGCTACTTCGACAAGATGGGCGACCGCTATGTCATCAAGAAACCGCTGAAAGAGATGGTGCACTTCGACTTTCACAATCTTAAGACCGAGTACCTGCCGCAGCGCAATGATGTGATCTTCTGTCGCAACGTGATGATGTATTTCGATCAGGCTGAGCAGAAGCGCCTGATCGAGAAGTTCTACCGCTGCTTGAACGCTGGCGGATATCTGTTCGTAGGTCATGCGGAGAGCCTTCTTGGCCTCACTGAAAAATTCCAGATGGTCCACAAGGACAGTGGCACGGCGTACCAGCGGCTTGCGGGAGTAACCAATGGCTAATTCTCCCGACGAACGCGGGGCAGAACTGCGAGAGCTCTTCTTCGAAACCTCGCAGGAGCTCCTGCAGGCGCTGAATGACGAAGCGCTGAAGCTGGAGAAGAAGCCCGGCGACGAGGAAATCGTGCGCGTCATTCGCCGCACGGTGCATACCCTGAAAGGCGACTCGGCCGCCTGCGGGCTGCGCGAGTTGAGCGAACTGGCGCACCGGTTCGAGGATGCTCTGTCCCTTGAGGGAGCGGTGAATCAGGTGGCGGTGGCGGAAATCGCGTTTGCTGCCGCCGACGTTTTTGCGGAGATGATTGCCGCCTATCACAGCGGGAAGAAGCTGCCCTCGACCAAGAGCTTGAGCAAGAAGATCCAGGACCTGACAGCAGTGCCCGCAACTGAAACAACCCGGCGCACGAAGAAATCCGCGGCCAAAACTCCCACGACAAAGGCAGCCCGAGCATCTCAGAAGACCATCGGACAATGGACAGAATACGAAAAGCTGGCCATGACGCAGGCACGGTCTGAGGGCCAGGATGTGTATCACGTTGTGGTGAAGATCGATCCGCACTGCGCTATGCCGATTGCAGGGCGTCAGTTGGTGCACAACGCGATCGGCGTTATGGGCCCGGTACTGGCGGTGCGTCCCGATGCCAAGTCGCCTGCGGCCGCTAAGCAGGTGGAGTTCTTGCTGGCTAGTGTGCAGACCGCGGAGCAGATTGCGGCCAAGTGCAAGATTCCGACGATTACGGCCGAGGTTACGGTCGAGATGATGCTCGACGCTAGAGCCACGCAAGCGCTACCGCCAGCCGAGAGCACGCCCATCGTCGCCGAAACC
>DATGHX010000018.1:0-108601 GCA_035307585.1 Candidatus Angelobacter sp.
TGCCTTGCCAAAGGGCGCAACGCGCCGAGCTTTCGTTTTGTAGCCGCCTCGGGTGGCACAGGCTTCAGCCTGTGTGTTTTGTCTCGTCCCGCCTGTGGGCACGACAGAAAGAACTTGTCATTCCGAGGAGCCACGCGGCGAGCCTGCCTGCCGCAGGCAGGGAATCTGCTTTTGCCTTTGCGGGTGCCACATCCTGAGCGTCCCGTGCGAAGGGTGGGGATTTTCTTCAGTTAGCTCGCACTTGTCATTCCGAGGAATCTGCCTGCCGCAGGCACGCTTCATTCTGTTGCTCTTTGTCTTCGTAGGGGCGCTGCTTGCTGCGCCCGTCGCCTTGCCCTGAGTGCCTTGTCCAAGGGCGCAACGCGCCGAGCATTTCTCGCCATCTGTCTTGGTAGGACGGGGATTCACCCCCGCCGCAATAGCCGTCCGCGCTCAGCGGTTTTCACCCCAGAAGGCCTTCTCGTGTAAGCTAGGCACGCCAGGCCTGCAAAGACCAGCTCTCGAAAAGATAAACCGGAGCGATGATGAAATCGGATTTGCTTCGATTCAACGGCGCTGTCGAGCGCGATCCCGCCATCGACGCCTGGCTGAAAGACCACGCCGGCGAATTGGGAGCCATCGCGCGTCACTGGTTTGACGTGATGCGGAATTGCGGCGACGAAGTCCGCGAGCTTTTGCATGACGGCTGTCCGGTCGCCTGTTTGGGAGACGCGCCCTTCGCCTACGTCAACGTGTTCACCTCTCACGTAAACGTGGGCTTCTTTCACGGCACAGCGCTGTCGGATCCGGCCCGCTTGTTGCAAGGCGCCGGCAAGTTCATGCGCCATGTGAAGCTGAGACCGGGAACCGCCACCAACGCCGCCGCGCTGGGCCGACTGATCGAGGCAGCGTACTCGGACATTAAGGCGCGCGTGGAACACGGCCAGGCCGGATGACGCAGGCGGACACAGTTGATTGGGTAATCTGGCAATTTGGAAGAAAGCAGTCAGCGATCAGGATCCAGCCAGAAAACCAGGACCAGTATTCAGCAATCAGCAATCAGCACAGTGCAGCCCGCGAAAAAAACGCGATATCGTAATGGCCGCCGCCGAACTTTTGCGAATCGGGCCAAGCCTCGGCAGAAAGAAGGACAAGGCCCGGACTGACCTAGTTCGTCGTTGACTCTATAACGATACAGTGATAAAGAAAGAGCAGCATCCAGCATTCGTAATCAGGAAGATCTTTGCCTTGAAACTGCCTCTCAGGAGGCACCCGTTTAGGGGACTTGTTCCGTGAAAACTGAAAGAAAGCTCTCAGCAATCCGCCGGATCGAGACAAGCACAAGATGTTGGGGTCGGTTGGTTGCTCCTGATAAACGATCCCAAGATGTTGGGTTGGGCGGAAAGCAAGGCAAGCTAAGGGTAATAATATACTTGACTAACCAACAGCCATTTGGTACTCTGGTCTTGCCATGAAACAGATCAAGACCTTACAGCAAGCGATTCAGCACTTTAGCGATGAGCAAGTGTGCATTGATACCGTGGCCCGTTTGCGCTGGCCCGATGGACCTATCTGTCCGGCTTGTGGTCACAAAGAGCACTACTACCTCAAGACCCAAAAACGCTGGAAGTGCAAAGAGTGCAATCGCCAGTTCTCCGTTAAACTCGGAAGCATTTTCGAGGATTCGCCTATCGGTCTAGATAAATGGCTGCTCGCGCTGTGGATGCTGGCAAACTGCAAAAATGGTGTTAGCTCTTACGAGATTCATCGCGCAATCGGTATCACTCAAAAATCAGCTTGGTTCATGCTGCGCCGTATTCGTCTCGCAATGAAAAACGGATCAATTGAGAAACTCGGAAACCAAGGTGGTCCAGTCGAAGCAGATGAAACTTTTGTTGGCCCAAATCCGCGCAAGATGCACAAAGATCGCAGAGCAAAACTTGAAGCAATTGCGACCGCTAACAATGAAAAATATCGCTCTGCCGGGAAGGCAATCGTCATGGGAATGCTTGACCGGAACCATGAGACAGGTTCGAGCAATGGTCATTCCCAACGTGAAACGTGCGACTCTGCAAGAGAAAATCCTTAACAACGTGGAAGGCGGATCGCAAGTGATCACCGATGATTTTCCATCCTACAAATATGCTCTTGCTGATAAATTCGCGCATGATGTGATCGACCATACTAAGGGCTATGTGACCGGGCAGGTTCACACTCAGGGAATCGAAAATTTTTGGTCGATTCTCAAAAGAACTCTGAGGGGAACTTACGTTGCTGTCGAGCCATTCCATCTTGATCGTTATTGCGATGAGCAAGTGTTTCGCTTCAATAATCGCGGAAACAAAGAGAACAAAATTGACGATGGTGACCGTTTCAATCTGCTGTTATCACAAGTTGCTGGCAAGCGTCTCACTTATGCTGAAGTGACCGGAAAGAATGGCCCTGCGACGTCTCTCTAATCCTTATCGCCGAAAACGCGGGAAGCGCCCGAAGTCTTAGGACGTTTTCCCTTTTTGGACTGTTTATCCGCTTCCAATTTGGCTTTGATTTCAGCATGCGGAACCTGAACAACACGCCTTAGCAGGTTTTCAAAGGCTGAATACTCGGGTGACATCTTAGGATTAGACTTCATTCGCACATCATAACGCATGAGCATGAAGAGTCGCACTCACGGAATCAGATTGAAAATTGAAAGGGCCAAAGAGCACATCCGTAATCTCGATGCGACAATCCAGGCTTTCCTCTCGGATAAACCGTACAGAATCGGTGCCAAGCCGCACTCTATACCCTCGCTTGAGCACACGACGCTTTATGTAGCCGAGGTCAAGCCCGTCCCTGACAACATTTCTCTCATACTCGGAGACGCAATCCACAATCTGCGGAGTGCCCTTGACCATCTCGCTTGGCAGCTTGTCGAGTTGGGTGGCGGGAAGCCGGACAAGAACACCTACTTTCCGATTTGCGAGAGACCCCATCAATACGCATCGATGATGGGCAATCGAGAAATACAGAAGATCCCGAAAGATGCGAGAGACATCCTCGAAGCGATACAGCCATACAACACTATGGATATGACGCTCTGGCTGCTCCATCAACTCGATATTAGTGACAAGCATCGGCTCTTGCTTACCGTTGTCACATCGATGGATAAATGGGGAGTTGATTTCGCTTTGGGCCAAACTCTTTGGTTCAACGAACACAGGTTCCTGCCACTGGTAGTAGGCTATGAGATCATAAATATCCCTACCAGCACCTACCACAGACAGCCGCACCATAATTTTCAACTCGGAGTCGATATAGCGTTCGGTGAGTCGGAGATTCCCGAAGGCGAGTTGGTTATTTATACGCTCAAGAAGATGGTGGACTTCGTTGAGGGGTTCGTTTCTAAATTCGACAGATTTTTGATTTAGCACAGGTATAATCCGCGCTTCAGAAAGAGAGCGAACACATCATGTCAATGTCAGATAAGAATATCGAGAGGGCCACAGAAATTACCGTCGCTGCATTAACCTCGGCTCAATCAACCATGATTCCTCACGCCGACGCTGTGGTCCAGTTCTTTGAGAAGATCGCTAAAAAAATCGACCAGCTCTCAACTGGGACCTAGCAAGCCCGAAGTCGGATATTTACGGTCGCCGTAAACGCCTCTCGCCAGTTGTCGCCAAACTCAGATTTCATCAAGGCGATCAAGTCGGTCACAGTGGCGATTAGCTGAATGTCGCTGTACTGCCCTGTCACGGTGGTCTTAGGTTTATCAGATTGCATTTGGTTAGTCTAGTATATTAGGGCCAAGCTAAGTCCTTTGAAATGCTAGTGACCCGGTGGAGAGGGCGGTACCTAGAAAAGGCCATCCCCGGGGGTCACCGGGGATGAGGTGGGATCCATCCCAAGGGGGGCAGGGGTGCTGTTTCACCACAGAGGACAAGAAGGAACACGGAGGAAGGCGGTGGGAACAGATCTACATGAAGAACGAGTCATAGGTTAGCGGCAGGGCGACCATGGCTTCACAGCCGACGCGGTCGGTTCGGTTGGCCAGTTGCAGGACGCCACCGTGGGCTTCGGCGATCTGCCGGCTGAGAATCAGCCCGATGCCGCTGCCGCCGTGCTTGGTGGTGAAGAACGGCACAAAAAGATTGTCGCTGTTCAGCAGACCGGGGCCTTCGTCGCGGATGAAGACCTCGACGCTGCGCGCGTTGGTGCGCCAGCCTACCTCGACCGATCCAGGCTGCTTCAGCGAAGGATCGAGGGAGGCGTCGACGGCGTTGCGGACCAGGTTGATGAGCAGCTGCTCGAGCTGGTCGGGATCGGCGTCAATGGCGATGCTGGGGCCTTCCACGATCTTGACCGGCAGCCGGTGCTCGAGATTGGATACGCGCTGCAGCAGCGGCCCTACTTCGATGCGCGCGCGCGTGGGAGCGGGCATGCGCGCCAGCTGGGTGTAGGCCTGCATGAAGCGATTGAGGGATTCCACGCGATTTTCAATCACGCGCAGTCCCTGGCGCATGTCCTGGGTGACGTCTTCGGGCAGGGACGAGCGCGCGGCCAGCGAGCCCAGCGTCCCGGCGATGGATTTGATGGGCGCGAGCGAGTTGTTCAGCTCATGTCCCAGCACGCGTATCAGACGCTGCCACGCCTGGCGCTCTTCCTGGCGCAGGGCGCGGCTGAGGTCGGAGATGATCAGCAGCTGGTGAGGGACGCCGTTCTCGCGAAAGTTGGTATGGCTGATGGCCCAGCGGCCGTGTTTGCCGGGAAAGGTCATCTGCAAGGTCTGGGGGCCGGGCGCCTGGAGAAATTCCTGGAGGCCGAGTTCGTCCGCCGTGAGCCCGAGCATGCGCGGCGCGATCCTGCCCATGAGCTGCTCGCCGGCGCGGTTGACGATGCGCAGCCGGTGTTGCTGGTCGAAGGTAAAGACGGCCACGTCGATTTCCATCAGCACCTTGTGCAGCAGGGCGGTGGCTTCCAGCGCGCTGATCTTCTGCTGCTGCAGGCGCGTGGCCAGAGAGTTGATTTCCAGAATCAGATCGGCGAGCGAGTCTTCACGGCTGCCGCCGCGCAGGCGAAAGGAGAAATCTTCTTCACGGATTGCCGCCACCATGTTGGAGAGCGTCTGCAGCGGGCGTACCACCTGGCTATTAATGATAGAGCTGCCGATCAGCCAGGCCAGCACGATGAGGAGGGTTACGGTCCATTTGAGTTCGACCGAGTAGTTCCCTATCCATAGCAGGATCTCCGAGACCAGCAATCCAGGGAGGGAGAGGAGGAAGGTGGCAAGAAGAATTCTCTTGTCGAAACTGAGCTTGGTTTCTTTAGGCGGCCGCGTGGCGAAAGGCGAGTGCCCGGATTGAAACAGCGGATCAGAGGCCATACTTTTGCATGCGGCGATACAGCGCGCTGCGGCTTAAACCCAGAGCTTCTGCCGCATGGCTGATATTGCCGGCATGGCGTGCCAGCGCTTTCTTAATGAGAAGGTATTCTACTTCCTCCAGGCTCATTTCTTCGATTTTCACCGTGCTGCCCCGTTCCGCTTCCAGGCCCAGATCGCTGGGCTGAATCTGCTCCGCCGTGGTCATGAGCACGGAACGTTCGATGGAATGGTCGAGTTCGCGGACGTTGCCCGGCCATGGATGTTCCAGCATCTTGTCCAGGGCGCCGGGCTCGAAGCCTTTGACCGGCTTGCGATAGCGCTGGGCGTAGAGCTTGAGGAAGTGCGCCGCCAACAGAGGAATGTCTTCCTTCCTCTCGCGCAAAGGAGGAATGTGCAGTTCAACGGTGTTCAGGCGGAACAGCAGGTCGGAACGAAAGCGTCCTTCCGCGCTCTCGACTTTCAGATCGGCGTTGGTGGCCGAGAGCACGCGGACATCGACCCTGTTGGTTTTGGAGGAGCCCACGCGCTCCATCTCGCCGGATTCGAGCACCCGCAGGAGCTTGGCCTGCTGCTTCATGGGGACGTTGGCGATCTCGTCGAGGAAGAGCGTTCCACGGTCGGCGAGTTCGAAGCGGCCAACGCGGTCGTTGCGGGCGTCGGTGAAGGCGCCCTTCACGTGGCCGAAGAGTTCGCTTTCAAACGTGCCTTCGGGCAGGCCGCCGGTGTTGACGGTGATCATGGGACGACCGGAACGTGGGGAAAGAACATGCAGCGTCTGCGCCACGACTTCTTTTCCCGTTCCGTGCTCGCCGGTGATCAGCACGTTGGCGTCGCTGGGGCCGATGCGGCTGATCAGCGTGAGCAGCGGCTCCATGGCTTTGGATTCGGCGATGAAGATGGGACGGTTCTGCGCGCGCAACAGGCTGTTCTCGGCCTCCAGGCGTTCGGCGCGGCGCTGGGTGCGGTAGAGATCGGCCTGAGTGCGTACGATGGTGAGCAGGCGGGGATTGTCCCAGGGCTTCTGGATGAAGTCGCGAGCGCCGCGACGCATGGCTTCGACCGCCAGTTCCACGCTGCCCCAGGCGGTCATCACCACTACCGGCAGCTTGCTGTCGGCAGCCTGGATGCGCCCGAGAAGGTCCATGCCTTCGCGCCCGGAGGTGGTGTCGCGCTGGTAGTTCAGATCCATGAGCACGACGTCAAACTCGTTGGTCTGCACCGCCTCCAGAGCCGCGCCGGGATTGCTGACGATCTCAATGGAATAGCCTTCGCCCTTGAGAAGCAGGCGCAGGGCCTCACGAATGTCGGCTTGATCGTCGGCGACCAGAACGCGCACCGGCTCGATGCGGGCAGGCGCCGCGCTGGACATGGCTTCCTCTGCTGCGGTTCTTGTTGGCACCCTTGGGCTCCTGGATCTTGCTGTTTCTCGAACTCAATCTCAGGCACTTGCGTTGGTCGTCGCCGGCGCGGTCACCAGGTCATCCACAACCCAGCCGTCTTTGAGCTGGATGATCCGGTTGCCATAAGCGGCGTTGGCCTCCGAATGCGTCACCTGGATGATGGTGGTTCCCTGCTGGTTCAGCCGGCGAAACAGCTCCATGATCTCTTTGGCCTGGCCCGAGTGCAGATTCCCCGTGGGCTCGTCGGCCAGGATCAACTTGGGATTGCCGGCCACGGCGCGGGCCACGCCCACGAGTTGCTGCTGTCCACCGGAAAGCTGGTTGGGATACAGGTCTTTCTTGCCGACGATCTGAAAGCGGTCAAGAATGTCAGCGACCATGGAGGCGCGCTGCGCCCGCGGAATGTCGCGGTAGGAGAGCGGAACGTCAATGTTTTCCTGCACCGTGAGATTGTCCAGCAGGTGATAGCTCTGGAAGACGAAGCCGATGTTCTTACGGTTCAGCTCGGCGCGGCGCTTGCGATCCAGTTTGTGGACTGCCTGATCAGCGAAGAAGTATTCTCCCGCCCAGCCGTCGTCGAGCATGCCGACGATGCTCAGCATGGTGGTCTTCCCCGCTCCGGAAGGGCCCATCACGGTTACGAATTCGCCTTCTTTGACAGCGAGGTTGATACGGCGCAACAGCCAGACGGTCCCGGCCGGGCTCTTTACGGTTTTTTCGACGTTGCGGAGTTCAATCATGTGATTCCCTTCAAAAGACCGCAGTTAGTGACTTCCATTCTCTCATTCATAGCGCAACGCCACCATGGGATCGACCTTGGCCGCCCGCCGCGCGGGAATGGCCGCTGCCAGGAGCGCGACCAGCGCCAGAACCAGAACGGCAGCGAACATCGAGAGCGGGTCTGTGCCTTTCAGCCCGTACAGCATCGAGGTGAACAGATAACTGCCGGCCAGAGCCAGGGGAACGCCGGCGAGCACGCCCGTTACAACCACAGTCCCGGCTTGACGAAAAACCAGCCAGAGCATCGAGGAGCGTTGCGCACCCAGCGCCATGCGCAGTCCGATCTCTTTGGTCTGACGGCCGACGCTGTAGGACATAACCCCGTACAGTCCGACACAAGCCAGTGTCAAGCCCAGCATCCCGAAGAATCCCGAGAGCCACGCAATCAGTATCTCGTTCTTGATCGAATTGTCGAGCAGTTCGTTCAGAGAACGCGCGCTGTAAACCGGCATACTCCGGTCAAACTCTCTAATCTGCTTCCGGGCGCTGTCGGCGGCAGCGTTGGGGTTCCCCGCGCAGCGAATCTCAAAATTGATGCCCGCCGCCGGCGCTCCCTGAATGTAAGGAAGATAAAAACGGCGGGCGACCGCGGTCCTCAAGTCATGGTCTTGGACGTCGCGGGCAACACCGACGATTTCGAATGTGTCCTTCGGGCCACTGGCATCATTGATCGTAAACTTGCGGCCGATGGGATTGTCGTTGCCGAAGTAGAAGCGGGCCATGCTCTGATTGATGACAGCAACCTTCAGCGACGTCTGCGTGTCCTGAGTGGAGATGTCGCGCCCCAGTATTATTGGAATTCCCACGGCGGCAAAATATCCCGGGCCAACGTAGTCGGTGGCAGCCGCTGCATCCTCTTCAGTCCTGGGAGTAAATCCTTCGACCGCAATCGAGAGATCGGACTCGCTGCCGCTGAACAGACCGTTCTTGGAGTAGCTGACGCCGCGCACGCCCGGAAGAGCGGAGATTCTGGCGATCATCTGATCGGCAAATTGAGCGCCGCGCACAATGTTGTAGCCTGCGCCGACAGGGTCGGTGCGCATCAGAAGAAGGTGTTCCTGGCTATAGCCGAGATCAACGTTCTTGAGGTTGCGCAAGCTGCGCGAGAGCAATCCGGCAGAGAACAGGACCAGCAGCGAGACTGCGACCTGGATCGCAACCAGGGACTTGCCCCAGGTCCAGAAGGAACCGGGCGCGCTTCCGTTACTTTGCGCGCCGGCCCGCAATCCCGCCGTGACTGTAAGCCGCCGCGACTGCCAGGCTGGAATCAGGCCGAACAGGATTCCGGTAAACACACACAGGCCGGCAGTGAAGGCCATCACCCGCAGATCTGGGGAAGCCTGCAATTCGTGGTTCCGGCCCAGCGCCAGTAGTGCATTCGTGCCCCATTGGGCGACAAGCAGCCCAGCGACGCCGCCGAGCAATGCCAGAAAAATGCTTTCCGTGAGCAACTGGCGAATCAAGCGGCCGGGCGGTGCGCCGATCGCGGCACGCACCGCAAACTCGCGGCGCCGGCCTGCCGCGCGGGCAAGCAGCAGGTTGGCAACGTTGCAGCATGCCATCAGGAGAACCAGGCCAACCATCGCGGCCAGCAACATCAAAGGTTTGAAGAAGTGTCCGCGCAACTCAGACAAGCCGCGGCCGCCCGCTGAGACCTGTATCGCAGAGCGGGCCATCTCGTCGCGATCGACCTTGGTCCACTGCACGCCCACAGGACCCTGCACGAGCTGTTGGAACGTGACGTTGACGGCCCCGCGCGCCCGTGTGAGCGTAACGCCGGGACGAAGACGGCCAATCAGGTGCAGCCAAGAGGCCGAGTATGTATCCAGCCATTGGCGGCCAGGCAGGAGCTGCTCTTCCATCGACAAAGGAACCCAGAGATCCTGCGAATCGCCGACGGTATCCCCCTGGAAACCCGCGGCGGCCACGCCGATCACGGTGAAAGGATGGTCCCTCAGGAGGAAAGTCTGCCCAACAATGTCCGGAGCGCCGCCGAGCTTGTCCTGCCAAAAGCCGTAGCTCAGGACGGCTACAGGGTTCGCGCCCTTCGCGCCATCCTCGATGAAGGTGCGACCGAAGGCGGGGTTAACGCCGAGAACCGAGAAGTAATTCCCACTGGTCAACACCACGGTAGCATTCGTGGTTACTTCCACGCCATTCTTCACCACCCTGACCAGATGAACCTCGGACGAAGCGGCCATTCCGCTAAAAACGTCACGCGTGCCCTGCTCCAGGTCGCGATAGAGAGGCATGGAAAAATAATCGACGATCGGGCTTCCCTGGGTTCGCGAGTGCGCGTCTTCGGGATCGCCGATGACCACCAGCTCTTGCGGGGCGGCGACGGGCAAGCTCTTCAGCAAGACGGCGTTGATGAGAGTAAAAATGGCGGTGTTGGCGCCGATCCCGAGAGCCAGGGTGAGGATGGCAGTAGCCGCGAATCCGGGCGACCTGCGCAGGGTGCGCAGCGCGTAGCGAACGTCCTGGACAAGCGTCTCCATTTTTATCTTCGATTACTCATAACGCAATGCCACCATGGGATCGACCTTGGCCGCCCGCCTGGCCGGAACTGCCGCTGCCAGGAGCGCGACCACCGCCAGAATCAATACCACCGCGATTAAAGAAACAGGATCAGTGGCTTTCAGGCCGAACAGAACTGACGACAACAATTGGCTGGCCAGCAGCGCGGCGGGAACACCGAGCACTACGCCCATCAGCACCAGCTTGAGAGCTTCATGAAGGACCATCTTCAAAACCTGGAAACGCTGCGCGCCCAAAGCCATGCGCAGACCAATCTCGCGGGTGCGGCCGCCAATGGTGTAGGACATCAGCCCGTAAAGTCCAATACATGCCAGGAGCAATGCCACCAGGCCGAAGAACATCGACAGGCGCGAGATAAGAATGTCGGAGGAGAGCGAGGAATTCACCAGCTCGTCCACGGTGCGTATTCGGGAGAGAACGACGTTGGAGTCGAACGCGGCAAAGGTCTTTCGGACCGCCTCAGTGAGCGAGTCCGGGTTGCCGGAGGTTCGTACCTCAAAATTCACGGCATACAGCTTGTCCTGAGGCTGGGAGGCACAAATGTAGAAACGCCGCTGAATGTCGCCGCGGACGGCATGGTCGCGAACGTCTTTGACTACGCCAATGATCTCGTACGGCTTATCGCGATTGTCCTGATCGTCAATGGTGAATCTCCGGCCGATCGGATCCGCCTTGCCGAAGAAGAATTGCGCCATGCTGTGGTTGATCACGGCGACGCGCGGCGATGTGGGCGTATCCTGCGGGCCGAACTCGCGTCCCAGCAGGACCGGCACGCCAAGCGCCTTGAAATAGTTCGCCCCGACCTGGTCCCAGAAAACATCGCGATCTTTACTCCTGGCCGGCGTGTAACCGTCCACCTTCAAGGCACTCGCCGATTCAGTTCCGCTAAACAATCCGTTTTCTGAACCCGCTACGCTAAGAACACCGGGAATAGTCGCCAGGCGTGAAACCATCTCCTGCTGGAAAGTGATGATCTGTGCCTCTTTATAGCCGGCGGGAACGGGGTCGGCCCGCACCATGAGAATGTGCTCTTTGCTGTAGCCGAGATCAACGTTCTTTAGATTGTTCAGACTTCTGAGCAGGAGACCGGCAGCGAAGAGCACCAGAAGGCAAATTGAGACTTGAAGCGCGACCAGAATTTTTCCCAGTGGGAAGCCAGAGGTTCTGCCCTGGCTCAAGGCACCTTCCTTGAGCACAGCACCCGCCTGCACACGGGAGGCCCGCAGGGCGGGGGCCAGGCCGAAGACCACTCCGGTAAGAACACAGATACCCGCGGTGAAGGCGAGCACGCGCGAATCGGGCGAGACGATGAGGCCGGCGGCGGCCCGTCCGAGGGCAAGACGCAGCAGAGCGCCCGTGCCCCATTCGGCTACCAACAATCCGGCCAGGCCACCGGCAAGGGCCAGCAGCAGGCTTTCCGTGAGAAGCTGCGAAACCAGCCGCCGCGGGCTGGCGCCGATGGCCAGGCGAACCGCTACCTCTTTTTGTCGCGCGGTAGCCCGCGCCAGCAGCAGGTTGGCCACGTTGACGCAGGCGATCAGCAGCACCAGTCCCACAATTCCCATCAGCACCATCAAGGGAAGGAAGGCGTCATTGCGCAGATCGGAGTAGCCGCGTCCTCCGGGCACAACCGGCACCTTCGCTTTGCGCGCTACTTCCTGATCGCTGGGATCGAGCGCCAGAACCGCGGGACTCTTCACCCACTGCTGATAGACCAGATTAAGGTTGGCTTCCGCCTGACTGACGGTCACGCCCGGCTTCAGGCGGGCGATTGAACGCAACCACGAAACGTGGATATCCTCCAGCCACGGCCGCCCGCGTTCCAGCCAGGCCTGCATGGCCATGGGCGCCCAGAAGTCCTCCTTGTTACCTACGGTTTCGCCGAAAAATCCGGGAGAGGCAACTCCTACGACGGTGTAAGGAAAGTCATCGATGCGAAGCTGCTGGCCAACAATGGCCGGCGACTGGGAAAGCTTCTTTTTCCAGAACTCATAGCTGACCACTACTACGGGATGAGCGCCGGGGGCGCCATCATCATCGGGCGTAAGCGTGCGACCCAGCAAAGCGTCGACACCCAGTACAGAAAAGTAATTGCCGCTGACCAAGGTGACGCTGGCGCGCTCATCGACCAAACCTGTACTCTCGGTCTCAACCTTGCCGCGGTGGACATTAGCGGAAACCAGTATCCCGGAGAACACGCTGTTGTGGTCGCGCAACTCACGGTAGAGAGGATAGGAGAGCAGATCGGCTTGCGGGGTTCCTGCGCTTACCTCGTGGGCTCGGGCCGGATCACCCACGACCACAAGCTCACCCGGATTTTTCACCGGCAACGTGGTGAGAAGGATGGCATTGATCAGGCTGAAGATAGCCGTATTGGCGCCGATGCCCAGCCCCAGGGTGAGAACGGCCACAACGGTGAATCCCGGGTTCTTGCGCAGCATGCGCAGCCCGTAGCGAATATCCTGAAAGAAGCTTTCCATATGCGAATCGTGCCCATCGAGCAACTAGTAAATACGCAGATTGACGGTTCGCGTCAGCTACTTCATGACGCGGCTGATGCAGTTGCAATGGACCTGACTCGCCGATGCCTGACGTTAAAGCGCTTAAAGCGAAAGAGCGCTTCAGAGCTGGGAAGTGGTGGCTCCCGTATCGTGCAGAGCACCTAAAGCCCAGGCAGCGTTCTTGCGCGCTTCCGGGACCGGCGAGTTCTTGAGAACACGAATCAGGGGCTCGATTGCAGGATGGCCGATATTTACCAGTGCGGCTGCGGCCTCTTCTCCCAGAGTCAGTTTCTGCCAGATGCGATTCACGCGATACTGTGAAGGATCAATCTCAGTCGCATTTCCCAGGAGCTCAACCAGGGGATCGATTGCCAGGGTGGCAGCCGAGCGCTGCTGGCCCAGCCAATAGGCCGCCGCGGCACGCTCTTGCGGACGTCCCGACCGCAGCAGCGCAATGTGGCTGGCGATGGCGCTGGTATGGACGTTGGCGGCGGTCTTCGAAGGACCGGCCACACGTTCCGATCCGTACCCGGTAAACACAGAAGAGCCAAGAGCTACAAGAAGCGCTAAACCTGTTATCCCCAGTCGCATAACTGAAAGCTCCTAAAAGAGCAAGTCGCATTGCCGCGAGTCAGGTCCGGCCGGTTGATGGGCACTTTTTGTGCCGAAATAAGAGGCCGTTTAAACTGTTGATAATAAATAGTATATGTTTGATTCTGTACGACAACTGCACCACGTTTGGTGTTCACTAGCGCAATCCTCTGTTCGAAACCGAACACCGGAAAGAAAGCCCTTCTTACTCGCAAAGGGTGACGAATGTCGCTCTGCGGGCAAAATCCGTTGACCGCCATCCAAAGAGACGCAGCAACGATGGCAAATGTTCCAAAAAATGTGCACTTGCCATGCTGGCAGCTGCGGGACGCAACCGAGGCAGCCCGCCCCTTCAAATGGGACCAATGACAGAAGAATGAAAGGGTTTAGATTTTCTTGCGCACAAACTCCGGGTCATGGGTTTAAGAACTCAACCAATTTGCCACCAGATCTATTCCCTGCTCAAATAGGGGGCTTCACGAAAAACTCTGTTCAGCAGGAACACGTGGCCTACATTCAATTCCTCGGCGCCGCCGGGACGGTTACCGGATCCAAACATCTCATCAACACGTCGACTAACGGCGGCGGAAAGAATGGATTACAGGTCCTCATCGACTGCGGCCTGTTCCAGGGGCAAAAAGAATGGCGGCTGCGCAACTGGCAGGAATTGCCGGTGCCGGCGCGGGAGATCGATGCAGTGATCCTCACTCACGCGCATCTCGATCACTGCGGGTGGATTCCCCGGCTGGCGAAAGAAGGCTTCAAGGGGCGGATCCTTGCGACGCCGGCCACCATTGATCTGTGTTCGGTGGTGCTGCCTGATTCCGGTCATCTGCAGGAAGAAGAAGCCAACTACCACAACAAGAAAGGCACCTCCAAACACAGGCCGGCGCTGCCGCTCTATACGCGCGCGGACGCGGAAAGCTGCTTGTCACTGTTTGAACCGTTGGACTTCGGAAAAGAGCGGCTGCTCAGTTCGGAATTGCGCTTCCGCTTTGTCCATGCCGGACACATCCTGGGATCGGCCATGGTGGAGGTGTTTCTCACCGCGAACCGGCAAACTCACAAATATCTGTTTACCGGAGACATCGGACGGGTTCCGCTGAACCCGACGGCGCCGGGGCGGGTGGTGCGCGCCGGACCGGATCCCAATGAGGATCCGTCCGTGCTGGTGATGGAATCCACCTACGGGAACCGGACCCACCCCCACAACGATGTTCGCCCGGAACTGGCGCAGCTGATCAGCAACACGGTTCATCGTGGGGGCTCGGTGGTGGTTCCGGCATTCGCCGTGGAGCGCACCCAGAAGTTTCTCTTTGTGCTGAAAGAATTGATAGAGGAAGGGCGGATTCCCAGGGTTCCCGTTTTTGTGGACAGCCCGATGGCCATTCAGGCTGTCGAGATATTCATGAAGTACGTAGACGACTTCGACAATGAGGCCCATCGCCTGGTGGAAAGATTCGGCTCGCCCATGAATTGGCCGGGCTTTCACTTTTGCGCGAAGCAGGAAGAGTCGAAGGCCATCAACGAGCTGCGCTACCCATGCGTCATTGTTTCTTCGAGCGGCATGGTCACCGGGGGAAGAGTCCTGCACCATTTGCAGCTGCGTCTCCCCGATCCCCGCCACCAGGTTATCTTCATCGGCTTCCAGGCGCCGGGGACTCGCGGAGCGATCATCAAGAGCGGAGCCGAATCGGTGCGGATTTTCTCGCAAGAAGTCCCGATCCGCGCCCAGGTCGCAGCGCTCGAGCAGTTCAGCGACCACGCCGATACGGAAGAACTGCTGCACTGGCTGCGGACTTTCAAAAGCCCGCCGCAGACTACGTTCCTGGTGCATGGGGAGCCTGAGGCCGCGAGCACCCTGCAACAGACTCTTTCGCGAGAGCTGGGCTGGAAGGTCAGCGTGCCGGGCTGGCAGGAGCGGGTGCCTCTGGTTTGACCCCGAGGCCTTGCGCATTTAGGGTGTTGTCGGCTCGTGGCCGGGCAAACAGGCCGTCCACTTCGATCTCCTGGTCGAGATAAGACATGTCTGATCCAGATTTGCGGGGCACGATTATCAGCAGCGTAATGTATGACGTCGCCGACGAGATTGATCTCGGGCGGTTGCGAGCTCTGACCAGAGGCACGCCCGCCTCGAGTTCCCTCAAGCATGCGGCGCCCGACTACGTGCGATTTGAGCGCCCGCCTATGGTCGAAAATGTCGAGCCCGTCTCTCTTGCCAGTGGCGAAAGGCTGGAGGCCACACTCCAATACTACGATTACGGCGTCGTGGGCCTGCTCCTCCGTTCGTCCTTCTCTGGAAGCTGGGAGCAATTGCGGGAACTCGCGGCAAGGTGGATTTCAGGCACTTCGCTCGAAGAGCTGAGTAGAAAGATTGTCGCTGCGAAGATCGAGGCAAGCCGCGAAGCGCTGGTCCGCGGATATGACCAGTGGCTTAGCGAGGAATACTATATTTTGCACCTGCACGGCATCGCCGGAATCTCAACCGGGGACGAGTTGCTGCAGCAACGCGGCGCCGAGATCAGCCAGATGGTTCGCGGCGAGAATCTGCCTCTGGCTGGCGAGGAACGCAACGAAGTTCTTGAGAGCCAGATGTCCTACTATCCCAATGATCTGCTTGTGGCGGGATGGAATGCCGCGTTCCTCTTCGATACCGAAGCGGGAGCCGAGCCAACGATTCGGTTAATCGAATACGCCAACTCGCAGCTTCTGCAATTCCGGCATTACGACGAGGTGCTGACCCGTGAACTTGATCAGGTGTACCGGTTTCTCAGGAGTCGCCGCCAAGGAATGTTTTCCGGCTGGCGGATGGGCTCCGCTGCGGCCCGCCTCAGGGCCATGCTGCTCGAGGTGACCGAGTTGACGGAACACACCAACAACGCACTGAAGTTTGTCGGCGACATGTTCTCTGCCCGACTCTACAAAATGGTGGCCGTCAAGATCGGCGTAAACGATTATCAGAACCTGGTGCACGAGAAGCTGCGGACTGCGGACGAGCTGTACGACTTCATGATTGAGCAGTTCCACCAGAGCCGCGGCTTCCTGCTGGAGTTTATCGTCGTGCTGATTCTTGTCATCGAGCTCTTTTTCCTGTTTCGAGGAAAATGACCGCACCGCATTAACAACAAAATACGCCATCTGCCTGACGAAGTTCAAAGAGTTCAATCACCCATGCCGGTGTGAGATACGCAACCCGTGGCCCAGGTGCGAAGGCCAGCAACGACCGCAACCTGCAACAGACTCTTTCGCGAGAGCTGGGCTGGATGGTCAGCGTGCCGGGCTGGCAGGAGCGGGTGGAGATGGACTGAACGATGTGTCCGACGATGAAGGCAGCAGTTTGTCGATGGCGGCTTTGAAGACACGGAAGGGTGGGAGCCATCGATGTAGATCAGGGCGCGCACCCGGGACTGAGTTGAATCGGTGAATCCAAGAAAGAAGCCCGGAGTACCGGTCACTCCGGCTTTCGCATTCCCCGACTTGCTTCATGGTGCCGTTGGATAACGACCACTCTGAGGACATTGATACGCGGACAATTTCACGATGGGTGATGCGGGCGCTGAAACCCTTTGCGGTTCACCGCAGGCTGCGAACGGTTGTTTGCTGCTTTGCATCTAATCAAAGGAGAGGAAGGTGCTTATGAAGCGGATTCTTTTTCTATGCTGGACCACGGTCCTGGCGGTCGCTCTGACGGCAGCGGGGGCGACAAGACCGTCTACGGCTGATCAGAGGGAGCAGGACCGAATCACGCGCGAGGTTCATCATGAACTGGTGATGATTCCCCAGCTCACTATCTTCGATAATCTTGCCTACAAAGTGGACGGCGGCACGGTAACGCTGATGGGACAGGTGCGCGACCCGATCATCAAAGACGAAGCTGCTAAGGCCGTCAAAGGGATCGAAGGTGTGGAGCAGGTGGTGAACAACATCGAGATTCTGCCACCGTCTACCTTTGACGATCGTACCCGCCGCCAGGTCGCTCGCGCCCTGTTTGCCGACGACCGGCTGTTCCGCTACTCCATGGGTGCGCTGCCCCCGATCCACATCATCGTGAAGGGCGGCCACGTGACGCTGGAAGGCGTAGTGGATAACCAAGTCGATAAAGACGAAGCCGGCCTGCGGGCCAATGGCGTGCCGGGAGTGTTTTCGGTGCAGAACAACCTGCGGATCGCAAAGTGAGAGATCGAGCGCGGCGTTCGGCTTTCTCGCTCCGACGGTTTCCAATTGAGAGTTAAGACAAATCAGGATGCAGTTAAGAATTGTCATCGGTCGCACCTTTGAATTCAGCCAGGCATCTCATCAACAAGAGAGCACTACAAGGGAGAATCGATGAGGAAGTCCTGGCTGAAGACTTTGCCCGCCATCCTGGCGGCGAGTCTGCTTTTGGTGACAGGAGCGTCGGCGACTGATGCTCCTTCGAACGCAACTGGCGCCCGGAATCTCAACCGGCAGGTTTATCACGAACTGGTGATGTTGCCGCAGCTCACGGTGTTTGACGATCTGTCCTTCACAGTGAATGACGGCACGGTGACTCTAACCGGCGAAGTGCGCAACGCCGTGCTTAAGGATGAAGCGGCGAACGTAGTGAAGCGCATCGCCGGCGTGGAGCAGGTAAACAATCAGATTCAGATCCTGCACGCGTCATTCAACGACGACCGCATCCGGCGCGAGGTGGCACGATCGATTTTTCGCGACGATCAGCTCTTCCGCTATTCGCTCGAGGTGGTTCCATCAATTCACATCATCGTGATGAATGGAGACGTCTCGCTGCGAGGGGTGGTGGACAACCAGGCTGACAAGAACGTGGCCGGAATACGCGCCAACGGCGTGCCAGGCGTGTTTTCCGTAAACAACAGCCTGCTGGTGCAAGCGAAGTAGCCGACGACGCAAACAGCACGCGGACCCACGAGAGGTCCGCGTTTTTTTGTCCTCCAAAACTGGCGACTTCTCAGCCTTGCCTACCGGATCGCGAGGCGCGCAGTTCGGCAACAATTTCCGCTGCTGCCTTGCGGGCGTCATCGGCGCGATCCGTGGGAAAGGAGATGGCGCCCACGCGGGCATGGCCTCCGCCGCCATAGCGTTCGCAGATTTTCGCCAGGTTTACCATATTCTTTTGCGTGGTCCAGGGATTGGAGCCAACGGAAACCTTCACCCTGAAATTGCTGCGGCTGAGTCCCACGCTGTAGACCGATTCAGGATGCAAATAGTAAGGAATGAACTTGTTGTAGCCTTCCAGATCCTGATCGGTGATGTCGAAATAGATCGTTCCCTGCCTGCAGTCGGAACGTTCGCGAAGAATCTGAATCGAGTGGCGATGGCGGTCCATCAGCGGCCCCACCAGCGGCGCGACCAGCGGATCGCTCACCACCTGCGCCAGCGGTTTCCGCGCCAGCAGCGGAATCAGGCTGGGGAGGAAGGCGGGGTCGTTAGTGGATTCCACCACCATGGTGAGCTTCAGCGCCGGCTCGGCCATCTCGACAGCCTGCTGCACGGAAGAAAACTGCGCGCCGTCAATGATGTCGGCCCAGTGGATCAGTTCCTGCATCGGCTGGGGATCGAAGCCGAACTGGTCACGGGCGATCTGAGCCAGAAATTTGGTGCAGGACTTGAAGTCGGGATCGTAGAACTTGTGCGACTTGTCGCTGAGCCGGAAGTGTTCCGCGTCCTCCGGAGTCAGGAAGGCGCTCTGATGATGATCAAACCACCAGGTGATCTTCGGCGAAGGGGAATACTTAAAGTCGAGTATTGCATTCTCGTCGCCGTTGAATTCGGTCTCGTCAAAGAGGGAGCCGGCGCGGTGCACCAGGCCGATGAACTCGAATTCGGCATCGGGGTGAATGCGCTCGCGGTAAAAACGCGAAAAGACGGCTGCCGAGGCCGTTCCGTCAAAGCATTTGCCGTGATAAAAAACGCGTACCCTCAATCCCCTCGTCCCGTTCCCGCCCGGCCGCCAGCGCAGAAAACTAAAGATAACAGAAATGACCTGGCTGGCCGCGCCTGGCAGGCATTTCCCGACCCATGAAACCTCAAGATTCTGATGTCAGGCATTGATTGGCTATTTGTAGATAGAGTACTGGTCCGCCGGTCTTTGCATTTTGATGGTGATCTCGTGCGCCGGCTGAGCGATGTCATAATCTTCGCCGTAGGTGCGGTAGCCGGAGGCGATCACCTGCACGCGCAGCTTGCCGTAGGGAATGCCGGCAACCGAGGCTTTGCCATCTTCGTGCGTCTTCAGCTCCAGGCCTTCTTGTTTCTGTTTCCCCATCTTGTCGACCGGGTGCAAAACAATTTCGGCGTTGCGGACCGGCTTCCCGTTGGTGTCCTTGATCACGACAAAGTTGAGCTGCGCGGTCTTCTGCTCTTCGTGGTGCTGGGCAAAGCCGGATAAGGTCAAAACCGCGACAACGACGCCGGCGAGCAGAACTCGATTCATGATCCTGTATTGTACCGTGCCCCGCTGTCCGAGCGTAACCCGGCCGTCCGCGAATCGCCCATCTGAGCCATCACCGTGGCCACCAGCACGGCTCCCACCCCGACGGCCTGCCAGGGGCCGATGCCCTCGCCGATGAATACAGCCGCGAAGAGAATCGCGAATACCGGCTCCAGGCAACTGGCGATGACGGCGCGCGTGGGATCGAGGTATTTGAGGCCGTTGAAGAAACAGATGTAGGGCACGAGCATGGACAGGCACGCGAAAGCGAACAGGAATCCCCACTGACCGGCGCTGAAGTTCTGGGCGGCCAGGCGCCAGGGAGGATTGAGAATGCCCCACAGCACAGCCGAACTCAGCAGCGAGTAGAACATGATCTGCAGGGGCTGGTTGCGATGCACCAGTCCCGCCCCTACGATGTTGTAGAACGCGTAAGAGAATGAAGCGACCAGGGCGGAGAGCGGCCCCCAAACACTCATCACGGAAAGACTGCGCGCGTCCTGGCGAAAAAGCCCGAGTGTGAGGGCAATGCCCGCCAGAGCGAGCAGCACGGCGCCGGCCCGACGCCAGGTAAGGCGCTCTCCGCGGGCCAGAACCATAAAGAGCAGAACCCAGACCGGCGCGGTGTACTGCACCGTAATGGCGATGGCCACGGTCGACTTCTGGACAGCGTAGTAATAGAAGAAATTGGAACCGGCTGTGCCCAGAGTTCCCGCCAGAGCTGACCAGATCAGGTCGCGCCGCCGGACCGGAAAGAATGAACGGCCGTAGCGCAGGCTGACGAATATCAGCAGCACGGCAACGGTGAAGGTCGTGCGCGTCTGGGTGAGCAACAGGGGGGAAATGGCGGCGCTGCCGGCGAAGAGGCGGCCGTTGAATGCGGCTTTGCCGACGGTTGCCGCAGCTCCCCAGCCGAGCGTAGCGGCGGCAATCAGGAAATAACCGCGCCAGTGATGCGGATCAAGCGACTGTCCGAAATCGAGGCCGGCACCAGGGGAAGCACCAGCCGTGCCGGCCTCAGAGCGATTTGCGTCTGAGGCCGTGCTGGAATTCAAATCAGTGGGCCGGTTCGGCAAGCATCTTTTCGAGTCGGTCAGGATCGAAGCCGATCATGACCTGATCGCCCACGATGATGGTGGGAGTGGAGTTGCTGTTATAGGTGCGGACCAGCTCCATCAGGGCTGCATGGTCAACGCTTACATCCTTCATTTCAAATTTGATACCTTTCTCCGAAAGGTAGCTCTCCGCCCAGGAGCACGGCGGTCAACCGGGCTGGCTGAACAGTACGATCTTCTTCCCCATTCATTTCCTCCGTCGACGATTAGATTCTCGGCTTGGAACCGCGTTACTTTATTTGGCGGCCTCATGCTTGTGATCGGCGGCTACGACTCTGACTTCCGTAGTGATGCGCGCAGTGCTCTTCAGCATGGCCGAAACCGAACAATATTTTTCCTCGGAAAGCCGCACCGCGTCCTCCACCGCCTTCAATGAAACCGCACCGGAGACGGTAAAGACCAGATTGATGGAAGTATAGACGGAGGGCGGCTTAGGCGCGCGCTCCGCCTGGGCATGAACCTCCAGCGTATTGAAAGGCTCGCGCTTCTTGCGCAGGATGCTGACTACGTCGGTGGCAGTACACCCGCACAGGCCAAGCAGAACCAGTTCCATGGGACCATTGGCAGTGTTGCGCACGCGGTCGGAGTCGATAACCAGGGCGTGCCCGCTGGAGGCGCTGCCCACAAACCTCTCTCCATCAACCCAGTCAATTTTGGCTTCTACCACGGCGGCCGGCCCTCCTTAATATATTGCTATATATTGCTCAGTAGGCATTTGAGCCCGAGGGGAAGGATATCAGGCACGGCGGCTCGATGGCAGCAAGCAGGTCCAGTTAGAACTTTGGGGGAACCCTCCGGCTCCCGGGCACGTATTGGCTGAGTATGGAGACTCTACTGAAGGACGTCCGCCAGGCAGTTCGTGTTCTTATCAAGAGCCCCGGATTCAGCGGGGTGGCTATTCTGGCGCTGGCCCTGGGCATCGGCGCCAATGCGGCAATTTTTTCCGTGATTGACCGGGTCCTGCTGCAGCCCCTGCCTTTCCCGGACTCGGAGCGCATGATGCGCCTGGCGCGGCATTTCCCTGAGGGGAATGCGCCTTCGGTTTCCATTCCCAAATTCATGGTTTGGAAGCAGGCACAGAGTTTCCAATCAATTGCGGCTTACGACTTCGGATCGGTCAACATGAACCTGGGAACCAGCGACCGTCCTGATCCGGTGACCGCAACCCACGTTACCGCCGGCTTCTTCGACGTCTACGGCGTAAAGCCGGTATTGGGCAGAACCTTTTCGCCGGAAGAGGACCTGCCCAACGCAGGCAGATTTGCTGTCCTGACCTACAACTTGTGGAAGAACCGGCTCGGCGGTGAACGTGACATTGTCGGCAAAGCGATCTCGTTGAACTCCGAGCGTTACGTTGTTACCGGAGTTCTGCAGGAGGGCTATCAGCCGGATCCGCCGACAGAAGTCTACCTTCCCCAACAGTTCGATCCCAACAGCACCAACCAGGGCCACATCTACGTGGTTACAGGACGGCTTAAACCGGGGGCGACGCTGGCCGGAGCCCAGGCCGAATTGAAAGTCATCGCGGAGAACTTCCAGCGTGCGCATCCCGACATCATGGACAAGACAGAGGGTGTCACGGTGATGCCGCTGCGCGTGGCCATCGGGGGCGAGGTCCGGATAGCACTGCTGGTCCTGGCCGGCGCCGTCAGCTTCGTGCTGCTCATAGCTTGCGCCAACGTGGCCAACCTGTTGCTGGCGAGAGCATCAGGACGGCAGAGAGAGATCGCGATACGCACAGCGGTAGGGGCGAGCCGCGGG
The DNA here is from genome assembly GCA_035307585.1 of Candidatus Angelobacter sp. GTDB lineage: Bacteria > Acidobacteriota > Terriglobia > Terriglobales > Acidobacteriaceae > Angelobacter. Next base: position 22,458 of record DATGHX010000018.1, read on the forward strand.
CGTATCGTGCGGCAACTGCTCACCGAGAGCGTGATTCTGGCGCTGGCCGGCGGAATAGCAGGAGTGGCGCTGGGCACAGTCGGAGTTCACCTGTTGCTCTCCTTCAGCCCGGGAAACATTCCCCGCATCAACGATCCCCAACACGCGCTGGGAGCGCTGGCCTGGGTCGACTGGCGGATGCTGGCGTTTCTCGGCGCGATCTCCCTGCTTACCGGGCTGCTGTTCGGAGTGCTGCCCGCGTTCAGCGCTTCGCGCGCCGATGTGTACTCGGCATTGAAGGAAGCAAGCAGCCGTTCGGGCACAGGGATGCGCCATAACCGCATTCGCTCCATCCTGGTGGTGGCGGAAATCTCGCTGGCGGTAATTCTTCTGGCGGGCGCGGCGCTCATGATCCGCACGTTTGCCGGGCTGCGCGCGTTGGATCCGGGACTCAATCCCGTCAAGGTGCTGACCCTGCGAACGGCCATCACCGGCAACCGATATACGACCACGGCGCAACTGGAGTCGATGGTGCGCCAGGCGAAGGAACGCATTGAAGCTTTGCCGGGCGTGGAATCGTCTGCTTGCACGCTGCTGCTGCCCATGTCGGGCATGACTATCGACCTGCCTTTCAGCATCGAGGGGCGCACACCCAAGGAAGGAAAATGGGAAGGCGACGAGCAGTGGCGCTTCGTCTCCTCCGGCTACTTCCAGGCGCTGCAGATACCGTTGCTGCGCGGGCGCGTCTTCGACCTGCGTGATACCGGCAAGTCAGACCGTGTGGTGATCATCAACGAGGCACTGGCGAAGAAATACTGGCCTAAACAAGACGCGCTCGGCCAGCGCATGATGATCGGGCATGGTCTGGGAGCGGACTTTGAGGAGCAGCCGCGCGAAGTGGTGGGCATTGTCGGCAGCGTAACGGAGGTTGGACTGGGCAATGGAAAGGTCCCGGTGATTTACGTGCCACAAAGCCAGGCAACTGACGGGATCACCAAGCTGGCCTCCACGCTGCTGCCCTTGAGCTGGGTGATCCGGACGAAAGCGGATCCGCTTTCGCTGGCCAACTCAGTCAGCCGCGAATTTCAAACCCTGGATGCACAGCTCACGCCATCCAAAGTGATGCCTCTGGAGCGCGTGATCGTTGAATCGACCACGCGGGAAAACTTCAATGTTCTGCTGCTGAGTGTCTTCGCGCTGGTGGCGCTGGCACTGGCCGCGATCGGGATTTACGGGCTGATGTCGTACGCGGTGCAGCAACGGACGCAGGAGATCGGCATCCGCATGGCTCTGGGCGCCAACCGCGGCCGGATTCTGAACCTGATTCTAAGCCAGAGCATGCGGCTGGCGACCGTTGGAGCGATCATCGGAGTAGCCGCGGCGTTCGGCCTGACGCGGCTACTGGGAAGGCTGATCTTCGGCCTGAAGTCGGCCGACCCGCTCAGCTACTCGCTGGTGATCGTGACGCTGGCTGCGGTGGCACTGCTGGCGGCGTGGGTTCCGGCGTATCGGGCGATGCGCGTGGATCCACTTCAAGCGCTTCGCCAGGAGTAACCCGCGTCGTGAACCTTAGATTTAGCTCCCTGGAAGAATTACTTCCTTCGTTGGGAATGACGATGGTCGCGGAAGGCCGCGCGCGAGCGCGGCCTTTGGTTTTCACCGGCGGTTGTCGGTCAGCGGCTCGGGGTGGATCAGCACCTTGAACAATTCCGGCGCGGCCTGCTTGAAGCGAATTTCCAGCTCGGTGGAGATGTCGTGCACGCGAGCCAGGGGAAGATTGTCAGCCATGGTGCAGTGGCAGGACATATAAATCTTGTCGCGCACATGCTTGATCTCGATGTCGTGCATGTCGAGAATTTCCGGAAAGTCGCGCGCCAGAGGCCGCAATTTCTGCTCCAGCTCAGCATTGTGTACCAGGCGATCGCCGGGCTCGATAGTCGCGGGCTCACTCTCAATGTGAGTAAGGATGGTGGAGATTTCGGGTACGTCCCTGCGAATCTCGCCCTCCAGCCGCGTGACCACGTCGTGCGCCTTCTTGAGAGACAGGTTCTCGTCGAGTTCCAGGTGCTGTTCGACGTGAAGACGTCCGCCGAGGTCCTGCACGCTGACGTCGTGCACGCTGAAGTTGTTGCGCGAAGCCACCGCGCGGATGCGATCGAAAATATTCTCGTGGCCGGTTTCGCGAGGAAACGAATGCACCACGACGTCGGAATCGTGAAGAATTCCCTGCACCGCCGAGGTGATTTCGGCTACGGCCTGTCCCGATCGCTGGAAGGTAACATTGCGCGCCAGCCCGACGGTGAGATCGGCAAAGTAGCGATTGCCGGCGCGGCGAATGCGCACGCGCTCAACTTCGATCACGCCGTTGATTTTCAGAACGGCGTCGATAATGCGGTTGCGGTAGCCGGCGGGCGCGGCATCGAGCAGAGCATCGATGGTCTGCCGGGCCAGACGGGAACTCACGTAGACGATCACGCCGGAAACCATCAGGGCAGCGATCGGGTCGGATTTGCTAAGCCAGGGAACGCCCCAGCGCGATCCCACCCAGACCAAAGCCAATCCCACGGCCACCAGGCCGCTCGAGAATACGTCCGTGCTGAAGTGGAGCGCGTCAGCTTCCAGCGCCTGGCTCTCGTACTTTTCGGCAATACGTTTCAAGCGGCGCGAACGCCACCAGTCCACTGCCATGGAGGTAAACAACACGGCAAAAGCGGCGAGTGAAGGTTCGATGTGGACCGCATGATGTCCGCTTAGCCGCCGCGCCGCTTCCCACACGATCCAGATGCAGGTGAGCAGCAGCAGGCCGGTTTCGATGAACGCGGAAAAGTTCTCGACCTTGCCGTGACCGTACTGATGCTCGGCGTCGGCAGGCTTATCGGATACGCGAACAGAAAGAAATGTGATGAAAGCCGCCACCAGATCCAGGCCGGAATGCGCGGCTTCCGACAAGATACCAAGGCTCTGTGTGGCCAGCCCCACCAGCAGCTTCAAAGCTGTAATGGCCGAAGCCGCCAGCAGAGAATTCAAGGCCACCATGCGCTTTTCTGAGCGCATGCTCTTGAGCAGCGGCTTTATCTCCGTGGTGGACACAGCTTCATTCTCTCAGTTTTCGCGAGGCGGTTTCCAGAAGCCAATTATGCTAGGCTCTTAAGTCCAACCTTTGCACAGTAGGAAGGAAATCCCACGAATGATTCGACCTGCAATGATATGCATCATGGCGGGGATGATCTCCGCCGCTCAGACCCCGAACCAGCCGAAACCAGCCACTCCGCAGCCGTCGCCGGCCACGCAAACAACTCCCATGCCTCCAGCCGCAAGCCCCGCCGTCGCCGACAGCGACACAGTGATCACAATCCAGGGACTCTGTCCACCGGCCACTGGCGCGGCGCCGAGAGCGGCTGCCAAGAAAGGATCGGCGGCCACGAAGAAGGCAACCGGCGCGACTGCATCTCCCGACTGCACCACCACCATCACCAAAGGCCAACTGGAGAAGCTGATCGCGACGCTGAACACCAGCAACCAGCCCGTCACCCCGCAGGTTCGCCGGCAATTTGCCCAGAACTACGTGGAGCTGCTGGCCTGGAATGACGCTGCCAAAAAAGCCGGCGTCGACGACGCCAACTTCGCGGAACTGATGCGCTTCGTGCGCATGCGAACCCTGGTCAACGCGTACCGCACGCGCCTCGACGAACAGTACCGCAAGCCGCCGGACAGCGAAGTAGACGCTTATTACAAGCAGAACATCTCCAAATACGAAGAGCTCAAGCTCAGCCGCCTTTTCATTCCCGCCAAGAACCCGTCGGCGCAGGACAAGGACGCGTGGGAGAAGAAAGCCGCGGAGCTCGCCAACGAACTTCACGATCGCGCCGCCAAAGGCGAGGACATGGAGAAACTTCAGAAGGAGGCCTACACCACGCTGGCCCTGACGATTATGCCGCCGAACAGCAGCCTGGGAAGCCGGCGCCGGGGCACCTTGTCGCAGCCGCAGGAGCAGGAGTTGTTCGCCTTGAAGCCGGGCGAGGTGTCGAAAGTCGAACAGGAAGCCGCGGGCTACACCATTTATAAAGTCGAGGGCCGCGAGACCATGCCGGTGGACAAAGTCAAAGATGAGATTGCCCGCGAGTTGTCGCGCCAGAGCATGGAAGCAAAGGTCAAGGCCGTCAACTCCGGTATTCGCGCTGACCTGAACGACAAATATTTTGGTCCGCCGACTCCTCCGGTAGCTCCGCCCTCCATGGTTCCACCCAACGTGGTCCGGCCCAGCGCCGTTCCTTCGCCGGCAGCACCGGGCGCGAAGCCGGCTCCGCCGCAACCAGCGGCCAGTCCGTCCGCGCCCAAACCGTAACCCTACGAATCGAGCATGGCCAGCAAACCCACAATCCTGGTCACCGGAATCTGCGGCAACATCGGGCGCCGGCTGTTGCCGCAGTTGTCCGATTTCCAGGTGATCGGGACCGACATTCGCGAGCCTGAGTCGCAACAGAATCTCTTCCGCTTCGACAAGATCGATCTGGCGGAAGAGCGTTCCTGCGACCAGCTGCTGGATCTGCTTCGCGCTTACGGCCCCGAAGCCGTGGTTCATCTCGGCTTTGTCGACAGTCCGGCGCGAACCCTCCAGCTCGACTCGCCTTCTTTGTGGGCGGTCAATGTCGCCGGAACCAGCCGCGTGATCGAAGCCATCGCCGAGCACAACCGCATGGGCGGCGCGATCGAACAATTTGTCTTTCCCAGCAGCGCTCTGGTTTACGGGCCAACGCCGCGGCTTCCTGTGCAGGAAGACGCGCGGCTGGACGCGCGCGGACTGATTTATGCCTTGCAGCAGCAGGAGGCCGATCTCACCGTGCAATCCCGCGCTGCCAACCTGCGCCGCGTGAAGACCTACATCCTGCGCCTGCATTTCCTTGCCGGCGCGGGCACGGAGAACCACACGCTGGCGCTGTTGCGCGGGAATCCCGCCGGCAAAAGCTTCGTCGCCGGACGATTGCGGCGCCGCGGCAAGCGCCTGGCCCTGATGCTTCCCTCCAAAGGCGACTATCTGGATCATAAATTCCAATTTGTACACGTTGACGACGTAGCGCGGCTGGTCTCCAACATCGTGCATCGCCATCAGCCCGATGGGTCTCTCACCGTCCTCAACGTGGCCGGACGCGGCGACGCGCTTTCCCTGCGCCGCTGCACCGAGATCGCGCAGCTTCCCGTGAAGCATCTTCCCGGAATCGGGCTGTGCCGCAAGGCTTTTAACTTTCTCTGGAACCATGGAATCTCCGAAGTTCCGCCGGAAGTGCTTCCCTACATTCTTGGCGCCTGCGTGCTCGAGACCGCCCGGCTGCGCGTCTTTCTCGGCGAACACTATCGCTCGGTGATTCAATCCACCTGCGAGGAAGCGCTAACAGAGAGCTTCGCGCCCGCCCGCCAACATTCGCTGGCCACTCAGTCAACATAGAAACTTACTCTCTGATCGCCACCGCCAGGCCGTCGCGCAGGGGAATCACTGTGGTAAAGAATTCGCGCATGGCGTAGAGCTTGCGATTGAACTCCTGAATCCCCTTGGTGGAATCGGCTTTCGGTTTGGCCTCGGTCACGCGGCCGCTCCACAGAACGTTGTCGCTGATGAACAAGCCTCCTTTGCGCAAGCGGCTGCTTACCAGAAGCAGCACGCGCGGGTAATCTTCCTTGTCCACGTCGTTGAAAATGATGTCAAACTCCTGATTCTGTTCGGAGAGCAGCTCCAGCGCGTCGCCTACGCCGATGTTGATGCGCTTCTCGACTCCGGCGCGCTTGAAGTACTCGTGGGCCTCGGCAGCGTTCTTCGCGTCGCCGTCGGTGTAGAAGACGCGGCCGTCATCGCCAACCGCTCGCGCCCACCACAACGTGGAGTACCCGATGGCCGATCCCATCTCGAAGACTTTCTTCGCCTGAATGAGCCGCGCGTACTGGTAAAGCAGCCGCCCCACCATCGGCCCTACGATAGGAATATCGCGCCGCTCCGCCTGTTTCTCCATCTCGCGCAGCACCGGATCGCGCGCCGGAAGCAGGCCGCGCATGTAGGCATCAACCGCTCTGTCGATTATCTCGCGCATCAGGCAAGGGTCTCGCCCGGCTTCATGGTGCGCACATCAATGCCCATGGGTTTCAGGGTCTTCTCCACCGCCTGCGGTGTTCCCGTAAGTACGGGAAAGGTGCCAAAGTGCATGGGGATGACCGTCTTTGGCTTGAGCAGGCGGCAGGCGTAGGTGACTTCGCGGGGGCCCATGGTGAAGAGATCGCCGATGGGCAGCAGCGCCAGCTCGGGATTGTAGAGCTCGTGAATGATGCTCATATCGCCGAAGACGTTGGTGTCGCCTGCGTGATAGATTTTGACGCCGTTCTCAAACTCCATCACGTAGCCGCAGGGCTCACCGCCGTAGATGATCTGCCCGCCGTCCTCGATGCCGCACGAATGATCGGCGTGGACCATCGTGACCTTGATGTCGCCGACCTCCTGCGATCCGCCCTTGTTCATGGGCAGGATCTGCTGCGCACCTTTTTTGTTCATCCACAGGCACAGCTCGTACACGCCCACCACCTTGGGATTGTGCTTTTTGGCCAGCTCCACCGCGTCGCCAATGTGATCGCCATGCCCGTGCGTGCACAGCATGAAGTCGATCTTGTCGAACTTCTTCTGGTCGGCCGGAGTCATGGGATTGTTGATCACCCAGGGATCGATGAGCACTTTCTTCCCCGCCGGCGTCTCGATCAGGAAGGTGGAATGTCCAAGCCAGGTCAGTTTGATGCCTTTCAGATTCATGTCTGCGTCCCCTCGCGTGCTAAGTGGCAAGAACGCAAATTCTAAATCACCGGCGGAATCGACGTCATCGCCGTGATCGTAATTGCCGTACTCACAAACTCCACGCCGCTTTCGTTATCATTAGGTCTTGATCTCACCAGCCAGGGAGGCCCTATGCAGCTCAGCGGCAACACAATTCTCATCACCGGCGGAGGCTCGGGCATCGGTCGCGGGCTCGCCGAAGCGTTTCATGGCGAAGGCAACCAGGTCATCATCGCCGGCCGCCGCAAAAGTGTGCTCGATGAAACCGTGGCCGCGAACCAAGGAATGAAATCCGCCGTGCTCGACATCGAGAGCGCCGACGGCATTCGCCGCTTCGCCGAAAAACTTCGTGCCGACTTCCCTGCCCTCAACGTGGTGATCCACAATGCCGGCATCATGCGCCCGGAATCGATCTCGAACGGTGAAGTCGCCGACGCCGAGGCCATCATCGCTACCAACCTGCTGGGGCCCATTCGCCTGAACGCCGCCCTGCTGCCGCATCTCCTTAAGCAGCGCCAGGCAACCATCATGACCGTCTCTTCCGGGCTGGCCTTTGTGCCCCTGGCCATGACTCCCACCTACTGCGCCACCAAGGCCGCCATCCATTCTTATTCGCAGTCGCTGCGCTACCGGCTCCAGGGAACCGCCGTCCAGGTGCTGGAGCTGATTCCGCCCTACGTGCAGACCGAGCTGATGGGCGCCCACCAGGCCGGCGATCCCAACGCCATGCCGCTCAACGATTTCATCAGCGAGACCATGGCGATCCTCAAGACTTCGCCCCAGGCTGCTGAAATCTGCGTGGAACGCGTCAAGCCTCTCCGCTTCATCGAACCCGGCGTCGGCTACGACAAGTTCTTCCAACAGCTCAACGATCGTTTCTCGGCGGCCCTTTCCCGAACCTGAAGGGCCCCTATCCTCTTTTTTTCGATCACCGGATCACCCGATCACCGGATCTTTTTCGGCATCTCCCGATCACCGCACCACCCTATTTTTCCCAGCGCCTTCCTCCGTGTTCCTTCGTGTCCTCTGTGGTCAAGGGGTTTTGTTTTTGCTTTCCCGATTACGGCGATCACGGCGCTTACGCGCGATTACGGCGATTTGATCTCCTGATCACCCGATCACCGGATCACCAGATCACCCGATCACCAGATCACCAGATCCCCCGATCTCCGCCCACCCTACCCCCCTCTCCCTCTCCCCCTGGTCACTAGGATTCCAAAGGGCTTTTAGCTTGAGCAACCCAGGATATTGCGATGGTTTACTAGCTCACAACCATTGAAACCACAACATCTTGTGGCCCACTCGGTCCGATGCATGCTTAGTGCTGAATGCCATCTTGTCCAAGAACACCAAAAACCGCCCCTGGGGCGGCACCGTTCGCTCCGCGCTCAGCCACAAGCCGATTCGCCCTTTAGCTAGCAGCCAGTAGCTCGAAGCTAGAAGCTTTACTTGTTATTTACCACTATATCGTTATAGTATCAAGCACGAACTAGGCCGGTCCCAGCCCTTGTCCTTCTTTCTTCCGGCCATCGTCCCACTTCCTGAAAGTTCCGGAGTCACCAGTAACGACATCGTCTTCTACACTCGACTCTACATTTGCCAAATTACCAAATTGCGGATACGGTTTTCTGGCTGAATGCTGAGTGCTGACTGCTGACTGCTTCTTCTCCGCGGAGACCCCTATGCCAATCGGCATCCTGGGATCGGGATTGATGGGCGCCAAGCTGGGCACCATCTTCGCCCGCGCCGGGCATGAAGTTGTCTTCAGCTACGCGCGCAGCAGCCACAAGCTGAAGAAGCTGGCGCGCGACGCCCGCGGCCTTGCCCGTGCCGGCACGCCCGCCGAGGCCGCCAAAGATGCCGAGGCCTTGCTGCTGGCCGTGCACTGGTCGCGCGTGGATGATGTGCTGAAGCAGGCCGGCGATCTCGCCGGCAAAGTGATCGTGACCTGCTCCCTGCCCATGGATGCCGGCAACACCAAACTCATCATCGCCGGCAACTGGTCGGGAGCCGAGGAGCTGGCCAAAAGAGTTCCCCGGGCGCGCGTGGTGGCCGCCTTCGGAACCGTCCCCAGCGAGGTGCTGTTCGGCGTCTTCGCATCCAAACGTAAGACGCGGCCCAGCCTGCTCTACTGCGGCGACGACCAGCGCGCCAAAAACGTGGCGGTTAAACTCATTCAGGACGCCGGCTTCGACCCGCTGGATTGCGGTCCGCTGCGCATCGCTCGCTACACTGAGCCGTTCGCGTTGCTGGTCGCGCAGCTGGCCTATGAAGGCGAAGGCGGCCCCGAACTGGCCTACCGCTTCGAAAGGTTCTAGATAGAAATTAGAAGACGGCCAATTTCAGCCCAGGAACTCACAAATGGAAATCAAACGTAGCGGCTCCCAGGCCTCCGTCAAAGGATCTTCCGACTGGTTTACCGGAACCGTCAGGATCGATCCCCTCTTTCAGTCGCCCAGTCCGGCGCTGGTCCAGGGCGCCAGCGTGACCTTCGAGCCGGGCGCACGCACCGCCTGGCACACCCATCCGCTCGGCCAGACGCTCATCGTCACCGCCGGCTGCGGCCGCGCCCAGCGCTGGGGAGGCCCGGTGGAAGAGATTCGCCCCGGTGACGTGGTCTGGTTCGCGCCTGGCGAGAAACACTGGCACGGCGCTGCGCCCACCACGGCCATGACCCACATCGCGGTTCAGGAACAGCTCGAGGGCAAGGTCGTCGACTGGCTGGAAAAGGTCAGCGCCGAACAGTACGGCGGCAAATAGCAACTAGAAGCAGCCCAAAAGCTCCGCCTTCGAACCCGCTCTACTCGCTGCGCAGCGCGCGCATGGGATCGATCGACGCCGCGCGGAGCGCAGGAATGAAACCGGCGACGATCGCCGCCGCGGAGAGAACAGCGATTGCCACCAGCAAGCTGACCGGATCATAAGGCTTCACCAGGTAGAGCTGGTTGGCCAGATAACGCGCTCCGATCAACACCACCGGCAGGCCCAGCGCCAGGCCGGCTGCCACCTGCATAAATGCTCCGCCCATCACCAGCGCCAGCACCCGATGCCGGTTGGCGCCGAAAGCCATCCGTAGCCCGATATCGCGGGTCTTCTGCGTGACCTGGTAGGAAGTCGTGCCGTACAGTCCCACCGCGGCCAGCACCAGGGTGAGCAGCCCGAACAAAGCCGTCAGCCGCGCGACCAGTCGCTCCTGGTTGAAGTTTCCCGCCAGCTGGTACTGGAGTGTCTGCAGGCTGATCATGGCCAGGTTGGGATTGATCTGCGCCAGGGTGCGGCGCAGCGACGATTCCAGGCTCTGCTGCGTTCCTGCAAAGTTCATCACTATGGCGCTGAAGTAATGGCTCTGCGCCTCAATGTTCACCTCGGTGTCGCCTTTCACGTTCTGCCACTGCGCCAGCGGGCGGAAGAACATGGGCCGGGCATCTTCCCGCGGGCGGTTGTACTTGGCATTCGCCGCCACGCCCACGATCTCATAGGACCCGCTGTCCTCCTGTCCCCAGCTTCCGAAGTGCAGGCCCAGGGGGTCTTTTCCGGGAAAGAATTTTTTGGCGAAGGCCTGGTTCACGATGGCCACCTGCGGCGAAGTGGCTGTGTCACTCTCCGTGAAGCCGCGGCCGCGCAGCACTTGTTGGCCGACCGCCGCCAGGTAGTTCGGCGTTACCCGGTCCATCAGCGCCGTGGGGGCGTGCTTGTACCCTGACACCGGCTTATCCGGAAAGAAGACGGTGAATCCCCACGGGTTGCTGTCCAGCGGGCTGAACAGCGCCAGGCCGGCGCTGCGCATGCCCGGAATGGCGCCGATCTGCTGCTCCAGCGCGCGCTCCAGTGCTTCCAGCTGCTCAGCTTTGTAGCCGGCATCCTGCGGGTTCAGGTGCACCACGTAGCGGTTCGCGGTCTGCAGGCCGAAGTCCTGGCGTTCCAGGTTCTCCAGGCTCCGTGTGAACAGGCCTGCACCGGCCAGCAGCACCAGCGACAGCGCCGCCTGGAAGACGACCATCAGTTTCTGCGGAAGAGTCGTGCGATCGCCGCCCGCGCGGCTGGTTCCATGCAAGGCTTCTGCGGGATCTCCGTGCGAAGTGATCCACGCCGGCGCAATGCCGAACACCATCCCCGTAGCCAGCGAGAGCACGAAAGCGAATCCCAGCACCACCGGCGACGGTGTCGCCTGAATGGCCACGTTGGGCGATGCCGGAAATGCCAGCGCCAGAATCACCCGCGCTCCCCCGTAAGCCACCGCCAGTCCGGCCAAACCGCCGATGCATCCCAGCAGCACGCTCTCCGTGAACATCTGCCGCACCAGCCGCCAGCGCGCGGCCCCCAGCGCCATGCGCATGGAAATCTCGGCCTTGCGCCGGGTGCTTCGCGCCAGTAGAAGGTTGGACACGTTGGCGCAAGCCACCAGCAGCACAAAGGCCGAGATCCCTGCCAGCAGATAGAGGTTCTTGCCCGTCCTCTGCTGCATCTCCTGGATGCCCGCCCCTCCCGGCGTCAGCACCACGTGCAGCCGCGGGATTTTTTCCGCGATGCCGTATTTGGTGTAGGCGTCTTCGTTCCGGACCCACTGGCGGAGGTTGGCGGAGATTTTCTCCTGCAGCGGTCCTAGCGCGGTCACGGGCTTGATCCGGCCGAAGGCGTAAAGCCAGCACTCGTCGGCCTGGTGCAGCGCCGAGTTCGCCTGGCGCAGCAGCGGCTCCACCGCAAGCGGCAGCCAGAACGCGGGCGGATTGCTGCTGATGCGGTCGCCGAAGAATCCCGCCGGCGCGATGCCCACCACAGTCACCGGCTGGCTCTGCAGATAGAAGGTGGCCCCGACCACCGATGGATCGGCGCCGTAATCCGACTGCCACGCCTGGTAGCTCATCACCGCCACCGGCGCCGCCCCCAGGCGGTCGTCTTCATCCCCCAGCGGGCGGCCGGAGAATGCGCCGATGCCCAGCGTGCTGAAGTAATTCCCGGAAACGAATTCGCTGCTTTCGATCTGCGCCGCCTTGTCGCCGCGGCGCACGCTGATGTTCTCCGCACCCGCCTCGATCGCCGCCAGTCGTTCGAACTCCGGCGTGGTTTCGCGCAGGTACTGAAACAGGTTGTAAGAGAAGACGTCAAAGTCGCCGTCGTCATTCTGCAGTCCGTTGGTGAGCGCCGCTTCGCTCTTGTCGCCGATGCGGTACAGCGATTGCGGATCCACCACCGGCAGCGACTTCATCAGCACCGCGTGCATGAGCGTGAAGATGGCTACGTTGGCGCCGATTCCCAGCGCCATGGTCAGGATCACCGTCACCGCAAAGACCGGAGACTTGATCAGCTGCCGCAGCGCGTACTTCGCGTCTGCCCACACCGATTCCACCGTGGGCCACTGCCAGGCTTCGCGGCTGCGCTCCTCGATCAGGGCAAGGTTGCCGAACTCACGCCGCGCGGCCATTTCCGCTTCCTCACGCGAGGCCCCGTGCTCCATGAGCTCTTCGATCGTCTCCTCCAGGTGCTCGCGCATCGAGATGGAAAGATCGTCGTAGCGGCGGCGCCGCGAGAACAGTTGGCTGAGCCACCTCATATGCAACTCCTAAGCTTTGGCCACGGACAGCACGCGCGTGATCCCCGCGAACATCTTCTCGAAGCTGGACCGCTCCTGCTCCAGCCGTCGCTGTCCCGCCCGGGTCAGGCGATAGATTCTGGTGGGGCGTCCCTTGGCCGAGATGCCGGATTGCGACTCCAGCCATCCTTCTTTCAGCATGCGCTGCAGCGCCGGGTAGAGTGAGCCTTCTTCGACTTGCAGCAGATCGTCCGACACTTGCTTGATGTGCTTGACCAGCGCGTAACCGTGCATGGGCTTCAGCCGCAGCGAATGCAGGATCATCATTTCCAACGCGCCGGAGAAAAGATCGCGATGTTCGGAGTTCTTGGCCATGACGAAGGAAGTGTATCTCACATATACCTATTTTGAAAATAGGTATATCGAATCAACTGGAAAAGCATGCCGCTGCCTCGGTCGACGGCGTGCGCCGGAGACGCTGTGAGGAACGCCAAGTTGCGCCGCTTGTGAGACAATCTCTGATCCTGATCCATGGAAAAGCTGCTGACCCAAAAAGAGATTGCCGAGGCCGTGGCCCGCATCGGCCGCCAGATCACCGTAGACTTCACCGGCGAGTCGGTGGTGCTGATCGGCGTCCTCAAGGGCGCGTGCATGTTCCTGAGCGACCTCGCCCGGCAGATCGAGTTGAACGCCACCTTCGACTTCATCGCCGTCCGCAGCTACGGCCCCAGGAAGGAAACCGGCGGCGAAGTCCAACTGATTAAAGACGTAACCACGCCCTTGCGCGACCAGAATGTGATCCTGGTGGAAGACATTCTGGACACCGGCCTGACCCTCAAGTTTTTGCGAAAGCACATGCAGTCGCATCAGCCGCGGTCCTTTAAGATTGCGGCGCTGCTGGACAAACCGTCGCGCCGCCTGGCCCCGGTGGAGGCCGACTACGTGGGTTTCCGCATCCCTGACAAGTTCGTGGTCGGCTACGGGCTGGACTATGGCGAGCGCTACCGTAACCTCCCCGACATCTGCGTGCTTGAGCAAGGAGCCGAAGAGTAATAAAATCCGCTTTGGATGTCCCAAATCCTGACAGCTCCGCAATTGCAGGTTCTAGGATGGCAGGCCGTCGCCAGATCCATTGATCACACTCTCCTGAAGCCGGAATCCACCCAGGAACAGATCGTCACCCTCTGCAAGGAAGCCGTGCAGTTCGGCTTCGCTTCGGTGTGCGTCAACCCCTGGTGGATCAGCATGGCTGCTTCCCTGCTGGCCGGCACTCCGGTGAATGTGGCTGCCACCATCGGGTTTCCTCTGGGCGCCAATCACACCACCGTGAAGCGCTTTGAGGCCGAGGAAGCCATTCGCCTGGGCGCGCAGGAACTGGACATGGTCCTGAACGTCGGAGCGCTCAAGTCCGGCGACCGGCAAAGCGTGCAGAACGACATTGCCGCGGTCGTGGACGTTACCCACTCCGGCGGCGCCATCGTCAAGGTCATTCTGGAGATGCCGCTGCTTTCGCTGGAAGAAAAACTTCTGGGCTGCGAGCTCGCGCTGGCCGCCAAAGCCGACTTCGTAAAGACGGCCACAGGATTTTTCGGCGGCGCTACCGTCCCCGACGTCTCTCTGATGCGCGGCGTGGTCGGCGATCGCGCCGGTGTTAAGGCCTCCGGCGGAATCCGTACCGCGGCCGCTGCCCAGGCCATGCTTGAAGCCGGCGCCAACCGGCTCGGCACCAGCTCCGGCGTCGCCATCGTGCGCGAACTGGGCGCCGCAGAAAGTTCCAGCCACTAACCTCATTGCCCGCTGCTCTCGGGCTGTCTCCGCATCGGCTATCATGGAATGTGCTGGATATGGCTACCTCTACTCCGATATCGCGGATGGATGTTGAGTCTCTTCTCATTGAAGTCGCCGACGTCCTCAATACCACTCTCGACCTCAACACCCTGATGCAGCGGGTGGCGGAGGTGGTCAAACGCGTCATCGATTATGAGATTTTTTCCATCCTGCTGCTGAACGAGAGATCGCAGGAGTTGCGCTTCCGCTTTCAGATCGGCCACCTCCCCGAGGTCGCCGACCGCATCCGCGTGAAGGTGGGCCAGGGTGTGACCGGCCGCGCGGTCAAAGAACGGCGCTCCATTCTGGTGGACGACGTCGCCAAAGAGACCGATTACATTGCCGCTCTTCCCCGCGTGCGTTCTGAACTCGCCGTCCCCCTGATTACCAAGAACAAGGCCATCGGCGTGCTCGATCTTGAGGCCCGCGAACCCAGTTACTTCAAGGAAGAACACGCGCGCCTGCTGGAGCTGATCGCCTCCCGCATCGCCTCGGCCATCGAAAACGCGCGCCTCTATACCCGCGTTCTCCGCCAGGCCGACACTCTGGCCCTGCTAACCGGAATCAGCCGCGAGCTCACCTCTATCCTCAACGTCGACGAGCTGCTGAACCGGATCGGTGAACTGCTGCGCCGCATCATCGACTACCAGATGTTCTCCATCCTTCTGGTGGACGAGCAGAAGCAGAAGCTGGTGCACCGCTTCTCCGTGCGCTTCAAGGAAAACGTGCAGATCAAGCACGATATTCCTCTCGGTCGCGGGCTGGTGGGCGCGGCCGCGCAGGAGAAGCGTCCTATCCTGGTGGCCGACGTCAGCAAAGACCCGCGCTACATCAACACCAATCCGGAGACGCGCTCCGAGCTCTGCATTCCCCTGATCTACAAAGACAAGGTGATCGGCGTGCTCGACCTGGAGCACACGCGTCGGGGATTCTTCACTGAAGATCACGTGCGCGCCATGAGCACTCTGGCGGCGCAGGTCGCTATATCCATCGAAAATGCCACGCTCTACGAGCGGCTGGCGCTGGAAGAGCAGCGCATGGAACGCGACCTGGCCATGGCGCGCGAGGTCCAGACGCATCTCCTGCCGCCGGGCAGGCCGAATCTCGCCAACGCCGAGGTGGCCGCGCGCTACAACCCCGCGCACGCCATCGGCGGCGACATGTACGACTTTCTGGATTACAAGCCGCCGCGCGCCTGCATCGCCGTAGGCGACGTCAGCGGTAAAGGCGCGCCCGCCGCGCTCTACGCCGCGCTGGTCAGCGGCATCATGCGCAGCCTGGCCCATGGCGAACCTGCTCCCGCCGAGCTTCTTACCGGCGTCAATCGCGCACTCAACCAGCGGCGGCTTGAGGCCAACTACGTGGTCCTCTGCGCGGCGCTGTGGAACGATGAAACCCGCATCATGCGCGTGGCCAACTCCGGCCTGCCGCGTCCTATTTATTGCCGCAACGGCCACGCCCACATGATCGAATCCGCGGGACTGCCGCTGGGCATGTTCGCCGATGCCGCCTACGATGAAGTCACCATCCACGCCAATCCCGGCGATGTCTTTGTCTTTCTCAGTGACGGCCTCATCGACGCCGGCAACGCCCGCGATGAGCAGTTCGGCCGCGCCCGCGTGGAGCACGTCATCGTCCGCCACTCCAACCAGAGCGCCGACGAGATCGTCGAAGCCCTGTTCGCCGCCACCACGGAATTTGCCGCCGGCACGCCGGTCTTCGACGACCAGACCGTCGTGGTCCTCAAAGTCAGGTAAACCGCTCCTGCTACAATCACCCGTCATGCTCGCGCGCCCGCCGGGTTTTATTTACAAGAATGACGAACTCTATGGTGAAGGCGTGAAGTTGCGCGATCTGGCGGCCAGGTACAGGACGCCGCTTTACGTTTACTCGGCCGGTGCGATTCGCGAGCGCTATCGCATTCTCGACCGCGCCTTCTCGGCGACGCCCCATACCATCTGCTACTCCGTCAAAGCCAACTCCAATCTCAGCATTCTTCGCTATCTGGCCCGGCTCGGCGCCGGCTTCGACATTGTCTCCGGCGGCGAACTGGAGCGGGTTCGGCGCGCCAATGGCAAAGCCGTCAGGAAGATCGTCTTCTCCGGCGTAGGCAAAACTGAAGCCGAGCTCAATCTGGCGCTGCGCGCCGGAATCCTGCTCTTCAACGTGGAGAGCGAAGGCGAACTCGAGCTGCTGGCAGCCTGCGCCGCGAAGTTGCGCAAGACCGCCAATCTGGCCGTGCGCGTGAACCCCGACGTTCCTGCGGCAACGCATCCTTATATATCCACGGGGTTGCAGGAACACAAATTCGGCGTGCCCATCACCGCCGCCCGCGAGCTTTACCGCCGCGCCGCTGCCGAAAAGTATCTGCGCGTGGCCGGGGTCACGCTGCACATCGGCTCGCAGATCTCCGATGTGTCGCCCTTTCGCATGGCGCTGGAACGCGTGGCCGAACTCATCGCCCAACTCACCTCTGACGGCCACCAGATTCGCTATGTCGACGCCGGCGGCGGCCTGGGCATCTCCTACGACAGCGGCGCTCCTGTCGATTTTTCCCAACTGGCTGAACGCTATGCCGAGGCGATCACCGCTCCTTTGTGTGCGTTGAAGAGCAACAAGCTTCATCTGCTCCTGGAGCCCGGCCGCTCCATCATCGCTCCCGCCGGCGCGCTGCTCACCCGCATCCTTTACCAGAAGCAGAACGGGAAGAAGCGCTTCACCATCGTCGACGCCGCCATGAACGACCTCATCCGTCCTGCGCTCTACGCCGCGCGCCATGAGATCGTGCCGGTAAAGCTCCATGCCGGAGCCGCGGAGATTGTCTCCGACATCGCCGGCCCGGTCTGTGAAACCGGAGACTTTTTGGCTCGCGACGCCAGGATCCCGGCAGCCTCGCCCGGCGAATACCTCTGCGTCTTCGACGCCGGCGCTTATGGCATGTCGCTGGCCTCGAACTACAACACCCGGCCGCGCGCCGCCGAAGTTCTGGTGGAGGGCAAGCGCTCGCGCCTCATTCGCCGCCGTGAGACCATCAAGGACCTGCTCGCGCCGGAGAGCGCTTATCTATGACCGACCTCAAGGCGCTGGCCTACGAGCTTCTTCACGAAGCGCAGGAGACGATGCGGCGCGAAGGCCATCTCAACGCCGTCGCCGTAGTCATCACGCCGGATGAGAATCTCATCTTCGACCTCGAATTCTCCAGCGAAGAGGATCGTGAGGACCTCTACGGCGACATGATGGACGTGGCCACGACCAGGAATGCCCTGGCTATCCTCACCGTCAACGACGTCTTCCTCAGCGACTCCGGCACGCCCGCGCAGCTCGAAGGCGAGGGCTGGGAAGCTGTCTCTGGCTTTGCGCAGGAAGCCTGTGTCGTCACCGCATCCGGCGGCGGCTTTGAAACCTGGACTCTGGTCTGCCCCTACTCGCGGCGCGATTCGCAATTCATCTTTCTGCCCGCCAAAGAACTTCCCAACCCCGGCGGCGAAGTAGAGTTATTGGGTGATTGGACGGGAAAAACCGGGGCTGCCTGAGCGCGTCAGGCCGGGTGCTGGGTGCCGTACTCGTCAATCCAGTTCCACAGCGTCTGCTTGATGTCATTGCGCAGAAGATAAAACCTGATGCCCATGTTGCCGTCGGTCTTGGCCCACGCAACCTCGCCCTGGCCCTGGATGGCCTGTCCGCCGGGCAGATCCAGCACAAAGTTGATGGCGCGTCCCGGCTCCAGCGATTGCTTTCCGCGCACCGCCATCCCGCCGCGGCTGATGTTGGCCGTCACTGCGTTCTGCTCCCCGCCCGTGGACTTCAACGTCACGGGAATGGTCAGGCTGTAGCGCAGGTAGCGCTGCCGCTCCAGCAGCATCATCTGCACTGCGCCTTCCAGCACCAACGCTACTTTTTCCGCGTCGAGATTCTTCTGCACAATGAAGTTGACGCCCAGGTTGAGCAGACGCGCTGCGTCTTCATCCCCGGGCGCGCAGGCAAAGATCGTGGAGTAGCGGTTGGAACTCCCCCGGCGAATGCTGGCCACCAGTTTCAGCGCGCCCTCCACTCGCATATCCAGGAAAATTCCATCCAGCTTGCGCCGGCTGATATAGGCCAGCGCGGCGGTGGTGTCGGCGGTCCAGTTGGCGAAGCCGCCAAACCGGTGAATGGCGGTCATCACCGTCTCCCGCAGCCGCGGGTCGTTGCAGACGATTAGAAACGCCCATGAAGCATGCTCTTGCATCAAGAGACCTGTGCTTGCCGACTTTGACGGGGGATGGCTTACTGGCGAGAACGGCTAATTCTATTGCGATAAGTTGAATGCCAGGACTTACTTACGGTCATGCACGACCAAGGGCAGTTACCCCGCTCGCGGGCTCAGCCTGCTGGAATTGCAAGGCCGCGATCAGCGATAAACTATCAGCGAACAACCACTGATTTAGGAGATGACGCTTTTTCAACGAGATCGCCAAAACCGCATGAATAGCGATTTTCTCCGTTTTTTACACATTTCTAATTTTCATCAAAATTTCGTTTTTGCCGCATGTTTGTTGGACTTCCGTAATGTGTTGCACAGCTTCCGCAACACGGGGCTGTGGACTGTCAGCAAGTTGATGATTCTAAGTAACTTATAGCCTTTAAAATTTCATTGACTTAAATTACAGGGAGCGTAAATTCACAATCGTTCTTTGACATTTCAAACGTTTTCCCGGTTGGCGGTTGGTCCGGGGTCCGAGTCAAGATCACAGTCACACGGAGCAATCCGGAAGTGACGCGAGGGTCGGCGAGGGTCTATCAAAGCGAACTGCTGGTCGAGGCGAACAGGAAATGGACAAAGGCAAAATAGAAGCCCCGAGGCGTTGACCGATTTACCCGGTTGGTGGGGAGCCCGGAGCCCAAGCTTCAGCTAAGCTGATTAAAGATCGCGCTTTGTGTGAGTTTCGCAAGAAACTGGGCAAAGAGAGCAGGTCGGCGAGGGTCTATAGCGAACCGCTGGTTGAGGCGAATGGGTCAAGGCACAAAACTCGGGGTTTCTTTATTTTTGTAGTTAACTTCTCTCTCCAAGAAATTCCCTTCTGAGAGTCGCAGCCAGCCCTTAAACCCCAGCACTCTTTCTTGTCGCGCCACCTCCTCCTCTTATTTTGTTAGTTCTTGGGATCGCTGACCGCCTCCAAACCCCAGGCCTCCTCAACAGTCTAAAAAATTTTGCATTGGCCCCTTGACAATTACTGCTAATGTACTAGCATGTGCTAGTGCACTAGCACATGGGCCGGGAGGTGTAGTTTGCGGACCGATTCCAGGAAAGACAGCGGCAACGAAAAACATCTTCAGCTTGGCCGGCGCGAGCGCCAGATCATGGACGTGATCTACCGCCGTGGTCACGCCTCCGTGACTGACGTCCTGGCCGAGCTGCCTGATCCACCCACTTATTCCGCGGTGCGCGGCATGCTCCGCCTGCTGGAAGACAAAGGCTACCTGCGCCACGAGCAGCAGGGTCTGAAATACGTCTATCGCCCGGCCGACGACACCCGCCAGGTTCGCGCCAACGCCCTGCGCCACATGGTCAAGACTTTCTTCGGCGGATCGCCGGAGGAAGCTGTGGCCGCCTTGCTGGAGATGTCCGACAGCAAGCTCTCCGACCGCGACAAGCAGTATCTTTCGCAACTGATAAAGAAAGCGCAGCTGGAAGGGAGATAAAGGCCATGCTGAAAGACGTCTCCGTCATCGTTCTCGACATTATTCTGAAAGCTACAGTGTTGCTGGCCCTGGCCTGGAGCGTTTCCCTGCTGCTCAGAAAACGCTCCGCCGCCACGCGGCACATGATCAAGACGTTTACGCTGGCGGGACTGCTGCTCCTTCCCTGCTCCATCGCCTGGGTTCCCGCGTGGCACGTGAAGGGAATTCCCAGCTTCGCGCGCACCGAGCCCATTCAGCAGCCGGATGCCTCATCGACGGCATCAGCGACGCCAGCCTCTCGACTTTCTGCCACAGCTGATGTTGCTCCGTCGGCACGCGCGCTAACCGATTCTCGCCAGGGGCGACTGCACCACGCCGCAAACACACTTCCGGCGACGACTCCCCACCAGGCAGCGCCCGACATTTCCCCGTCGCCCGCGGCCAACGCCGCAAGTGTGAACATCTCCGCGTTTCCGGGGTCTCCTTCGCAGCGTCCCGCCGCTTTGTGGCAGCGGTACCTTGGCCCGCTCCTTCTGTCGGTCTGGGCGGCCGGCCTTCTGGTTGTGCTGGCGCGCTGGGGGCGGAGCTACTCGCGGGTTTCCGGCGTGGTACGCCGCGCATCGGTTCTGATCGATTCCGGTTGGAACGCCCAGGTGCGCGCCCTGGCCGCCGAGTTGAACATTCATCGCCACGTGGCCTTGCTGGTGAGCGACGAGCTGGAAGTTCCCATGGCCACCGGCGTGATGTTCCCTCGCGTGGTGCTCTCGCCCGATTACGCGGAGTGGTCGGCGCGCCGCCGCTCGGCTATCCTCCGTCACGAACTCGCGCACATCAAGCGCTGGGACGCTTTCACCCAAACCCTGGCGCACTTTGTTGCGGCGCTCTACTGGTTCCACCCTCTGGTCTGGCTGATGGTGAGCTCCATGCGTGCGGAACGCGAGCGCGCCTGTGACGATCAGGTGCTGGCCGCCGGCACCAAGGCCTCAGACTACGCCCACGAACTGCTCGACATCGTTTCCGGACTGCGCGGCCCCGAGCTGGCCGCGGCTCTGGCCATGGCTCGCCGTTCGCAGCTTGAAGGCCGTGTGCTGGCGGTGCTGGATCCGGCACTGCCACGTGGCCAGGTCTCTCGCCGGTCGGCTCTCGCCGTAGCGGCTCTGACATTGATCATCATGCTTCCAGTGGCTGCGCTGCGTCCCGCGACGCAGGCGACCACCGAACAAAAGCCCAGCCCTGCTGCCGCCTCGACAGCCCGGCCGGACAACATTTCTTCAGTCGACGCCCAGGCCGCGCCCGAAGCCAGGCCGGGCGAGAGCATCGCTGCCGAACCCGCGGAAGTCCCCGAGCCTCCGGAAGCTGCGCAGCCTCCGGACGCCAACGGCTTCCCCCCGCTGGCTCCTGCAGCTCCGTCATCCGCTCCGCAACCTGCACCTCCAGCCCTCGCCCCTCCGGCGCCTCCCGGACCGCCACTGGGTCCAGCCGCTGAACTCAGCGTCTGCGGCGCCCGCGCCAGGATGCAGAACATGAGCGTCGACTCGGACAACGGCTCAAAGCATTGGACTGTGACCTGGTCGGGCGACGATTGCACGGTCGACCTGCGCGCCGACGGCGAGATCAAATTCAATGCCGAAGCCACCGAGGTCCAGAGCATCTCCAGCGGCGGCTCATTCTCGGTCAGCATCCGTCAGGGCGACATGCTGAAGCAGGTGAAGGTCACGCCTTCCGCCGGCGGCCTGCAATATGTCTACAAGGTCAACGGCCAGCAACAGCCCTTCGAAGGCGAAGCCCGAACCTGGTTTTCGCAATTTCTGCTGGATCTGGAACGCTCTACCGGCTTCTCCGCCGACGCGCGCGTGCCCGCGCTGCTGGCTAAAGGCGGACCCAACGCCGTGCTCGACGAGATCCGGAACCTGCGCGGCGACTACGTTCGCGGGATCTACTTCCGCAAGTTGCTGGAGCAGCCCAATCTTCCCGGTCCCGTCGTTCAGCGCGTCATCACCCAGGCCGGAGCAGAGATTACTTCCGACTATGAGCTCGCCCGGGTTCTCATGACCGTGGGCAAGCAGTACGAACTGGCTGACGAAGCCTCGCGCACCGCCTTTCTCAACGCCGCCGGTAAACTCAAGAGCGACTACGAGCACTCGCGCGTGCTGATCGAACTGCTGCGCCGTCCCAACATCTCCAAAGACCTCGTCAATGTCGCCCTCAAGTCTTCCGCAAGCATCAGCAGCGACTACGAGAAATCCCGCATCCTGCTCTCGCTGATGGACCAGAAGTCGTTCGAACCGGCACAACTCGACTTCTATCTGAAGATGGTGGACTCCATCCACTCCGACTACGAGAAGTCGCGCGACCTGCTGGCGCCCATGCAGCGGTACACTCTCGCTGTCGACCAGATCAACCGCATCATGAGCGCGACCGCTACCATCAGCTCCGATTACGAAAAGTCGCGGCTGCTGGCCGGTCTGGCGGGAAAGGGCAAGTTCGACGAAGGCCAGATGTCCAGTTATCTGAAGGTTGTGGACTCCATGGGCTCCGATTACGAGCGCTCTCGCAGCCTGATGGAACTGATGAAGAACAACACTCTCAGCGCTTCATCCGTGAGCAAGGCGCTGGCAGCAGTCTCCCGCGAAAACAGCGACTACGAGAAGTCGCGGGTGATCAACTCGCTGGTCGAATCCCACAAGTTCGACGAAACCCAGATGTCGACTTATCTCGCTGTCGTTGATTCCATGCAGAGCGATAACGAGCGCTCCCGCTCCCTGCTGGGGCTGTTGGAGCATGACAAGTTGAGCGACGCCTCGGTAGCCAAAGTGATTTCGGAGATCAGCCGGATGAACTCCGACTACGAAAAGGCGCGCACGCTGCTGGCCGTCGCCAGCCGCTATCCACTGACTGGCGCCGCCCGCGAGAGCTACATCAAGACTGCGGAGTCCATCAACAGCGAGTACGAGCGCAATCGGGCGCTGGCTGCGGTGGTGAAGCGGGCAACGCTATAGAAGGGACGGCCAGGCAGCCCTATTCCAGACCGCCGTACACCAGCTTGCCGCCCACGAACGTGGCCTCGATCTTCACGTCCTTGATCGCATCGTGGGGGATCTTGAAGATGTCGTCGCTGAGGATCACGAAATCCGCCAGCTTGCCGGCGGTGATCGAGCCTTTTTCCTTCTCCTGGAACTCGGCATAGGCCGAACCCATGGTGTACGCCTCCACCGCCTCGGCCACGGTCAGCTTTTCCTCCGGAACCCAGCCGCCGGGATTCTTCCCGTCGAGCGTTTCCCTGGTTACCGCGGCGTAGACGGTCCACATGGGGCTGAGCGGCGCCACCGACCAGTCGGTACCGAAGGCCAGTCGAACTCCGTTGTCCATGAAAGTGCGGAAGGCGTAGGTGCGCTTGATGCGGTCCGGGCCAATGCGTTTTTCCGCCCAGCGGCCGTCGTCGATCGCGTGATACGGCTGCACGGAGGCAATCACGCGCAGCCGTCCGAAGCGGGGGAAATCGCGCCCCGCCAGGTGCTGCGCGTGCTCGATGCGCCAGCGCCGGTCTCGCTTGCCGTTGGCCTTCTCGATCTGCTCGAACATGTCCAGCACCATGGAGATGGCGCGGTCCCCGATGGCGTGAATGCAGAGCTGCAGTCCGGCGGCGTCGGCAGCCTTGAGCCGTTGCAGCATGGCCGAAGGCGGGTGCATCTCGTCGCTGAGCAATCCGTGGCTCTTGGGGTTGTCGGTGTAGGCGTCGAAGAAATATGCAGTCTCCGAGCCCAGCGATCCGTCGGCGTAACCTTTGACTGCGCCCAACCGCAGCAGGCTGGTTCCGAAGGCGTGGCGGATCCCGATCTTCGCCTGGTCCCGCCAGCCGGTCTCCATGGGCGCGGCGTAGATGCGAGTGGAAAGCGTTCCTTTCTCCTGCATCTCGGCGTAGATCTTCACGTCCTCGTATTCCGGGTTCATGTGCTGCACGCTGGTCACGCCCAGTGAGGCGGCATAATCCAGCGCCTTGCGGATGGCGCGCAGGCGGCGCTCGCGCGTCATCGGCGGCATCGCTTTCTCCACCAGTTGCTGCGCCGCGTCGCGAAGCACTCCCGTGGGATTGCCCTGCGCGTCGCGAACGATCTCTCCGCCCGCCGGGTCCTGTGTTTTGGCGGTGATATTGGCCAGGCGCAGCGTCAGCGAATTCGCCAGCGATTCGTGGCCGTCGTAGCGGTTGACCCACACCGGCGTATCCGGCGTCACCGGATCCACCAGTTCTTTAGTCGGAAGCTCGGCCGGCGACCACTTCTGCTCGTCCCAGTCGCCTCCGGTTATCCACTCGCCTTTGGCGGCGGTGCGCGCGCGCTCGCCGATCCGTTTTGCAAACTCCTCCGGCGACGCCGCATCCTTCAATTGCACTTCCTGAAGATGACTGCCGCCGTCGATGAAGTGGACATGAGCGTCGTTGAAGCCGGGGAGCAGCAGCTTGCCCTTGGCGTCGATGATCCTGGTCTGCGGGCCATGCCACTGGTCCACGTCCGCGGCGCTGCCCACTCCCACAATGCGGTCGCCGATGATGGCCATGGCTTCCGCCTGCGGCCGCGACTTGTCCACCGTCCAGATTTTTGCGTTGGTCACGATAACGTCCGCGGAAGGCTTCGCCTGGGGAAATGCGGCGCAGAGTGGAGCCAGCGCGGCACAAGCCATCGCCAGAGCGCGCTCTTTCAGGCTTCGCCGCACGGCGCTTATCTCTCGCCCCACTTGAGTTTGCTCCGCAGCACCTGGAAGAAGTTTCGCTCCGGCAGCTTGAAAAGCTTCACATCGTATTTCGACTTTCGGCACTGGACCACATCGTGTTCCTCCAGCGGCACGCCCAGCTGCCCGTCGACGGTGAGAAACGCGTTCTCGCGCGTGACCATCAGCCGGATCTCGATCGTTGCCGTGTCCTGCACCACTAGCGGCCGGTTGGTCAGAGCGTGCGACGCCACCGGCGTCACCACGAATCCGGGGACATCCGGCGCCAGTATCGGCCCGCCCGCGGCCAGCGAATAGGCCGTCGATCCCGTCGGCGTGGAGATGATCAGGCCGTCGGCCTTGTAGATCGAAACGAACACTCCGTTCACCCGCACTTCGAACTCGGTGATGCGCGCCACCGCTTGCTGGTTGAGCACCACGTCGTTAAGCGCATCGTAATTGGCGATGCACTTTCCTTCGCGCTGCACCTGGCAATGCAGCATGCAGCGCGGGCTGACCTCACAGCGCCCGGAATCCACCGCGGCCAGCGCCTCCGAAATCTCGTCCTGGCGAATCTCGGTCAGAAATCCCAGCGAGCCCAGGTTGACGCCCAGAATCGGAATATTGGCGATCGCCACGTTGCGCGCGGCCGAGAGCAGCGTGCCGTCTCCGCCCAGCACGATCACAAAATCGGGGCGCGTCCGCGCCAGGTCTTCCCGCTCCGCCACCTCGCAACCCGGGCAGAATTCGCTGGTCACTGCGTCCACCGTCAACGCGTAGCCGTGCTTGCGCAGCCAGCCCGTGACCTCCACGGCCACGCGGCCCAGCTCGGGCTTACCTTGCTTGGAGATGATGGCTGCTCGCTTCATCAGAATTCCGCGCGAAGAAGAAACTCCCGGTTGCCTTCCATCCCCAGGATGGGCGACTCCACGGTCTCCAGGTTGCGTCCTCCAAGTTGCGCCACGGCAGCTCTCACCTTGGCCACCGCGCCTTCCTGGGCCCGCGCATCGCGGACGATTCCGCCCTTGCCTACAGCTTCGCGTCCGGCTTCGAACTGCGGCTTGATCAGGGTAACCAGTTCGCGGCGCCGAGAATCCTCTTCTCGGAAAGCGGAGTACAACACGGCCGGGAGAATGAGTGTAACAGAGATGAAGGAGACGTCGATGGCGACGAAGCTGATCGCCGCTCCCGACGCGCTCTCGTCAAGTTTCTCACGAGTCAGATAGCGCGCATTGGTCTTCTCCAGCAGGCGAACCCGCGCGTCCGAGCGCAGCCGCGCCGCAATCTGCCCATAACCTGTATCCACGGCGATTACTGATTTGGCTCCGTGTTGCAGCATGCAATCGGTGAAGCCGCCGGTGGAGGCGCCCACGTCCAGGCACGTTCGTCCTGTGAGATCGATCTTCCATTTCTCCAGCGCAGCCTCCAGCTTCAGGCCGCCCCGGCCCACGTAGCGCAGGTCCTCTCCGAGCACGCGAATTTCCGCGTCGGGCTCAACCGCGGCGCCGGCTTTTTCTACCTTCTGGCTGTTCACCAGCACCCGGCCGGCCAGCACGATCGCCTGCGCACGCTCGCGCGACGCCGCTAAACCTCTCTCCACCAGGAGCTTGTCGATACGCATCTTCATCTTTATCTTTATCTTTAAAAATTTTACCGGCTGTTAACATCCGCACATCGCGCGGTGCAAACTGCAGAAACCGGCACTTGGCGCGATGTTACTAACGTGCCGCGAGACTTTTCCACATTCTTTTTCACCATGCTGTTGAAAACCCGCTTTTGCTTTTGGAACCACAGATGCTCAAATTCGTTCACGCCTGCGCATTCCAAAGAACAAGTGGTTCCAAGTTAAGATTAGAGATGAAACACCCCATGGCTCACTCATCCAAGAATCGCTCTAACAAAAAGTCTCTCTCCCCCCTGCCGGCTCGTCTCGATGACAACAGGCTGAAGCTGCTTTATTCGACCATGCTGCGCGCACGCATGATGGCCGAAAGGCTGAAGAAACTCGAGCCGCAAATCACTCGTGGCTCGCTTCCCGAGGCCGGCCACGAAGCCATCGCCGCGGGCATGCTCATCGATCTTCGAGCCCAGGACTGCATCGCGCCCGCTATCCACGCGGCCTCCTCTCGCCTGATCTGCGGCGAGCCGTTGAAGTTGGTTATAGCTGACCTGCTTGGGTGCAAGCGCCCGCAACCTTCTTCGCGAACCGCGCCTCATCCTCCCGATCGAGTCGTCTCTTCCAACCTAACGCCGTCAGCCCAACTTCACATCGCGCTTGGTGCTGCGTGGGCCTTTAAGGCGCAATCTGTGGACCGCGTTGCCGTCAGTCTCTGTCGCGAAGAGTCCATGCCGGCCGATGTGTGGCATGCTGCGGTCAACTTCTCGATCGCCCACAAGCTCGCCGTCATCCACGTGATTCAAAGCCCAAGCTCAGAACCTCGTCTTCCTGCCGACGACTCTCGCCTCCCGGTCCTGGCCCTCGACGGTGATGACGTCATCGCCGTGTATCGCGTCGGCCAGGAAGCAATTCGCCGCGCTCGCCAGGGACGCGGGCCTGTGCTGCTTCACTGTCAAACCGGAATTGGCGCCCGCTTCGTCGGCGACCACCTCGGGAGCGGGCGCCAGCCCGCGCCCGATCCCATCAGCCGGATGGAAACCTACCTTCAGCAAAAAGCGTTGTGGTCGGAGAAGTGGAAGCTTGGACTGGCAGCCAGATTCGCCTGCGAGCTGGTCCGCGCCGTCGAAAGCGCGGAGAAGCTGCGCTTGCGTCTCCTCCCTGCCGACGACTCGCCCGATTCTCTTCTGGCCGGCGCTGGCTGAACAATATTCATCCTCGTAGTTTTCCGGGTTACCAATGCGTAATCCTTGGCGAACGCAAAGTTGGCATGCGGCCATGGTTGGCGCATACTAGTTGTATGACGACAACTCTTGTAAATGGCCAGCCGCCTGCGGCGCTGGAACCCGACCTCGAGGAAGTCGAAGAATGGATTGAAGCGTTTGACCAGGTAGTCGACGAGCAGGGCCCCAGTGGAGCGGCCCGCCTCCTGGATGCGCTCACTCAGCGCGCTCGTGCTTCCGGAATCGACCGTCCCATCCAGCTCAATACGCCCTATGTAAACACCATTCCTGTCTCCGAGGAAGTTCCTTATCCCGGAGACCGCCCGCTGGAACGGCGCATCAAGAGCCTGATTCGCTGGAACGCGATGGCTATGGTCCATCGCCAGAACAAAAAAGACCCCGGGATCGGCGGACACATATCTACTTTTTCCTCCCTCGCCACGCTGCTCGAAGTCGGCTTCAATCACTTCTTTCATGCCAAGTACGGCGAACAGCCCGGTGACTTCGTTTACTTCCAGGGCCACGCTTCTCCGGGCGTTTACGCCCGCGCTTTTCTCGAAGGACGCCTCACCCAGGAGCAGCTGGAAAACTTTCGCCACGAATTGCGCGACAAGCCCGGCCTGAGCTCCTATCCTCATCCCTGGCTGATGCCAAACTTCTGGCGTTTCCCAACGGTCTCCATGGGCCTGGGCCCGCTCAACGCGATTTACCAGGCGCGCTTCATGCGCTACCTGGAGCACCGCGGAATCATTCCTGAAACTCCGCGCAAAGTCTGGGCCTTCATCGGCGACGGCGAGACCGACGAGCCCGAAGCCATGGGTTCGCAGCTCACGCTGGCCTCGCGCGAGAAACTCGACAATCTCATCTTCGTCGTCAACTGCAACCTGCAGCGGCTTGACGGCCCGGTGCGCGGCAACGGCAAGATCATCAACGAGCTGGAAGCCGCCTTCCGCGGCGCCAAGTGGAACGTGATCAAGGTCATCTGGGGCTCCAGCTGGGACCCGCTTTTGGCCCGCGACCACACCGGCATGCTGATCAAGCGCATGGAAGAGTGCGTCGACGGCGAATACCAGGCCTTCAAGGCCAAAGATGGCGCCTTTGTGCGCGAGCACTTCTTCGGCAAATATCCGGAAACGCTGGAGCTGGTCTCCAACATGACCGACGACGAGATCTTCAAGCTGCAGCGCGGCGGCCTCGATCCGCAGAAGGTCTACAACGCCTACAAGCGCGCCGTGGAGAACGTGGGCGGGCCCACCGTCATCCTGGCCAAAACTATCAAGGGCTACGGCTTGGGCTCGGCCCAGGCCCGCAATGCCACTCACCAGGAAAAGAAGATGACCGACGAAGCCGTGTCGGCTTTCCGCAAGCGCTTCGATATTCCCATTCCTGAGCGCGCCGCGAAAGATGGATCGCTCTACAAGCCGGCTGACGACACTCCCGAGATGCGCTACCTTCAGGAGCGTCGCCGCGAGCTTGGCGGCTACCTGCCCACGCGCGATACCAAGACACCCGAGTTCACCGCTCCGCCGCTCGATTTCTTCGATGAGTCGCTGGCCGGCTCCAAGGGACGCGCAGTCTCCACCACCATGGGCTTCGTCAGCATGTTGCGCCACATGATGAAGAATCCCAACTTCGGCAAGTTGGTGGTGCCCATCATCCCCGACGAAGCGCGCACTTTCGGCATGGAGTCCATCATCCGCCAGGTCGGCATCTACGCCAGCCAGGGCCAGCTCTACACTCCGCACGATCAGGACATGCTTCTCTATTATCGCGAGGAACGCGACGGTCAGATTCTGGAAGAAGGCATCACTGAAGCCGGCTCCATGGCGTCGTTTACGGCGGCGGGCACAGCGTACTCCAACTACCGTGTGCCCATGGTTCCCTTCTTCACCTACTACTCCATGTTCGGCTTCCAGCGCGTCGGAGACCTGATCTGGGCGTTCGCCGATGCCCGCGGCAAGGGCTTCCTGATGGGCGGAACCGCCGGCCGCACTACTCTGCTGGGCGAAGGCTTGCAGCACCAGGACGGCCACAGCATCGTGCTCTCCAGCGTCGTGCCTACGTGCGCGACCTACGATCCGGCGTACGTCTACGAGATCGCCGTGATCGTGCAGGACGGCCTGCGCCGCATGTACCAGCAGGGCGAAAACCGCTTCTACTACATCATGCTGTACAACGAAGACTACCCCATGCCGGAGATGCCAAAGGGTTGTGAAGAAGGCATCGTGCGCGGCCTCTACAAATGCAAAGACGCGCCTTCCGGCAAGGCCGCGGTCCAGCTTTTTGGCAGCGGGCCGATCCTGAATGAAGCTCTGCGCGCGCAGGGCATTCTCGCCGACAAGTACGGCGTGCAGGCTGACGTGTGGAGCGTCACCAGCTACAACGAACTCCGCCGCGACGGGCTGGAAGCCGAACGCTGGAATCGTCTGCATCCCGCGGAAAAGGCCCGCCAGCCGTACGTGGTAACCGCGCTGGCCAGGGCCGAAGGCCCTATCGTCGCCGCCTCCGACTACATCAAGGCGGTGCCCGATCAACTGGCTCCGTGGCTGGGAACGCGCCTGGTCACGCTTGGCACTGACGGCTTCGGCCGCAGCGACAACCGGCAACACCTCCGCCGTCACTTCGAGATCAACGCCGAATCCATCGCCGCAGCCGCGCTCTCCCGCCTGGCTCGCGACGGCAAGTTCGACGTCAAGAAGGCCCAGCAAGCCATGCAGGAGTTGGCAGTGGACACGGAGAAAATCGACCCGTCGCGCGCCTGACGTTCGCATCAGGGAGACAACGAAGCGGTGGAACTGACTCCTCCGCTTCGCGTTCGGCCTAATAGAGCAGGAACCAAATCCGATCAATTTTGGCTGCAATCTAGCCATTGCAACTGATAGATAAACAAAGACTTAGTATTAAACATCATCGCGCCATTAGTGTTCTACACTCAACTTTCCACCTGTTCGTCTTGACATTACGAAAGCCCAACATCTACAATTGGCACTCGATGGAGCTGAGTGCTATCAGCCTGTCAAGAGTCCAGAAACACCAGTCTTGTTATTTCCAATTCCAAAGAAGAGTTGAAAGGAGTATTTGCAATGTCTCAATCGCTGACTCCGTTGCATGATCGCGTTCTGATCCGCCGGGTTGAAGAGGCGGAAATGGTTCGCGGCGGCATCATCATCCCCGACACTGCCAAAGAAAAGCCCCAGGAGGGCGTGGTGGTGGCGGTAGGCACTGGCCGGCATGAAAAAGGCCAGACCATTCCCCTGGCTGTGAAAGCCGGTGACCGCGTCCTGTTCGGTAAGTATGCCGGATCGGAAATCAAGATCGACGGCGAAGAGCTGCTGATCCTCAAAGAAGACGAAATTTTCGGCATCCTCGGCGGCGCCGCCAAGGCAGCCCCGAAGCCGGAGAAAGTCGCCGTCGGCGGCCGGCGGTAAGCGGAGCAACTGGCAATTAGCCTGAGAAATTCTGGTTTTGCCGGCTGAGTGCTGACCGCTCAAAGTTCCGCCGTCACCAACAAGTTTTGAACATCAAGTCCGCATCCAGCGGAAAAGATTCATTAGGAGATTTGAAAAATGGCAAAGGTAATTGTTCACGGTGAAGAGTCGCGCCAGGCGATCCTCCGTGGCGTAAACATCCTGGCTGACGCAGTGAAAGTTACGCTGGGCCCCAAGGGCCGCAACGTTGTCATCAACAAGAAATTCGGCTCGCCCTCCATCACCAAGGACGGCGTGACCGTAGCCAAGGAGATCGAGCTGGGCGACAACCTCGAGAACATGGGCGCGCAGATGGTTCGCGAAGTCGCCAGCAAGACCAGTGATGTGGCCGGCGACGGCACCACCACCGCCACCGTTCTCGCCCAGGCCATCTATCGTGATGGCGTGAAGAGCGTAGCTGCCGGCGCCAACCCCATGGCCCTGAAGCGCGGTATCGAGAAGGCCGTTTCCACCATCTGCGGCATTCTCAACAAGGAGGGCGAACGCGAGAAGGGTTATCTTGATTCCCTCTCCAAGCCGGTCAGCGGCGACATGATTGCCCAGGTAGGCACCATCTCCGCCAATAACGACGACACCATCGGACGCATCATTGCCGAAGCTATGAAGAAGGTCGGCAAAGACGGCGTGATCACCGTGGAAGAGTCGCGCACCATGGAGACCAGCCTGGAAGTGGTCGAAGGCATGCAGTTTGACCGCGGCTATCTCTCACCCTACTTCGTTACCGACCCCGAGCGGATGGAAGCCACCCTCGACGACTGCTACATCCTCATCAACGAAAAGAAAATCAGCACCATGAAAGACCTGCTCCCCATCCTCGAGCAGGTAGCCAAGATGGGCAAGCCGTTGCTGATCATCGCCGAGGAAGTTGACGGCGAAGCGCTGGCCACCCTGGTGGTCAACAAGCTGCGCGGCACGCTGCAGGTTTGCGCCGTAAAGGCGCCGGGCTTTGGCGACCGCCGCAAGGCCATGCTGCAGGACATCGCAATCCTGACCGGCGGCAAAGCCATCACCGAAGACCTGGGCATCAAGCTGGAGAACGTGCAGGTTAACGATCTGGGCCGCGCCAAGAAAGTGACCATCGACAAGGACAACACAACCATCGTCGAAGGTAAAGGCAAGGGCAACGAGATCGAAGGCCGCGTGCGCGAGATCCGCAGCCAGGTCGACAAGACCACCAGCGACTACGACCGTGAGAAGTTGCAGGAGCGGCTGGCGAAGCTGGTCGGTGGCGTGGCCGTGATCAAAGTCGGCGCCGCGACCGAAACCGAAATGAAGGAAAAGAAAGCCCGCGTGGAAGACGCAATGCATGCGACTCGCGCGGCCGTGGAAGAGGGCATCGTGCCCGGTGGCGGCGTGGCCCTGGTGCGCTGCCAGTCCGCTCTCGACGATATGAAGTTCAAGAACGACGACGAGCAGACCGGCTGCAACATCGTCCGCCGCGCGCTCGAAGAG
Organism: Candidatus Angelobacter sp.; assembly: GCA_035307585.1. GTDB lineage: Bacteria > Acidobacteriota > Terriglobia > Terriglobales > Acidobacteriaceae > Angelobacter. Next base: position 54,745 of record DATGHX010000018.1, read on the forward strand.
CCGTTGCGCCAGATCGTTATCAATTCCGGGGAAGAGGGCGCCATTGTGGTCGGCAAGATTCGCGAGTCCAAAGACCACAGCTTCGGCTACAACGCCCAGACTGATAAGTTCGAAGACCTGGTGAAAGCCGGCGTCATCGATCCTACCAAGGTCACCCGTACCGCGCTGCAGAACGCGGCCTCGATCGCGGCTCTCATGCTGACCACCGAAGCCCTGGTCTCCGACGTGCCGGAAGAGAAGAAAGCTCCGGCCGGCGGCCCCGGCGAGCACGGCGGCTATCCCGGAATGTAACCTTACCCAATCAAAGACTAAAAGCCCCGTCGCAAGGCGGGGCTTCTTTTTGCCGACCCAGCTCTATTCTCAGCCGATACCCGTGTGGCACAGGCACTCTTGCCTGTGCCTTTTCTTGCCCATGGGGCGGGAAAACTTCCGCTGAAACCCGGCCGGCTTCTAGCAAAAAAAATTGGGCGTACCGGAAAGCGGTACGCCCGGGTCTTTCAGACCGGAAAAGCTTAGAACTGCAGCTTCACCGCCAGCTGCAACTGCCGCGACGATCCGGAGTCGCCCGGAGGAAAGCGCGTGCTGTTGATCGTCGAAAAGCTCGCGGCACCCGAAAAGACAGCGTTTAGGTAACCTCCCGCCTGCGGCCCGGGCTGGCCGTAGTTTGGATGATTCGTGAGGTCAAATGCATCTGCGCGGATCTGCAGGTTTACTCGTTCCGTGATTTTCGTGTTCTTCGCCAAACCGAAGTCAATGTTGGCGAAGCCGGGGCCGTAGACCTGATTTCGACCAAGGCTGCCGAAACTATTTACCGGTGCTGAGAGTACTCCGGGATTCGCAATCCACTGGCCGAGAGGATTGTGGCTGATGATAATCGGACCGCTCGCATTAGGAGTGACTGTGTTGCCCAGGCCATTGATGCTGTTCGTGGCCAACACAATGTTAAAAGGATTTCCAGTCTGCCAGGTAACGATGGGCGTGACCTCCCAGCCGGTCACTAGGCGGTTGCCCTTAAACGGCAGATCGTAAATGGCATTGGCAATGAATCTGTGGCGTACGTCGAAGTCCGAATTGCCCCGGCTACGGAAGATGTCTGTGCTGTCCTGGAACTGCACTCCGCCGTTATTTCGCGAAACGTCGTCGATCGAGTGCGCATAGGTGTACGACCCGCTGATCTGCAGCCCGTGCGACATCTTCTGCGTGGCCGTGAGCCACAGGGCGTTGTAGTTGGAGTTGCTACCGCTTTCGCGAGCCGTCATCGACGCTGCGAGCGGCACTCCCGCAAGAAATGGGCTTGATGCCGACAACGCTGGAAAAGGCAGGTTGGCGTTAGCTGGAGGTATTTTGAGTGCCCCTGTGCCCAAAACCCGGGTTTGGTTCAGGTTGATATCGTCCTCCAGGTGCGTGCCTTTGTTTCCAAAATAGCCCACCATAATCGAACTGGAACGCGTGATCTCCTGTTGGATATTCATGTTCCAGGACTGTACATTTGCGTCCTTGAAATTAGGATTCACGAAAATCGGCGCGATACTGCTAGGCGGGCCGTTGAATAACGGAGTAAGACCAGCCAGTGGCGTTGGTGCCCCGATGCTTATCGGCAGAGCAAATGGCGGATTAGAGGATAATCCCGTAACAACGCCGGTGATGGGTTCATCTACCTGATAGGCATAGCCTGCGCGCAGTACAGTCTTGCCGGTATGGAACAGATCCCAGGCAAAACCCACGCGCGGTTGGAAATTCTTGTTGTTCTCCCCATAAGGCTGCGTTACCGCTATCAGTGAAACCGTCGCTGGATCAAAATTGACAAACCGGTTTTTGGCTTCAGACGGAGTCATGTTCCACGCATAACGAATTCCCAATTCCAGCGTGAAGTAAGGTTTCAGTTTGAAGCTGTCCATCCCATAAAAATCCAACGCATTTTGGGTTATGCGATTGGCAACGTTGCCCACCGTTCTGGCCGAAGTATCAGCGATTCCGCCAACATAATCAGCGAAGGATGTAAAAACTAACTGGCCGGGGTCGCTGTTGAAGTTGCCATTCCGGAAATCGCGGAACTCTGTTCCGAACTTCCAGGAGTGGCGGCCGCGAACCCAGCTCACATTATCCGCGAACGCGAGCGTCGTGTCCCCGCGTCCCTGGGGGAAGTTGCGCTCGTCGCCGAATTGCAGGCCTGTTGGACCGGGAGCTGGAAGGTTGACAATGATAGTGGGCATGAACAACTCGTTCGGCCCAAGGGTTGAAGCCAACCCCAGACTGTTAGGATCCGTAGTGTTGTTGGGCAGGAACGTGATATGAATGCGGTTGAAGCCCAGGATCGCTTCGTTCACGAGCGCAGGAGTAAACACGTGAGTTTCGCCCAAGGTCAAAACCTGGCGCTTACCTTCGCGGGTATCGCCGAAACCGGTAAGGGTCGTTCCCGCCGTGGCTTCCTGCCGCAGATCGTGCTGGTACACCCAATAACCGTGCAATCGATCAGAATCGCTGAAATTGTGGTTGAAGTCCACCGTACCCTGGTCGATGTTGACTGGCGCCGTCGCCGCTCCAATGAACGCATTCGGAACAGGAGAGGCGCCAATGACGCCATTCGCGCGGGGAATTAATCCTAGAATCGCGTTCGGAATGGGGCTTCCCCCAGCCTGGATCGCGGTCCGCTGCGCATCCGTGAATACTGGGCTATTGACTGGCAACCCTTGACGGTGCCTCTCACCTTCATAAGTCAGGAAGAAATACGTCTTTCCTTTCTTGATCGGTCCGCCAAAATCACCGCCGAACTGGTTGCGCTTAAACGGCGCGATCGGATTGGGCGCACCCGAAGAAGTGGTGACACGATTGAACGCATTGCGCGCATCGAAATAGTCGTTGCGGATGTAGTCGTACAACTCGCCGTGATAGCTATCCGTGCCCGAGCGCGAGGCGATAGTAACGATCGCGCCGGCGTTGCGGCCGTATTCGGCGCTATAGGTGGAATTGTCGACCTTGAATTCGGAAACCGTGTTGATGGTCGGCTGGAACGTCACCTGGTTCTGGACCATGTCGTTCAGGTTGATGCCGTTTACGGTCCAGTTCACAGCGTCTTCGCGCATGCCCGCAGTATTGACGGCGAATGCGCCTTGTCCGCGCAGCGGAGCCGTTAGGAAGCCGTTTTGCGGAGCCGTCACGCTGCCCGGTACCAGCAACGCCAGATCTACGAAGTGCCGACCGTTGAGCGGCAGCTCCTGCACGGTTTGCTGGGTGATGGTCTGGCCCACTGTAATCGTAGTGGCCTCAATGATTGGAGCTGTACTCTCAACGGTAATTACCTCGTTTGCCGCCGCCACCTTCAGGGAAAAATTCTGAACAATGTTGGTGCTGACTTCCAGCACCACACTCTTGGCGATTTCCGTCTGGAATCCGCCCTGTTCAACCTGCACGCTGTAGACGCCAGGAGGAAGCGCGGGGACTTCGTAGTCGCCGCTGCCGTTGGTTTGCGTGCCACGCTCGATGCCCACGCCTTTGACTGTTATCTTTGCGCCCGCCACGGCAGCCCCGGCGGGATCGGTCACATTGCCTTTGATACTGGCTGTGGTCTGCCCGAACACTGGCACCGCTAGCAGAAGCAGCGCCAGCATCCACAGGGAGAGGGCTTTGCATCTTGACATTTCTATTCCTCCTTCAGGAATGAGCAACGATACAAGAAGTTCGTGAATAAGTCCGTAAAACCAAGACAGACCAGCGGGAGATCTGGGCTCCCCATGAATCAGCATCGCGGTCGCGCAACGGGTCCATTCTTTGTTCAGTTAGGGACTATGAAGCATTCGGGGTTCCAAGTCATGTAGGTCGCGATGCCATTGCAAAAACAGCCACTTACACCAGAACACTAAAGCAGGAATACAAAAATTGGTAGCCTTTGGCGGGCTGCCTATTGATTTTTAGAAAAAGCAAATAATCCGTCTTGGGCAAGAAGAAACTTCAGTTTCGTAACGGACCTCAGTCCGGTGATGGGCCTGTTATACGCCTGCCAGGTTCGTAATCAAACAAATTATTCGGCGGATATCGAGTTCCGTTTAAAAAAGTCGAATAAGCTCCGTACGGCAGGTTCCGCCTCTCATTCTCTCGGACTCTTCCCGATTGGGCACTTATTATTGGGGCTTGTTCGCGCTCGCCGGCATAGGCAGACGCGTGTTGGTCTGCCGCGGCACCACCTGCGTTCCGGCCTGCGCTGAGGTCGCCTCCACATCCACCACCAGCGGCCGCTGCAGCCGCATGGTAAGCGCTGCTCCCGACTCGATGCGTACATCCGATCCGCGCGTGAGAAGCATAGTCGCCAGGCCGGCTACCGCTCCAATGCCGCCGCCGATCCGCGCGCCGTTCAGGCTACCGCTGGCAATCACGCCGCCGATCGATCCGTATTCCGCATCGCGACCGACATCGGGCAACTTCTTCAGCTTGTCATGACCTTCAGTCTTGACCGTGCCCTCGTCGTCTGCCACTTTGCCGTTGTGGGTTCCCGAATCGCCGTGGATGCTTCCCGGCATCTCCACCGTGTAGCCGGTCGGAAAGATCACGCTGTCAAAGTGAAACAGGATCTCCGCCCGCCCAGACAACCTGCCGGCTCGCTGCACGCGTGTAATCTCGCCCTTCACGTACGACCCGGGCGGGATGATCATGATGTTGTCCACCACCACGGGGAAAGTAGTCTGGCAATACACGCCATCGCCTATCCTTGCGCTCTTGGTATCGATCGCATTCTTCAGCTGCAGCAGGACTTCCGTGCCCGCGGGAAGGGTGATCTGCCGCGTGTTCTGCGGGGCTGGCGCCGGCGCCGCGTCGGATGCCTGCACATTTGCGGGCGCAGCGGCCGGTTGGGAGGCCTGGGCCGCGGGCGCGCTCGAGTTTTCAAGCTTTCCGGGATCGGCTGAAGGTGTCTGGGCTGAGGCAGGCAGAACGGCGGCGATCACAAAAGCGAATAGCGTACTGCGCATGGCGGTCACCTCAAGTTAGTGCCGGTGGCGGCTTCCATCCTAATCCACTGGACGGGAACTTTGCGACTGTTCCATCTCCTGAACGATCTTTTCCGCGGCTCTTGCGGGATCGTCGGCCTGGGTGATTGGCCGGCCTACCACGATGTGCGACGCCCCGGCCGCTATAGCTGCTGCCGGTGTGGCCACTCGCTCCTGATCGTCTAGCCCCGCTCCTGCCGGCCGGATCCCCGGATTTACGATGAGCAGGCCTTCGCCCATCGATTGGCGGAGCATGGCCGTCTCCCGCGCCGAACTCACCACACCTGCGCAGCCGCAGTCCCTGGCCAGCGAGGCCATGCGCAAGACCTGATCCGGCAGCTGCGCCGGAATCCCGATTTCGTGCAGGTCGTCCTGCTTGAAGCTGGTCAGCACCGTAACCGCCAGTATTGACGTACTTCCGGCAGCCTCGACGGCTGCCCGCAGCATTTCCCTGCTGCCGGCAGCGTGGACGGTAAGCATGCTTACGCCCAGCTGACTGGCCGCTTTTGCCGCATGGGCCACGGTATTGGGGATGTCATGGAGTTTGAGGTCCAGGAAAACCTTGCGCCCGGAAGCCACTAGCTCCCTGACGAAATCAGGGCCTTCGGCCGTGAAAAGCTGCAGCCCGACCTTATAAGCGCCGGCTGCGTTGCCGATCCTTGTCACCACCCCCCGAGCAGCAGCAGCGGTGGGGACGTCAAGGGCCACAATCAGCCGGTAACGCATCTCCGGCTTGCCTTGGGAACGCAGGGAGGAGAGCGTCTCAAGAGTTTTCGCTGGCATCAGGGCCAGTATAGTACGAAAGTTGCCGGGTTGAGCTTAGTTGCCGCGCGCCATGGCCACGGTTTGCGGCTGGACCACATCCAGGCGCACGCGCTCAATGCCGTCGCGGAAGTTGAGCATGCGGGCTGCTGAGTAGCTCAGGTCCATGATCCGGTCCATAACGTAGGGACCGCGGTCGTTGACCCGGACTATCACCGATTTCCCGTTTCTCAGGTTCGTGACCTTTACGTAGGTTCCCAGCGGAAGCTGCCGGTGGGCGGCTGTGAGCTCGAACATGTCAAACCCCTCGCCGCTGGCCGTCGTCTTGCCGTGAAACTGCTTGCCGTACCAGGACGCCACGCCTACCTGATAGGGTTTTACCTCAGGCTTCCGGGCCGCCCTGGAGGTCTTACGGGCCGCGGCCGACGGTTTGGAATTGGCGGTCTTTGGGAGAGTCTTACCTGGGGTCTTCTGATCTTGGTGGTTTGGAACGGGCGCCGCCGCCATGTTGGCGACTATTACGAAAGTCGCCGCCAGACTGGACAGTACTCGGTTCATACAAACTCCTTTTAAGAGTAACTTCCACTTCGGTCCCCCCAAGAACTAGTTGCCATAATTGTATGAAACTGAAGGAAAAATTAGCAATCGCCTTCTCTTCACCCCGACAAAACCTGTTGCCATTTCACCACAGCTATGTTAAGGACCCGACTGTGGCTCCCGTGCTTAAAAAACCCGCCAAAAAGCGTTCGTTCCGAGACTATCGTCACCTCGGTGCTGTTTTTGAGGTTCCCGGCGTTACCTACTGGGTGCACAATTTAGAAGGCATTTTGCATATCTCGGATGCCTGTCTGATTCCTGGACGAATGGTTTTCACCTCTAAAATGTCCGAGGTCTAAGGTCTTAACCTTAGATAATTGCCTGTATTCGACTTAGCCTCTCGTCTTGCCTCTATACTGCCCGTTATGGCCGATCAGCCCCAGGAAGTTGAGATCAAGTTCCGAATTGCCGACATTCAGACACTGGCCCGGGCCTTGCCCGCTGCCGGCTTCCGGACTGTCACACCTCGGACCCACGAGCTGAATACCCTCTATGACCTCCCTCGGTTCCCTCTTCGCCGCCGGGAGGCCATCCTCCGTGTTCGCAAATACGGCCAGACCTGGACGGTCACCTATAAGGACAAAAAGGGGGCACGGACGGCCTCCCAGCGCTACAAATCCCGGCGAGAGATCGAAACCGGCATTGTTGACGGCCAGGTGCTTTCCGCAATCCTGGAGGCTGCCGGTTTCAAGGCCGTCCTTGCCTATGAGAAGTACCGCAGCGAGTGGAGTGACGGCGTCGGGCACGTGTTGATCGACGAAACCCCCATCGGCGACTTCGGCGAGATTGAGGGTCTGCCCTCCTGGATTGACACCACCGCCCGCCGGCTGGACATTGCCAAATCCGCCTACATTACCTCGTCCTACGCGGAACTCTTCGCGGCCTGGAAGAAAAAGACGCGCAGCAAGGCTGCAAACATGCTGTTTGCCGAGTGCGGTTGAAAGTGGCGCACGTTTCCGGCCCTGCCGCGTCCAATTAAAGGGTACAATTTTGCGCCGACAAGGAAGCTTACCCATGTATGACTACATCATCGTAGGCGCAGGTTCTGCCGGATGTGTGCTTGCCAACCGTCTGAGCGAAGATCCCACTGTCAAAGTTCTGCTTCTTGAAGCCGGGGGCCCCGATACCCGCAAAGAGATCCATATGCCCGCGGCTTTTTCCAAGCTCTTCAAGGGACCGTGCGACTGGGCGTATTACACCGAGCCTGAAGCGCAGCTGGGAAACCGCAATTTGTACTGGCCCCGGGGCAAAGTACTGGGCGGCAGCAGCTCCCTGAACGCGATGATCTACATCCGCGGCCACCGCCACGATTACGACCAATGGCGCGATCTGGGCAACGCCGGCTGGGGTTACTCCGATGCTTTGCCATATTTCAAGAAGTCTGAGGACCAGGAGCGCGGCCCCTCTGAATATCACGGTTCTGGTGGTCCGCTGCATGTGTCCGAACTGCGCTGCGCCAACCGGCTCTCCCAGGCCTTTGTGGAAGCCGCCGAGCAATCAGGATTCAAGCGCAATCCTGACTTCAACGGGCAGGATCAGGAAGGTTTCGGTATTTACCAGGTCACGCAGTTTCAGGGGCGGCGTTGCAGCGCGGCGGCGGCATTTTTGCGCCCGGCAATGCGGCGGCCCAACCTCACTGTGCGCACCGGCGTCCAGGCCTTCGACATACTTTTTGAAGGCAAGCGCGCCGCGCTGGTCAGCTTCCAGCAGGAGCACAACAGCAAGCAGGAGCGGGCGGAACGCGAAATCATCCTGTGCGCCGGGGCCATCGGCTCACCGCAGCTTCTCATGCTGGCCGGGATCGGGCCGGCAGATCATCTGCGCACGCTGGATATCCCCGTCACCTGCGACCTCCCCGGCGTAGGCAGCAATCTTCAGGACCACCCGTCGGTGGCTCTGGCGTACGAATGTACCGAGCCCATTTCTCTGGCCAGCGCGGAGACTCTGGGTAATCTGATGCGCTATATGGCTTTTAAGAACGGCCCCCTGACCTCCAACGTCGGCGAGGGCGGCGGCTTCATCAAGACTTCCGCGAGCGCTCCGGCTCCCGATATCCAATACCATTTCGCGCCCGGCTACTTCATCGAGCACGGCTTCCAGCGTATCAAGGAGCACGCCTTCACCTTTGGACCGACTTTGATCCGTCCTTTTAGCCGCGGGCGCATCACGCTGCGCTCCAGCAACCCGCTGGACTCGCCAGTGATTCGCGCCAATTATTTTGCCGACTCGCGCGACACTGATGCCATGCTGCAGGGCGTAAAGCTGGCGCGCACTCTGGCTGCCGCTCCTGCGCTGGCGCGCTATCGAAAACGCGAGCTGGTTCCCGGCCCGCTGGCGACGGACGACAAGGCTCTTCGCGATCACATCCGGAAATACGGTGAAACGCTCTATCACCCGGTGGGCACCTGCAAGATGGGGTCCGACTCCATGGCGGTGGTAGACTCCGAGCTGCGCGTCCGCGCCGTGGAGGGTTTGCGCGTGGTCGATGCTTCCATCATGCCGACCATCATCGGCGGCAACACCAATGCTCCTACTATCATGATCGCGGAAAAAGCCGCGGATTTGATTAAAGGCGGCAAACGTTCGACCAGCTCAACGGAATATGCGTTAACCGGGGCATCACGCTAGGACAAGCTGAAACAGGTTGCGGCGATAGTTGAAAACACACGGGAAATAGTTTTAATCAGCCGTCCGGCGCAGTACTAAACTTATTTGTATGAGTACGCTAGTCCCCAAACCCCTCGCAGCGTTCCTGGTTTTGATACTTCTGCCGCTCGCCGGCCATGCTCAGCGAGCCGTGGGTGGTAGAGGCATGGGTGGTAGAAGTATGTCGGCTCGTCCGGCGGCTCCAGCCCGTGTCGGCGGAGGCTTGGCAGCCGGGCGTCCTGCCATTGGCCGGCCCACAGGAGCAGTTAGGCCTTCGAGCTCATTTCGCTCAGCGCGATCTGGCCGCCTGATCGTTGGCAACGGCCGTTTTCATCGCCGTCCCTTTTTCGGCCGGCGTGACTGTTTCGACGGCTTCCATTGCCGGAACCGCTTTCTCCTGAACTCCGGCCTGTTCTACCCTTACGGTTATCCGCTTTTTGATCCTTTCTACGGGGATACCTATTCGCAGCCGGCGCAGGAAGCTGTTCAGAACGACAATCGCGACGCAACCAGCATGGAGCTGGCGCTTGAGGTTCAGCGGCTCTCCGACAGGATTGACGAGATGCAGCAGCAGGAACGCCAGCAGGCAGCGCCGCGACCGCAACAGCAGGGCTCAATAACCGCGCAGCCCCCGGCCGACTCCACCGCCTTTGTTTTCCGCGACGGCCGTCGCATCACCACCCAGAACTATGCCATCGTCGGCGACAATCTTTATGTCATGAATGCGCACACGCCGAAGAAAATCCCGCTGGCTGATTTGGATAAGGCGGCCACCGACCAGGCGAACGCGACCAACGGCGTCGACCTGCGTCTTCAGTAAGCGTCTGTAGCGCGCGGGGTCTTCGTTCGACTTTCCAACAAAAGGCTTTTCCCGTGGCTGTGCCGTCCGCAACCTGCTAGGATGACGTTCGCCCCCATCAGCCTGAATGTTTGTCTTTCTCTAAACATCTGCGGCTGCGCGACGCGGCATGGTTGTGATTCGAGTTTTGGGAGAGATGTGAGCATGAACCGCCAGTTGAAGAAAGCCTTCCTTCATTTTGCTCTGCTGGTTGCAACTGTTTTTGCTTTTGCCCAATCGACACCTGGGAATTCTCCTCAAGCCGCGCAGGATACCACTAAGCAAGACTCCCAGCCATCTTCGCCACTGCCGACACTGAAAGTATCTACGCGCCTGGTGGTTTTCGATGTGGTGGTGTTGGACCACAAAGGACTACCTGTAACCGACCTTAAGGCCGAAGACTTCACGGTAACGGAAGAAGGCGCTCCCCAGTCTGTTCGTGTATTCACCTTCCAGCAGCCAGGACAGGCCATTCCCTCGCCGGAAGCCCCCAAATCTACGCCCAACATGTTTTCCAACATCCCCGGCTTCAAGTCTGACAAAGCCCTGAGCGTGCTCCTTCTGGATGGATTGAATACCGATCTAACAAAGCAGAAGTATGTCCGCCAGGAGATGCTCAAGTACCTGGAGAAGCTTCCCGCGGGACAACCGGTCGCCGTTTATGCTCTCGGCGCCAAGCTGCGACTGCTGCAGGATTTCACCACCGATCCCAGTCTGCTGAAGCGGGCCGTCGCGGAGAGTAAGGGCCAAGCATCGCATTTGCTGGACAGTCCGTCCGGAAGTCCCTCTGCCCCTTATCTGGACGCGGCGATCGCTTCATCTCTGGCCGAGATGGGACTCGGAAACGTAGTCGCGCAGATTCAGGCCTTTCAGCAGGAGAATGCCGCATTTCAGACGGATCAGAGAGTGGCGATGACTGTAGCCGCGCTGAAGTCGCTGGCCCGGGCCCTGTCCGGGTATCCGGGGCGCAAGAATCTCATCTGGGTCTCGTCCGCGTTCCCGAGCGCGATTTTCACGAACCTGGATGCCCTTTCCTCGAATGCGCCGAGGTCTGCCTCCGGTCCGGTGTTGAGCAACTACGAGGATGAGATGGAACGGATCGGCAATGCGCTCAGCAATGCACGCGTGGCTGTCTATCCCATCGACGCCGGTGCGCTGGTCAACTTCGACATGTACTCTTCGCTCAGCAACACCGACAGCAACGGAAACTATATCGGTAGAACTGCTACCGGGATGGTGGCCGGGACGCGCGAAGAGCAGCGGGGTGCCATAGGGACTGAGTTGGACCGTACGTCTGACGCTCAATTAGGGATCCACTCCACAATGAACACAGTAGCCGAGGAAACGGGCGGCAAGGCTTTTTACAACCGCAACGACCTCGCGAGCTCAATACGCGACGGCATGAATGACGGTTCGACCTACTACACCCTGGGTTATTACCCCGAAAATAAAGATTGGAACGGCAAATTTCGCCGCGTCTCCGTGAAGGTAGGCCGTCCTGGTCTGAAGCTTCGCTACCGCGCAGGCTACTTTGCCCTTGATCCCAAGGGCTATGCAAAACTCGATCCCAGGCAGCAGGCCATGGATTTCGGCCAGGCGCTCAGCCTGGACTATCCGGTTTCAACCGCCATGATTTTTCGCGCCGTGGCGATTCCTCCGTCTGATCAAACCGGCAACAAGCTGGTGATCAACTATGGCATCGACCCCGGCACTATCGGCTTCGACCTGCGGTCGGATGGGCTCGAGCACGCCAGCATCGACTGCACTGCTCAGGCGTTTACGCTCAAAGGCGAGCCGGTAAAGATTCAGGGAAACACTTTCGACGCCGCTCTGAAGCCCGACGCCTTCCAGATGGTGATGCAGCGGTTTTTCCCGTGTAATGAGGCCTTGGCCCTCGATCCCGGAGATTACGTGCTGCGCCTCGGCGTCCGTGACAACGGCAGTGGGCGGATTGGAACGGCCAACGCAAAGGTGACAATTCCAGCTCGGCCCATCGCGCAGAGCTCGGGCGATACCAAGCATTGATGCAAGAGACTCGGCCTTAACAGCGATGCTCTCGACCTCCGCATGCCTTCGCCTTCGACGGCTCATGGATTCATTTATGGTCACGTGCTATCCTCGTGGTTTTCGCAATTCATGCGGAGCACTTCATAGCGAATGGGCCGTCTCTTCATTGTGCGGCACGGACAAGCGTCTTTTCTCGAGCCCGACTACGACCGGCTCTCTACGAAAGGCGAAGCCCAGAGCCGCCTGCTGGGCGAGTATTGGGCTGGTCTCGGCGTGGTTTTCGACCTTGTCTATACCGGCCCGCGCAAACGACAACGCGATACCGCCGGCATCGTCGGCGAAGTCTACAGGCAGGCAGGCCTTGACTGGCCGGAGCCGGTGATAGTCGCCGATTTCGATGAGTTCAAAGCCGAGGCCGTGCTGGAGCATGCCCTCGCCGGCCTGCTGAAAACAGATGATCACGTGCGCCGTCTGCATCAGGACTTCCAGGACGCCAGAGGAACCGATGACCGCTTCCGGACCTTCCAGCGCGTCTTCGAGGTCGTGATCGGACGCTGGGCGCGACGCGAGCTTGAAGTCCCCGGCATTGAGCCCTGGGCGGACTTCTGCACCCGGGTGCAGCGTGGTTTGGAGCGCCTGCTGGACAACGGAAACGGCGGGCGCAACCTGGTGATCTTCAGCTCCGGCGGCCCGGGCGGTGTGGCCATGAAGAAGGCGCTGGATCTCTCCATCGACGGCACGTTGAAATCGGCGTGGATGATGCGCAACTCCGCCTATAGCGAATTTCTCTTCTCCCCCGAACGCTTCACCCTCAGCACGTATAATGCGAATCCACATCTCACTGATCCGGAGTTTATTACCTACCGGTGATCAAAAAAGAGGCATCAACGGACGATATGGCAGCACGCCCTTCGAGTTTCGGCGACTTTGAAGATCATGCGGCAAAGATCCGCTCCGGCGAAGAACTGGACATCGCCAAACTAGAGCCTTACCTGCACAGCCATTTTCCCGATCTCCCCGGGCCGCTGGCGGTGCGGCAGTTTCCCAGCGGGCATTCCAACCTCACTTACTCCGTCAGCCTCGGCGACAAAGAAATGGTTCTGCGGAGGCCGCCCTTCGGCAGCAAGGTGAAGAGCGCGCACGATATGGGTCGCGAATATCACGTGCTCAGCAAGCTGTACTCGGCTTATCCCGCCCCCAAACCGCTGCTCCACTGCACTGACGAATCCGTCATCGGCGCTCCTTTTTACGTGATGGAGCGCGTCCACGGCATCATTCTGCGCCGCGAGGTGCCCCCCGGCCTTCCACTGGATCCACCGACGGCGAAGCGCCTGAGTGAATCGTTCATCGACAACCTTGCCGCGCTGCATCAGCTGGACTACCAGGCTCTCGGCCTCAGTGATCTCGGCAAGCCGCAGGGATACGTGGAGCGCCAGGTCAAGGGCTGGATCGAGCGTTACTACGGCTCCAGGACTCACGATCTTCCGGAGGTTGAGACCATCTCCGCCTGGATACGCGCGCAGATGCCCGCCCAGACCGGCGCCAGCCTGGTCCACAACGACTACAAGTACGACAACATGGTGCTGGGCTGCGATGACATCACCAGGATCGTGGCCGTCCTCGACTGGGAGATGTGCACCCTGGGCGATCCGCTCACCGATCTTGGAACCGCGCTGGCCTACTGGGTGCAGGCCGACGATCCCGCGGACGTTCGTCCGGCGCGCTGGGGCCCCACCTCACTGCCCGGCAGCCTGACCCGCATGCAGATGCTGGAGCGTTACCAGGCAAAGACGGGACGCGAAGTCTCCAACATCGTTTTTTATTACGTCTTCGCCCTGTTCAAGACTGCGGTGATCATCCAGCAGATTTACTACCGCTATTACCACGGCTTCACTAAGGACGAGCGCTTCGCCAACATGGGCGAAGTCACGAAGGCTTTGCTGAGCGTGGCGCTACGGGCGATGCAGGAAAATCACATCTGAGGGGGCACACCCTCTGCTTAACAAGCCCTACCTGTAATACCTCACCACCCACTCCGCCACCACAAACGGCTTCTCCGCGTTCTCGCCTTCGATTGTGGCTTTGTACACCGCTTCAAGTCCGTTCTGGGGAACATCTTTGATTGACTTCAGGGTAAAACGCCCGCGCAGCTTGCTGCCGGCGCGCACCGGAGAAACGAAGCGCAGGTGGTTGAGTCCGTAATTCACGCCCATGCGGATGCCGTTCTTCATCTCCAGGGCTTCGTGCATGAGGTGGGGCAGCAGCGAGAGCGTCAGAAACCCGTGAGCGATGGGCGCGCCGAACGGCGACTCGCGCTTGGAACGCTCCACGTCCACGTGGATCCACTGGTGATCGAGCGTGGCATCCGCAAATTGCTGAATGCGGTCCTGGTTCATGGTGAACCATCCGGTTACAGCCAGCTCCTGTCCAACCAGCTCTTTCAACGCGTCCGGTGAATCCACCACCCGTTTTGCCATTCGCATCTCCTCAAGGGAACAGTCATCTATTTGCGCGTTGCCATTTCTGGCCGGATGCTCTCCGTCCCCGACCAGTACCTCTTGCGCAGCTCTTTCTTCAGGATCTTGCCCGTGCCGGTCTTGGGCAGCGCTTCCAGGAAGTCAACCGAGCGCGGGCACTTGTAGTGGGCCAGGCGTCCGCGCGTAAACTCCAGCAACTCATCCGCAGTTGCTTGCGCTCCCGGCTTCAGCACCACCAGGGCCTTGGGCGCCTCGCCCCAGCGCTGGTCGGGTACGGGAATCACCGCGACTTCATAGATAGCAGGGTGCGCGCACATTGCTTTTTCGACCTCCAGAGAGGAGATGTTCTCGCCGCCGCTGACGATGATGTCCTTCTTGCGGTCCACCACCAGGATGTAGCCGTTCTCGTCCATGGTGGCCATGTCCCCAGTGTGAAACCATCCGCCGCGCATGACGTCGGCCGTGGCCTGCTGCTGCTTCCAGTAGCCCGCCATGACGCCGTCACTACGCGCAATCACTTCACCGATGCTCTTGCCGTCGTGCGGCACGTCTTTATCGTCGCCGTCCACAACACGAATCTCCACGCCGGGTATGGCATAGCCGGTGCGCGCCTGGCCCTCATGCCGCTCGCCTTCATCCCAGCGCACGCCCTGCTTCATGTTGGAAATGGTGAGCAGGGGCGAAGTCTCGGTGAGCCCGTAGCCGGAGAAGCATGTGCAGCCGAGCCGGGCTTCCACTTCGCGCACCAGCGTCGGTGACGAAGCCGCGCCTCCGACGGTTACCCGCTTCAGCGAGCTCAAATCGTACTTGGGGCGATCGGGACAGTTCACCAGCGCCGTGGCCATGGTCGGCACCAGACTGCAGGCCGTCACCCGTTCTTTCTGGATCAGCCGGAAGACCTCGTTGGTCTCGAACCTCTGGATCATCACGTGAGTTGCGCCGACGTACGTCAAGGAGTGCGCCGCGCCCCACCCGTTGGCGTGAAACAAAGGAATGGTGTGCAACTCGATTGCTTCGCTGCCGGTCTTAAACGCCAGCAGCGGGCCCATCGCGTGCAAGTAGATGTTGCGATGGGTCAGCATCACCCCTTTGGGATTGGCGCTGGTGCCGCTGGTGTAGAACAACTCGCCCAGCGCATTTTCGTCCACTTGCATGAGATCGGCCTGGAAGGGCTGCGCGCCCGCCAGAAGCTCCTCATAATTCTCTGGCAGCGTCCATTCGTTCTCCGGCTTGGCATCGAGCAGGATGTAGGTCCGAACCGACTTCAATTCTTTGCGAAAACCCTCCACCAGCGGAGCGAACTGTTTTTCGTAGAAAAGGACCTTGGTCTCCGAATCGTTCAGGATGTAGGCCAGTTCGTTTGCCGCCAGGCGGATATTGAGCGGAAGCAGGACAGCGCCCGCCTCCAGGACGCCGTAATAGGCTTCGAGCAGGCGGTGGCAGTTGGCGCTGAGAAAAGCTACTCGGTCGCCGGCTTGGACTCCCATAGCACGCAGCGCTCCCGCCAGGAGCGCAGCCCGGTCGGCAAACTGTATGTAGGTAAAGCGCTGCTCACCGCACACGATGGCTGTCTTCTGCGGAAACTGCTGTCTGGCGTAGCGCAAAAAACGTATTGGGGTTAATGGGATGTTCATGGATTTCCTGGTGGCCTCCCTCGACAAGTGTCATTCCTACCGCAGGGAGGAATATGCGCCCGCAGGCGCCTGCTTCCTACGAAATTGTATTCAATCTTCCAGCGGCACTGCCATTACGACCAGGTACAAACAGCACCGTTGGCCACTAGATCTTTTGAAACGCCGGGAAAAGAACGCGAAGCCCCGGATGGCGAATCACCTTTCCTACTTTCTCTGCGCTTCGGGCAAGTTGGGACGAATGATGGCCCCTACCTCCCATGGCGCTTTCAACTCCGTGCGCCATTCCAGCAGCGCCGGGCCTGGCGAATTAAGCCAACCGGGCATCGCGCTGCGAAGGTCATCAAGCGTGGTTGCATGCTGCGCGCGAATTCCGTAGGCTTCCGCGGCGCGGCAGAAATCCGGATTCTTCAGCGCAACCTCGTGCGTTTTCCCGAACAACGACCGCTGCAGGAATCCGATGATGCCGTAGGCCTGATCGTTCACCAGCAGGATCTTTACCGGCAGGCCATACTGCACCAGCGTAGCCAGTTCGTGCTGCGTGTACTGGAAGCCGCCGTCGCCCGCGATGCACACGATTCGCCGCTGCCGGCCGGATTCCACCATGGCGCAAGCAGCGCCTACAGCAGCGGGAAGCGCGTAGCCCAGTGTCCCCGAGCCGGTTGGGTAGAGAAACGTTTCCGGGGCCATCACCGGAAAGAACGCTGACGCCCAGTAGTTCAGGATAGATTGGTCGTTGACCACCACGTCATCGCGATCCAGAGCCTCGCGCAGCGCCTCCAGCGCGGAAAACGCGTCTGAGTTCAAAGCGCGGAGCCGCTCGCGCTCCTGAGCGCGGATGCCGGCAATATCGCACCAGCCCGGACGAGGCTGGACTTGAGCGGCCAGGCTTTCTGCAATGGCGCCGATGTCGCCTGCTACGGAGGCGGTGGCCGGTATGCGATCCCCTGGATAATTCGCGTCGGACACGATCTGCAGGTGGCGCCCCGGCAGTTGCAGCTGGAAGCGCCCAGTATCGAATTCGGTGAGCTTTGCCCCCAGCGATATCAGCAGGTCGCTGCGGTTCAGCACTTCCTGCACCGCGCCCAGGCGCGAGATGCAGCCCATGGCCAAAGGATGGTCATCCGCGATCATGCCTTTGCCGCTGGTGGTGGTAAAGACCGGGCTGCCGAGCCTCTCCGCGAGACTGCGCACCGCTTCCGTGCAGGCACGCACTCCCGCTCCCAGCACAACTGCAGGCGTCTTGCTGCCGGCAATCAAGGCGGCAGCCGCAGTAAGATCGCGTGGCGATAGACGTCCCGCCTCTGCCGGCTGAGGAACTGCTGCGCTTACCGGGGCTGCCAGGAAGTCAGTCGGGATCTCGATGAATGCCGGCCCCGGCAGGGGGCCGCGCATCATCTCGACCGCCGCTGCGATCGCCCCTGGAATTTCGTCCGGCCGGGTAACGCGCGCTACGTAGCGAGTCAGGGGCTTAAACACATCCGCCTGCTGAGGAGTCTCATGAAGGGCCCCACCAGTCTTTCCAAGCAGTGACGATGCGATGTTGGTGCCCATCACCAGCACCGGCGTATTGGTCTGTAGACTTTCCAGCAACGGAGCCACGGTAAACAGATTCCCCGGCCCGGTGGAGGCGAAGACCACGGCGATGCGCCCGCTATGGCGGTAGAAGCCATCGGCGGCAAAAACCGCCGCCTGCTCATGCCGCACCACCCAATGCCGGAAGGGCGGACACTGCCGCAGGGCTTCGTAAATGGGAATGTTATGGATGCTGGGGATTCCGAAGCCGGAGGTAATCCCGCAACGAAGCAGGGCTTCGACGACCGCTTGCGAACCGGTAATTGCGGCAGATCGAGAAACGGTTTGGGCTTCAGCAGACATGGCAAGGAAGGACGGTAGCAGAGTTGATCTGACAGGTCAAAAGTAAACGGCGGAGACTATCAGCCTCCGCCGTGTTTACGAGAGTTAGAAAGCCAGGCGCGCTCCGAACTGGATCTGGCGCATGGGAAGAACTGATGTGAAGCCCAACGGCGAGCTTGGACCAATAGCGGCGCTGCCGTGTACGTTAAAGGTAGTGAAACCCGGGAGTAACCCGAAATTGGGACCGACCACGTTGTTCACGCTGGCGTAGTTGGTGCGATTAAACAGGTTGAACCCTTCGGCCATGATCTGCAGCTCGCTCCGCTCGCTGGTTTTGATGCGGCGGGTTAAACGCATGTCCAGGCCCTGGTAGTCCGGCCCCAGACCGGTGTTGCGAGCAGCCCCGATCGGACGGTCGTTGGTGGAGTGGCGATCACCGTTCACGTCGGTGCCGGCCAGCAGGTTGAACGGATGGCCGCTGTTGTAGCGATAAATGGGAGAGAGCTGGAAGTCCGAAAAGATCTGACCTCCGAAGCCCTTCCCGTGCTTGCCGGTATCGATCACGGTGAGGAGCACCAGTTTATGCCGCTGGTCGAAATCGGAGAGCGCCCTCTCACCAGAAAGGTTGGTGTTGTCCACCGGCCCGTAGTCGCTGTTAAAGTCGGTGTTGGTGTCGAAGGCCTTACTGAAGGTGTAGTTCGCCAGGATCGAAAAGTGATGGCTGAAGCGCTTGTTGACTTCCAGGATCGCGCCCTCATAGAGCGCTGAACCCAATGAAGAGTACTGGTCGGCCTGGAGAATGAGCGGGTTAGCGAAGTTCGCGACGCCCCAGGTACGGTAGGAAACGGACCGCCCATTCGCTAGTGTCCTGGTGGTGAACGGCGCGGTCGGGAGCGCGTTTACGTCAATGGCCACCGGCAAGCCGATGGTGTGCACGTAGATGCCGCTGGCCGAAACCGCCCAACCACGACCGATCTGGTGTTCGATGCCGAGCTCAGCCTGCTGTGAGTAGGGGCTACGATAACCCGGCTGGCCGCTGAAAATCACGCTCAGCGGAGGAACAGCGCCGGTATGCGTCACAGCGATATTGAGGGGGGGCGCCCCGATGGCCGCCGGCGTAATGCAAGCCGCCTGGCCTGGCGCCGGCTGGGTGCAGCCGATCAGGCCACCGCTTGAGGTCGGCCCAAACAGCACCTGGTAGATAAGCGCTGAGGTCAACGCGGGATTCCCTGGCGCTCCGGTAAGAGGCACGAAGACCTGTGCGATCTGCCGTACCCCGTTCACCAGTCCCAGGGTCTGCACTACGTCGCCAATCTGGCCGTAGATGGGCGAGTAGAAGATTCCGTAGCCGGCCCGAACGACTGTCTTCTGGTCCTTGAACGGATCCCAGGAGAAAGCAGCGCGCGGCCCAAAATTCTTGACCGGCGTGTGCAGAGGTCCGTATTGCGAATCCAGCTCGTAACGGAGGCCGTAATTCAACGTCAGGTTGGATTTGACGGCCCACGTGTCCTGAAAGTATGCCGCGGTAAACGGCCTGGGATAGCTATAGGTCGGATTCCCGAAGCCCTGCTGATAGAACTGGGGCAGTCCCAGCGAAACCGACTGCAAGGAATTGATGGTTGCCGGGTTCGCTGTGTTGAGAGGCGAGGCCACTGAGGTAGCGCAAGCAGCGGGCACCTGCAGACATGGGCTGAGAATGAAACCAGGGAGATTGCCAAAAACAAACCGTCCAGGGAAGAAGGTATGCGATTCGGTGTGGTTGCCCCGGTAAAGTTCGGTGACGCCGAATTTCATGCTGTGCTTGCCGCGGACCGCCGTGACGTTGTCGGCGATCTCATACCGGCGCATGATGGTCAAGTTGGGGATGAAGATTTGGGTCCCAAAGTTGCCGAAACCGGGAACATCGAGCCCGACTTCACCCGGCACGTTCGGAATCACGTTAAACCCGGCGTAGTTGAACTGGACGTGAGCGTCGTTCTGAGTTCTGGCGCTGAACTGGTGGAACCATGACCCCAGGATCGTGTGGTCCAACGCGTGCACCGAGCTGCCACGCGAGAAACCAGTCAGGGACTGAACGTCAGGATTCTCTTCGCGGTCGTGTCCGAAGCTGTAGCGCAGGAACGCCTGATTGTTTTCGTTGAACTGGTGATCCAGGCGGGCTGAAACCAGGTATTCCCGCGTGTCGTAGGGAAACAGTCCACCATTGTTCTCCAGCTGACCGATCACAAAAGGACTGGATATAGCCTGGAACGGCGAGATACCAGTGAACGGGCTTACAGTCAGGGCACTGGTTAGAATCTGAGCACAAATGGCCGACGGCAGGTTTGGTTGGCCCGTCAGACAGGGCACTGAGTTGTTGGTTTGGGAAGCTAATGCGTTCAGAATGGCTGCCTGATTGTTTCCTGCATCGCCTTCGGGACGAAAGATACTGGTGCTGGTCAGGATGGGAACGGCATTCTGCGCGTCCGCCCGCAAAGCTTCGGCAGAGGCAAAAAGGAAAGTCTTGTCCTTGGTGATGGGAAACCCTATTGTGCCGCCAAACTGCTCGCGCGTCAGGGAATCCTTGACGTGCTGACCGACACGGTCCGGCAGAGCGGGATTAAAGGTTTGTCCCGGCTGAAGCGCCTGAGTGAAAGAAAATGGGTTGGCGGCATCGAAGGCGTCATTGCGGAAAAACCCATAAAGGCTTCCGTGCACATCGTTGGTTGCGGATTTGGTCACTATATTGATGGTCGCGCCGCTGGCTCCGCCGAGCGCCGCTCCGTAGTTGCTGCGATTGATCTGGAACTCCTGCACGGCATCCTGGCTCTCGGTGAGGCGCACGCCCCCAGCATCGTCGTTGGCTTCGGCACCATCCACGGTAACGCTGTTGCCGCGGCCGTTGCTGCCGTAGAAGGAAAGTCCGCTCTGCGGCGTCTGCTTCACCCGGAAATCCTGGTCTGACGCCAGCCGCGTGGAATCCGAAACTGCCGGCGCCAACAGAGTGAACGTCAGGTAGTCGCGCCGATTGATGGGCAGGTCTTGAATGTACTGCTGCGTCATCACCTCGGCTTGCGCCGTCTTTTCCGTGTCTATGACCGGAGGCTCCGCGGTGACTTCTATCGACTCGGATACCTGCGAAACCTTCATATGGAAATCGAGCGTGGTGGTCTGCCCGATGACCACGTTTACCGATTTCGCGATTTCTGTCGCAAATCCCGACTTGGCCGCGCTCACGTTGTAAATAGCCGGCGCCAGGCCCAGAATGGCAAAGCGGCCGTCGCTGGCGGTGGTTACGGTGCGCGCAGTTCCTTTGCCGACATCGGTCGCCGTCACTGTGCCGTTGGCAACCACTGCGCCGGTCTGATCGGTGACGGTTCCAACCAGGTCACCCGACGCGCCTACGCCCTGTGCATAGGCAGCTCCGCTGATCAGCAGAAACGCCAGCGTGATTTTGAGACCACTGAATAACTTCATAGATCCTCCGCTTGAGGCGGCGCGTGTCAGCGCCTGACTCAGGTGCTTCTGAAAGTGGAACAAAAATTGACTAGGGATTTTACTGAATGACTCGTCATTCAAATGAATGGTTGATCGGTTTTGTCGACGCAACACTATCGGCATCATCATGGCTTTTTAGCGAGGCACATCCGGGGCCCTGATGTCTTTTCAACGTCCAATAAAGCTCTCTCAGTTGGGACGATTCAAGATACTTTATGGCAATTTGGCCGCTTGTGCATCAAAATTCGCTTGTTCTAGAACCTGCCTGCACAAGGGTGTTCCCCTCACGGGAAGAAATTATGATCTGCCGTTCGGTGGGTTGTCAAAACCTGCCTGAAGTTTCGTGCCAAATGGGAACACTGCGCCGGTGAATGTCATAGCCCGGCGTGATTATTGCTTTGCTGCCACTACTACCCGCTCCGCATCCTTTTCGATCCGCTTCATCAGCCACGCGGAAAGCATTCCGTTGGCGCGCAACGGCAGCAGTCGCTGAAGGAAGTCGATGCGATATGCATCCCGGCCGATCAGCACCCGGTCTTTATTACCGAGAATTCCGCGCATGATCACCTGCGCAGCTTCCGCCGGCGGGATGGTAGCCACCTGGGCAAAACGTTCGCGCACCTGGGCGTACTCTTCCACCCGCGTAGCCGCGCCAGGCCGTGCGTTTTCCGCGATGCGCGTGGCGATGCCTGCCGGATGCACGCAGGTTACGCGCACCCCGGTGCTGCGCAGCTCCTCGCGCAGGCTCTCGCTGAATCCGCGCACGGCAAATTTGCTGGAGGCGTACATCGACTGTCCCGGCGGCCCGATCAGGCCGAAGACGCTGGAGATGTTCACGATGTGCGCCTCCGGCTGGCGCTGCAGCAGGGGCAGAAAGAACTTGCAGCCGTGGATCACGCCCCAGAAATTGATGTTGATCAACCACTGCATCTCTTCCAGTGTGAGTTCCGCGAAGGTTCCGTACAGGGCGACCCCGGCATTGTTGATGAGCAGCGACACCTTCCCGAAATCCTGCTCCACAGCGCGGGCGAAATTGTGGACGGCGGAGGGGCTGGACACATCCACGACATAAGTTCTGGCCTTCGCCGATCCGAGCTTATTGGCGGTTTCATCCAGGCCCGCGGAGTTCACGTCGGCCAGGGCCAGCTGCGCTCCGCGTGACGCCAGGTCCCGGGCCAGCGCCCGGCCGATTCCCGACCCCGCTCCGGTAATTACCGCTACGGCTCCCTGAACTTTGCGCATATTCCCTCCTGCCGATCACGGTTACTTCGCGCTTCAAAAGATCGCCTGTCTAGCATAGCGGAATTAGGCTTCTGCTGACGCGATCTCGCTTGACACCCCCGACTGGCGCGACGAAAATGGCGCGCATGTCCGAATCCATCAGCAGCAAGCTGGCCCGCATCACGCTGCCCGACGCTGACAATAAGCCCGTACAACTGGGTTCTCTGTGGGCCACGGCGCCGGCGGTGGTGGTGTTCCTGCGACACTACGGTTGAATTATCTGCCGTGAGCACGTCGCGCAGTTGCGCGAACACGAGTGTGATTTCACCAAGAAAGGAGCGCGGCTGGTGGCCATTGGGCTGGGCGACGCCGCCTATGCCCGCAGCTTCCGCGAGGATACCGGCATCGCCTTCCCCCTGTTGATCGATGACAAGAAGGAAGCTTACGAGGCCGCGGGGCTGAGCAAGGCTTCCCTTCTCCATCTGCTGCGCAAGGACAACGCTGCAGCACGGAAGCGCGCCAAGAGCGACGGCCATCGCCAGCACAAGCTGGGCAAGGATCCCTTCCAGCTCGGCGGCAGTTTTGTTTTTGCTCCCGGAAATAAGGACCGCTACGCCCACGTCAGCGAAACGTTCGGCGACAACGCCCGCGTGGCCGACCTGCTGTCCGCGCTTTTCTGATTTCTTCGCCGCCCCCGGCTCGGCAAAAGATTTAGAATTGAACGACCTTCTTCGAGATTTGCAGGCAACATACCGGGTTCGCCTGTGGAGCGCCGCCATGACAAAAGATGAGATTGTAAAAAAGTATAAGCAGTACCTTTTCCCCTCCATCAGCACCTATTACAGCGATCCCCTGGTCACCGACCACGCCAGCATGCAGTACGTCTGGGACGTGGAAGGCAACAAGTACCTGGATTTCTTCGGCGGCATTGTGACCATCTCTGTGGGTCACTGCAATCCGCGGGTCACCTCGAAGATCAAGGCCCAGGTGGACCGCCTGCAGCACGCCTCCACGGTTTTCCCCAATGAAACCGTCGTCGCGCTGGCGGAGAAGATTGCCCAGATCACGCCGGGAGAAATCAGCTGCAGCTTTTTGTCGAACAGCGGCACGGAGGCCAACGAGACAGCGGTCCAGATAGCGCGCATGTTCACAGGCAATTTTGAAGTCGTGGGGCTGCGTCACGGATACAGCGGCCGGTCGCAGATGGCGCAGTCGCTCACCGGGCAGGCCGCCTGGCGAAAGTCTCTGCCTGCTCCCGCGCCCGGCTTCGTTCATGCGCTGAATCCTTACTGCTATCGCTGCCCGCTGGGCAAGACCTATCCCAGCTGCGAAGTAGCCTGCGCCAAGGACGTGGAAGCAGTTATCCAGACCACCACCTCCGGACAGATCGCGGCGTTTCTCGCCGAACCGATTCAGGGAGTCGGCGGATTCATTACTCCTCCCAAGGAGTATTTCAAGATCGTCTTCAAGATCGTGAAGAACTACGGCGGCCTGTTCATCGCCGACGAGGTTCAGACCGCATGGGGACGCACCGGCAAGCGCTGGTTTGGAATCGAGCAGTGGGAGGTGACGCCGGACATCATCACCTCCGCCAAGGGCTTCGCCAACGGTGTGCCCGTGGGCCTGACGGCGACGCGCCCGGAGATTGCCGCTAGCTTCAAAGGCCTGCAGATCTCCACCTTCGGCGGCAATCCTGTGACTTCGGTCGCGGCCAAGGCGACTATCGATCTCATCGAAGAAGACCGCCTGATGGACAATGCCGCTGAAGTCGGCGGCTACTATCGCGAGGGCTTGGAATCCCTGCGCGACAAGCACGACTTGATCGGCGAGGTTCGCGGCATGGGTCTGTTGCAGGCCATCGAGTTCGTGAAAGATCGCGAGACCAAAGATCCGGCGCCGGAAACCACCAACCAGTTCATGGAGGAATGCCGGAAGCGCGGCCTGCTGGTGGGCAAAGGCGGACTCTATGCCAACGTGGTGCGCACTTCGCCGCCCCTGAATATTTCGCGGGCTGATGTGGACGAGGCCATCCGCATCATGGACGAATCGCTGACCGCAATCTCACCCGCGCTGGCGACGGCATCCAGCCGTCGCTAGTCAGTCGCGGTTAAGCTCTTCCAGCAGCGCCTGCCGGACTTTTTTCTGCTGGTCTGGCGAAAGCTTGTTCCCGTCGGACGTCAGGTAGAACACGTCGATGGCCATCTCGCCTTCGGTGTCGATGAGAGCGATCTCAATATTGCACTTCTGGAACGCCAGCCGCGAGCTGATCCGGTAAAGCAGCCCGGAACGGTCCTG
Organism: Candidatus Angelobacter sp.; assembly: GCA_035307585.1. Taxonomy (GTDB): domain Bacteria; phylum Acidobacteriota; class Terriglobia; order Terriglobales; family Acidobacteriaceae; genus Angelobacter. The sequence goes on from DATGHX010000018.1 coordinate 79,532, forward strand.
GGCGATCACCTGCAACACCGTGCTGCGCGATGCGGCCTGGTCATTGAAGTCGATCCGCGTCGCGACCTTGGTCTTCGCGCCGGCGGAACGGTCGCCGCGGGCGCGATCGCGCAACATCTTCTCCAGGTCCGCCTGCCCGGTGAGCACATCGCTGAGGTTGCGCTTGAAACGGTCCCACTCCGGCAGGTTCAGCTCCAGCGTGCGGAAGCGGTCGGTGAAGTGGAATGTGTCCACCACGGTTCCACCCGCATTCGAGAAAGCGTTGGCCTTTACGATGCTCATGCCCCACGCCGCCAGCACTCCCGTTACCTTGGCGAACAGCAGCGGACGGTCGGCCGTCACCAGCGTCAGGTCATACCAATGGCGCCCGCGTTCCAAGACCAGTTGTACAGGCTCGCCGCGCAGCCGTCCCGCCATCTCCAGGTGCGCCAGCACTTCCTTGGCGGAATACGTGGCCAGATAACGCCTCGGCAATCCATCAAGAAACGGCTTGAGCCGCCTGCCGGCCAGCGGCGCCAGCGCGCGGACCAGTTCGCTTTCTTCTTCGGCGTCAAGATGAACCCGCTGATCCACGGTTAGGTTCATGTAGTTGGCGGTCTCGATGAACAGTTGCCAGATGTTCTCTGCCTTCCAGGGGGTCAACGCTTCCGGATTCACGGACTTGATGTCCGCGTAAGTCATCAGGCAGAGCATCTTCAGGCGTTCGGGCGATTGCATCTTTTCGGCGAAGGCCTCGACTGTCTCCGGGTCGAAGATGTCGCGCCGCAACGTCGCCGACATCTCCAGATGGTGGGCGATCAGGAACAGAACCGACTCGCGGTCGCGAGGTTCAAGGTCCAGGCGCTCCAGGCAGCCTTCGGCAATTTCCAGGCTGGCTTCCACGTGGCCGCGGCTCTCATCGGCGCCCTTGCCGACGTCATGCAGCAAGAGCGACAGGTAGAGCAACTCGGGCTGTTCCAGCTCGTCGAGCAGGCCCGCGTAACGCTGGTCCCACTCTGACGACGATTGCTTCAACCGGTGCAGGCTCTCGATGGCCAGGAACGAGTGCTCATCGACGGTGAAGCGATGGTAGAAATCGCGCACTACCAGCGCGTCGATTACCTTCAGTTCGGGAAGAACCAGGGTGAGAAAGCGCAGAGCGTGCATGGACCGGAGCGCATCGGCGGCGTGAGGCTGCAGCAGGATTTCCTGAAAGTAGATCCAGAGCTCGGCGCCGCGCGGCGGCGTAGCGGCAAGCGACGGCAGCACCTGCTCGATCTTCTGCTCGGTGGTTGTGCTCAACCTCAACCCGTGATGGGCCATGAAGTGGAAGAGGCTCAACAGCATCTCCGGATTCTGCAGCGACGCCGGCTGCTGCAGGAAGATCAGCCCGTGCACGACCGAGAAATCGGAGTTGGATACGCGCGAGCGCCAGCTTTGAAATTGCCGGTAAAGCGAGGACCAGGACGCCATCACCTCGTCGAGAAGCTGGGTGCATATACGATGCACCGACCGGGAATGGCTGAAGTAAACGCGCATCCAGTCGGCGGGGCTGAGATCGCCGCTGTCAGGCGTTCCGATCTTGCGCCCGGCCGCCTCGTCCTGGGCCGACCAGCTCAGCGAGTTGTCGTCGCGGCCATGGCGCAAGTGGAGAAAACAGCGCACGGAAGTCAAAAAGTCGCATGCCGTTTCCACCTGCTTCCTCATGGAAGATGGAAGCAGTGTGTTCGCCGGCGGCCAGTCACGCAGCTTGTCCATGGCCGAAATCAGGGCCAGCCAGTGGGCCACGTTGTAATCGCGCAGACCGCCGGGCGAATCCTTCACGTTGGGCTCAAGGTGGAACACCGTGTTGCCGTACTTGCCGTGGCGGCTGCGCGTGACCTCCGCCAGCCGCTGAACCAGCGCCTGGGCCTCGCGCATCACCAGCTTGGGAATCAGAGACTCCCGCAGTTTCGCAAACAGGTCCCCGGCGCCAGCCAGATAGCGGCAGTCGAGCAGCGAGATGGTGAACTCGATGTTGTTGGGATCGAAGCGGTCGCACTCCGCCAGGCTGCGGCTCTGCGGGCTCAGCTTGATGCCCAGGTCCCACAGCTCCTGAGAGAAATTCCGGATAGCGTTTTTGAGCTTGTCTTCGCTGCCGCGCTCGGCATGGAGGAAGAGAAGATCGACGTCGGAAAAGGGGAACAGGCATTGCCGCCCGTAACCGCCTATGGCCGCCAGCGCGCACCTCGTGTCGGCTGAGACCACGGGCGCCAGCCACTTCTCCCAGAGGCGAAGGAGAATGTGATCGAGCAGAGCGGCGCGGCGCCGCACTGTGCTCTGCCCGTCGCCGTGAGCGGTGAATTCCCGGTGAATCCGCGCCGATTCTTCCGCATACAGGTCGCGAAGGTCGCTGAGGTCGTTGCTCCACGAGGCTGCTGTGCTCATGGCTTGTGCGGATTCCCCACCGCTATGCTTCTTTCGGCGAGCCGCGCCTCACTCTCGGTCTTCCTACGAGGCTATAGCGCGCCTTCGCCGCGTTCTTCGTTGCGAATGCGAATCACGTCGTCTACGCGCGATAAGAAAATCTTGCCATCGCCGATCTTGCCGGTGCGGGCAGCATTCATGATGGCGTGGACCGCCTTGTCCGTCAGCGCGTCGCTGAGCACCAGCTCGAGCTTGGTTTTGGGAATCAGGTCCACCGTGTATTCCTGCCCGCGATAGAACTCGGTGTGACCTTTCTGGCGGCCGTGCCCGCGCACTTCGATCACCGTCATGCCCTCCACTCCGATTTCGTGCAGGGCGGCCTTTACATCTTCCAGCTTCGATGTGCGAATGATGGCTTCAATTTTGGTCATCATGTTTTAGTCGTCTGCGCCATCATTATGCCGGAAGTGCGGCGCCGTCATGCAGAAACCTCCCAGTAGTAACCCTCTTCGCCGTGCTGCGACAGGTCCAGCCCCTGGATCTCGTGATCCTCGGAAACCCTCAGCCCGATCACCACGTCCACGATCTTCAGTATCACCAGGGTGCCGACGATCGCCAGCGCCCAGGCGATCACGACTCCCATTAGCTGGTTCAGTAACTGATGGGCATTGCCCTCGATCGCGCCTGAAGGCAGCGTGGCGCCCTTCTGGTCCTTAAAGATCGGGTTGACGACGCTGGACGCGAACACACCCGTGAGCAGCGCGCCCACCGTGCCCCCGGCCCCGTGAACGCCGAAAGCGTCCAGCGTGTCGTCATAACCGAAGCGGGCCTTTACTTTGGCGACCATCAGGTAGCAGACGATGCCGGCAATCAGTCCGATGGCCAGAGCGGGCATGGGCCCAACGAAGCCGGCAGCAGGCGTGATTGCTACCAATCCGGCGACCGCGCCGGAGATAGCACCCAGCGCGCTAGGCTTGCCGTTGCGCAGCCATTCCGCCGCGCACCAGCCAATCACAGCGGCGGCGGCTCCCAGATGCGTGGCCACGAAAGCGCTAGACGCCAGGCTTCCCGCTCCAAGCGCGCTCCCGGCATTAAAGCCGAACCATCCTACCCATAGCAGGCAGGCGCCGATGAAGCTCAACACCACGCTGTGCGGCGGCATGGGCTGCTTGGGATAGCCGATGCGGCGTCCGAGGTACAGCGCGCACACCAGCGCGGAGACGCCGGAGGTAATGTGCACCACCGTCCCGCCGGCAAAATCCAGCGTGGGGAAGCGTCCACCAAGTGAGGCGTTAAGCAGGCCGCCCTTGCCCCAGACCATGTGCGCCATCGGGCTGTACACCACAATGAACCACAGCACCATGAACAAGGTCATGGCGCTGAACTTCATGCGCTCGGCGAAGGCGCCGGTAATCAGCGCCGGGGTGATGATGGCGAACATCAGCTGATAGATCATGAAGGTCTGGGCGGGAAGAGTGGCCGCGTAGTCGGCGTCCGGCTGCGCTCCCACGCTGTGCAGGAAGACGTTGTGCAGCCCACCGAGAAAGCTGTTGCCCGGACCGAAACACAGGCTGTAGCCGAACAGCGCCCAGATCACGCTGATCACGGCCATCATGGCGAAGCTGTGCATCATCGTGGCCAGGACGTTCTTCTTGCGCACCAGGCCGCCGTAAAACAGGGCCAGCCCCGGACCGGTCATCATCAGGACCAGCGCCGAGCTGGTCAGCATCCAGGCATTGTCGGCGGAGCCTTTGGCATCGGCGAGTTGCTGCTCCAGCCGGGTCAGACGATCGGACTCTGGAGTGGAAGCTGAACTGGATTGCGGGACCGGCGACGCCGTCTGCGCGGCCAGTCCGAGAGGCAAGGCACAAAACAAGAGCAGCGCCAAACACAAGGTCGACGTTTTCACCATAGAGGGTTTGCGGGCTCCAGCGGTGGCGAGTACCGTGATCGCTCGAGATCAATCTACCGAGCAGCCTTATCGGTTGGAAATTGAAAAAATCTATCGCGGCTATAAGCGAGTACTGGACGATTACGGGGAAGCGGGTTCCGGCGGCCGGCAGCTGTATTAGAGAATCACGAAGTAGCCGCCCGCAAGGCCGGTGTGAGGGCAATATTCAGCATCGAGAACGCCTCGAACCGAGGTGCAAGGGCGGGCGCTCACGCGCCTCGCGCCGACCCAAGCAGATCCTCCGAGCCGAATTCGTAACCTACGCCCCGGACAGTGTGAATCAGCTTTACGTTCGCGCCTTCGTCAATCTTCTTGCGCAGATAGTTAACATAAACGTCAACAACGTTCGTCATCGTGTCCGGCGACAGCTTCCATACGTATTCAATGATCATGTTGCGGGTAATGCGCCGTCCGGCATTGCGCATGAAATATTCAAGCAGGCTGAATTCCTTGGGTGTGAGTTCGATATCCCGGCTGCCGCGACGCACCGTGCGCCGCACGCAGTCCATCTCCAGGTCGTCTACCTTCAGGACCGTCTGCACCGGCCGGCCCTTGCGCCGGAGCAGGGCACGCACGCGGGCAGAGAGCTCGGAGAAAGAGAACGGCTTCGTCAGGTAATCATCCGCGCCGGCGTCGAGGCAGGCCACGCGCTCCGTAACATGATTGGTCGCTGTAAGGATGAGGATGGGCAGTTCTTCATCACTGGTGCGGATCTTCTTAAGTACCTGGGTTCCGGCGATCACTGGCAGATTCAAATCGAGGATTAAAAGATCGTAGGCGGATTCCGTCAGGCGTTGCAGCGCCTCTTCGCCGGTGGATGCAATGTCAGTAAGTTGTCCCTCGGCCATGAAAGTTTTGGCGATGAAAGAGGCCAGCGGGGCATCATCTTCTGCAATCAAAATGCGCATGCAGCTTAAAGATCTCCGTTTAAGTACTGGGGCCCGAAAACTGGAGAGAACTTGGTCAGAACTTAAATTGGGCACGTACCAGAAATTAGAGCAAGGTTAGCACGGTTTAATCGCTGGAACAGCCGCTCGCGGTCTTAACAAATCTTCGTGATGATTATATAAGATAACAACTACAACCCCCCAGACAGAAGTGACTTACGCCGCACTAAGTGTCAATTTTCCCTATTTGGACCTGCTGTCCGAAATCACGTTTCGCGTGTGGCGAGCGATCATGACGTCCTCGTCCGTATGGACAACGAAGACCCTGCACCGACTACCGGGCACACTAATATCTTCGGCATGCCGAGCGTTGCCGGCGGGATCAACCTCTATACCCAAGAACTCCAAACCGCGGCAAATCCCTGCGCGCACAGCCGCCGCCCGCTCGCCGATGCCCCCCGTGAATACCAGCATATCCAGGCCGCCCAGGGCGGCGGCGTAGGCTCCCACGAATTTGCGCACCTGATAGCAAAACATCTCCACCGCCTGGGTATGGCGGACGTCGCCATCCCCTTGTTCCAGCAGTGTTTTCACGTCGCTGATGCCACCGGAAACGCCCGTCAGTCCGGACTCGTGCTCCAGCATCCTGGCCAGCCGTTCCCCGGACCATCCCTGGCGCAACAAGTAGAGCAAGATGCCGGGGTCGAGATCGCCGCTGCGCGTTCCCATCATGAAGCCCCCGTCGGGGGTCATGCCCATGCTGGTATCGATGGGGAAGCCGTCTCTCAAGGCCACCATGCTGGCGCCGTTGCCCAGGTGGGCGACGATTGCGCGCCGGCCCAATTTCGATCCCAGGGCGCTCACCACGTACTCATATGAGAGTCCGTGAAAGCCATAGCGGAACACTCCCCGATCCCAAAGCTCACGCGGCAGCGGGAAACGCCGGGCGACTTCGGGGAGGCCGTGATGGAAGGCGGTATCGAAGCATGCTACTTGAGGTAGATTCGGCCATCTCCCGGCTACGGCCTCCATCATCGCGATCTGGGCAGGGAGATGAAGAGGAGCAAAGGGGATGAGCTGGCGCAGACGGGAGCGGAGTCGATCGTCAATCTTTTGGGGAGCAAAGAAGTCGGGACCGCCGTGAACCACGCGATGTCCCGCGGCGGCAAACTCTCGTGTTCCCTGCCCGGCAAGACCGCCGAGCATGGCTTCGACTGCCAGTTCGTGATCGGTAAACTTGCCCAGCTGATCCGCCAACGGTTTGCCATCCTGGCCGCGCAGGCGAAAACGCCCGCGATTTTCCCCGATGTCTTCCACTTCGCCGGAAAGCTGTTTCTGTTCTCCCCGGTCTCCCATTCGAAAGACGGCAAACTTCAGCGAGGACGAGCCGGCGTTGATGCACAGGAGGTCCAGACCCATCGATCAGGCCTGCCCCCAACGCCAGTTGGTCACCTCGGGAAGATCCTGGCCGTGGACAACAATGTATTGGGCATGCTCCTGGAGCTTGCTCCGGAAGAGCTGAATAGCCGGCTCGGCACTGGTCTTTAGCCAGGGAACCCGGCCCAGGGTATCAATGGAAAGCTGGTAGCGATCCATGTTGTTCCGTACCACCATGTCGAACGGCGTGGTGGTTGAGCCTTCTTCCTTGTACCCGCGAACGTGCAGGTTGTCGTGGTTGGCGCGGCGGTAGCACAGCCGGTGAATGAGCCAGGGATAACCGTGATAAGCAAAGATGATTGGTTTGCTGGTTGTGAACAGCGCGTTGAAGCCGGCATCGTCGAGGCCGTGGGGATGCTCAGACTGCGGCTGCAGAGTCATTAGATCGACCACGTTGACCACTCTCACCTTCAATTCGGGCACATGTTTGCGCAGGAGCGAAGCTGCGGCCATGATCTCCAAGGTGGCGACATCGCCGGCGCAGGCCAGCACGACGTCAGGCTCGCGTCCGTTGGCGGTCCCGGCCCACTTCCATTCGCCGATCCCGGCCGCGCAGTGCTTGATCGCCGAATTCATATCCAGCCATTGCAACTCCGGCTGCTTGCCGGCGACGATCACGTTGACGTAATTGCGGCTGCGCAGACAGTGATCGGCGACGGAGAGAAGACAGTTGGCGTCGGGCGGAAAATAAAGGCGCACGACTTCCGGCTTCTTGTTGACCACATGGTCCATGAACCCGGGATCCTGGTGGCTAAACCCGTTGTGGTCCTGCCGCCAGACGTGCGACGTGAGCAGGTAGTTCAGAGAGGCGATTGGCTTGCGCCAGGGGATGTGACGCGTTGATTCCAGCCACTTGGCGTGCTGGTTGAACATTGAGGTCACAATGTGAATGAAGGCCTCGTAGGACGAAAAGAAGCCGTGGCGTCCGGTGAGCAGATAGCCTTCCAGCCATCCCTGGCACAGATGCTCGCTGAGGACTTCCATGACGCGGCCGTCGGGCGCGACGTGAACGTCGGTGGGAATGATCTTGGCCGTGGAGACGCGGTCCGTGGCTTCGAAGACCGCGGAAAGGCGGTTGGAGTCGGTCTCGTCCGGTCCCATGATGCGGAAATTGGCCTCCTCACGGTTCAGGTTCAAGACGTCACGGAGAAAAGAGCCGAGAATGCGCGTGGATTCCTCGCTGGAATTGCCGGGCTGCTCCACAGGTATGGCATAGCTGCGGAAATCCGGCAGCTTCAGATCCCGCAGCAGCAGTCCTCCATTCGCGTGCGGGTTCATTCCCATGCGCCGGTTGCCGCGGGGGGCAAGCTCCGCCAGTTCCGCAATCAGTCTTCCCGAAGAATCGAAGAGCGCTTCGGGATGATAGCTGCGCATCCACTGTTCGAGAATTTCCAGATGTTCAGGCTTCACCAGATCGGCGACCGGAACCTGGTGAGCGCGAAATGTGCCCTCCACCGGCAAGCCATCCACGAACTTGGGCCCCGTCCAGCCCTTGGGCGTGCGCAGGATGATCATGGGCCAGGGCCGCCGCTGGGAGAAGTGCGCGCGGCGCGCTTCCTGCTGGATGGCCCGGATCTCTTCGAGGACGGTATCCAGAGTCGAGGCCATCAACTGGTGCACCTTAGCGGGATCGTCGCCTTCCACGAAATACGGCTTGTAACCATAGCCCACAAAAAGATCGGTCAACTCCTGGTTGGGAATCCGAGCCAGAACCGTAGGCCCGGCGATTTTGTAGCCATTGAGATGAAGCACGGGAAGAACCGCGCCGTCGCGCTCCGGGTTGAGAAACTTGTTGGAATGCCAACTGGCGGCGCAGGGTCCGGTTTCGGCTTCACCGTCGCCCACCACGCAACACACCAGAAGATCGGGATTATCGAAAGCGGCTCCGTAGGCGTGGATGAGCGAGTAGCCGAGTTCGCCGCCTTCGTGAATCGATCCCGGGGTATCGGGCGAGGCGTGGCTGGGAATCCCCCGCGGCCAGGAGAACTGCGTGAACAGCAGCTTCATTCCCGCTTCGTCCTGCGTGATTCGCGGGTAGAGCTCGGTGTACGAACCTTCAAGATATGTGTTGGCCACGACTCCAGGCGCGCCGTGCCCGGGCCCGGCGATGAAGATGGCGTTAAGATCGTCGCGCTTGATGACCCGGTTCATGTGCGCGTAAATGAAGTTGAGTCCGGGTGTGGTTCCCCAGTGGCCGAGCAAACGCGGCTTGGTGTGCTCCAGCTTCAGCGGCTCGCGCAGCAGCGGATTGTCGTGGAGATATACCTGGCCGACGGAGAGGTAATTCGCGGCGCGCCAGTAGCGGTCAATCTTGCTGAGTTCGTCGGAAGAAAGAGGGTTCTCAAGATTGGCGGTAGGCGTAAATTCCTGCGGGGCGAGGGTCTTAGACATGACTTCATCCTGGGGGCAACAGTCTTAGTGTTTCATTGTAACGCCCCAGACGGCGGGCCACGGATTCGCCTCGTGCATGAATGGGCTTTTTAACGCGATGTCAATACAACCGTGGTTTTGAATTGAGCGGCAATAAAGCCGGCCGCCTGCTCCAGCGCCAGCCGCGCTTCGGGAAGCCAGTCGCCATAAATCTGCCAGACGTGCGGCAAACCGGGATAAAGCACCAGCACGCTGCCGACACCGCAGCTTTGTGCGCGAGCGTGCAGGCGGGCAGCGTCGTTGGCCAGCAGCTCGGTTCGTGTCGCGAAGACCAGCAGCGGCGGCAGGCCGGTGAGCTCGGCGAAGACCGGCGAGGCTTCGGGATTCTCCGGCGGCTCGCCGTGGAGATAGAGTTTTGCCAGCGCCGTGATGTCATCCGGCTGGAAGAAGGTGGCCGATCCCTGGTTGGAGTACTGGGACCTACCGGTAAGATCCACCCACGGCGAAAGACACACTACGCAGGCCGGCATCGGATGGCCACTGCGGCGCAAGCGCACCAGGGCAGCGATCGCCAGCCCACCTCCAGCAGAATCACCGGCCAGAGCCATTCGCTCCGGCGGAATTCCCTTCTCCAGCAGCCATTGGTATGCTGCCGCGGCGTCATCTACGGCTGCGGGAAATGGATGCTCTGGCGCCAACCGGTAATCGAGCGCAAAGACACGCCCAGGCAGCCGTCGAGCCAACCCGGCGGTGATAGTCCGATGCGACCGGGCCGAGCAGCTCACGTAGCCGCCGCCGTGCAGGTACAAAACAACTCCTTCATTTGGGGAATGTTCGCCGCAGCTGACCCACTCGCCGCAGACCGACTGCTCCACACGGTCGAACTTGATGCCGCGCGAGGATATGAATCCCATCACGTTGGGCAAATCAAAAAAACTGCGGGCGCGGCGGGCAAGCTTGGCCGGATCTTCTTTCGGCCAGAGTCGGACCCCCCATCGCACCAGATGCGTCACCAGGCGCCCGCGCAGCGACCGGCGAGACGGCGGGCTGAAATCAGGGATGTCCGCATACTTCTCCGGCAGTCTGGCGGAGTGCAGGCCGCGATCTGCGGTTTCGGGTTTGCTCGCCTCCATTAGGATCACCACTGTCAAAAAAGAGCGTCTGATAAAAAACGGCGGCTACTGTTGCGAGCTTTCGGGAAAGAGCTTGCCGACAAATTCCTTATCGGCGGCCATGGGCTTAAAGCGATCGAACTGGACTTCTTCTTTCCATTGCTGCTCGAAGTGCGAAGGATCAATCGTGCGAGCCTTGCCAAACTCGTCGAGTGACGCCGGCTTATCGCCTACCAGGTAATTCAGGAAGGCCAGACGCATGTGGCTGCCGAAGCTGTTGGGAGAATACGCGACCGCCTTCTGCGCGGCGCCGCGCGCCTTCTCCATGTTGCCAGCGTCGATGGCCTTGAAGGTCTGGTCGCCGTAGTTGTACGCGAGATTGAGATCGAGCAGGCGCCGGAGCTCTTTGAAGGGATCGGGATTGTCATCCACGTTGATGTAAATGTAGCGATCGTTGTTGGTGTTGCGCCCGCCGCCTTTGCGCACCACCAGCATGGAAGCGGATTGTCGCCCACGGGAGTCGCCGCCGGCGGCATCGCCGGCCTTGAGAGCGGCATACAATTTTTCCGCGAGTTCGCCTTGAGTGGCCTCAAAAGCTTTTCCCATGGCCTCGGGAACCTGGGCTCCAACGAGAATGTTCCCTTGCGCCGACCAGGTCTTGCCCTGGCGATCGCCCGCCCAGTTGGGCGCGTGCGGACCGGTGTAGGCGGCCACGTTGCCCTTGGCGTCCACGATTGCCACCTGGCGGCCATCCTTGCCGGGAAATGTGTCGTCAGCCAGCAGCTTCTTAAGAACCTCAGGAGCACTCATGCCCTGCCGCAGCAGGTCGAGTGCCTGCTGTCCGTAACCGACATTGACGTCAGCCTGCGTTGCCACCGCGCCCACTCCAGCCATAGCCCAGGGAACAACCGAACCGACGGAGAAATAGCGCGAAGCCACGGCCACGCCGAGATCGCCGTTCTGGGGATCGATGGCCACCACGGAGAAGGTGGAGACCGGAGGGAGCGATTGCGGGACAGCAAGGGCTGACAGCAGGAGCAGGCTCAGGATAATGAGAAGTTTGCGCATGTTTTCACCGCGTTAATGATACACAGCCGGCTTACATCCTTATCCCCAGGACAAAGGCCAGCAGCATAATGGCGAAGACGCCGGCAGAGACCGCGGCGTACTTGAAATCGCGTTCGCGCAGAAACTGTATGCCGGCGACCACAATGCGCAGACCGGGCGTAGCCAGCAGAATCAGGAAGCCGGCGATGGTGATCCTGTCGGCAAAGCTGCCGACAAAGCGCAGACTAAGGCCGGTCACAATACAGCCAAAGGAAAGATAAGCGCCGGTCTTGAGAGTCAGGCCGAGCAGGCGGTCCAGGGCAGCGTCGCGTTTCATCGAAAGCCTCCAGTGGCCAGCTTGTAGAACATCTGTACGGCGAACCAGCCGGTAACGCCGATCAGGAGCACCAGGATGTAGAAAGTATGCACGCGATGCTTAACCCTCGCCGCCAGCAGGGATCCGCCAAATACGCCGGCCACGAGCGGTGCGGCCACGGTGAGGTTGACATCGCCCCGCGCCCAGTACACCACGGCACTGGTGGCGGCGGTCACGCCGATCATGAAGTTGCTGGTCGCCGTACAGACGCGCAACGGAACCTTCATGAACAGGTACATCACCGGGACCTTCAGCGGGCCGCCGCCGATGCCCAGCAGTCCGGAGAAACCGCCGGCGACCAGCGAAGCCAGCAGACCCACAGGGTAGTTGCGCACAGTGTAATCGGTTACGGGTTCGTCTTTCTCGCGCTTGCGCGACTGCCACGCCTTGTTGACCATGGAGCCGGCGCTGTAAGTAAGAAAGATTGCAAACATCACCGCCAGAGTGCGGCGATCGATATGGTGGGCGATGAGGGCCGCAATCAGCGCGCCCACCGTGGTCGCCATCTCCAGGGTCATGCCCAGGCGAATGTCGGTGACGTGTTGCTCAACGTAGACCGCCGAGGTTGCAGTGGAAGTTGCAATCACCGAAACCAGGCTCACGCCGATCGCCTGATGCATGGGCAGGCCGTAATAGATAGCGACCAGCGGGGCCAGGATAACGCCGCCGCCCACGCCCGCCAGCGCGCCGACGATCCCGACCAGAAATCCGATCACCGCCAGCAGCAGCAATCCGCCCGGGGTCATGAGCGGTCTTCCCGCAGCATGAGAATGTCATGCCCGCGCGCCAGCGCGGCGTCGGCGCGCAATACCGATCCCACCGCAAGCAATACCACCACCATGGCCACCAGCATCAGGAGCGGCACGAACTCACGCGCCAGGAGTGAGCCTTCGAGAACGGCAACAATGGGAACGACCAGGCTGGTTGTGGAAAGCTGATAGGGCTGCATCTTTTTCAGCAGCCAATAGTAAATCACGAAAGCGACGCACGATCCGAAGGCCACCAAAAACAACATGGCCAGCACCGCGGAAAGCGTCCAGTGAGGCTGCCTGCGGCCTTCAAAGAAAAGGGCAGCTCCCATTAGCGCGAGCGAACCGACAAGCAGCTGCGTACCGGTGGCGATCACAGAGTCGATTTCGTGAAGACGGTCCTTGGCGTAGACCACCGACCAGGCGCTCAGCAATACCGCCAGCAGAATCGCGGCTTCAGCTAATGGGGATTGGTGCGTGCTTGAGCCGGTGTACAAAAGCACCAACAGTCCCCCAAAAGCCACGACCAGGGCGAAGACCGCGGACCGGGGCACGCGGCGGCCGGTCATAAGCGGCGTCAGCAAAGCCACGACCAGCGGCATGGCGGAGAACATCACGGCCGCCATCGACGAGGCCACAAACTGCTCAGCCCAGAAGAGCAGGCCGTAAGGCACGGCCATGATGGTCAGGCCAAGGATAATGAGCGCCGTCCAAGAACGTTGAGTGCGGGGCCAGGAGCGCTTTTGCAGTAGCGCCAGGGTCACCAGCAGCACACCCGCGATCAGGAAACGGATGCCGGCTGCCTGGAGCGGCGGAACATCGACAACCAGGATGCGTATGCCCAGCCAAGTGCTTCCCCAGATCAGACACAGCACCACGTAGGCCATGATAGTGGTGCGATTCACAGTTGTGGATTGGGCAGCAGCGGGCATGCGACGATCAGTTTAGCTGATCGGTAGACCGGCGCCGGCGCGGTAGCGACGGCCGCTGGATCTGCGGGAAGCGGCGCCTAAAGCATACAAGGGCACGCTGCCGTCAGCGTGCCCTTTGGAAAGGAGAGGAGAGATTTACAGGTTATTGGTTGTTGGTGCGCTGGTCGGCGACAACATTGCTGGCCAGGTTTTTGGGAGTGGAGAGATATCCACTCACCACGTCCTTGTCCATGGCATTGATAACTACTTCAAAAAGGTTGCGGTCGCGACCGCTGTAGAACTGCAGCGGTTCATTCACCTGGCGGTCCTTCTTCTCGATCTTTTTGTCGTCTGCGAAGACCATGAGAGTGAACTCACCCTTCTTGGTATCGACCTTCTTCAGCTGCAGGCTGACGGTGGAGAGATGCGTCGGCTCGCCGCCCTTGTGCAGAGTGAATTCCAGGTAGTCGCGGTCACCCTTGTGTCGCAGCTGTTCCAGCTGGGCGTGAGTGGTGGCGATCAGTTCGCTGTGGCGGTTGATATCGCCAATAGCATTTTCCAGCTTTCCTTTGGTGGCCTGCAGATCGGTGCGGGTGTCGTTCACGTCTGCGCTCACGCGGCCGATCTGGCCCTTCACGTTGGTGACTTCATTGTTCACCTGGCCAAACTGCTGCTTGGTGGCCTCTTCATCGGCGTTCAGGCGGGATTTGGTGGCGTTCTCTTCCTGCTGCAGGGCGGCGGCCCGCTTGTTGAGCTCTTTCTGGGTCAAGCCAACGCGGTCGGCAATCACACTGATGGAGGCTCGGGCCTGACTGTTGTTGTCGTCAATCTTCTTGGCCATTTCCTTCTGTGTGGCGATTTCGCGCTTCTCCATGTCGGTCAGGCGGTTCTGCGCCTGGACCATGAAGAACACGGAACCGATCATGTAGGCGGCTCCGGCGACGATCAAAATGTTACGGACAAGAGCGCTTCCGCCGTCGTTATGCGGCATATCAGACATAGACTTCTCCATTTCCTAAATTCAGATAGATTTGGCCAGTTCGCGTTCATTGTTGGGCAGAACCGGTCGAGAGTCAACGAGTTGGCCCGCTCAAGAGTGCTATGAACTACCGTGTGTCAGGGAGGAGCGCTCGCGGCGGGGAGCGGCTCTCGACATCGGAAAGCCCCGCAAGCCGCATCCAATCAGGGATATGGAGTCAGCCGGCCCGGGGAACGATCGGCCACAGCGAATAGGGCCCATTGTCCGCTCACGTTTACTCGCATTGCACCTCCGTTTTCTGGGGGCTTTGCGCAGGATTCGCTGGAATTCGCAACGGCCTTCGCTGGCTTTAGTACTGATTGCGGCGGGAATTGGCCTGCTGGGATATGTAGGAAGCCAGTACTGGAGCATGCACCGCGCCCAGGAGCAGCTCGAGGCGCGATGGAACAGCCAACAGCAGCCGTCGCCGATGACGACCGTGGCGGCGAACGCATCTCAGCCGGCCGTCGATCCCACGCTGACGCGCATGCAGATCCCCAAGATCAACCTTGAAGCCATGGTGGTGGAGGGCGATTCACGCAAGCAGCTCCTGATGGGGCCGGGCCACATCGCGCGCACTCCTCTGCCGGGAGAGCCGGGGAACTCGGTGATTACCGGACATCGCGATACTTTCTTCCGGCACATCTTTGAGCTCTCCAAGGGCGATGAAATCGTGGTGCAGCGCAACGGTCAGACTTTCCGTTATGGCGTGACCGGAAAGGAGATCGTGAAACCGGAAGACGTGAGCGTGCTTAACCCTACCAACGACGCGGAATTGACCCTGATCACCTGCTATCCCACGTACTACATTGGGCCGGCGCCGGAGCGGCTGGTGGTCTTCTCCAAGCTGCTGCCCGACGAATCGCAAGGCTCACAGGCGCGATAGGGGCCAACTGGAGAGACGCGCCGGTGCGGCGTCTCTACGTCAAGAACTTTTCGGCAACTCGGTCATCCGACTGGGATTACGTAGGCCTTCTACAATACATACAATAGCAACGTGAAATCTCCCGACGTCATCATTGCCGGCGGCGGCATCATCGGACTTTCAGTGGCTCTGGAGCTTCGCCGGCGCGGCGCAGCGGTACTGGTACTGGAGCGGGGCGAACCCGGGCAGGAAGCCACTTCAGCGGCCGCGGGAATGCTGGCCGCGACTGATCCCGAGACTCCGGCAGCGCTGCGCACCTTGTGCTCGGCCAGTGCGCGGCTTTATACAGAATTCGTACAGCGGATCGAAAGCTCGTCAGGGATGGGGGTCGACTTCCGCACCCAAGGCACCATCAAGCTCATGGCAGAAGACACCTCCCTGCCCCCTGCTTATCGTCGGCTGTCGCCGGACGAGCGGCAACAGATGGAGCCTTCCCTCAAGACGTCCCTGGAAGCATTCTTCGTTCAGGAAGATTCCGTCGATCCTTCACTTCTTATTCAAGCAGCCTTGCTGACGGCCTGGAGCACAGGCGTGGACGTGCGCAACCAGAGCGAGGTCACCGAAATCGTCACGGCCGGCCCCTACGCCGAGGTGGTCGCCGGCGGCGAGCGGATGCAGGTCCCAAACTTTGTCGATTGCCGCGGCGCATGGTCGGCACCGCCGGTAAGGCCGCGAAAGGGACACTCGCTCTACGTTGCGCCCAAGAAGAGCCTGCTCCAGCATGTGCTGGTCTCGCCGGACGTTTACCTGGTGCCGCGCAGCACGGGCCAGATCCTGATCGGAGCGACGGTTGAGGACGTCGGGTACGACAAGACAGTGCAGGCAAACATCGTCCAGAAGCTGCGACTGGCAGCGAACATGCTCATCCCCGAGCTAGGCGCTGCCACCGAGGTCGAGAGCTGGGCGGGGTTGCGCCCCGGCACTCCCGATGACCTTCCCCTGCTGGGAGCGACGCAGGCCCGAGGCATCTTTATCGCCAGCGGACACTTCCGCAATGGGATTCTGCTGGCTCCGGTAACGGCGCAGATCATGGCCGACCTGGTGACCGGCAAACGGCCGCAGTGGGACATCTCCGCCTTCTCGCCATTGCGTTTTACCGGCTCCGGTGAGACGAAAACTCAGCGCGCACCGCAGAATTCATGAAAAAATAGAGCCATGGACCTGCAGTACCTCGGGATCCAACTTTTAATCAAGCTGGGCGTGGCCACGGCCGTGGCCAGTGCGCTGGGACGCGCTCGCGAGTTCAAGAAACTTCTCTTCCGCCGCCACCGTTCCCTGCGGCAGACGATTCTGCTGGTCTTATTCACCTGCATTCCCTTCGCGCTGGGCGTTTACTTCCGCTTCCGGGTGAAGAACTTTGAGGGCGCCGACCTGGGCTTTGAAGCTTCCATCCTGATCGGCGTGATGGGCGGGCGGCTGGCGGGACTTCTCGGTGGACTGCTGCTGGCCATGCCGACCCTGTTCAACGGCGAGTTCCTCACGCTGCCCGTTGATGTAACCGCGGGCCTGGTTGCCGGCGTTCTGCACCACGTATGCCGCAACGAAGAAGAGATCTGGACCTTCTCTCCGTTCATGGACATGAGCGTCTACCGCTGGTTCAGGCGCAACCTGCGCCACCCGCGTGTGGACTGGCAGACGGCATTCTTCCTCATCATCATTGCCCTGCAGGCAGGCCGGCTGATGCTGCAGTACGCCGCGCCCAAACGATTGTGGGCGCTTTATCTTCCCAGCGCCTGGGGATTGCTCTTCGTCTTCGCCTGCGTGGTGGCGACCATCTCCATTCCCATCAAGATCTGGAACAACGCCCGCATCGAGATGAAGCTGGAAGAGCAGGAGCGCCTGCTGCTGGAAGCCCGGCTCGACGCCCTGCAGAGCCAGATCAACCCGCACTTTCTCTTCAACACGCTCAACTCCATCTCTTCACTGGTGCGCTTCGATCCCGACCGGGCGCGGGAGCTGATCCTGAAGCTCTCCAAGATTCTCCGGCGGCTGCTGGGCAAGCACGACGAGTTCGTGCAGCTGCGCGAGGAAATCGAGTTCGTGGACGACTATCTGGACATCGAAGTCGTCCGCTTTGGCCGCGACAAGCTGCGCGTCTACAAGCACCTGGATCCGGAGACGCTGGACGTGGTGGTGCCCTCCATGCTTCTGCAGCCGCTGGTGGAGAATAGTATCAAGCACGGTCTCTCCCCCAAGGTGGATGGCGGCAGCATCACTTTGCGCAGCCGCGTGCAGGACGGCAAGCTGGTGATTCATGTGGAAGACGACGGGGTGGGCATGAGCACGCCGCCTGCGGTCGCGGCGCAGACCATGGCTTCAGGCCATGGCATCGGCATGATGAACGTAGCCGAGCGCCTGCATGTTCTTTTCGGCGAAGAAGCACAGATGACGGTACGCAGCCGCGACGGCCAGGGAACGCTGGTGATCGTGGAAATCCCCATGCTGCAGCCCGATGAGACGGCGCCGCCGGCGCTCTATGCCGCGCGCTCCAGCACCCGCTCGTAGAACTTCTCGTATTCAGGAATGATCTTGGTGGAGCAGAAGCGCGACTGCGCCTCCCAGCGCGCCAGTTGCCCCATTTCGCGCAGTCGCTTTTCATCGGACAACACGGATATGGCATCGCGGGCCATCTTCTCCACGTCCCCCACAGGAGCAAGGAACCCGGTGCGGCCGTCCTCAATCACTTCCGGGACGCCGCCGACGGCTGTGGCGATGGCGGGCACTTCGCAGGCCATGGCTTCCAGAGCGGCCAGCCCAAATGATTCCATCTCGCTGGGCATGAGAATCAAGTCGGCGATGGAGAGCTTCTCGTTGACGCGGTCCACCTTACCCAGAAACTCCACTTTGTCGCGCAGCTTCTTCTGGTTGACCAGCCACTCCACCCGCGAGCGCTCCGGGCCGTCGCCCATGAGCAGCAGCCGCGAGGGAACCTGCTTCTGCACGCGATCGAAGATCTCGACCACATCACAGACGCGTTTAACGGGGCGGAAATTGGAAAGGTGAACGAGAATGCGCTCGTCCTTGCCGGCGAACTCCGCGCGGCGCTCGGCGGAAACACCGTTGCGCCGGTAGGTGTCGCAATTCACGAAGTTGTAGATGACCTCGATGGGATGGCGAATGGCAAATTCCTGCACCGTGCGCTGCTTGAGATAGCTGGAGATCGAGGTCACGCCGTCACTCTGCTCGATAGAGTAGCGGGTGACGGGAAGATACGAGGGGTCGGCGCCCACGATGGTGATGTCCGTCCCGTGGAGCGTGGTCACAAAAGGCAGCTTGCGCGGCTTGTCGAGAGCGGCAAGCATCTGCCGGGCCAGCAAAGCGCTGACCGAGTGCGGAATAGCGTAATGCACGTGGAGAATGTCGAGGTCGTAAATTTCGGCGACCTCGGCCATGCGCGTGGCCAGCGCCAGATCGTAGGGCGGATATTCGAAGAGCGGATACTGCGAGACGGTCACTTCGTGAAAGAAAATCTGCGGCTGCCGGGTGTTGAGCCGGATGGGCTGCTGGTAGGCGATGAAGTGGACTTCATGCCCACGAGATGCCAGTTCGATACCGAGTTCCGTGCCCACGACACCGCTGCCGCCGTAGGTCGGGTAGCAAGTAATTCCAATTTTCATTATTTTCTGTCGTTGCGCTCCACACCGCCGCCCGGAGTCTCTCCACTCAAATCCCTCCAGCGCTTGGTGCAACTAGCCCGCCCGCGCCAGGGGCGGGCCTTTCCTTTTCTTGCCTGGACGAAAGAAACGTGGCAATGCCACGCCTCAGCGACTAACAGAGTCTCCCCTATTTAGACGTAATCAGAATTCCTTTGTTTGATTCCGGCCAGATAACGGCGATTCAGGAATCTTCAAGGTCTGCATAAGATATCAGCTGGATGTCTCGGCGTCTAAGAGCGTTCCTGGTTTCTTCGGAAGTCAGGGCTTGCAGCTCTACTGCCCGGGATCCGAACAACCGGGTTCCGGCGGCTTTCAGGTCAGCGTCGGCGTAGCCGGGATGGCAGACCATTTCCCACGTCCCCTCCGGGAGCGACGCCAGAATGGCCAGCAACATCTTCTGATCCAGCTTGCCGGTAGCGGCGATGGCGACCGTTCCATAGGTGGTGCGCATGCCTTGATCGCGAATGGCGCGGTAGAAGGCCCGGCGGAACACACGAAAAGCGCCAACGCCAGCGCAGCGGAGCCACATCCCTGGCGCACGCGTCATCAGTCCGCCCGGCCACGCGCTCAACGGCTCGAAGGGATTGCGGACCGCTCTCACGCCGCAGGCGCGGGCGGCGCGGAGAACCGGCCGTAAGACCTGGGGAAACATGTGCGTGTGCTTGTGACTATCGACATGCGTCACGGTAAGGCCGCTGGATTGTATCTTGCGAATCTGCGCCTCGGCTTCGCGCTGGATATCACCCGGGGACAGGCGGCCGCGCAGCGCCGCCAGCGCAAAGTCTTTCAAACTGGAGCGGAAGCGGCGGTTAGCAATGGTGAGCGTGGGCACTTCGTCGGCGAGCGGGGCGCCATCGATGAGAACCACGTGGCAACCGGTCCTGAGTTGTGAATGATTGCGCGCCAGAGCCACGGCATCGTCAAATGCCGGCGCGGCCGCCATGAGGGTGGCGGAGGTAATGATTCCCGAAACGCTGCCTTCGACGATGGCCCGGTTCACACCGGAAGTCAGTCCGAAGTCATCTGCGTTGACGATGAGGCGGCGCACAGTTGCGAGTGTAACGGACCGCTCGGGATCACGGAAGAGAGGCTAACTCCCTGGTCAATGGCGTGCACGATCTGGTGATCGGAAGATCCCAAGGTCTGGTGATCGGAAAAAAGACCGATGAGTGCTTTTTACGCTGTCTTCGAAGCCGGCTGCTTGTCTTCCAGGAATAGTTTGATCTTTTCGAGCAGCGCCGGGAATAGGTCTTCCTTTTCGAGGCAGGCGGCTACGTCTTTGCCACCGTCGATAGGGCCATAGCCGGTGACGATGATGACCGGAACGTCAGGTTTGTGCTCATGAAGCTTGCGCGCGAGTTCCACTCCGTTCATGCCCTGCATGCGGAAGTCGGTGACTACCATGTCAAACTCGCCGTGAGTAAATTTGCGCAGTGCGTCCTCCCCATCATAGGCACTCACAGCGCGGTATCCCTGCATCTCCAGGATTTCGCAGCTCAGCCGGGCCAGCACTTCATGGTCGTCGACAAACAGTATGTTTTTCATAAACCGCCCCTTGGGGAACCGGAGGGAACCCTCATAAAGCCCGTACTAAGCAGCCTGGACCAGCCTGTGTTCTTTGTTTCTCGAAAGGCCGAAAAAGATGCCTCCAAGGCCTGCAAAATGAGATCGTTTGCGGGTCCTGGCCGCGGCCTTAAGTAACTGACGGGTAAATTACCGCGTTTGTAAGTTTAGTCTCCTGCCGGGGGAAGGTAAAGCGCCGGCACGCTATTGGTTTTCATGAGCTGGTTGAAAGCCGGCACATCCCCAGACAAGATCTGCTTCCAGGCTGCAAGTTGTTGATCAAGCTGGGCACGCAACATCTTAAAGACTTCATATTGTTGCTGCGTGGGCACCCCATCACCAGCCTGAACGCTGGAGCTGAAGCTGTCCAACTGCTCGTTGAGCCGGTTGGGGAAAGCCAGATTGGCCTCCGAGCCCTTCATGTTTACCTGGATCAGCTCCTCTTCCACCGGAGTCATTTTCTTGTCGAGGGCATCCAACTGGCCGATCACGGTCTTCATGGCTGGGTCGTCTGCCAGCCGGCGGCGCAGAGCCGCAAGTTCGGAACGCAGCTGGCGAATCTGGTTAACGGCGCGATGGTCGTCGGCATTGGCATCGCGAACCTGCATGGCCAGGGCAAACTGCTTCTGCATGTCGTCAGGCTTAACGTTCCTGACGCGGGGATCGAGGACGACATCGAGCATCTGCGTCTGGCTCTTGTCGCCCACAGTCAGTTTTACGGTGTACCGTCCGGGATTGACCAGCGGCCCCTGGGGCCCCAGCCCGGAATAGAACGCCCCGGGAATCTTCACTGGGGCTTCCCAGCGCAGGTTCCAGGCATAACGGTTCATGCCGGCGCCGGCGGGAATGGTGGTGACTTCTTTTACCTGGTCAGGCCATTCCGGCGGCTGCTCGGCTTCTTTCTTTTCTTTGCTGGAGAGGCTGCGCACGAGCTTGCCGGAGGAATCAAGGATTTCCAGCTTCACCTCATCCTTGGGCGCGGCCTTGAAGTAGTAGTCGATGATAGCTCCGGGAGGCGCGTTGTCACCCACGGGGCCGCGACGATCCACCTGGTCCGGGTAGTGCAGGCGCATGGCAGTTTGGGGTTTATAGAGCAACACATCGGTATTCGCCGAAGTGTTGTCGATCTGGCGCAGCGGAGCGATGTCGTCCAGCACCCAGAAGGCGCGCCCGTGTGTCGCCACCGCGAGATCGTCCTCGTGGATAGCCAGGTCATGGATGGGCACGGTTGGCAGATTCAGCTTGAGCGGCTGCCAGTGGCTGCCATCGTCGATAGAGAAGTAAACGCCCGTCTCCGTGCCCGCGAACAGCAGGCCTTTGCGCCTGGGATCTTCGCGCACCGAGCGCACATAGGAGCCCTCAGGGATTCCGTTGGCAGCCAGAATCCAGGTCTTACCGTAGTCGCGCGTGCGAAAGATAAAAGGACGGAAATCGTCAAGCTTATGCCGGTCGACCGCCAGGAACGCCGTGCCCGCGTCGTAGTGCGAGGCTTCGACGATGCTGACCATGCTCCATTCGGGCAGGTCTTTGGGAGTCACATTGGCCCAGTGCTGACCGCCGTCCTGGGTGAGGTGGACTAGCCCGTCGTCCGTGCCGGCCCAGATGGTGTCCTTCTTCACCGGCGATTCCGCCACGGCGAAGACGGTGTCGTAGTACTCCACGCTGGTGATGTCGAGAGTGATCGGTCCGCCCGAGGGCCTCTGCTTGGACTTATCGTTGCGCGTCAGGTCGGGGCTGATGGCCGTCCAGCTCTGGCCGGCATTGGTGGATTTGAAAATCATCTCTGCCGCGGTGTAGATGGTGTTGGGATCGTGCGCCGAAATGAAGAGAGGCGAAGTCCACTGGAAGCGATGCGTCAGCTTGTCGGCGCCGTTACCGGAGACGTCCAGCGGCCAGACGGAGATATCCACCAGCTGCATGGTGCGCTTGTCAAAACGCGTAATGATGGCCTCAGAGTTGGCAAAAACGATATTGGGATCGGGAGGATAAGGCGCGATGTACCCACACTCGCCGCCGCCGACGTCGTACCAGTCCTGGCGCCCGATCACGCCGTCGTCATCGAAGCTCTTGATGGCTATGGTGCTATTGTCCTGCTGCGCGCCGTAGATGTAGTAGGGCCAGCGGTTGTCGGTGATCACGTGGTAGAACTGCGCCGTGGGCTGGTTGTACTGGGTGCTCCAGGTTACGCCGGCATCGACCGAGACGGTAGCGCCACCGTCGTTACCGTTGATCAGGCGCTGCGGGTTATCAGGATCGATCCACAGTCCGTGGTGATCGCCATGCGGGGCGGGCAGGAGATTGAAAGTCTTTCCCGCATCGGTCGAGCGGAACATGCCGGTATTGAGGACGTACAGGGTGTCGGCGGATTTGGGATCGGCGAAGATGTGGCTGAAGTACCAGGCACGCTGGCGTATGCGGCCGTCTTCATTGATGCGCGACCAGTTATCGCCGCCATCGTCAGAGCGATAGAGGCCGCCCTCTTTGGATTCAACGATGGCGTAGATGCGATTGGAATCGGCGCCGGAGACGCTTACACCGATGCGGCCCAGGATGCCGGACGGCAGGCCATGACCTTCGATGTGCGTCCAGGTCGTGCCGCCGTCGACCGATTTGTACAGGCCGCTGCCGGGACCGCCACTGTTGAGGCTCCAGGGTGTGCGGTAAACCTCCCACAGGGAGGCAAACAAGGTGTTGGAGTTTTTGGGATCGAAAACCACGTCGATGGCGCCGGTCTTAGCGTCCTTATAGAGAACCTTCTGCCAGGTAGCGCCGCCGTCGGTGGTGCGGAAGACGCCACGCTCTTCGTTCTGGCCGTAAGCATGGCCGAGAGCGGCCACGAAGACGATGTTGGGGTTTTTAGGATCGATGATCACGGCACCGATGTGGCGGGTATCTTTGAGGCCCAGGTGCTTCCACGTCTTGCCGCCGTCAACCGACTTGTACACTCCGTTGCCGTAGGTGATGTTGCCGCGAATGCAGGCCTCTCCGGTGCCGACATAAATAATGTTGTGATCGGAGTCGGCTACGGCGATGGCGCCGATGGAGGCCACCGGCTGCTTGTCGAAGATGGGAGTCCAGTTTACGCCGGTATCGGTCGACTTCCACACGCCGCCCGAGGCTCCACCGAAATAGAAGACGTTGGGTTCACCGGAGACGCCGGTGACAGCCAGCACGCGCCCGCCGCGAAACGGCCCCACTTGGCGCCAGCGCATGGCGCCAAAGAGCTTCTCATCGACGAATGTGCCGGGCTCGGCTGCCGGTGTTCTGGCAGCTTTCTTCTTCGGCCCTTGAACCGTGGTCTTGACCGGCTTGTCTTCAGAAGTCTCAGGCTTTTGGGCGAACGAAAAAGAGAGCAGGCTGGTGAGAAGCAGAAACACAAAACAGCGATAAATCTTCATGGTGGAAACATCATCTCCTTGGGCGGGAACATGATAACGAGCAATTGGGAAAAAGCAAACTTTGCGGACGGCTCTCGTCTATTTGCTCTTCTCTTCCACCTTCACCAGCCCGTCGCGGTAATTGATCAGCAGCTTGAGCGTCTCCAGCGTGGCGAAGCCGATCTGTCCGGAAATTTCAGTCCCCAGGTTCTTGCTGACGGTATGAAGATCCACGGTGATCAGGTGCTGGTCGCGCCGGCGGCTGCCGGCAAATTGAATGGTGACATCGCTGGCCACAAAGGCGGTGTTGGAGCTGCCGCCAACTCCCGAGGCGCGCACGTTCAGCGCACGCATCTGGTTAATCAAGTGGGAAAGCTCGTTGGAGATGCTGCTGACGTTGGATCCGCTGTCAAGCACGAAGAGACCGGAGGCCTTCTCGCCCGCCTTGCCCGGCAGGAGAAGAATGTGGCCAAAGGAGTAGGTAGGAGAGAATTCGGCCGCCGCGGCTCCTTCTTTGTAATTGTCTTTATCTTTGTCTTTTTCCAGCGCCGCTGTTGCCGGGAGTTCGGCCAGCACGAGCTTGCGCGCGGGAAAATCGACGGTTACCAGGAACTGGACGAAAACGTCGGTACCGATCAATCCATCCACATCGGCGACCGTCCGCGGCACTACGTGCACGAAGCAATCGTGAAACTGCAGATCTCCGACCGCGACCTTGTCAACCCAGGCCTGATAGGCCGGTGTGCCGCCCTTGCCCACGCCCTGCATGATCTGGTCGGATAATTTCTTGGCGCCGATCTTGTCCGCGAACTTGCGGGTGATGGTCACGCCGGAGGCGCCGGTATCGAGCATCAGCGTGGCCGAGGCACGGTCATTGAAGGTCACGCGCAGGCCGAAGCCGCGGCGATCGAGCCCGGGGCCAAGGGTGAGCGTTTCCAGCTTCATCTCCGCCGCCTTCACCTCCGGTTTCAGAACCCAGACATCGCGTCCGGCGAGGGCCTTCAGCAGCTCCAGGTACTCGCGCTCATGCCTCTCCACTTCGGGATCGTTGCGGAACTCAGCCAGATGCTTTTCCATGCCGGCAACATTGTTGGGATACTTCTGGCGGATGGCCCACTCGTAGAGAGCATCGCCGTCGTCGGAATCGAGCTCGTGGGCCCTCGCAACATCTTCCCGGGCGCGACTGCGCTCGGCGCGTGCCTCTTCAATCTTTCCGCTGCCCAGCAATGCGCGGGCGCATTTGGCATCAAGCTTCAGGGCCGCCTGGTATTCATCAGCGGCTTCGGCAAGCAATCCCCGACGAAAGAGAACGTCGGCTCGCGCGGCATGAGCGGTGGCGGCGGCGGGAAATGCGTTTACCGCCAGCTGCGATTTCTGTTCCGCGTTCTTGACGTCGTCCTGTTTCAGAAGACTCTGCACCAGTCCGGCGTAGGCCTCGGCGGATGGGTTGCTGTCAACCATTCCCTGGAAGTTGGCGGCAGCGGCCTTGAAGTCGCCATGGCGAAGAGCCAGCCGGCCTGCGGCGAGCAGATCATCGTCAGCGTTCGGCGTGGCCCAGGCACAAGAGGAGAGCAGCAGCAGAGCCAGCAGAGTACGGCAGGACGTCCCCACAGCAACAGAACGCATGCAGAGAGAATACTTGCGGTCCGCACAAACGAAAACCGTTATTTCGCGGCGAATCTCCGGCCGTGAGCTGGCTGCGGTCTTATTCCCGCGTTTTGGTTCTGACCGCGGTAGCCTCAATCTGAAAGTTGTGCTTGCTGGTGGGATCCTGGAAGCTGCTGACTACCGTGGGCACGCCCAGCTCCAGGGTGACGCCGGTATCGATCTTCAGCTGCTGCAGGACCGGATCGCCATGGGCGAGTTCCGGCGCGCCATGCTCATCGAGGCCGACGTCAGAGAACTCTACGGTCAGGCGCATGCTCACGGAATGTTCTGTTTCCATGCGCACCTGGCAATCGATGTTCTTGCCCGCCTCAAGATAGGTCTTCTCTTTGTCGCTGGTTTGAATCGGTATGCGCGGGCCGATGCGCAGCTTGCCCACCTGGTGGGGTTCGAGCAACAGATTGTAAACGCGGGCGTTGGTGTTCTTGCCTTCGCCGGTTTCGCTGATTTTGAACTCCAGGCGGTATTGTCCACCGGTCTTCGACTTGGCGCGATTCAGATCCTCGATCATCTTTTCCGCGACGGCCATCTGCTCCGGGGTAGTCCTAACGGTGATGGTCTGATAGGCGGGGAACTGTTGTATACGCTGGACCTCAACGATGGTGCGCAGACCGTTAACGACGTCCTGCAGATCGCTGGATGACCAGATGTTGGGGAAATAGAAAGTTTTGACCATCTGCTGTTCGAATTCATGTCTTTTGGCCTGGGTATCCGCGGCGACAAAGATAGTGTCGCTGGTCACGGGACGCCAGAAGGTCCGCGACTGGAAAGCCGCTATTCTCAGCGCGTCCTGCAGGGAGACGCCCGCGATATCTATGCTGATGTTGCGCGGGGTGTAATCGGGATCGAAGAGCACGTTGATCTTTGCCTGCCTGCCGATCGCTTCGTAGATTGCGCGACTGTCATCAGTCTGCTTGAGCGAAATATGCGCGCCCCGGGCAGAACGCAACTCGACTGGCCCCTGAGCTTCCGGAAAGTTAATTGGGTTGTAGCCTGGGCTGCTCTCCGCTTTGTTCTTTTCGGAGCCCAGTTCTTTGGCGCCCTTTTCAGCCGGATTCTTCGCCGTCGGCGTTTGCTCAGCGCCTCTCTCCTGGTTGTCCTGCGCGCAGACGATGGGACTGGAGCATAGCAGACCTGCCGATAGCGCTACGAACATCGCAAAGTAAAGCTTCTTCATCTTGAGTTTCCTTTCTCATCGCCTTTGGCGGAAGCAAGATCTTTGATTTCGATGGACTCGACTCCGAGATTCTGAATGCTGATGTTATCGCGGGAAGCCGGCTGGTCAGTTTCAGCGGCATCGGCTTCCGGAGTGACGGGCGCGGCATAAGACTGCGCCTGCTGGAAGACCAGGTCTCCGCCGGAATGCACGGCTCCGGCAAGCTGGAGGAGAGCGCGGGTATTGTTCCTGCTCTTTCGTTGTGCACCGGTGGTCACCCAGCCACTGCTTGCGATTGCAGAGCGGCTCTTCTGTGCCTGGATGGTTTCCACCGGCTGCGTTGTTTTTCTCTCGACGACCTGGCGGGTTGGAACAGGTGATTGAACTCGTGCTGTAACCATCCAGACCGTGAGAGAGCAAGCAGCCGCGGAAGCGGCGAAAATCAATGTCCACATCCAGCGGTGTTGCGCCGAATGTGCAGTCATGCGAGCGCGGATTCGCATTTCCAGTCCCGGCCGCGGTTCCGCTGCGGAGTAGATGGACAGCAGCGAGTCCAGCAGGGCGTCCAGTTGCCGTTCTCGTTCGCTCTTAGTCATGATTCTTCACCTCCCGGGCGGCCAGCTTTTCTTTGAGTATCTTGCGAGCGCGAAACAGCCGCGTTCGCACCGAACTTTCCGGGATCTGCATGATCTCGGCGATCTCCGACGAGTTCAACTCCTGCACGGTGGATAGCTCAAGCGTCTCGCGCAAATCGCGAGGCAGGCTGGCCACCAGGCGCTGGAGCAGGCGCTGCATCTCCCGCCCAGCGACCTGCTCGTCGACGGCGACGGCAGGGTCGGGCAGGCTGTCCAGCATTTCCCTGTCGTCGCCGCATGCGGTGCGCACGTGCCGGCGGCGGTCGAGCGCTGTGGTCCAGGCAACGCGTGCCAGCCACGTCTTGAGGTTGCGCACTGCAGCCAGCCGGTTCTGAAGCTTCAGCACGCGCAGGAAACATTCCTGGGCGGAATCTTCAGCGTCGTGATGATTACGCAGAATGGAATTGGCGATCCGGAATACCATCGCCGCATGGTGCGCGACCAGTATTTCCACAGTCTCTGCGGGCGCACCAGCTTCGATGACCTCGTCCTGTTTCAGAACCGTCTCTCCACAGATTGCGTGAACGGTCATGCAACCCTTCCCACGGAGAAAGACATGTGGAGAACGGAAAGTGTTCTGAATTTTGCAGTCTGGACTTAGCGGGGAGGCCGCAAGCGGGGCTTACTCAGCTGGAAACGCCGATGCGGTCGGCCAGGGAGCGGCCGCCATGGAGCGGCAATTCCATGGTGATGCGAGCGCCGCCGGGATCGCGATTGGCGGCCTGAATCTCGCCGCCATGCTCCTTGACGATTCCATAGCAGATGCTCAGCCCCAGGCCGGTGCCCTTGCCGACGGGTTTGGTGGTATAGAAGGGGTCGAAGACACGGTTCACTTCGGTGAAGCCGGGTCCATTGTCGTCGAACCAGATGACCACGCGTTCGTCGCGGCGCACAGCGCGGATTTCGATCTTCTTTTTTCTAAGTCCTTCGAGCGCATCGATGGAGTTGTTAAGGAGGTTGAGTAGGATCTGTTTGAACTGGTCTTCATCGAGGGCGACGTGGGGCAGATCGGGTTCCACGTGGACGTTCACATCCACCTTGCTGGCGCGGATGTGATACTCGCGCAGGGCCAGGACCTCGTGCAGCAGAGCATGCAGGTTGGCCGATTTCTTTTCCAGGTTGTTCTGGCGGGCGAAGCGCAGTAGATTCTCGATGATGCGGCGCATGCGCTGCGCCTCGCGAATCATCTTGTCGAGCTTCTGGCGCGGCGCGCCGTTGGTGATGTCGTCGGTAAGCAGCTCGGAGTAGCCGACGATCGAAGCCAGCGGGTTGTTGAGCTCATGGGCCACGCCGGCCACCAGTTGTCCGATGGCCGCCAGCTTTTCCGAGCGCACCAACTGGCGCTGCAGCGTGGCGTTATCCACGGTCACGGCGAGGTCGCCGGCCAGCAGTTCGATCTTGGACATCTCCTCCGCAGTCACGCACGTGACGTCGCGGGGATCGTCCAGGGCCAGAGCGCCCACATATCCGCCGCGGCTGGAACGCAGCGGAGCGATCACTACGTTGCCGTTTTCCCAATACGGATTGGGGTCAAACTGCTCTTTGCTGGGGATGGGTCCGTACTGGTCGGCGATGGCGGCCTGCACCAGGAATGAGTTCTGTCCCAGACGCGCGGCCTGGCGGCAGACCTCGCTCACGTAGTCCAGCTTCCAGGCGTGAGCGCACTTGTGTTCGAGCTGCTGAACCTGTTCGGGGTCGAAGCCGGCGAATCCGGCCAGGCTAAGCCCGCGGGCTTCATTGCTCAGGATGATGACCACGCGGCGGAAGGTGCTGGTTTCAGTGATGGAGGTGGCGATCTCCTGGCAGAGCGAGTAAATCTCCACGCCGGTAAGCATGCGCGAGGTGATGCC
>DATGHX010000019.1:0-3253 GCA_035307585.1 Candidatus Angelobacter sp.
ACCGGCTCGCGCAGGGTATACGCGAAATATTTTGCGCCAGGCGTGTACGGCACCGAGAGCGGAATCGTATTGCCCTCGATCTTGGTCGTCCATCCCGCCATGTAACGGAAGAGATCGACCGCGAGCGGAACATCGGCGGCCTTCGCGATGTTGAGAGGCTTGCCGTTGTCGAGGCTTTCGATGTAACCGAATTCTTCGGTGTGCTGCTCGAGAAGGTCGGCGAGTTTCCAGATGAGGCGGCCGCGCTCGGATGCGGTCATCCGGCGCCAGGGCCCATTATCGAACGCCTTGCGAGCAGCTTTCACAGCCTGATCGATGTCTTCGCGATCGCCTTCGGCGACCTGAGCAAGAACTTCACCGGTAGCAGGATTGTAAGTAGGAAAAGTCTTTCCGGAAGCGGCGTTGACCCAACTGCCATTGATCAACATCTTTCGTGGCTTGTCGATGAACTCCGCAACCTGCGGATGAATTTGAGGGGAAACTGCGATGCCCATACGATCCTCCTTGTTCAGATAGATACTTGCAAGCGAGAATGACGCGGCGAAGCGGACCGGGTTATGCTAGTCCCGGTCCAAAACAAATGCAATCCTGATCCGGCTGAGCCCGGATTATTCGCCGTAGGGGACCCAGATATTCTTAACCTGGGTGGCGTGTTCGAGGTACCAGCGGCCTTCCGCCAGTTTAGGATTAAACCAGTCGATGGCGCGGCCTTCGTTCGTCCAGACCTGCTTCAGATTCCCTATCGACATTGCCTTCGCCGCCGCGACGGTTGCTTCGTCCCCGTAACACCAAATGCCGTCGACATCGTCGTGCTCGGCGACTGTCTTTAAAAGCTGCGGCGCATAGCCGGTGACGATATTAAGTGCGCCTCCAGGCAAATCGCTCGTATCGAAAAGTTGGTAGAGGTGGCCCGTGATGAGCGGATATCGCTCCGAGGGAATTGCAATCACGGTATTGCCCATCGCGAGCAGAGGCATCACTAGCGAGAGGAAACCGAGCAGCGGAGCCTCCGAGGGGCAGATTACTCCGACAGTTCCAATCGGCTCGTTCATCGCGATCGCAATGTTGCGGAACGGCGGATTGTGTACCGCGCCGTCGAACTTGTCCGCCCAAGCCGCATAGGAAAAAATACGTTCGATTCCAAGCTCGACTTCCGCAGTGGCTTGCTTCTCGCCGACGGCATCGCCCAGTCGGTGAACAATCTCGCGCTGTCGCTGAGAAAGGTTCTCTGCGCAGTAATACAGAACCTGGGCTCGATTGTGCGCCGTAGTCTTGCCCCAGGTCTCAGCCTTGCGAGCCGCTTCCACCGCGTTACGAATATCTTTCCGATTGCCCAGAGGAGCTTCGCCCAACAGGCGGCCGTCGGGCGAGCGTACTTCCATGCTGTAACCAGAGTCGGGGCGCACCTGCTTGCCGCCGATGTAGAGCTTTATCGTGCGGTCGATAGCGGGCGTGCTAGCCTCGGGCCTTTCTTCTACTTGCGCAGCGGGAAGAGTCGTAGCGGCGGGCAGTGGCGGCGCATGCTTGAACCACGCGGGTTCCATGTACTCGAGCAAACCTTCTCTGCCGCCTTCTCGGCCATATCCGCTCTCGCGGTATCCGCCAAAGCCGCAGGCCGCGTCAAACAAATTCGTGCAATTTACCCATACCACTCCGGCCTTGAGTTGCGCAGCCACATGCAGGGCGACGTTGATGCTCTCGCTCCATACGCACGATGCGAGGCCATAGACCGTGTTGTTGGCCAACTCGACGGCTTCCTTCGGAGTGCGGAACGTCATGGCCGCGAGAACAGGACCAAAAATTTCCTGCTGGGCGACGATCGACGTCGGATGCACATTGCTCAGAAGAGTCGGCGGAAAATAAAAACCTCGCGCGGGCAGCACGACTTGCGGTTGCCAGCAGGTTGCCCCTTCCGCGACGCCTTGCGCCACCATGCGCTCGATACGATCCAGTTGCACACGCGCAACGATGGCGCCGATGTCAATCGCCTTGTCAAGCGGAGGGCCGATGCGCAGGCTGCTCATGCGGTCGCGAATCTTCGACATCAACACGTCCGCGATGCTCTCCTGCATCAGCAGGCGCGAACCGGCACAGCACACTTGCCCCTGGTTGAACCAGATTCCGTCGACCAGACCTTCCACCGCGCTGTCCAAGTCGGCATCCTCGAAGATGATGAACGGGGACTTTCCCCCCAATTCGAGGGAAAGCCGTTTGTGGCTTGCAGCGGTTGCGCTGCGAATCGCGCGTCCGACCTCCGTCGACCCCGTGAACGCAATTTTGTCGACGCCGGGATGCTTTACCAGTGCTTCGCCGGTTGAGCCATCTCCGGTCACAATGTTGACCACTCCCGCAGGCAGTCCCGCCTCCTGGCATATTTCCGCGAACGCAATTGCGGTGAGCGGAGTAAACTCGGCGGGTTTCAACACCACTGTGTTTCCGGTCGCCAGCGCCGGAGCAATCTTCCACGCCAGCATGAGCAGCGGAAAATTCCACGGAATAATTTGACCTACAACGCCGCAAGGTTCGTAGCCCCGGAACTCCTGCTCGAATAGCTGCGCCCAACCGGCATGGTGGTAGAAGTGCCGCGCAACCAGAGGAATATCGATGTCGCGGCTCTCCCGTATGGGCTTACCATTGTCCATGGTTTCGAGAACCGCGAGCAGTCGCGAATGCTTTTGCACCAGCCGCGCAAGTGCGTAGAGATAACGTGCGCGCACATGCGGAGCGAGGGATTGCCATTCTGCTGATGCGGTACGCGCAGCGCGCACGGCAGCGTCGACGTCGACAACGCCGCCCTGAGCGACTTCTGCTAACTTCTCGCCATTGGAAGGATCGAGCGTGTCGAAATATTCTCCCGCCGCCGGCGCCTTCCATGCCCCGTCGATGAAGAGTCCAAAGCGCCGGCCATGGCGCTCCAGCCATGCGCCTACTTCCTTGGAATCTTCAGGAGCAGGTCCGTACTCCATGGTGATAAATTTTTCGGCAATGCTCATTGGGCTCGGCTCACGTGTTCTCGATTGACCTCGACTTCATTCAGCTATGCAATCGGATGACGATATTCGGCAGAGTAGCGTCCGGTCGCATGATGCTCCAGTTGCCGTTCAATGTCTCCCAACAAACCGCTCGCGCCGAAGCGGAACAGTTCTGCGCGCATCCAGGAAGGGCCGAGTTCTTCTTTCATCATGGCCAGCCAGTCGATCGATTGTTTTGCCGTGCGGATTCCACCGGCCGGTTTGAATCCCACCGCCATTCA
>DATGHX010000020.1:0-2617 GCA_035307585.1 Candidatus Angelobacter sp.
TCGAAGGCATCCGTCTCAGCGAGCGGAATCTTGTGTCCGAACATCATGTTTTCGCTATTGTGAAACCTGGTGTTCTTACAGATCACGACCCAGCAATAGCCGCGACCTTCCCATGGGTCCGACGCCCACATAAATGCCCCCAAGCGTTCCCGAGTGTCCCAGAATGTACTCGTCGAGTTGAAGGCAGTCAACTTCCTGAGATGGAGTTCACCACGTCAAGAAATTTGGCTGTCGGACTTGTAAACTAGACCTTACAATCGCAAGGAGCGGGTGGAACCACACAAGGCTAAGCCCTTCCCCCATCCGCAGGCCGCCATTCATTCGTAGTCCCAAACTCGGCGAATGGCGGCTTGCCAGTAGAGAGTGCCAAGACGGGCAATCGGAGATGGTGTCCCGCACGTAGTTAGAGGTTGAAGGAGCGGCGCTCGGGATCATGTTACGCGACCTCCCGCCGGATCGCAGCAGTTTCCATCGTTCCTCGTCCTAAGATCGCTTCCAGTTGCCAGAGATCCTTCCAGCCCATGATGCGGCGGAAGTTCTTCTCTGTCGCCAGGAACGATGCCGCGGCCCAGCGCGCCACCATGGCCGTGTCTGGCCAGCGACACACACGACGTGTCCGCATGCGCACACCGGATTGCGGGCTTTCGATCAAGTTCGTCGTGGCCAGGCAGCGATGCAACGACGGCGGAATTCCCAAGCGGTTGACGGTGAAACATTCCTCCAGCCCTTCCCGCAAACTGTTCGCGGCGGCGGGCTGTTCCTGCTCCAGCCAGTCGGCCAGCTTTCTCAGCCGGGCCATACCTTCTTTGGCCTCCAGCTTATACGAGGCGCGCATCGCAGCTTTCGCCTGGTCCTTCTGCTCCTCGGGCAGCCGCTCGACCACGTTGCGAATCTTGTGATTGCGGCAACGCTGGACCGGATGTTGCGGGCCAAAGACTTTGGCGATGGCTGCCCGCAAGGCTTTCGCGCCGTCGATCACGAACAACCGTTTCGCTTTGGGGTTCACGCCGCGCGCCACTAACTGCTGCAGTAAGTCCTCGACTGCGGCTGCATTTTCCGTCGCTCCCGGTTGGATGCCGAGCACATGCTTGTGCCCCGCGCGATCGACGCCCACCGCACTGATCACGTGGTGCTCGCCGAACATCATGCCATCGATGTAAATCACCAACAGATCCACGTCCTCGAAGCGTCGCTCCAGCAACTCTTTCAGCGCTTCTTCGCCGGCCTCCGCCGCTTCCCGGCTCACATTGGACTTAGACACGCCGCAGGTCGATGCCATCTCCGGCAGCACCTCGGCGTACTGCCGCGTCGAAATCCCGCGCATCAGCACATCCAGCACCCGCTCGCTTAGCCCATTTTCCTGCATGGCCTCGTAGGCCGGGATCGCCACTTCGCCACCGCCCTTCTCCCGTAGCCGTGGCTTGGTCACGCCCAGCTTGCGCTCTCGCAGACACACACGACCCGCTTGGCGGCCGTGCCACAGGAGTTGCGGGCGTCGCTGCCCCGGCGTCCGCGGCCCCGCCAACTGCTCGGCCGATAACTGCAACACCGTCTCGATCGTGGCCCGCCCGGCTACGTCGATCAGTTCATCGACCGCCAGCCGCGATTGTTCGATCAGATCGACCATCGGCAGCAAGCCTTGCCCGTTGCGGCTGAAAAACTCGGCCAGTCTCCGTGCCTTCCTTGGTCCTTTCGTGGTGTGATAGCTTCTCTTCAAGGCGGTTCTCCTTTCGCTGAGAAAGTTTCCAACCAGACTCTACCAAGAGCCGGGTCGAGAACCGCCCCTCAACCTGCCACTATGGATGGGATACCGTCCGGCACCGACAGTCCAAAAGGCATTTTCACCACAGAGGCACAGAGATCACGGAGGAAAGCGACGGCTTCTTCCACGTTTTCTTTTGCGTCAGGTCTGCCGACCAGGCTGGTTCATCCCGAATCACTCCATTCCCAGATTTTCTCCGTGTTGGAGCCTGCCCTGAGCGAAGCCGAAGGGTGACTCCGTGGTGAAGGTCTTGGTCTGTTTAGAGGTGTCATCATCTTGAGCGAAGTGAGGCGCCAGCCGAACGCAGTCGAAAGACCCCGTGTCAGCCCGCAACACGATGACCCTCAAAAGCATTTTCCCCACAGCCCCCACAGGACCAACTTCGAGCACAATTGCCCGATTACCAAATTACAAATTCCTCTGTGCAGGAGCCTGCCCTGAGCGACGTCGAAGGGTGTCTCTGTGGTAAATGAATTTTGTTTGCAATTCAGTCATCTGTAACGCTCCCGCTCCCCATAGCACCATCGTGTAGCTGGCGCAGGCCCGACCTCCCGCGTAAGATAAAGATTCCCATGCGACGCATCGCCATACTGGGTTCGACCGGCTCCATCGGCCGGAGCACTCTCAGCGTGGCCGAGTCCTATCCCGATCGCTTCCAAATTGTTGCCCTGGCTGCCGGTTCCAACCTCGAAGCCGCCTTCGAGCAGGCGTTGCGCTGGAAGCCTCGAGTTCTCTCCGTGGCCGACGAAGCCGACGCCGATTCCCTGCGCAGCCAACTCAAAGCCCGTGGTCTGGCGGAAATCGAAGTAGTCCACGGAGCCGCCGGCACGGTCCGCGTCTCCACGCATCCAGAAG
>DATGHX010000021.1:0-133953 GCA_035307585.1 Candidatus Angelobacter sp.
CGTGGGACCTGAGATTCCGGGCTCGGTGATTGTTCCCTCGAATGGCTACAAGGACGCGCAGGGTCGTGTGCGCCGCCAGGCCGCTCGTTTCCGCATTTACGGCTGGGAAAACGGCGTGTTTATGGGCGAGATTACCTCATCAGTCGCCGACATCACCTGGACAGTGGAACTCGCGAACACGAAGGCAGCATTTAACAGGTTCGAGGGCATCGGCCATACAGGCCCGCTCCGAAACGCATCAGTTACTGATCGCAGCTCCCTCATGATCACACCCGGTCCTCGCACGATCACCGGTCCCAACGGAACCGCCCTCTTTGACACCGGTCATTTCATGGGAATCCCGGTGCCACTGGGCGAAATTCAGACCGACGGGAGCGGCCGGCTTCTGGTACTCGGCGGATTTGGCGCTTCCAGTTCGCCCACCAACGCGCCGCTCACGACGTTTGCCAACAACGATGGCTGGCACGACGACGTTTCCGATGGTCCGGTGACCGCGACGGTCACACTCCACGGCAACCAACCACCGGTTCAGGCGAGTGGCGCATGGGTGATCTGTCCTCCGCCGCGTTTCGCGCCGCCGATCTTCCACATCATTAGTCTGTACGACGCGCTGTTGCAGACCGCGGTCGACCGCCTGGGTTTCCAAGTGCCTGCGACCCCATCGTTCACAAAGGACGTCTACCCTATCCTCAAGCGGGCCATAGACTATCAGTGGGTTA
The DNA here is from genome assembly GCA_035307585.1 of Candidatus Angelobacter sp. Classification (GTDB taxonomy): domain Bacteria; phylum Acidobacteriota; class Terriglobia; order Terriglobales; family Acidobacteriaceae; genus Angelobacter. Next base: position 720 of record DATGHX010000021.1, read on the forward strand.
CTACCAAAATCGGCAATAACCATAACCCGCTCCCTGCGGTGATTCCCCCGCCCGCCACTGCAGACCAGCGAAACACCGTCTTTCAGGCGTTGCGCGACCCGGCCATTACGCCCACGGTAGATACTCCGCATCTCATGCCAGCCATCTGGACGGATTTTTTCCGCGACGTCTTCGGGATCAGAGGTCACGGATCGCCTAACACGGGTCATTGGGCGAACCATGCGCTGACTCCGACGCAGTACAGCGTGATGAAAAACTGGGCGGCCGGGAATTTCATCAACGACTGGGTTGGACCTCCCTCACCCGATACAAACATCTCTCCTGACGGTCTTACTCGCGCGGCCCTGGAGAACTGCAGCGGCGGTCCGTTCTTCCCGGGAATCGAGACCAGCTTTTTCACGCGCGATGTGTACCCGTATGTCGAGCCGTTCCGGCTCGATGGGGCGCAACTTACTGCCGGTGATCTCAGCAAGCAGCAGGCCATACCATGGCAGGCGGACTTCTTCGACTGTGTCTTCCAATCACCTTTATCCTGGTGGCCGGCGGCGCACCCCGACAATGTCTTTACTGCAGGCTCCAACAATTACGTGACGTGGGACCGCGGTATGAACAGTTTCGACGACATGGTGAATTTCTGGAGCGGTCTCGGATTCCTGGTGCAGAGTGGCGATGTAGTCATCGAAACCGAGCGGACACTCTAGCCCCTCGCCCGAATCGGTATGAATTCGTTCGATGTTGTGGTTGCCGGCGGCGGACCCGCCGGTGCGGTGACGGCGCTCGACCTCAGCCGCCGTGGGTTCCGCGTTGCGTTGATCGAGCAATCCGCCTACGAGAACTTTCGTGTTGGCGAGACGTTGCCACCAGAGATGCGAAGGCCTTTGGTGGAGCTGGGTGTCTGGGAGCGATTTCTCTCGTCTGAGCGACTGGAATCTCACGGTATTCGCTCTGCGTGGGACGCACCAGCCGCGCGTCATCGCGATTTCCTTTTCAATCCGTACGGCTGCGGCTGGCACGTTGATCGCGCCGGTTTTGATGCCATGCTGGCACATGCTGCTGCCGAGGCAGGAGCCGAGCTGCTCCTCTCCGCCCATGTGAAATCCTGCACGATGACGGGCGGTCAGTGCCAGCTCGACGTTGCTCATGACAAAAATAATGTCACCTTTTTTGCCCGCGTGCTGGTAGACGCCACTGGACGCAAGGCTCTGCTAGCCAGCCGGCTGGGAGCGCAGGCCGATGTGGCGGACCGACTGATCGGGGCAGTTGCCTTTTGTACGCTATGCGAACAAGCGCGATGGGCTTTGATCGAAGCCGTCGAAGAAGGGTGGTGGTACTCTGCCCCCCTGCCCGATGGTCGTATGGTCTTTGCCTACATGACCGATTCCGATTTATGGAATGCCGACATCTGGCATGAGCTGATCGAACTGGCGCCACTGACCTTCGAGCGCGCCCGATGCAGGCAAATTCCCCCGCCATCCCTGGTTGTCTCGGCCGGCTCCCTGGTGCGCCGTCCGGTTGTCGGCCCGAACTGGATCGCTACCGGCGACGCGGCCCTTTCGTTCGATCCGCTCTCGGGACAGGGCGTGCTTAAATCCATCGAGACCGCGAGTCGTTGTGCTGCGGCGATTGCCAGCTATTTTGCAGGCGACCCAAGCGCTCTTAAGTCCTACGATAGGTGGGTGCAGGAAACCTACCACGCTTACCTCTCTCTGCGCCGCCACTTTTATAGCGCGGTACCGCACTGGCCCAATTCGCGATTCTGGAAGCGACGACAATCATCCGAAATTTAAATGTATATATAACATTATCGTTGCAGTACTATCACACTATCAATATAATAGGCGATGGACGAGTGTATTTTGAGCGCACATAGCGGACGGCAGCTTGGCCATGAGGCAGGGTCAAATCGGAAAAAACTAAGTGCTTTGGAATCCTAGTTGACGGTGGTTGACTGGGATCACCTGGGATGAGATGGGATGAATAAGGGCCCCCATACGAGCGGGGATCGGGGTTGATCGCCGGGATTTTTTGGTGCTTTGCTTCTGTTGAAATGAGCGTAGGAACTTTTTTATTGCTAAAATTCCCAGAGCGCGCAGAGTCCCGTGCGGTTTGTGCGCGAAAGCGGGCAGGGGTCCCAGAACGTGGCAAGACAAACTTCACAAGAGAAAGTCTTCGACCGCTTAGCCGTTCTTCCCAGCCAAGCCAGCCGCATCAAATACGTTCAACGCCTGCGCCTCATGACCCCTTCAACCGTGGAACAGCTGGATGAGGCGGTGCGCCAGCAGTTGCGGGTGGACCTCAACAAGGCCAACGGGCTGGCTGAAGCGGCGGTTGCCATCGCGAACGAGCTGGGCCATAGCCAGTCTACAGCTTATGCTCAGCGCGCGAAGGCGAATGCGTTGTGCTCTCGTGGACACAACCACGAAGCCGCGGAATTGCTCAGCCAGGCGGTCACGCTGTTCGAAGAGGCGGGAAACCGGCTTGAGACCGGCCGCACGCTGAGCACTTCGATCCAGCCGCTGATTCTGCTTGGCGAGTATGATCGCGCCCACGATGCGGCGCGCAAAGCGCAGAAGATTTTTGCCGACGCCGGAGACGAGGTGCGGCTGGCACGGCTCGAGATCAACATCGGCAACATTTTTCACCGGCAAGACCGCTTTCGCGAAGCCCTAGAGCATTACCAGCGCGCGCATTCAAGGCTGCTTTCGACGAAGGACGCGGAAGGCATCATCGCCGCGCTGCACAACATCGCCATGTGCATGAGCATGCTGAACGAGCCGGAAGAAGCGCTCAAAGCTTATGAACAGGTGCGCGAGTTCTGCCAGGAACGCGAGATGCCGCTGGCGATCGCCCAGGCGGACTACAACATTGCCTATCTTTTCTATCTTCGTGGCCGCTACGTTCATGCCGTCGACATGCTGCGGGACGCGCGGAGAGCCGCGGTCAAAGCCGGCGATGGCCACCGGGCAGCGCTCTGCCTGCTCGATCTTTCCGAGATTTATCTGGAACTGAATCTCCATCAGGAAGCAGCGGAACTTGCGCAAGAGGCTTACGCCGCCTTCGAAGAGCTCGGCATGCGATACGAAGCCGCCAAGGCCTTGTGCCACCTGGCAATCGCGCAGAGCCAGGACCGGGGCTTTCGCGCGCTGGTGTCGTTCGCGCGCGCTCGCGCCATGTTCGTCAGCGAGAAGAACCTGGTGTGGCCGTCACTGATCGATTTCTACGTAGCCCTGGCCTATTTCAATGACGGGCGCCTGGAGGAATCGCGGCTGCATTGCTGCTCCGCGCTGGTTTTCTTTCGCGATTCGCCGCTCAAGGGCAAGGCCGCGCTTTGCCGCCTTCTGCTGGCAAAGTTGTCGCTGAAGGCGGGCGATATCCCGGGGGCGCTGGAGGAGTGCCGGACCGCAGGGGCCGATCTCGAAGGACACGAGACGCCCATCCTTATTTATGAGTTGCAGCTGGTGCTGGGTCAGATCGAGCAGGCGGCGGGCAATCTTCAGGAAGCGGAGAAGCATTACCTTCGCGCGAAAGAAGTACTGGAGAGACTGCGTGGTGGACTCTACGGCGACCAGCTGAAAATCTCGTTCTTAGAAAACAGGCTGGCCCTTTACGAAGGATTGGTGGATCTCCATCTGGTGCGGGGCACGTCGCCGGAAGCATGCGAAAAGGCCTGGAACTGCATGGAACAGGCAAAATCCCGAACTCTGCTGGAACTGATGATCAGCAGAGCGCACGAGGACACGCGCGAGGCGAAGAGCGCGACGCCCAGGATTGCCAAGGTGCGGGAGCAGCTGAACTGGTACTACCATCGCATCGAAATTGAGCATTTTGCCGAGCAGCCGGCACGGAGCGAGCGGCTTTCGAGTCTGTGGCGGCTGGCGGCGCAGAGCGAGACGGAGCTGCTGCACCTGATTCGAGAGCTACCCGCCGAGCAGGCCGCAGCAGAAGGCTCAACCGCCGCGCATGTTTCGCTCGCTGTGTTGCGCGAGAGCCTGGGCCCCGACACGACGTTGGTTGAATACTTTCAAGTGCGAGACCGGATTCTGGCGACGATTATTACTCCAAACAGCATTGATGTCGTCGCCGTCACCTCGGGGGCGAGGGTAGCCAAGGTTCTGGGGATGCTGCAATACCAGCTTGCCAAGTTCCGCCTCGGCCCGGGTTATGTAAAGCGATTTCATTCCTTGCTGCTGGAAACCGCCCAGGCTCATCTGCATGATCTCTATAAAGAATTGATCAGCCCGATCCGGCACAGGCTCGAGGGAAAGCATCTGGTCGTGGTTCCCCATGAGTCGCTGCACTACGCGCCGTTCCACGCTCTGTTTGACGGGAATCAATACCTGGTGGATTCCTTTACCGTCTCATACGCGCCGAGCGCGAGCATCTACGTGCAGTGCCGCCAGAAGTCCGCCAACCCGGATGGGACAAGCCTGGTGTTGGGCGTGCCCAATCCGCAAGCCCCGTCCATCGACGACGAACTTCGCTGGACAAAGACGCTTCTCCCTAACGCCAAGTTGTTCGCGGGAGCCGAGGCCAGCGAGAAAGTGTTGCGCAGAGAAGGCCCGCGCAGTTCGCTGATTCACATCGCCTCGCACGGATTCTTCCGGCCGGACAGACCGATGTTCTCAGGCATCTGGCTGGGCGATACTTTTCTGACCCTCTACGATCTTTACCAGCTGCGGCTGCCTGCGGACCTGATTACCTTGAGCGGGTGTTCCACGGGGATGAACGCTGTTGCCGCCGGAGATGAGCTTATTGGCTTGACCCGCGGCCTGCTGTTCGCCGGGGCCAGAACCCTGCTGCTTTCACTGTGGGACGTCAATGACCGGAGCACACAGGAGATCATGAAATCGTTTTATCAGCGCTTCTTCAAAGAGCCGAATCATGCCTTTGCCCTGCAGGGAGCGATGATGGATCTGCGCAAGGAATACCCTCACCCGTACTATTGGGCGCCTTTTATCCTGCTGGGGAATGTGTTTTCCGGTGATGGGCAACCTGGAACGGGCAACAGAGCATCATCTTGATGACCTGAGTTGCCGTTCGTGTGACAAGAGTATCGCAGACACCAAATCCGCAATGTTAGACGTCATTAATCTGGATCGATTCAGGCCGCGGCGAGACGCGAATCGTGCCGGCTGGGTGCGAAGAATGGCCGGTCAAAGCGATGCCGCAAGAGCTTGAACGTTTGTCACTGGGCCCGACCGTTCTTCTGGTCGCCGAGCAGTCCTCCGCGCGGGGCCTGATCTCCGCTTATCTCACCATGATGGGCTGCAATTGCCTTACGCCGGGGGACGAACTTGACGCGATCGATCCTGAGACGGTTCAAGCCGTACTGATTGATTGGAATGATTCCGCAGCACTGGCTGAGAAAGTAATCGTGAAGCTGGGCCCGGCATTTGCCGGAAGAATTCTGGTAATGCACGCGGCCGCAGCTCATCCCCGCATCGTGGAGCTAGCGGACCAGTTTAGCCTGCGACTAATAGCGGAAGAAAACTGGCCGCGACAGCTGTGGCCGATGCTCCGGGAGATTATCGTCGGGGGAGAATCTGCCGATGGCCTTCCCCATCACCTTGAAGCGGCGCAGCTGACATTCGATAGCTTCCGGGCGCCGGCTCCGGCGGGAGTGCGCGGCTCACAGGCGCCTGCCAGGCAGCTCGCGTTCCGGCATCAAAATGCCATGATCGACCTCTTCATTCAACCCCGAGAGGATTCCGGGCGCGTCTGGGTGGCGGGCCAGGTTCTGGAGATGGACGTAGCCAGAGGACAGAATAGCGGGCTACCGGTGTGGCTTGTCAGCGCCACAAGAACACTGGCGCGAACGACCACCAACCAATATGGGGAATTCAGCCTGGACTTTGATGCTTTGGATGCATCCGGGCTGCAGATCGGTCTGCGGGATGGCGCCTGGGCCTCGCTCCCATTCGGGAATACTGACTGGGTACGGGTGCGGCTGGCAGGGCCATCTTCGCAGTCCTCCAGTGAGAACAAAGAAGATCCGCTCGACGAGCCGCCTGTGAAGGATCGGGCAAAAGAACAGGGGAACGGACAATGAGGGCATTCATCGCTTGCTTGATATTGTTGCTGGCTTCCACCGCGCGACTCGGGGCACAGAGTCAGGTCATCGTGCGCGACTCTTTGGGGCAATTCGCCCTCCAGGTCACCTGTTTCCTGCTGCACTGCACGGTTAACGAAGGACTCGACGGCGGCGTGGGCCAGTTATTTCTGGTGACCGGGCCGAGCAATGTTCCTCTGGATACTTTCCTGCAAACACTCGTGGGGCAGTTGGGAATCGTGGATGCGGAGCCGGATCAGCTTTTGCACGTCATGCAATCCCAGCCTCTCAGCGCGCCCTCAGGCCTGTGGGATACGGCGCCAGTCAGCTATTACGGAACAACAGTCTGGCACGGATACGCGGCCCAGCCGGCGGTGCAGATCATCAACCTGCAGGCCGCCCAGTCGCAGAATTCCGGAAGTGTGAGCGGCGCGGGAGTGGTAGCAGTGATCGATACCGGGGTGGACCCGACTCATCCGGTACTGCAGTCGGTGCTGCTCTTAGGCGAAGACTTCACGCGAAACCAGACTGGCGGATCGGAACTGGCTGACGTCAATCAGCAGAGCATGGCCGTGGTCAACGGCGCCGCACCGGTGCAAGTGAATCAGCAGAGCATGGCGGTGGTGAATCAGCAGGGAAGCGATACGTTCTCGCAATCGCAATACGCGGCCTTTGGTCATGGAACCATGGTGGCCGGGATCATTCACCTGGTGGCGCCTACGGCGCAGATCATGCCGCTGAAAGCTTTCCATGCGGATGGGACCGGCAAACTCTCCGATATCCTGCGCGCGGTCTATTACGCTACGCATAATGGCGCGCAGGTGCTGAACATGAGTTTTGACTTTCCTGCATATTCGCAGGAGTTGGCGAATAGCGTGACTTACGCCACCAACCGTGGAGTGGTGGCCGTGGCGTCAGTGGGCAACGATGGACAGCAGATCCAGGTCTATCCGGCGAGCCTCAGCAACGTCATTGGAGTCGCTTCAACGACCAACAACGACACGCTTTCGTCATTTTCCAACTACGGGCAGCCTCCGGTCTGGGTGGGCGCGCCGGGTGAAGGCATTGTGTCCATCTATCCGTATGGCACTTACGCCGCGGGATGGGGAACCTCTTTCAGCGCCCCGTTTGTTTCCGGTACGGTGGCCCTGCTGCGAAGCGTTAGCCCCGGGCTGAACCAGGGAGCAGCTGCACAGGCTCTGACTCACGCGAACTACATATCGCCGGCCCTCGGCTATGGCCGTCTGGATGTTAACCAGGCAGTCAGCTGCCAGATTTCCCAAAGTTGTTGAACTGAGGCGGTGATGCCAGCGGCCTGAAACGAAGGCGTGGTTGGCTGCCCAGTCAGTCATCGGTCTATGGAACCGGTTCTTCGCGTACAAGATTTGACGGTGTCGTACGACTCGGTCGATCGCCGAAGCCTCACCATCCTGGACGGCGTAAGCTTCGAAATCGCGGCCGGGGAAGCGATCGGCCTGCTGGGGGAGTCGGGCTGCGGAAAGAGCACTCTGGCGTTGTCGCTCCTGAACCTCCTGCCATCATCAGCAAGGATTGTGCGCGGCTCTGTGATGCTTGCCGGCGTCGACCTGCTCAAGTTGAGCGACCGGGAATTACACAAGGTGCGCGGCGCCCGCGTATCTATCGTTCACCAGGAGCCGGGAGCGGCGCTTAACCCGGTGATGCGGGCGGGGGAACAAATTGCACAGGTGCTGCGCGCGCATGAACCTGTGTCGCGCAGCCGGGCCCGAGAAGAAGCGATCAACCTGCTTTTGCAGCTGGGGTTCACGAGCGAAAGCCGCGTATGGGATGCTTATCCTCACCAGCTCAGCGGAGGCCAGCAGCAGAGAGTTGCGATTGCCCAGGCAATCGCCTGCCGTCCTTCGCTGCTGATCGCAGACGAACCGACAACCGCACTGGACACGGAGACGCAGGCAGAGATCCTCGGGCTGCTGCGCAGTTTGCGAGAAAAATTGGGGCTGGCTGTCCTTCTGATCTCGCATGATCCTGAGGTTGTAGAAAGCTTTGCCGACCGCGTGCTGGTCATGTACGCGGGCCGAGTGGTGGAAGAGGGAACGACCGGGCAGGTGATGAGGCAAGCGTTGCATCCTTACACACAGGGGCTTTTACGCTGCCGGCTAAGCGGCGAGCGGCGTAGAGGTCAGCGGCGCCCTCTGGAAACGATCGCGGGCGATTCTCCTGACTTTGCTCACTTGCCTGCGGGATGTTCCTTCGAAGATCGTTGTCCGGACAGGATGCAGGTCTGCCGGACGTGCCGTCCTGCACTATTTCAGCCTGGGGATCGCCAGGTGGCGTGTTTCAAGTATGCGCCCTGAGGCGCCGCCATCGCGTGACGAACACGTGCTGCTGCGGGCGGCCGGACTGACCAAGACCTACAGGCAGGGGCCCTGGTTCTCCAGAACCGGTTCTAAGATCGAAGCTCTCAAGCGCATTGATCTCACTATTCGACCATGCTCGACGCTGGGAATCATCGGCAGATCGGGATCAGGCAAATCGACACTGGCGCGATGCCTGGCGTCAATCGAGCAGCCCGACGCCGGAGAGATCTGGTTTGAAGGAAGAGACATCGCGCGCCCCGACCGTCACCTGCGCGCGCTCCAGCGCCAGATTCAAATCATCTTCCAAGAGCCGGGAGCATCGTTGAATCCGAGGCTTCCGGCGGTGGAGATTGTTTCTGAGCCGCTGCGTATTGCCGGCCAGCCTAAGGGCCAGCGCCGAGAGCGTGCGGCGGAATTGATGAGGCTGGTTGGGCTTCCGCCCGACTCGGGCAGCCGACTGCCGCCGGAATTCAGCTCGGGTCAACGGCGAAGATTGGCGATCGCGCGAGCCCTGACGCTGCGGCCGAAAGTGCTGATTCTCGATGAGTCGCTGACCGGGTTGGATCTGTCTGTTCAAGCCCAGATTTCGAACCTGCTGCTGGAACTTCAGACCGCATATTCTTTGACATACATTTGCATTTCTCACGATCTTAGCCTGGTTGCTCATCTGGCCGACGAGATCGCGGTCATGGATCAGGGACAGATTGTTGAAAATGCCCCGGTGGCGGAGTTTTTGGCAGGACAGGGAGGGCTGCGAAGAGGCTTGTGCGCCGCTTTAGATAAACTGCACAGCCTGGGGGCCGGCTCGCTATGACCAGCTTTCTCGGCAGGCGATTGACTCATGCGGTCTTCACGCTGGTTGGAGTCTCCTTGCTGGCGTTTGTGCTGATCGATCTGGCTCCGGGGCGCTACTTCGAAGAGATGCGGCTGAATCCGCAGATATCCCCGCAGACGCTGGCGGCGCTGCAGGCGCAATACGGCCTGGATCAACCGCTGCCGTTGAGATATATGCACTGGCTGCAGTCTGTTTCGCGCGGCGAGTTGGGATTCTCTTTTGCCTACAACAGCCCAGTGTGGCCGCTGCTGCGGCCGCGGCTGCGCAATACGCTGGTGCTGGCAGTAACGGCATTGATATTTTCCTGGCTCATCGCGATCCCCGCGGGGGTCTGGGCAGCGGCCCATCGCCGGCGCTGGCCGGACCGCGCGTTTGCATCCGGGACAGCACTGCTGATGGCAACGCCCGATGTGCTGATCGGGCTGGCATTGCTGGCGCTGGCCCTGCGCACGCGATGGTTTCCCACCGGCGGCATGACCTCGTCCAACTTCGCCGAGATGAGCATGCCAGGCAAAGTCGAGGATTGGACGTTGCACCTGGTCCTGCCGGCGACGGCTCTTGTGGTCGTGGCTCTCCCCATACTGTTGCGCCATGTGCGTTCGGCGATGGTGGAGGTTCTGGATTCGCCGTTTATCCAGGCGGCGCGCGCCCACGGGATTGCGGGCTATAGGCTGCTATTTCGCCACGCGCTTCCGGCAGCACTGAACCCGCTGATCTCGCTGTTTGGCGTTTCCGTGGGGATGCTGCTGGGCGGATCGTTGCTCATTGAAGTGATCATGAGCTGGCCGGGAGTGGGTCCGCTGCTGGTGCAGGCGATTCTGGAGCGCGATCTCTATGTCGTGGTGGCGGCGGTCATGGTTTCCACGCTGCTGCTGGTCGCCGGGAATCTGCTGGCGGACGTCCTGCTGTATGCTGCCGATCCACGGATCAGGAAGGATTGAGGAATGGGCTGGAAGCTCTGGTTTTCCGGGACGGCGCTGGCGGCGATCCATATTGTCGTTCTCAGCGCCCGCTTCCTTGCGCCCTACGATCCGGCCGAACAGAATCGCGAGCTTGCCTTCACTCCTCCCACGCGGCTGCATTGGGTGGATGCGGCAGGACATTTTCATCTGCGGCCGTTCGTCTACGGATCGGTCAATGTCCCAGGCGATGGTGGTGCTGAGCACTACAGTGAAGATCGCAGCCGTGTGTGTCCCGTCCGGTTCTTTGTGCGCGCCGACGATACCAAGGCTGGCGCACTTCGGCTGTTTGGCGTCGATGATCCGGGGCGCATTTTCCTGCTGGGGACGGACGACTTTGGTCGCGACCAATTCTCACGTCTTCTATATGGAGGGCAGATCTCGCTCCTGGCCGGATTGTTCGCCACCGCACTGACGCTTGGCGTGGGACTGCTGCTGGGCGGTGTGGCGGGGTATTTCGGTTCGTGGGTGGACGAGGTCATCATGCGAGCGGCAGAGATCTTCATGGCACTGCCGTGGATCTATCTTCTTTTTGCGGTGCGGGCATTCTTGCCGTTGCGCCTTGACGCGCGCGGGACATTCCTACTCTTGATCGGAGTGGTCGGACTTACGGGATGGGCGCGGCCCTCGCGCCTGATACGCGGCATCGTGCTCAGCGCGAAGCAACGCGACTACGTTCGCGCGGCGCGCGGTTTCGGAGCTTCACCGGCCTACATTCTTTGGCGCCACGTTCTTCCCGAAACATGGGGCGTGGTGCTGACACAGGCGGCGCTTTTGGTGCCGCAGTACATTTTGGCGGAAGTGGCGCTGTCGTTTCTGGGGCTGGGCGTGGGCGAACCGGCGGCGAGCTGGGGCAACATGCTGGCCTCATTGCAGAGGTATTACGTGCTCAGCTCCTACTCATGGATGTTTGCTTCCGGGCTTGTCCTGGTTCCGGTTTTTCTGCTCTACTACTCGCTCGCGGACGCGCTTCAAACCCGACTGAGAAAGGCTGAGCTGAGATGACGAATCAACCCCCCAGCAAACGAAAGTGGCGATCGGGCCGCAGGCTACTGGGCTGCATGGTTCTTGCGGCGCTGGGGGCTATAACCTGCGCGGCGCAGGCAGCCAAGGAAGATCTTCTAACAGTTGCCGGAGAGACGGGCAAGCCGGGCGGCCGGCTGGTGGTTTCCTTGCGCGCCGATCCCAAGACCCTGAATCCGGTTACGGCGCTGGATCTGCCTTCCAAAGAAATCATCGAGCTGCTTTTCGCCGATCTGATTCACATCAACCTCTATTCGCTGGGGACCGAGCCGGCGCTGGCGAAGTCGTGGAAGGTTTCGGCCGAGGGCAAGCGCTATACGCTGGAGCTGCGGCGGGGAATCCGGTTTTCCGACGGCCATCCCTTTAACGCGGACGACGTGGTGTTCAGCTTCAAGGTCTACCTGGACGAGAAGGTGCATTCGCCGCAGCGCGACCTGCTGACTATCGGCGACAAACCGGTCGAGGTGCGCAAGACCGGTTCGTACGAGGTCGAGGTCGATCTGCCCGAGCCGTACGCTGCGGCGGAGCGCATGTTTGACAGCGTCAACATATTGCCGCGGCACCTTCTGGAGACAGGCTATGAGTCGGGGAAGATTTCTCAGGCGTTGACGCCAACGACGCCACCGGATCAGATCGCGGGGCTGGGCCCGTTCCGAATCAAGGAGTACAAGCCGGGCGAGCGGATCGTACTGGAGCGCAATCCTTATTACTGGAAGACGGACTCGGCCCGGCACCGTCTACCTTATCTCGACGAGATCGTCTTCCTCATAGTTCCAACGCAGGACGCGGAGGTCATCCGCTTTCAAGCGGGGGAGCTCGACATTCTGGACAACATCAGCGCGGAGAATTATGACGTGCTGGCCCGGGACCAGCAGAGCCGGGGTTACCAGCTGCAAGATCTGGGCGGCGGCTTCGAATACGACTTTCTTTTTTTCAACCTGAACGATCTGCACGCCAAGCAGTTGCCGGAGATCAGCCGCCGGCAGGAGTGGTTTCGCCGCGACGAGTTTCGCCAGGCGGTCTCGGCCGCAATCGACCGCGAGGCCATCAGCCGGTTGGTCTATCACGGACGAGCTACGCCGCTGTGGGAGCAGGTCACTCCGGGGAACAAACTGTGGATCAACCAGGCGATACCTCATCCGGTCCGGTCGCTGGAGAAGGCAACGGCGTTATTGCGATCTGCGGGCTTTACGCGCCAGGCGGATGGAACGCTGGTGGACGCGCACGGCGCGCCGGTTGAGTTTTCCATCATGACCAGCCCCAGCAACGCGCAGCGCACCAGGATGGCCACCATCATTCAGGACGACCTTTCGCAACTGGGGATGCGGGTACACCTGGCGCCGCTGGAGTTTCAGGCAGTGATGAGCAGAGTCTTCGATTCGTTCGATTACGACGCTTCGATCCTGGGGCTGGTCAGCGGCGACGCCGATCCAAACCCGGAGATCAACGTGTGGACCACGGGAGGCGGGACCCACATCTGGGCGCCGAGCGAGACGCAGCCCGCGACTGCGTGGCAGTCGGAGATGGACCGGCTGATGCACCAGCAGACGGCGGTCCTGGACCACAAGAAGCGGAAGCAGCTCTACGATCGGGTTCAGGTGCTGGTTGCGACCTACGACCCGGTTGTCTGCCTGGTGAGTCCCAACATCCTGGTTGGCTTCAAGAACTCCGTGGGCGGGATGAAGCCGTCGGCGATGCGGCGGCATTTGCTGTGGAACGCGGAGCAGCTGTTCCTTCGTCCTGCCAAGTGACTCAGCGCAACGAGCACCCCAGCGCGAGCCCTCAGCCGTTGCGATCATGATGTACCCTCCTGCTTCGGTCAACGCGGTTTAACCTGTTGCCATTGATCCAGCAGCGTTTTCAGATTGCTCAGGACTCTCGCGGCGGCTGCGGTTTCCTGCGAAGTAGGCGCTGCATCCGCGCTGTCGGCGGCAATGATGAGCTGGTCAAGATTCGCGATGACGCGCCGCAGAGTCGGGTTCGTGGCTTCATCGGGCGCGCCGGGGGTGTCGCGTCCGGCCAGCTGTGCCTCCAATGCGTCGTCAATCTTGCCGGCTTCGCGGGCTTCGTGGATTTCGCGCACCGCTTGGTTGGCCTGGCGCACTGCCTGAGCAAGTCGGTTTTCGAGATCGAACTGCTTGCGCAGATCGTCGCTCGTCGCCTTTACGCGAGGATCCATGGTCAGGTCAAAAGGCTGAGTCAAAGATTTGCCGTCGACGGTCAGCCGCAAAATGTATTTGCCGGGAAGAGCCTGCGGACCTTCGGGCTCGAGAGGAACGCTGCGCCCAAACACTGTGGACATGCTGTATCCCGGATTGCGAGGGAGGGGAAGCGGCGCGTGACGAACATCCCAGATAAACCGGTGCATTCCCGCAGTAGCGGAAGGCACCTGCGGAGGCCGGAACCAGTACGCGGGGAAAGGCGTGCTGCTCGGGGAAGAAGAAGGCTTGTCATTGCTGGAGTAACTGCGTACCGCCTGTCCGCGCTCGTCGAGGACTTCAAGTTTTACTTCAGCTTGCGCCGGAGACTTCAAGTAATAGTAGAAGGCGGCTCCGGGCGGCGGATTCTCTCCTGCCGGCACCTCGGGAGGCAGAGGAGTGTCGTGATTGGTGCTGGTTCGAATGCGCATGGCTGTCGCGGGCTTGAAGAGATACGGGGAGGAAGACGCAACGTCGCCGGTAAGTTGGCGCAGGGGCGAAATGTCGTCGAGGATCCAGAACGAGCGGCCGTGAGTCGCCGCGACCAGATCGTTGTCCTTGACGGCCAGGTCGTGGATGGGAACCACCGGCATGTTGAGCTGGAGCGGCTGCCAATGGTCGCCATCATCGAGCGAGAAGAATACGCCCAGCTCGGTTCCGGCAAAGAGCAGGGCTTTGCGTGCGGCATCTTCGCGGACGACGCGGACGTAAGCACCGGCCGGAATCCCGCCATTGATGCGCTTCCACGAGCGGCCAAAATCGTGAGTGCGGAACAGGGCAGGATTGATGTCGCTCAGGCGATGCCGGTCGACCGCCGCATAAGCCGTTCCCGCGTCGAAGTGCGATGCCTCGATCACGCTGATCTTGCTCCACGTGGCCAGCCCCGGAGGGGTGACCCTGGTCCAGTTTTTTCCGCTGTCGCGCGAAACGTGAATCAATCCCGTGTCGGAGCCGGCCCAGATAACTTTGCCGTCCACGGGAGAGGGCGCGATGGTATAGACCACGCCATGCCCGCGCTGCATGGCATTCTCCGCGGTGGTGGCGCCGTCGCGCGAAGCACTGGGCTCGGCGCCGGTCAGATCGGGACTGATCTTCTGCCAGCTGTTGCCGCGGTCCGTGCTCCTGAGGACGTATTGCGAGCCGAAGTAGAGCGTGTGCGGATCCTGCGGGGAAAAGACGATCGGCGAGGTCCAGGTGAAGCGGAATTCCGCCTTGGTGGGATCGCCGCCGAACGACCGGATGGCTTCCGGAGCAATGTTCTGCGCCTGCCCGGTGCGCTTGTCATAACGAAAGAGCTCGCCGAAAGTTCCTCCGCCATAAACGATGTTGGGATCGGTGGGATCGGGCGCGATGTAGCCGCTCTCGCCGGCTCCAACGGGATGCCAATCGCGATAAGTGATGGAGCCATCATTGCTGCGGCTGGTGGTGTCGACGCTGCCGCTGTCCTGCTGCGCGCCGTATACGTGATAGGGAAATTGGTTGTCGACAGTGACATGGTAGAACTGAGCGGTTGGCTGGTTGTACCACGAGCTCCAGCTCTTGCCGCCGTCGACGCTCACGCCCACGCCTTGATCAGAGCCGAAGATCATGCGCTGCGGATCGGCGGGATCGATCCAAAGCGAGTGATAGTCGTCGCCTCCGGGCGCGCCTTTGGCTGCAGCAAATGTCTTGCCGCCGTCCGAAGAGCGATAAATTGAAACGTTGGGCAGATAGACAACGTCAGGATTTTTGGGGTCGACCGTGACCTCGCCGAAGTACCAGAGCCGGCCGCGGATGCGTTGATCGGCGCCGGCCAGAGTCCAGCTTTGTCCGGCGTCATCGGAGCGAAACAGGCCGCCTTCGCGGGTATCGATGAGCGCATAAATTCGCTGGCCGTGAGTTCCGTGGGCGACGGCCAGTCCTATGCGTCCCCAATCGCCGCCCGGGAGTCCGCCGCCGGTGATCTGGGTCCAGGTCTTTCCGCCGTCGCGGGACCTGTAAATCGCTCCCGAGGTCGTGGTGGGCGGGTAGACGCTCCACGGCGGCCGCTGATCGTGCAAGAGCGCCGCATAGACCGTCTGCGGGTCGTCGGGATCGGCAGCGAGATCGACGGCGCCGAGGTTCTCGTCTTTATAAAGGACTCTTTGCCAGGTCGCGCCGCCGTCAGTGGTGCGAAAGACGCCGCGCTCCGGGTTCGGACCGTAAGCCTCGCCCAGGGCCGCAACCAGCACCATATCAGGGTTGCGAGGATCAATCAGCACTCGCGCAATGTGCCGCGAGTCCACCAGGCCGATGTGGCTCCAGGTCTTGCCGGCGTCGCTGGATTTGTACATGCCATTGCCATAGGTCAGGTTGGAACGAAGACCGGCTTCGCCGGTGCCGACATAAATAGTGTCGGGGTTAGACGGCGCTACCGCGAGGGCGCCGATCGAAGCAATGGGCTGCCCGTCGAAGATGGGTTCCCAGGTCTGCCCGCTGTTAACGCTCTTCCATACGCCGCCGGCCACCGCGCCAAAGTAGTAGACATTGGGCTGGCCCGGGACGCCGCTGACCGCAATACTTCGTCCGCCGCGAAACGGACCGATCATTCGCCAGCGCAACCCGCTGTACAGATTCGGATCGATCTGTTGTGCTTCTATACGGGCCAGCGCCGAGAAAAAGGTGAGCAAGCACATAAGGGCGAGCGAACAGGGCAGACTCCTCCGGAGTGGTTGGGGCATAAGCAGAGCATTGTAGCCTGTTGTCTCTGGTTTTTCGCTTGCCGCCGTCACCCCCAAAGCCTCCGACCCAGCAGAGGGCTGAGGGACCTCCAGTTTGCTTTTGTCTTTCACCGTACCACCTGCCAAATTGCCCGACTACCACCCCGTGAACCGATCACCAGATCACCAGATCACGGCGATTACCTCCGTGTCCTCTGTGGTTAAAGGGTTCTGGTTTTTCCCGATCACCAGATCACCAGATCACCCGATTCCGCGCCGCCCGATCACGGCGATTCTTCCAAGCCCCCCTTACTTCCTCCGGCAATAATATAGTTGACTAATCCACAACTAATCTCTTAAAGTTGTAGCCGTAGTACAGCAGCCCAATATTCAGCCTCTTCTTTTCCGCAATCAGCGACAAGGAAGTCAAACATGCGCTTATCTGCCGACGAAGCCAAACAATTACTCGACAAATGGGCTACCGACAAATCTCCGGTACGAATAGCACATATCGCGCGCTCTGGATATCTCGC
Source organism: Candidatus Angelobacter sp. (assembly GCA_035307585.1). Classification (GTDB taxonomy): domain Bacteria; phylum Acidobacteriota; class Terriglobia; order Terriglobales; family Acidobacteriaceae; genus Angelobacter. Next base: position 17,331 of record DATGHX010000021.1, read on the forward strand.
AGTCGCTATGTCAGGCACACTTTGGGGGTTACCGCCTAACGATGTGGCCGTAAAATCTTTCTTCTCCCCAGATGAGGATTGCGTGACTTTTCGATTCACTGGGTGCACATTTGAATATGGCGACAACCGGGAAGCGCCAGCCCACTTGCGGGATTACGCAAAAGGCAAATACGAATCCGTGGTAACGATATTATTCCCTGAATCAAGTGAGCGTGTCTATTTATTTGAATTGAAGAGCAAGCCCAGGCAGCCTTAACGCCGTTTCTTGCTTCTTCTGAGTTCCCGCTTTCGCTTCTCTTTGGCCTCTTCTCTGAGGATCGCGTCTTTGGGGACCCTGAGGACAGTGCGGAGTGCATTGTCCAAGCGCTCTGCTGGGGTTCGCCCCGCTACGTGAGGTGGTGGTAATGGCTTCATGTTCCCATCATATCGTCATGGTCAACCCGGCGATTTTCACAGGGGCATTCAGGCCAATAAGAAATACATAGCCTAAATGCTCTGCATTGTGCCACAATAGCCTTAATGCGATTCGCAGACAGGAAAAAGTAACAAATGCTCAAAGTTAAACTCACCCTAGGCGGCCAGATTCACGAGGTTGAATTTGCTTCGCCAGAAGAATTCGCAAAATACGTCCAGCAGTTCGGCCTTAACGGCCATGCGCCGCAACCTGCGCCAGCAGAAACAAAGAAGCGCACAAAGAATCCGAGCGCCGAAACGGCTTCTACTTTCGAAGACTTTTTTGCAGCACTGTCGGAGCGAGCACAAAAGGCGCTGATCTTCATTAAACAACATCCAGAAGGGGTTGATTCTTATGCTGTGGCGAAGCACCTCGGATTCGACGGGCCAGAAAAACTTGGCGGCCTGTTCGGCCCTGGTATCAAGATGATCGCAAATAAGCATGGAATCAATACGAAACACATCTACGAGGGCAAGGTCACGATTGACGGAAAGACAAAGAAGCGCGAGAACCTCTTTTATCCGCGCAAACTGCTCATCGAGGTCCCTTTCGAATCTTTGGTGCGGGAGGTATGAGAGAAAATTCGGTTTCCGTCCGGCCCAGACGGAAAGAACGAACGATGTTCCCGCATCGTTCGTCCTCCAAGAATAGGGCTCTGGCGAACACCCATGCAAAAGGGTTTCTTCAGGTTGACAATCACTATCCATCCGAACGGCGACATATCGGTCACGATTGAATGGGTAGTACAGCTCCCCGGCAAAGGTTATGAGGCTCCACTCCCCCTTGCCGGGGATTATTTTTGTAGAAATCACTTTCAATATCAAGCGATTTGTGAACACTGCTATTTACCGCTTTGGGCCGCGCTTTAAGCGGCCTTTAGGCTTAGAACGGCTGTTGCGGTACTACGTCAGATTTGCCCGTCAATTCTTTGTACAAAATACGCTTTCCGGCAACCTGCGAGAGCAGCATGTCAAAGCGCTGGCCGTCGTGAATAGGCTGCTCTTTGTTGCCCCTATTGTTGAAGCGAAAACACTGTTCGTCCAGATACCGGAACAGGTGGAAAGGCTCGACGCTCACATAGGTTCCGTGCAAATTTCTCTTAAGCAAGCTCCAGAAATTTTCGAGTCCGTTCGTATGCACTCGGCCATCGACGTACCGCTGACTGTGGTCCACGATCTCATGGATGAAGTCTTTCGGAATGTCGCGATACGAAGCCATGTCATCGGTGAACAGGAAAGACCCGACGTTCACATGCTCTGCGATGAGAGGCTGCACGGTTTGTCTGTCGCGGTTCGGAACGACGACGGTGCGAATCTCTTTCCCGCGCTCAAGCACTCCAAAAACGATGGCCTTATCGTCTCTGTTGCCCTGCTTTATCTGGCGTCTGTCGTAAACAGACTTATGCATGTTGCGCGCTTTGCCACCGATAAAGGTTTCGTCAACTTCGACTTCGCCGCCAAGTCCGCTAAGTTTTAAAAGAGACCCCTTTTGCATCGCGAGACGAATGCGATGCAGCATGAACCATGCGGATTTCTGCGTAACGCCTATGGCGCGATGAATCTCATAGCTGCTGACTCCGTTTTTGCAATTGCAAATCATCCACATTGCCAGCATCCACTTGTCCAGCGTGATTGGACTCTCTTCAAAAATCGTTCCGGTTTTGCAAGTGAACTGGCGCTGCTTATGATGGCTGCTGCACTGCCAGCGGTTATGCTTAGGCTGGAACTTGACGTTAACGCTTCCGCAATTTGGGCAGCTAACACCTTCAGGCCAGCGGCGAGCAACGAAGTATTCCCGGCAACGGTCAGGATCGGAGAAATAAACCATGGCCTCTTGCAGCGTCTTGAGTTCTTTTTCGTCCGTTTTCATGTTCCCAGAGTACCGGAGTTAGATGGAGTTGTCAAGTATATTATTGCCCTTCCTCCCATGGTGTCCCAAGAGGACTGTACTTCCGCCAAACCAACCCTGTCCTAAAGGACCCCTGGTTCATCGCCGATCGCTCCGGCTAGTAGCTAGAAGCCAGCAGCTAGCAGCTCTTTTACCCCGATTACGGCGATTCTTCCAGCTTCCCCCCAAACCCGAATTCCTGTCCACAAATTTCTGCCAACCAACCCTCCAACTGCTGCTTCAAACAACCTTTGTAGCCAGTAGATTCACATCAACTTAGACGGTTGAAGACGATTGAAGACAAGTGAAGACGCCTGAAGACAAATGAAGACAAACCGGATTCGATTCAGAGCCCTCAACGGTGGGCGACAGCCCGTTGAGTCTGCGTCGTCCTGGGCTTTAGAGAGTGCGTTCCGAACCCCGCTGGAAGAGCGGCCGCGTAACCGTCTTCCCCAAGAATTTCGCCGGGGCTTTAGCCCCTGAAGGTAAACAGGGCACGGCTTTAGCCGTGCCGTTAAGGGCATAACAAACCTGGGCTTTAGCCCCTGAGGCTTTTGCTTTGGCTGAGTGCTGACTGCTGAGTGCTGACTGCTTTCTTCCGCACATACAGCAGCTTTTCGACTTCCGCCACGACAACACCGTCGGGATCGGTGACCACCGTCTGAAAGGTCGGCTCGATCTTGCCCTGGGCATCCGCCTGAGCGCGGATTTCCGCGATGCGCTCCTCGGGCACGTGAAAGACGGCTTTCATGGTGCCAATGCCCGGCTTCTTGAAGCGAATGGTGGCGGCCTTGTCCCAGACGATGTAATCCGGTCCCAGATGGTTGAGCAGAATGAGCATGAAGAAGGGATCGCACATGGTGTAAAGCGAGCCGCCGAAATGGGTGCCGACGTAGTTCCGGTTCCAGCGAGTCAGGGGCATGTGGACCTCAATGGTCCGCAGGTCGGCCGAGATATGTTTCACGCGCACGCCTGCGCCCAGAAACGGAGGATACCAGTTGACGAAACGGCGCAGCTTCTTGCGTCGCACTTCCAGCGAACTCGCGGTGTGGGCCGGACTTATCTGGGGAGAGCTCATGCGGCGGCACTGTGGGCGTCGCATTTCAGCACGCCGAGAAACTTGACGAACGGACCAACCGCGTCAAGATACTGGTGGGCCATCACGCGGGAGAGTTGGTGAAGATGCGTCAGGTCATGTGCCGCCCAGGTCGCCAGCAACTGGGAGAGCGTAACCGGCCCGAAAACGGGATGACGGCCGCGCAGCTCCAGGTCCTGGGGGCGCAGATTCAAGGCACGCAACTGCTGGAGGTTTTCCGATCGCAAACGGGCAAAATCATCCAGCACATTTGCCATCGTCTTCCCCTGGGTTTCCCGAGACTGCCCCTCGCGATCGAAGGGCTCGAACGCCCGGCTCTCACCAAATTCCAGCACCATTTTCGTGCGCAGAATCCAGTTGGCGCGTTCGCTGTAGGCAAGATGACCGACGATATCGAAGGCATTCCAGGTATTCCCACCTTCGTTGCTGTATGTCCAGCTCTCCGGCAGATCGCGCAGCAGCGCGTTGAGAGCAGCTGGTGTGCGGCTAAGAAGGGCTACCGTGTTTTCCAGGTTATGCACCATCGCAGCTCGACTCCTTTACCAGATTGGCGATTCATCATCTTTGTTCTTCGGCCCACACAGCCGTGCCCGGACTCGAATGATTCATGTGGACGATGCGCCACCGCCCGTCGCTCTTGGTGCACAACGCCGTTCCCCGCACCTGAAGTATGCGTTCGCCCAGGCTCAAACGGAGATCGTACTCCATCCAGATGGCGCCTCCGATTGGATGATGCGCGCGCGGCGTTAGATCCAGATGCGCCGGCGGGTTGTGCCGGAAATAATGCTCGCGGTAGTACTGCATGGCCGCGTCGCGGCCGTAAAAATCGCCGCCGGCAGCGAAGAGCACCACGTTCGGATCCAGGCATGCCGAGAATACGGCCTCGTCGGCGCGATTGAAGGCTGCCTCGCAGGCGAGCAGTGCGGCGCTCAATTCGGCCACCCGCGCCTGAACGTCTTCCGAATCCGCGGGGAATCGCGCCGTGTGGTTCTTCAAGTCTACGGTCAGGCCGAGTTGGATCATCAGGTCAAGCCCGAGAATGCCGTCGATTCGTCGACCACATGCGCGTCCGATGGCGGAAAGGTCCACGGCGATCAGCCGGATGTTCTTCAAATGATGCGAGCCGATGGCCAGATCGTGGATGACAACATTCTGCGCCCTGGCTTCGGTGGTTCCGGTCCAGGAACTGACTGCAGCCCGCGTGGGGTCTCCATGCGCGAAAGCCTGCAGATTCAGGGCGGAGGTAGCCGCGGTATCCACCAGAAAGATAAATTTGTTTCCGGAAATTCGCACTTCAACCAGCGGCAGCCGGTCGCAGTTTTCAAGGGGAATATCCTCGCAGAAAGAAGACAGCGTGGGAATCAGGACTAAAGCAAGGGCAAGCAGCCAGGTCCGAGCCATAGGGTCTCCGCCAAGACAAAACGATTATGCCACATAAACGAACGTTCGTGCTATTATGTTTCTATAAAATAGATGCCCGGCAAGCTTTTGCCCGCGGGTGATGACTGACAAGGACGTGATGAGAACTTCAACGGCAACCCGGAAGCCGCCGCCTGCGAAGAGCCATCTCCGCGTTCCCAAGGGCGAGCGCACGCGGGAGAGCATCCTGCACGTTGCCGTGCATCTGGCTTCGGTGGAAGGGTTGGAAGGACTAACCATCGGCCGCCTGGCGGACGAATTAAAGATGAGCAAGAGCGGTCTGTTTGCTCACTTTGGCTCCAAGGAAGACCTTCAGCTGGCCACCGTAGAGATGGCTCGCGAGATCTTCAAGGAATACGTGATCCGTCCGGCGCTGACCCAACCTGAAGGCATGCCGCGACTCTTGTCGTTGTGTGACAACTGGCTGAGCCATGTGGAGAAACGGGTTTTCAAGGGCGGGTGTTTTTTTACCGCCGCTTCCTTCGAGTTTGACAGCCGGCCCGGCCCGGTGCGGGAGAAAATTGTGGAGGCCATGCGAGCCTGGATCGGAAATCTGACGCGGGCAGTGGAGGCCGCGCAAAAAGCAGGCCATATCCAGGGCGGAGTCGATCCACCGCGTTTTGCATTCGAAATTTACTCGCTGGCCATCGGCGCTCACTGGGGTTTTCAGTTGCTGGGCGACAAAAAAGCCCTGAGCAACGTCCGCTCCACCATCATGGACCGCATACGCGCCCTGGCTACGCCCAACAGCCCGCCGCTTGGAAAGAGAATGTCAAGCTGACCGCTGCCAACCAATATCGGAGGGCGCAGTTCATTTCCGTGACGGATCGTCGGCAGGATTGACGTACGTCCGTTTGAATGGACCCATTCCCTGGGTCTGGACCTCGGTTTCTCCTTTGGCCAGCGCGTAATGGTTCTGGTGCGCCGGTACCGCGACCACCGAACGCTGCGGCAGTGCCTGCAGCTTGCTTTCGTCGAAGACATCGCCTGCGCCGATAAAGAGCTGACCCGACAGCACGGTGGTGTATTCCGTTACCGGATGCCAGTGTGGTGGGATCTTGTAACCATCGGGAAGCTTCAAGCGAAGAATGAAGGGGCCATCGCTGGCCGGATCGCCGCTCAGTACTGCGACCTTGGCGCCCGGAGGCATATTGGCCGGCGCCGGCTTCCAGTTGATCTTGTCCGGAGTGATCACCGTCACTGCCACGGGATCTCCCGGATTCCCCGGCGTCTGTGCCAATGGCGAAGCGGCCACTAGAACCAGCATTGCAAGAAGCTTGTGCATAGCTTCCCTCCATTTAGATAATCGAAATCGGACGAGATTGTACACCTCTCCTGCTTTACGGCAGTTTCTGCAGGCATTCGCGCGCGTGTACACTCGTGCTTCCAGTGGAGGTTGAAATGAAACAGTCCGTGATGACAGCAGTTCTCGTAGTGGCGGTGTTGGCTATGGCTCCGGCGGCGACTTCCGGGCGAAAGTACATCGTGTTGAAACGCCCGGCCGCCAGCACGGCCCCCTTCAGCGAAGGGGTTCTTCAGGGCGATACCCTTTACATCTCCGGGCACATCGGCATCGATCCGGCGACGGGAAAGCCAGGCAGCACCCCTGAACAGGAAGCGCGGCTGGTGATGGAATCATTTAAGCGCACAGTCGAGGCCGGAGGAATGACCATGGATGATGTCGTCTCGGTCACAGTTTTCTGTTCCGATGTCAGCCATTACCAGGCATTCAACGACGTTTACCGGACCTACTTTCACCAGAACTATCCTGCGCGCGCTTTTATCGGGTCGGGCAAGCTGCTGTTCGACGCCAGGTTTGAAGTGCAGGGGATTGCTTTAAAGCGCTCGGGTTCTTAGAGCAACCACGGGAAAGGGAGCAGGATGGCCCGGCTGGGGGCAAGACGATAGGAGCCGGGACCTCTGCTGCTACTCGGCCGTGGTCGGATCGATGACAGTGTGGATTTCCGAAACTCTGTTCGCCGGAAAACCACCCTGTTTGGCGTGCTCGCGAACTGACTTTTCGTCCGGGGCTATATAGACGCAATAGATCTTGTCCTGGGTCACGTAGCTGTGCAGCCACTGGACTTGCGGGCCCAGATTTCTTAACACGCCGCAGGACTTCTGCGAAATCGCCTGCAGCTCCTTCGCCGAGAGATTGCCCGCTCCCGGAATTTCCCGTTCGATTACATACTTCGGCATACCATGCCTCCAAATGGATTCCCTGCAATTTTCGAAGGGGAGTTCACTGTAACACAGGCGACTCGGCCAAGACCTGAACGCGCTCGAGCCTATTTCCTGTTCACTGGCGTAAAGCTTTCCCGAGTGCAGCTCAGCAAGTCACCGATGCGTTCAACGCTAAGATCTGCTGGGGGATAAGTGGCCAGCGCCTGAGGATCGTGCGCGTAATGCCCTTGCCTGGGGAAAACCGTGGTGACTTTGTCGCCCCAGCTCTTTTTGATGGCTGTCAGGATGCGCAGCTTGTCATCGATCATCACATAGTGCCGGGCAGGGAATCGTTTCTCCACCTCGGCCAGCTCCTGCTCCTTGTGGATGTAAATCAGCACGTTGCCGGCAACCGCTTCGTAGATGCCGGAGCGTTCCACCTTGAGCGGCTGGAAGACGACGTCGCCGTCAGAAAGCACCACCGGCTTGCCCCACTGTTTGACGTACTCCACGGCATCCAGCGAATCAGGATAAAGCCGAGTAGCGAACGGGTAATTGATCATGAAGTGCGAGACGGTGAGTAGACTCGGGTCAGTGGGGTACTTGATTCGATAGCGCTGCAGGGCGCCGAGATAATCGGCGTAGCCGAGCTCTGTACGCAGCTGCTCGAATATCTCCCAGTAGGACTGCTGCCGCTCGGGACCGACCTGTTGGTTGAGATGGCGCTTCAGGTCTTCGGTGACGCGATCGTTGTCCAGCAGCGTGTTGTCGACATCAAAGAGAAAGACGAGGTCGTCCATCGCCATAGTGAAGCCCGCTTGCGTGGGTCGATTGTACGGGCCCACAGCGCTGGTTGTCAGTCGCCTAGACCGAACGCATCACGCGATCCCGCCTGGCTTCCCATTCTTCGGCGGAGAACATTTTCGGTCCGACCTCGATCAGCCGCGGCAGCATGTTGAAGATGTTGACGGAGCTCCAGGGCAGGTTCTTGCGAGTGCGCAGCCCGCGGCGGCTCAACTGGCTGGCGATCTCGGAGACCGACAGGTCCTGCACGATCAACTCCATGATCTGCATCAGGACCTCACGCTCATGGGGATCGTCTTCCAGGCGCTGGCAGTCGGCGGCAACCCGGAGGCCGTAAGGCACCTCCTCCATGATGGTGGCGCTTTCGGGCTCTTCGCCCTCGATCTCGCGCCGCCATTCCAAAGCGACCAGCTTCCAGCCGGCGTCGGTCTTCTGTTTCCAGTCCGCCGGGTCTACGGGCCCGGACACGATTTCACGAATCCTCTCAATGCGAGCCATTCAGCTCCTCCGCCTCGCGCACTACCTCAAGTAAGGTGAAAGCAAGCATCGTTCCACGGGTGGACCGATGTAACTAATTGAAAACAGGATGGATCTCGACCGCGATTTCTCGCCGAGATGCTCGCTTTTGGGATTCACCGTACGAAAATGAACAGAGTTCCTGAAGCCCACCAGCGCCTAACCGGCCCGCGCTCAACTGTTGGCATCCAAACGAAAAAGGTCAAACCAATGATCCGCAAATTGAAAACCGGCGAGTATCGTCTGTATTCCCGCAAGAAAGACGTGAAGTCCGGCAGGCGCCGCAACCTGGGGACTTTCAAATCACTGGAGAAGGCCAAGGCCCACGAAAAAGCTGTGCAGTACTTCAAGCGGCATTAGATCTCACACGTATTCACGCTCTGCGGCGCGAATAGCGCAATAGCGCCGGAAAGCTTCTCGCTCGTCTTCCAGCCCCAGAAGTGTCCGCCAGGTACAGCCGCGAAACGTGTGCTTCAGCATCTTAGCTCCGTTGCGGAAGACGAAGCCCGGGCTCTGCAGGATGGCTTTCGGGAAATGGGAAGTCTTCATCCAGCGCTCTTTGCGCCAGCGCAGAAATTCGATCTCCTCCGACTCAAGCTCCCTGGTCCGCACCACCGCCGTGGTGCCGTCATACTCCTCCACGCGCTCGTTGACGATCAGGTTCTGGCGGCGGAAGTCATCCGTCATCGGCGTGCCGGGATAGGGCGTGGGATGTTGAATGTAAGGCCAGTCCACATAGCGGCCGGCAAACTCCATGTTGGCGTTGATGGACTCCCGCGTGTCGCTGGGATTGCCCACGATCAGCCCGCCTACCACGTACATCTTGTTGCGGTGCAGGTAGTCGATGGCGCGGATGCTGGCGTTGCCCGTGTTCTGGCCGCGATCCCGCGCGCGGTTCTTGGCGCTGGCGCGCAGAAACTCCAGGTCGTCTTCGAGAATGTTCTCGATGCCCAGGAACACGTACTTGAAACCCGCCTGGCGCATCAGCGGCGCCAGTGTCTCACCGTGGTTGGCGATCGCCGAAGTCATTCCCTGAATGATGTACTCGAGATGATTAAGGCCGGCGTCAATGATCGCCCGGCACAACGCCTCGAAGCGGTGGACGTTCAGGGTGATATTGTCGTCAACCATGAAGACCATGCGCGCGCCGTGATCGCGGGCATCGCGAATATCAGCCAGAACGCGTTCAAAACTGTAAGTGTGAAAATTCCGTCCGCGCATGGCGATGATGGAGCAGAAACTGCAATCGTAGGTGCAGCCGCGCGAGGTCTCGATCACGTCCACGGTCTTGCCCAGCATGGTGTAACCGGAGAGCACGCGGGCCGAGCGATTGGGCAGACGAATCTCATCGCCTTCGAGATCGTGTACGGGACGGGGCGCGTTTTGCGCCCATCCACCATTCTGTCGATGCAGAAGGCCCGGGATCTGATCGACTGCGCTGTTTGTCTCAAGGGCGCGCACCAGCTCGCGCAGGGTCACCTCGCCTTCGCCGCGGACGATGTAATCGACGCCCGAATCTGCGGCCATGTAGGAATCCGCCGCCAGGCTGGGATCGTAACCGCCCACCACCACTTTGACGCCAGGCTTGAGCCGGCGCACCAGGGCCACAATTTTCAGCGCCGTCTTGCGCTGAAAGGTCATGACCGAGAGGCCCAGGATGTCGGGCTTCCACTCCGCCACCAACCGTTCTACTGTGGCGCGGACATTGCTCTGCGCCAGGATCAGGTCGGCCACAGCCACGCGATGATGGGAATCGATGTTGCCGGCGATGGAGGTGAGAGCGCCGTTGGGCATGCGGATGGCCACCGCCGGCATGTGCTCGAAGGAATCCGGCATGGACAAGAGCAGGATGTTCATGCGAAGAGCTTGCTCGCTTTCCGGGATGCGGACGTGCTCCACGATTATACGTGCTCGCGTGGCACAGCCACCTGGGTGCTTGAGCCCGAAAACCGAGACAACACTTCATGCCAGAGCTGCAATAACTCCGATCACGAGAGCGGCCTGGAGAATAACCTTAATGCGATACACGAGCAGATTCTGCTTCAGCAAGCTGAGTTAGCTGCGAATGGACGCGAAAGACCACAAAGAAGCGAAATTGCAAAATTTTCGACCTACTAAGGCATCCCGACAGCCCCGGGCGGTTGCGAGCGGCCGCGAACTGAAGGCCTCATCCGCCAGAGTCGCGGCATCCAACAGAGCAGAAAGATATAGCTCAGAATGAAGACCACTTTGAGTTTCACGCTTCTTGCTTCTCGGAGGGAATAAATGAAGAGACACTTTTCATTGGCAGTGTTGCTCGCGCTGTTCGCAAGCTTCCAGATCATGTCGCTGGCGGCGCAAGACCGGAGGCCGGACCAGGACCGGGACCGCAGGCCACACGATGAGAGGATCATTGACGGCCCGGTCGTGGAGCGCGTCGGCGATACCTCGGCCACCATCTCCTGGACTACCAATACCGGCGGCAGCTCCGTGGTTCGTTACGGCACGGAGCCCGACCGGCTCCGCCAGATCGCCCAGTCTCCCTATGCCGACGATGATCGCAGCCGGGCCCAAAATCATCGCGTCCAGCTCAATGACCTGCGACCCAACACCACCTACTACTTCATCGTTGATTCTGGCCAGGGTGAGGGTACGGGCACCGAAGCCAGAAGCCGCGTCGAGAGGTTCACGACTCGCGGAGGCAGACACGACGACCGCGACGATCACGATCGGGATCACGACCGCAATCACGACCGGGATCAACCACCGCCGAAATGATGAGTTTCAGCGCCTTGGGCCAGATGAAAGATAAAAAGCGGATACCAGGACTCCGTTCCGGTATCCGCGTTCTTCTGCTTCCTCTTCGACTAATGCTTTGCCCTTCGCGGCTCGGTTTTGCCTCTCCCATCACGGCGATCCCGGCGATCCGTGCTACTCTCCCTTCCCATGTCCGCCGATCTCCGCCGCTCGATGGGGCTGTCCCACGCCACCGCCATGGTGGTCGGGATCATTCTGGGCGCCTCCATCTTCATTCAGCCCTCGGAGATCTCTCGACTCGTTCCGGACACCCGCGGCCTGATGCTGGTATGGCTGGCCGCGGGCCTGCTTACTCTGTGCGGCGCTCTGGTTTGCGCCGAGCTGTCTTCGGCCTTTCCATCGACGGGCGGCGTGTACGTCTTTCTGCAGCAGAGCTTCTCGCCCACCCTGGGTTTTCTCTGGGGATGGGCCATGTTCTGGGTGATGCACAGCGGCATCATCGCCGCCATCGCGGTGATGCTGGCGCGCTACGTGGGCTACTTCCGGCCGCTGAGCGACAATGGAATCAAGGCCGTTGCCGCCTTGGTGATCGTTGGTCTTTCGGCCATTAATTGCCTGGGTGTAAGGCCGGGCAGCGCAGTGCAACTGCTGCTGACTTCAGCCAAGCTGCTGGCTGTGGCCGGAATGCTGGTCCTGCTGTTTGGATTTGGGGGCGAGGCGCATCGCGCCTTACCTTCGGGCCTACCGATCGCGCCCATATCGCTCAGCTCCTACGGGCTGGCCATCGCCGGCGGATTATTCGCCTACGGCGGCTGGCACATGGTGACCTACACCGCCGGAGAAACTCGCGACCCCGTCCAGACTATCCCGCGAGCGCTGATGATGGGCGTGGCGGTTGTAACGGCAGCCTATATCCTGGTCAACGCGGCCTATGTCTATGTGCTGCCCTTGAAACGGGTCGCGTTTTCTCCGCGCGTGGCGGCGGAAGCCGCGCAGGTTGTCTTGGGGCCGAAAGCCGGCGGCCTGATCGCCGGGTTGGTGGTGCTCTCGGCGCTGGGCGCGTTGAACGGCATCATTCTCGCCGGGCCGCGGGTTTACTACGCCATGTCCCGCGATGGCCTCGCCTTCGCCTGGCTGGGCGAGGTTCACCCGCGCTGGCAGGTTCCGCAGCTGGCCATTGCAGCTCAGGCACTGTGGTCCTGTGTATTGGTAGCTACCAACAGCTATCGCCAACTCTTCACGCGGGTGGTGTACACGGAGTGGATCTTCTTCGCGCTGCTGGCGGCGGGAATCTTCGTTCTGCGACGGCGTGGCGGATACCAGCCTGCCTTCAAGGCTCCCGGATTTCCTCTGGTCCCGGCGCTGTTCATCGTGGCCTCAGTCGCCGTGGTGGTCAACCAGATTCGCGCCGATCTTCGCGGCAGCGCTATCGGACTGGGCTTGATTCTGCTGGGTCTCCCCGTGTACTTTGTCTGGTCGCATCGCCGTCCCAGGAAAGCCATCGCAGATGCCGGTCATTGACTTCCACGATCACTACTATCCGCCTGAGTACATCAAGGCCATCGAGCAACGCGCCAGCGCCGTGCGCATCACCTACGACGCCGAGCGTAATCCCTGCCTGCACTATCCCGGCGACTACAACATCGCCGTGCGCGGCCATCGTGACATCGATTACCGCGAACAGGTTTTGAAGAAAGCCGGCGTGGACACCCAGGTCATCACTCTGACCACGCCCGGAACGCATATTGAGGAACCGAAGACGGCTGTCCGACTGGCGCAGCTCGTGAACGATGCTTTCGCGCGCGTGGTGGCCGACAAGAAGGGAAGATTCGCCGCTCTGGCGACCCTGCCGCTCTGCGATCCTGATGCCTCGGTAACGGAGTTACGTCGCGCCATGAACGATCTTGGTTTTCGCGGCGCCATGCTGTTCAGCAACATCAACGGCGTTGCTCTGAGCGATCAACGCTTCTGGAAGTTGTACGAAATGGCCAATGAGTCGGGCGCTGTGCTCCACATCCACCCTACGAACCCGGTCGGCGTGGAAGCCATGCTCGACTACTGGCTGATGCCGCTGGTCGGCTTTCTTATGGATACCACCCTGGCCGCGGCCAGCCTGGTCTTCAGCGGCGTGCCGGAGCGCTTCCCGCGAATCCGCTGGGTGCTGAGCCATTTGGGCGGTGCGATCCCATATCTGGCGGAGCGGCTGGACCGCGGTTTTGAAGCCTTTGCGGATTGTCGCAAGAATATCAAGCGGCGGCCCAGCGGCTATCTGAAAAAGTTCTACTTTGATACCGTCAACTTCGATCCGCGCGCCATTGAGTTGGCCGTCAAGTTTGCAGGAGCCGGCCAGATTCTTGCCGGCAGCGACTATCCGCATCAGATCGGCAGCATTCCCAGCATGCTGAAGAGCCTGCGCGAGATCAAGGTCTCCGCGTCTGACCGCAAGAAAATCCTCGGTGGAAACGCGGCGCGGTTACTGGGAAGCCGCTGACGCTTTCGTTTGGATCTTGGGAACAAGCTGAATCTCGAAAACCTTCGGCCACAACTTTCCGGTGACGAAGAGTCGATGTCCGCGCGGATCATAGGCGATCCCGTTCAGCACTGCGTCCGAGGAACGCCGGTACATCGGGCTCAGGAGCCCGCTCAGGTCGATCCAGCCCGTAACTTTGCCGCTCGCCGGCGAGATGCGCGCGATCCGGTCGGTCTGCCACACGTTGGCCAAGAGTTCGCCTTCCACGAACTCCAGCTCGTTCAATTGGGCAACCGGTGTCGCTCCATCGTGTACTTTCAATCGTCGTTTCTCTTTGAATGTGGTGCCGTCCAGCACCCGGATCTCGTCGCTGCCATCGCTCATGTAGAGGTCCGTGCCGTTGCTGGCCAGCCCCCAGCCTTCGCCGGGATAGGTGAACTGGCTCAAAAGTTGAAAGTCCTTCAAGCGGTAGACGAAGCCGGTTTGCGACCGCCAGCTCAGTTCAACGATCTTGTCGCCAAGGATGGCAATGCCCTCGCCAAAGTATTGCGGTGATAAGTCGATGCGCTGGACCACCTCACCCGTCTCCAGCCTGATCTTGCGCAGCGACGAGCGCCCGTTCAGACCGGTGCCCTCGTACAGAAAACCGTCATGAAAGACGAGGCCCTGGGTGAAAGCCTCGGGATCGTGCGGGTAAGCATGCACGGTCTTGAAGCCATACTCGCGAGTAGAAGCAATCTGCTTCTTAGGCATGGATTGGCTCAAACTCGGGCGCGAGCACACGATCGCCAGAAATGCGGTGAGGAAGTAAAATACAAATCCTGTTCTTTGGCGTTTAGTTTGCAAGCGCATTCAGTAGCCTGCGTTGGCTCGCAGTTGGCCCGTTGCCGCAAGCCATACGGAAGTTGCTATCATACGCTGGCGGCGGAGGCTTCAAGCCGGCTGTGATCAAGCTTTCGGGCTTGGTTGTTGCCTCTCCGGGGTTACCCCGGGGAATCATGTCTAGCTGAAGGTTTCGTCGCGTGAGGCTCAACTGCGCCAACACGCAGGACTGCTCACGCCAAGTGCGACTCGTTGGAGCACTCCGCCGCTTAACGCATGCGCAAATCACTCTTCCTGCAAGTTCTCGCCCAGTCCCTCCTGGCCGGCGATCTCACGGCAAGGCCGTGCATCTCTCGCTTCAGCTGGACCCTCGGCCGCCGTTGGGCATGGCTTCCACCTTTAGCCAATCGCTTCGCCAAGGCGTTTAAGGATGGTACGCGGCCTCGCGAGCGCGACATCATTCGCTTTCTCAGCCGCGACCCCGGATTGACTCGTGCCTGGCGCAAAGATTCAAAGAAGCTTTCCGTTGCGCACTGGCTGAACCAGCCGCAAAAAATGCGGCCCGTCCCGGCCGCACGAAGCTGGAAGGTGCCGCCACTGGAATCGACCGGCGCTCTGGCGCGATGGCTCGGCGTTGATGTAGCGGAGCTGGAGTGGTTTGCCGATCGCAAAGGCCTGGCGGGCAAACAGGCAATCTCTAAACTTCGCCACTACTATTACACGATCCTGGCCAAACGGGCAGGCAGCCTGCGCCTGATCGAAGCCCCTAAAGTTCGTTTGAAACAGATCCAGCAAAAGATGCTCGCCGAAATCCTCAGCCGAATTCCACCGCACCCGGCAGCTCATGGATTTGTCCGGGAACGGTCAATTAAGACGTTCGTGGCTTCGCATGTCGGACGGCGCGTGGTGCTGCGCATGGACTTGAAGGATTTCTTCCCGTCTTTCCCCGCGACCAGAATCCAAGCGGTGTTTCGGACCCTGGGCTATCCTGAGGCCGTGGCCGATCTGCTTGGCGGGCTGTGTACAAGCGCCACGCCGGGCGATGTGTGGGGCCGCGCGGCTTTTGGAGAAGACACGTTGCATTTGTGGGAATCGCGAGCAGAAGCTCAGGCGTTATATTCGCGAAGGCATCTGCCCCAGGGCGCGCCGACGTCTCCCGCTCTGGCCAACATCTGTTCTTACCGGCTTGATTGCCGGCTCACAGGGCTGGCGAAAGCAGCCGGCGCAATCTACACACGCTACGCTGACGACCTGGCGTTCTCCGGCGACCTGGAATTCGAGCGTGTCGTAGAACGCTTTGCCATCCACGTGGCGGCCATTCTTCACGAAGAGGGCTTCCAGGTTCACCATCGTAAAACCCGAATCATGAGGCAGGGGGTCCGTCAGCATCTGGCCGGACTGGTCACAAATAAACGGTTGAACATACGCCGTCAGGATTTTGATCGCCTGAAAGCTATCCTTACAAATTGTGCGCGGACTGGGCCGAGCGCGCAGAATCGCGAGTCTCACCCATTCTTTCGCGAGCATCTTGAAGGTCGTGTGGGATTTATGGAGATGATCAACGCTCAGAAGGGAGCGCATGTGAGAGCCTTATTTGAGCGTATCCACTGGTAGCTGCCGCGGCGCTCAACGATCTTCGGCATCACAGTCAACGCTTTTCGACCGTGTTAGAATCGCCGTTTCCATGGCCTTCAGAGTCTCCCTCTTCGTTCCATGCTTCGTCGACCAGCTGCTGCCTCAGGTGGCCATGGACGCAGTCACCGTGCTGCGGCGGATCGGATGCACCGTCGACTACCCTGCAGACCAGACTTGTTGCGGCCAGCCTGCGTTCAACTCCGGTTACTGGGATGAAGCGCGGCCATGTGCGGAGCGGTTTTTGAAGGTCTTCAAAGACGCGGAATACGTTGTCAGCCCATCCGGTTCATGTACCACCATGGTCCGGACTTTTTATCCTGAACTCCTCTCGACGGGCGGTTCAAAGACTGAAGCTGCAGCCATCGCTGCCCGCACGTATGAGTTCTCAGAGTTCCTGGTCAAGGTCGCCGGCGCGGAGGACGTTGGCGCCAGCTTTCCCCATAGCGTCACCTACCACGCCTCGTGCCACGGCCTGCGCGAGCTCCACCTGCGCGAAGAGCCCCTGCGCCTGCTGCGAAAGGTCAAGGGTTTGAAGCTGGTGGACATGCTGCGCTACGACGAATGCTGCGGCTTTGGCGGCACCTTCGCGACTAAGTTCGAAAGCATCTCTGCAGCTATGGGGATCTCCAAGGCAGACAACATCGCAGTAACGGGCGCCGATTACGTGACCGCCATTGACCCCAGCTGCCTGATGCACGTTCAGGGCATCATGGGTAAGCGCGGCGACCGCACCCGAACCATTCACCTTGCCAGCATTCTTGCCAGCCAGGAGAAAGCATGAAGTCGTCTGTTTGGCAGACGGAGAGAAGCGCATGAGCACCACGCCCGTGAGCCAGGAAACATCCGGGTCAGCTAACGGTTCTCACTCATCTGCCGTTGCCGGGACGCCGGCGCAGCGTTTTCTGCGCGCGGCGGCGGAGAAGTCCGCCGACCTGGTGCATCGCGACATCATCCGCAAGAACATGGAGAGTTATGACGCGGCTCACCAGCGCGGCCGCTCCCGCTTCAAGGACTGGGAGGCAGCTCGCCGGCGCTGCCAGCAGATCAAGCGCGAAGCCGTCAACCATCTCGACAAGTACCTCCTGCAGTTCGAAGGGAAAGTTACCTCGCGCGGTGGCCACGTCTTTTGGGCAGAAAACTCCGAACAGGCCTGCGAATACATCGCCGATCTCTGCAAGCGCCATAACGTGAAGACCGTGGTGAAATCCAAGTCCATGGTGACCGAGGAGATCGAACTTGCCGCAACCTTCGACAAACTGGGCGTCAAAGCCTGGGAAACCGATCTCGGCGAATACATCGTGCAGTTGCGCCACGAGCCGCCCTACCACATCGTCACGCCGGCCATGCACCTGAACCGCAAGCAGATCGGCGACCTTTTCCGGGCCAACCTGGAACCCAACCTCAGTGACGATCCCGTCGAACTCATGGCAGCCGCGCGCCGCAAATTGCGCCAGGCATTCTTCTCCGCCGAGATGGGAATCTCCGGCGCCAACTTCATCGTTGCCGACATCGGGGCTGTCGCCATCTCCACCAACGAAGGCAACGGCCGCCTCACTACCAGCGTGCCGCGAATTCATGTTGCGGTCACAGGAATCGAGAAAGTGATCCCGCGTATGGAAGACCTGGCCACGCTCTGGCCGGTGCTGGCTACATCGGGCACCGGACAGCCGATCACCACTTACGGCACCTTGATCGGAGGGCCGCGGCGCCCTGGCGAAGCCGACGGGCCCGAAGAATTCCATGTAGTGCTGGTCGATAACGGCCGCAGCGGGCTGCTGGCCAACGCCGAGGAGCGGGAGGTGCTGCACTGTATCCGCTGTGGCGCCTGCCTCAATACCTGCCCGGTCTATCGCCACATCGGCGGCCATGCTTACGGAACGATTTACGGTGGTCCTATCGGCAGCGTGCTTACTCCGCATCTGCGCGGCACGCAGTTCGAGCACCTTTCTTACGCATCGTCCCTCTGCGGCGCCTGCACCAGCGTCTGCCCGGTGCGTATTGATCTGCACCATCATCTATTGCATAACCGGCGCGATTACATTCAAGCCAAAGAAGGGAAGGTCGGCGAACGGATGATGTTCCGGCTATGGAGCACAGCTATGTTGCGCCCGTGGATGTACAAAACCGGAGGCGGCATGGCAAGGCTCGGCCTGCGCATGCTCTATGGTATGGGGCTGCAAGGCTCGGTGCTCGATCCGCTTCGTGCCTGGAATCGCCAGCGCTCGCCCGTTCCACTCCCTAAGCAATCCTTCCGCGCGCTGTGGAAGAAGGGCGGGAACGCATGAGCGCCGCCAACAATCCCGGACGCACAGCCATACTCGATCGCATTCGCGCCGCGCTGCGCAATCCCGCGCCTGAACCGGCTGCTGCCCCGGCAAGTGGCGAGGCCATCTTTGAACCGGTAGTCAATCCGATCGAGCGCTTTCAGACCGAAGCCAAGGCCAACCTGATGGAGTGCTCAGTGACCGCCGATGCCCAGGCCAGCTCGCAGCAGCTGACCCAGGTTCTGGATTCTCTTCCGCCCGGAGAGATTTTTGTCGAGGATCATCCGTCACTGCGGCATTTGATCGAATTATCAAAAACCTCGAGATCGGTGCGATGGTCGAGTGAAGGTGCGCCACGCGAAGTCTCGCAGGCCTCCGTCACCCGCGTGGAAGCCCTGGTTGCCCAGACCGGATCGCTGTTCGTCAGCGCCGCCTGCGGTGGACGTGGAGCTTCAGTGGTTGCGCCCTGCCACATTGCCTTCGCAACAACTTCCCAGTTGGTCCCCGATCTGGCCACTGCACTGAAAAACGCCTCGCACAGAGGGACTCTAGAGAACAATTCCTTTGCCTGCATGATCAGCGGCTCCAGCCGCACTGCTGATATCGAAAAGATTCTCGTCCAGGGCGCCCATGGCCCGCGCCGGCTGGTAGTGATTCTGGAAAAGAATTCCTGAAATCAAGCACATCCGCTTTTCCGCTTGCCATCAAGTCTTGATCTGTGAGACAGTCCCATAAGTCGTTTATGGGAGACAACAAAGACAAACCGGGCGATTTGCTGCCGGGAACTCTGGACATGCTGGTCCTCAAGGCCTTGGAGCGAGGCCGGCAACACGGCTACGGCGTCGCCGAGTGGATTCAATCGAGGTCCGACGATGTGCTGCGTGTCGAAGAAGGCGCGCTGTATCCGGCGCTGCACCGGTTGGAACTGCGCGGCCTCCTGCGCTCGGACTGGGGGGCGTCGGAGAACAATCGCCGGGCAAAGTATTACTCGCTGACCGCAAGCGGGCGCAAGCATCTGGCTGCGGAAAGAGAGCACTGGGGACGCATGGCTGCGGCCATCGCCCGCGTGATGCAAACGGCTTAGATCCGCATGATGTCTAGGTGAGCACGATGTTTCTAGAGAAGCTGCACGCTACGTGGCTGCGCCTGAAGGCGATCGGGCGGCGCCGCCGGCTCGACCGCGATCTGGAAGAAGAGCTGGCGTTTCATTTGGCCATGCGCGAAGAAAAGAACCGCGCATCCGGGCTCGACCTAAACGAATCGCGTGCCGGTTCGCGCCGCCAGTTCGGCAGTGTGACGCGAATGAAGGAACTGTGCCGGGAGTTGTGGACTTTTCACTTCTGGGAGACTTTGCTCCAGGACCTCCGCTACGCTCTGCGCATCCTGATCCGGAACTCTGTCTTTACTGCTGTCGCCATCCTCACGCTGGCTCTTGGAATCGGCGTCAATACGGCCATCTTCTCTCTGACCTATCAGCTCTTTCTGAAGCAGCTCGCGGTCCAGCACCCGGAAGAGCTTGTCATCTTGCGTTCTCCGGGCCTGGCGCCTGGCTCCTACCACAGTGATGGGGACGTGGGCGTCATTTTCTCCCTGCCGATGTATAAAGAGCTCCGCGATCAGAACCAGGTCTTCTCCGGGCTGGTGGCTCGTTATCCATTTCCTTTGAGCATCGCCGGCGCCGGCTTTACCGAGCGCGGCAATGGCGAACTGGTTTCGGGAAACTATTTTCAGGTTCTGGGTGTCCAGCCCGCTCTAGGCCGGGTGTTTTCTCAGGACGACGACACAACCGCAGGCGCGAATGCGGTGGCCGTCTTGAGCTACGGCTACTGGATGCGTCGCTTCGGCGGAAATTCCGCGGTGCTCAACCGGCAGCTCAATGTGAATGGGACCGCGCTCACCGTGGTGGGCGTCGCTCAATCCGGGTTTTCGGGCGTTCAGATTGGACAATGGCCTGACATTTTTGTGCCGCTCAGCATGAAGGCGCAAATGACTCCCAACTGGAACGGCATGGAGGAGCGCGGCGATCACTGGCTGGCGATCATAGGCCGTTTGAGACGTGGCTTCACCGCGACGCAAGCCCAGGCGGGACTGCAGGCCATTTACCGCTCGTTCCTGCAGGAAGACGCGATCGCCCTCAAGGTTTCAGAAAAAAATCGCCAGCGCTTTCTCTCCAAGGCCCTCGTGCTCGATCCCGGCGTCAAGGGACGGCAAGTACTGCAGCGCTACGCGCAGCAACCCATGCTGATGATGGAGGCCCTGGTCGGCTTGGTCCTGCTGATTACCTGCGCCAACCTGGCCGGCTTGCTGATCGCCAAAGGCGAGTCGCGGCGACGCGAAGTGGCAGTGCGCCTCTCGTTGGGCGCAGGACGCGGCCGCGTCGTCCGCCAGTTGCTCACCGAAAGCCTGGTGCTCTCCCTCCTGGGCGGAATTGCTGGATTGGGATTCGCGCTTTGGACGCTGCGCTTGATGGTGGGTACGATCTCTCAAGCTGCCGGCGTCATCGACCTTCGCGACGATCTGGACCTCCGCGTGTTGCTTTTTACCTTCGCATTGTCGGTGTTGACCGCTGTTTTGTTTGGGCTTGCGCCGGCGATGCGATTGGTGCGTAGTGATCCCCAGGCCGCTCTCAAGAGCCAGGGAGCCATGTCAGGCGCGGGCAGCGTGCGCCTGCGCAAGGGCCTCATCGTTTTTCAAGTGGCTGTAACGGTCCTGCTGCTGGCTATAGCCGGCCTCTTCGCCAGAAGCCTGTTGAACATCGAACACGCGGGCCTGGGCCTCGAGGCCGATCGCGTCATTCAGTTCTCCATTCAGCCCGAACTCAGCCGCTACACGCCTGCTCAGACTGTGGCTCTGGTTGACCGGCTGCAAAGTAACATTGCCGCCATTCCGGGCGTAGGGTCGGCATCTGCCGCAGTCGTGCCGATTCTTGAGGACAGCGAAAACTCCGACTCCATCAATGTCTCCGGCTATATGCCCCATGAAAACGAGGACACCTACGTTGAGGAAAACTGGATTGGCCCGGGATATTTTTCCACGATGAAGATTCCCCTGATCGCCGGACGTGAGTTCTCCGGCCGCGACATCGGCACCAGTCCCAAGGTTGCAGTGGTCAACCAGGCGCTGGTCCGCCATTACTTTGCTCACCAGGACGCAATTGGCGCCCATTTCACTCTCCACTATGCCGGCCGTAGCGACCATTCCGAAATCGAGATCGTAGGAGTGGCCGCCGACAGCAAGCACGACAGCGTGCGCGATCCTGTCCACCCCTTTGTGTATATGCCTTACTCGCAGCTGGCGACATTCGGCAGCGCCACGTTTTATGTCCGCACACGCCAGGCGCCGGAGAATTTTGGCGCGGCTATGACCCAGGCTGTGGCTGCAATCGATCCGGCGCTGCCGGTCTTTGCCGTCAAAACTCTTCGGGAGCAGGTAAGTGATTCACTTTTGGTGGAAAGGCTGCTGGCCGTACTGTGCGTCTGTGCCGCTTCGCTCGCATCTTTGCTGGCTGGAATCGGTTTGTACGGCGTGATGGCCTACGTGGTGGCGCGTCGCACCCGCGAAATCGGCATTCGCATAGCTTTGGGAGCATCTCGGACCGCCATTACCGGGATGGTCATGCGCGAACTGTCACAAATGGCCGCTCTGGGCATGTCTATCGGCCTCGTGCTGACATTGATCATCGGCCGTTTGCTGAACTCGCTCTTGTTTGGCGTCGGGGCGGCGAACCCTCTGGTCCTGGCTCTGGCTGCCGGTTTCCTGGCGACGGTTGCGTTGTTGGCCGGAAGCTTGCCGGCGCGCACCGCGGCCAGGATCGAGCCGATTGCCGCTCTGCGTTGTGAGTGAACTTCTAAATCGCAGTTAGTTGCCCGAGGCCGCTCTCCCTGCCTGCGCCACTATCGGCTGGTAGCTCTCCGGACGGCGGTCGCGGAAGAACTGCCACAGGTTGCGCACCTCGGCGATCATATCCAGATCAAGGTCCGCGACCACGATCTCGTCTTTATTGCGGCTGGCCTGGGCAACGATCTTGCCGCGCGGATTGCAGAAGTAGCTTTTTCCGTAGAACTCCCCGATATTCCATGGCGCCTCCTTGCCGACGCGGTTGATGGCCCCCACAAAATACCCGTTGGCCACCGCATGCGCCGGCTGCTCCAGCTCCCACAAATATTCGGAAAGGCCCGCGACCGTGGCGGAAGGGTTGAAGACGATCTCGGCGCCATTCATGCCAAGAATGCGGGCGCCTTCGGGAAAATGCCGGTCGTAACAGATGTAAACTCCAATGCGCGCATACTTGGTCTGGAAGGTCAGATACCCGGTATCACCGGGCGTGAAGTAAAACTTCTCCCAGAATCCGGGCGCGACCTGTGGAATATGGTGCTTGCGGTACTTGCCCAGATATTTGCCGTCGGCGTCGATCACAGCCGCGGTGTTGTAGTAAAGGCCGGTCATCTCTTTTTCGTAGACCGGCACCACCATCACCATGCGGTGCTTAGCCGCGATCTTCTGCATCAGCTTGATGGTCGGCCCATCCGGCACCGGCTCGGTCAACTCGTACCAGCGCGCGTTCTGTTCCGCGCAAAAATACGGCCCGTAGAAAAGCTCCTGCAGGCACAACACTTGCACGCCCTTCTTGGCGGCCTGCTCAATCAGCTTCAGGTGCTTCTCGATCATCGCTTTCTTGATCTTTTCCAGCGGCTGGGGTGGATTGACAGCATTGCTGGCCTGAATCAAGCCACCGCGAACGATTCTCGACATCGCGACCTCGCAAGGGGGGAAACCTCGTCAATATACCGCACAATACCGGAGCAGGGAATTCCCATCTTTTCCCCGAAAAAGCGCCTTCAAATCCTTTTGATTAGCGCCCCAGAATTTGGGGATACAATCGCTTTATGCATGTGCACTGGTCAGCCTCCTTATTTCTCCTGTGCACCGGAATGGCAGCTCAGTCTTCCGCGCCAGCGTGTCCCGCTGACCGGCCCGTTGACGAGATCATTGCCGAACTTCACAAGCAACAGTCAAAGAGGAAGCACCGCCAGAGTAATCCTTTGCCCCAGGTGACCTGTATCGGGGCATGGTGCGTCGACCATTCACAAACGCCGCCAACCATTCCCGAACCCGCGCCCCAGGTTGAAAGGCCGCAAGGCAGGTACAAAAGCGAAGGCGGTGCGCATCCCGGGACGTCTCCAGGAGACGCATGTGTTGACGCCACCCGGGCCGCTCTTGCCGCGGCTCATAACGTTGAGGTTGGCGATTATTACTTCGAAACCAGGAACTATTCAGCTTCGTCGCTTCGTTATAACGACGCGCTTGAGCAAAAACCCGCCGATCCTGCAATCCACCTTCGCTTAGGGAGGGCTCTGGAGATGCTAAACCGGTTCCCCCAGGCGATTGAGCACTATAAAGAGGTGCCAAGGCTTGCTGGCTCGGAGAAGTGGTCAGCGGAAGCTCGGGCCGCAGTTCTTCGCCTCGAGCATCTTCCCGGTCCTTAGTGTTGATGATGATTGATCAGATAACCACGAAGCCGGATCCGCGGATTGATCTACCGCCTGCTTGCCTCCGCCCTCCTAAGAAAATAATCCACCAGCTCGCTCGACGAGTTGTCCATCTCCACATCAAAGGCTTTGATCCGGGCCGTGAAGTAGTTGAACATCATCACCGCTGGGATAGCGACAAAGAGCCCCAGGGCTGTCGTTACCAGCGCCTCAGAAATCCCGCCAGCCACAGCTTTGACCCCGGTAGTCTGGTGCTCCTGAATCTCCTGGAACGCGTCGATGATGCCGATCACCGTGCCCAGCAGTCCCACAAACGGCGCGGTTGAGCCGATCGTGGCCAGCGCGCTCAGCCCGCGTTCCAGTTCCGCGTGGACGATGGCCGCCGCGCGGCTCAGCGCCCGCTGGCTGGCCTCGATCCGGTCGCCGGAGATCTCCTGCGACTGCTCGTGCACCCGGAATTCCATCAGCCCGGCGGTAACTACCTTGGCGAGGTGGCTTTTTTTGCTGCTCTGCGCCATGCGGATGGCTTCGTCGAGCTTGCCGTCGCGCAGGGCTCCGGCCACCACCGGTGCTAATTGAAGCGACTGCTTCCGCGCCGCCTTAAACGCTAACCATCGGTCCATCATTACGCCAATCGACCACGCTGACATGATCACCAGGGCGATGGCGACGCTGCGCGCGGGCCAGTACATGTGCTTCCACATCTCCAGCAAATTGAAACGCGGTGCGTTTTCTTCCAAAATCCACACCGCAGCCACCTGCAACTTCACCGACGCCATATGAGCCAGACTCGTCATCAACATGGGAATGCGTGACCTCCCCGCGAGCGTTTGGCGGCCGCTGACGCGGACTCTACTGAGCTATCCGCTCAGTGCATAGTTGGACACCGGGATAGTAGGTTTTGCTCCAGCTGTCGAAGGCTTGCGGGCAGCGAAGCGGAACGCAGAAAAGAAATCTTACTTTCCCTTGAATTTCGGCGGCCTCTTCTCGTGAAACGCCGCGATCCCCTCTTTTACGTCTTCGGTGTAGTTGGCCACCATCGTGCCCAGCGCCGCATCCTCCAGCGCGTTGTCAAGCGACATGGTGAGCTGCTTGTACATCATCCGCTTGGTGATGCGGATGGCGATCGGTGGTCCCGCGGCCAGGCGCTCCGCCCATTGCTGTGCCCGCGGCATGAGCTCCGCGTCAGCCACCACTTCCGTGACCAGTCCCAACTCCAGCGCCTCTCGTGCCGGATAGACCTCCGAAAGCAGCGACATCTTCAGCGCCTTCTCCAGGCCGAGAAACCGGGGAAACATGTAGGCTCCGCCTTCGTCGGGGATCAACGCAAATTTCAAGCTGGTATCCCCCAGCCGCGCGCTCTCGGCGGCAATGCGGAAGTCGCAGGACAAAGCCAGCGTCAGTCCCCCGGCTACCGCCGCGCCGTTGATGGCCGCGATAGTCGGCTTGTCGAAGCGCTGCAGGAACTTCACCAGCTCGTGCATGTTCTCCCGCATCTCCAGCATCGACTCCATGCGGTGCCCGCGGTAGCGCGCCGGATATTGAAAGTCCCGTCCTATATCGCCGCCGGAGCAGAAGCCGCGGCCCGTGCCGGTGATGATCACCGCGCGAATCTCATCGTCGTCGCGCGCATCGGCCAGCGCCGTCAGAATCTCATGCACCATGACCTCGGAGTACGCATTCAGCTTCTTGGGGCGGTTGAGGGTCACCGTGGCCACGTGCCCGGCCTTCTCAAAGATGATCTGCTCGAAGGTTTTCATCGCCCGGTAAACTTTGCTGCGCGCTTCTCCATGAAG
Organism: Candidatus Angelobacter sp.; assembly: GCA_035307585.1. Taxonomy (GTDB): domain Bacteria; phylum Acidobacteriota; class Terriglobia; order Terriglobales; family Acidobacteriaceae; genus Angelobacter. The sequence continues at coordinate 42,882 of DATGHX010000021.1, forward strand.
GCGCGCACTCCTTCTTTGTGATCCTGCGTCTGCCCGCAACGCAGGTGCGTCTCCGCCTCGCGGTCGAGCAGCATGCGGAAATCGCTGTGCGTGGCCAGATTGATGTTGGCCTTCATGTAGCGATAGCTGGTTAGCGGCCCATTGGCGATCTGCATGGCCACCGCGCGCGTCACGCCCGTCAATTGGTCATGCGCCACCACGCGGTTCACCAGTCCCAGGCGATGCGCCTCCGCGGCGTCGATGGCCTCCGCCAGGAAGAGAAGTTCTTTCGCCTTAGGCGCACCCACATACTGCGTCAGCAGCCATGTGGTGCCGAAGTCGCCGCCGAAACCTACCTTCGCATACGCTGTCCCAAACTTCGCCTGATCGGAGCTGATGCGCAGATCGCAGGCCAGGCAGATTCCCAGGCCCGCGCCCATGGCAAAGCCATTGACCGCAGCGATGGTCACCTTGGGAATGTTGTAGAGCAACCACGATAGCTCCTGCATCTCCCGCAGGCGATCGATGTTCTGCTCGTGTGAGAGATCGCCGGCCTGGGCCATGGCGCTCACGTCGCCTCCGGCGCAGAACGCCCGCCCCGCGCCCGTAACCACGATGGCGCCTATCTCGGGATCGCTGCTCCACGAGCGCAGCGCGGCGATCGAGCCGTTCAGCAGATCGGCGTTCAGGGCGTTAAGTTTGTCGGGCCGGTTGAAGGTAAGTGTCGCGACCCGATCCTGCACATTAGTGTTGATCACGGCACGCTAGTAAAACACACTGGGAACGGAGCGCGCCAGCAGGAAAACACCGGCTCGACCAGCGCAGTTGGGCTGGTAGCGGATGGCGTTGCACGAGAATGATGCGGCTGTCCGCCGACTGCGTTGTGCGATGCGGCGCCCGCAAAACTGTTTAAGAAACGGTTAAAAAATCGTGTTAACGCACTAGTTATGAGCTAAGTTGGTCCGCTAGTTGTGAATAAGTAATCGCTTTTTATGCAATTTAGTTCACTTTACATTATCCAGCTGAATAATACCTTTGCCTGTAGCTTGAGAAAGGTATAAGCTCTCCCCCACTCTTCCAAAATTACCCGAGGCAAGAAGGTAGGGGGCCGCACGGATTCGTCTTCAGGGCCTACAGCCGGGTTACCCGCTGCTTTCTGTTCCTTTGAAGGAGTTGTGCGGTGTCTAGGATCTTTCTTTTTCTTGGTGTATTGCTTCTCTCCCTGATGTTAGTGCCAAGCTGTGGACATCCCACCCAGTTGGCTTCAATTACTGTCCAGCCGAGCGGCGCGACGGTGGTCGGCAGAGGCGCCTTTGCCCAGGTGCAGTTCACCGCGTTGGGGCAATTCATTCACCCGACGGAAACACGGGACATCACTAAACAGGTGGCTTGGACCACGGCAATCGCCGACGTGGCGACGATCGACGCGAACGGTGTGGCTACCTCGGGTCTGGCCTGCGGAATAACAACGATCACCGCCACCGCCGGCCACAACATTGGTGTGCCGTTCGATTCAAAGGCGATTACTATCGCCAACGCGTCTTTCACCGTCTCGGACCCAACTGATTCTTTGTGCCCGAAGTAAGGCATCGATGAGATGCGAGGCTGCGCTGCTACGGCGTGGCTTTGGTCTGCGAAGCTTGTCATTGCGCGGGGAGATGAGGTGCCCTAGCGCCAGTTGGCCTCCGTGCCTGTTAGCACGCCGGCGAAGATATCGATGCCGTCCCAGAGGTTCTGCAGGCGCAGGTTTTCGTTGGCCGCATGCTGATTGTCGTCGTGGTTGGCGATAGGTAGCCCGAAAACCGGAGTCTTCAGGAGGTCGGTGAAGAGATACATGGGGATGCTGCCGCCCAGCATCGGCATCTTGATAATCGGCCCTCCCAGCGTCTGCTCGATAGCGCGGATGACGGGCTGAACCGCAGGATCGTCTATGGGTGTTTGGGCAGCTTTGTATCCGCCGGCGCCCCAACTCAACTTGATCACCTTAGGATGTTTGCGGCGTGTTTCCAGGTCGGGTTCCTGATGCACGATGAAAAAGCCTTCTTCGCCGATGAATCTCTCCACCAGAACTTTGACCTTCTCCGGCGACTGATCGGGCACCAGGCGGAAATCGATCGAAGCCTTGGCGTATGTGGGAATGGCATTTTGCGCTTTGCTCTCCACATGTCCCGACTCAATCCCGCGAATGTTCAACGCCGGTTCAGAAATCGCTGTAGCCAAGGTCGCCCCTTTGCTCTCTGTCCAGGCCAGAGCTAATTCCTGTCTGAGCTGCGCATCCACGTCGGGCATCTGCGCCAGCGCCTTACCCTCGGAGACGCCAAGCGGCCGGACATCGTCGTAGTACCCGGGAATCAGGATGTGCGAGGTAGGATCGCGCATGTTCGACAGCAGATCGACCAGCAGTGCCGCCGGATTCGGAGCCCAGTTGCCGTAGTGTCCGGAGTGCAGAACGCGCGCCGGCCCGTAGACAATCATCTCAAGGTCGGTTACGCCCCGGGCGCCGAAAAATACCTGCATGCGACGCGTCTGGTTTACCGGACCGTCGCTGAGGATCCAGACATCGCCCTTGAGCAGGGAAGCGTTTTCGCGGAAGATGCTCTCCAGGTGCGGCGAGCCGGCTTCCTCTTCGCCCTCGAAGAAGACCTTTAGATTCACGCTGAGGGGCAACTTGGCCGCATGTAGCGCATCCAGCGCGGTGAACAAGGCCTGGATCGGCGCCTTGTCGTCACCGGCCGCGCGGGCATAGATTCGCCATTCTGGATTCAGCAGAGGATGCAGCGAGTCGAGAGGAATCGCTTTACCTCCCGCCTCGAGCGGACCATCGCGCAGCACCGGCTTCCAGGGATCGTCGGCCCATTGCGACTTGTCTACCGGTTGTCCGTCGTAGTGCGCGTACCAAAGCAGCGTATGCTTCGCGCCGGGCGCCGTCAGTTCCCCGTAAACTGCCGGAGGACTGCCTGGGACGCTGAGCAGGCGCGTCTGAAAACCGCGAGCCTCCAGGGCCTTGCTGATGAAGTCTGCGTTGGCGCGGATGTTGGCCGTATCGCTGGCGACGTTGGGCAGGGAAAGCAGGGCGGCGTAGTCGCGAACGATATCGGCTTCATGCTGCTGCCGGTAGTCGCGAACGGCTCGCCTCGTGCTCTGAGCCGGGGGCTGCTGAGCGATCGCAACAACAGAGCTAAGGCAAACAGCAATGACAGTGACTCTCTTCAGGTTGTTCCAATGCATGCGCGCGATGATAAATCCCATGTGCTTGTTGATGGCAACTAAATCTATCTGCCAGATTTGTCCTCCGGGCTCTGTCGCGCTCTAAGTTCGATGAAATCGATCTTGACTGAAAATGCGCCTATCCATGGCTTGCATCCATGTCGTGTAGGCTGGAGAATGAACCCTATGCCTGACGAGCAGGATCCACGTCCGCAACGTACTCCCAAGAGCGTGTGGGTTGGTGCGGAAAAATACATCCAACTGGGCCTCACACTGCCGGCCGCGACGGTGGTGGGCTGGTTCCTGGGCGAATTGCTGAAGCGTTGGCTGCATCGTGACTGGCTGCCCATGGCAGGATTGATCTTTGGCATCATCTCCGGCTTGGTCTATTTCATTCGTGTTGCCTTGTCAGAGGATTTCAAGGAGTGAGCGCTTCGCCCAACGGGCCTTCCATCCACGCAGAAGAGGTTTTCTTCATTCACACCTACCGCCGGCTGGTCGGGGTCATGATCGCTCTCGCGCTTCTCGGGGTGACGCCGATGTGGATCCGTTATGGCCGCGCAATGTCTCTGGTGTTTCTGCTGGGCAGCGCCATCGCGATCGTGAATTTCCATTGGCTTCGCCGCTCCATAGAAGCCATGGGCGCGCGGCTGGAGACCACCGGACGGCGGCCATCGCCTGCGCGCATTATCGTGCGCTTTCTGCTCCGCTACTTTTTGATCGCTGCGGCCGCCTATGCTATATTGAAAAGTGCCGCTAACAGCTTGAATGGCTTCTTTTTAGGCCTGTCTCTTCCGGTTGGTGCGATCTTCATCGAAGCTCTTTATCAGGTGATCGCATTTCTTCGGGCACAAACTTTGGATTCCAGGAACTAATCAAGCGATGCAGGGACAACTGTGGTTCACGGAAATCCTGAACCGAGCCTTTGCCAAGCCGGTGAACGCGGTCTTGCAGGCTCTGCCGCCGGTTTTCCATCCCGCCAATCCGGATGCGCCGATTCCCAACCACGTGGCCATGGAAGTTCTGATCGTTGTTTTTCTGATCGTGCTATTTCTGCTGATTCGCTCGCGGCTTTCCGTGGCGAAACCCGGAGGACTGCAGTATCTGGCAGAGATGATGAACGAATTCATCAGCGATCAGAGTGAACAAGTTATCGGCCATGGCGGAGAACGATTCACGCCTTTTCTTACCGCGTTGTTTCTGTTCATTTTGTTCAGCAACCTCCTGGGACTCATACCTACCTTCGAATCTCCGACCGGCGCGATTCAAATCACGCTGGGGTGTGCGGTTGTAGCGTTTCTCTACTACAACCTCCATGGCATCAGAGTGCAGGGACCTATCGGTTACCTGAAGCATTTCTTCGGACCGGTGTGGTGGCTGGCGCCCTTGCTGTTCATCATCGAGATCATCAGCCATCTCGCCCGCATCATGTCCCTGAGCGTCCGCCTTTACGCCAATATGTTTGCCGGTGATGCGGTGACAAACGCGTTCTTTTCATTGGTCCCCATCGGTCTACCGGTTATTTTTCTTGGTTTACACTTGTTCGTTGCCTTCCTGCAGGCTTACGTGTTCGTGCTGTTGACGACCATTTACCTCCAGGGAGCTGTAGCGCAGGAGCACTGATCGCAAGGGTTTGCTTCGAGCGTGAGGGCGCCGTCCCCCAGGACGGACGTCAACCACCCACTGGAGGCCATTTCATAGGAGAGAAACATGCGCAAATCAATGATGCTGCTGTTCGTCGTCGTGGTAATGATGTTCGTTGCGATGCCGGTTTACGCACAGGGCGGATCCACCGTTCCCCCTCAAGGCTACTGGTCAATCGCGATCGGAGCCGGGATCGGCCTGGGAATCGCTGCGGGCTTGTGCGGAATCGGGCAGGGACGAGCCACCGGTTCAGCCGTGGAAGCTTTAGCTCGCAATCCCGGAGCGCGGCCCGGAATCTTTATCTTCCTGCTCCTCGGTCTGGCTCTGATCGAATCACTGGCACTCTACGCGCTGATCATAGCCTTCAGGATCACAGGAAAGCTTTAGAACTCGAATCTCTTTAACCAAAAGCCCGGCCTGACAGCCGGGCTTTTTGTTTATCGGATTGTTCCTCGTCGTTTATCCTTTATCCGAGATGACGCAGGTTGGGGCTCTCGAATTCGACAACATCGCCAAGGAATATCGCAGCTTCTTCCGGGGTGAGACGGTAAAGGCTCTCGACGGTTTCTCTTTGCGCGTAGAGCGCGGTGAGATCCTCGGCTTTCTCGGTCCCAACGGCGCCGGCAAGACCACGGCTCTCCATGTGGCTTTGGGCCTGATGTTTCCCACTCGAGGACGCGGTCAGATGCTGGGCCATCCCTTCGGGCACGCGGCCACTCGTCGCCGCGTGGGCTTCCTCTCCGAAGGGGCGTCTCTCTACCATCGCCCCGCCGCCAGCTTGGTCCATTTCTACGGCGCGCTGAACGGACTGCACGATCCCGAGTTGAAGCAGCGGGTCAAGGAACTACTCGACCGGCTGGATCTCTCCAGCGTTGCTCAACGCAACACCGGACAGTTCTCCCGCGGCATGCTGCAGCGCGTGGGGCTGGCGCAGGCCCTGGTCAACGACCCCGAATTGCTTATCCTCGACGAGCCTGCCTCGGCGCTAGATCCCATCGGCCGCGTGCAGGTGCGCGAGATCCTGCTCAGCGCGAGGCGGGCCGGCAAGACCGTCTTTCTGAGTTCGCATCTTCTTTCCGAGCTCGAGCAGATTTGTGACCGCTTGGCCATCGTGGTCAAAGGCAAAGTCGCGCGCATAGGCTCAATGAAGGAATTACTGGAGAGCCAGGAGCGGTTCGTGATCACCGCCCGCGGTATCGATGCCCTTATGTTCGAAGGTTCCAAAGAGAACGGTTTTATCAAGATCACTGTACCGGCCTTGCGCCAGCGGCAAGTGATCGAGCAGATTTGGCTCGCCGGCGGCGAGGTGCTGGCTGTGCATCCCGTCAGCCGGACGCTCGAGGATCTCTTCGTCGATCTTGCCCATCAAAACGGCGGCGGCCATTCCAGCCGGGCTTCGGAGAATTAATGAAAGCATTGCGGGTCCGCATCGTCGCGTTGCTGTTCGGCGGGTCTTTTCTGTTTGCCATGCCTCAGCCCGGGGGCTGGACTATCCCAATGGAGAACCTGGGGCTGAACCGCTTTGATCGCGTTCCCACCACGCAATGGATCGGCCAGCAGGGGATTACCTTCATCGGCGGCGACCGGCTGTTGGTCTATCAGGTCGGACGCACTTCCGGCCAGGCCAAACTCGGCCCGCGCGCACCTGGCGGTGGGGCCGGGAATTTCCTGCTCATTATCAAGGTGTTGACCCCGGACGATGGCCGGGTGATCAAAACCCTGGCTCTGGTCACCAACGCGAATATTTCTCAAGTCCTGGCTACCAGGGACGGCCGTTTTCTCGTTCGCAGCGGCTTCGTACTTACTCTTTACTCCGAGAATTACGAACCGCTGGTATCCCGTGAATTGAAACTTGAGAAGCAAACCGATGTTGAAGACTGGAAGATTCGGGTATCGCCCTCTGGGGACCAGATCGTTCTGCTTCATGAGCAGGTATTCTCGTCGCCGGAGATCCTGGCCGATGGCTCCGTGCTTCACGACGGCAAAGCCAGGGTGGACGTTGAGGTTCTCGATGCCGCCACCCTCCAGCCTAGCAAGACTTTTACCCTCGAACACACCATGCCGTTTTGGTCGCCCGCTGAGGGTTTTCTGGTCAGCAGCAATCCGGCTCATTCATACAGCGATCAGCAGGTAGGTCTGCTGACCTTTGACGGCAAGTGGTCCCCCATGCGGACAGATTTCAAGCTCCCGAAGAGCTCCTGTGGATACACCGCGAGCGCTATGGATCGCCAGCTGATCGTGGTTCACGGATGTGAGACTTTCACCGTCCTCTCTCTGCAGGGCAAGCGAGTGTTTTCCAGAAAGGACGGCCGCTTTGCCTTTACTTCCGCTCGCGCACGGGGTCAGTACGTAGCTCTGCAGTGCGATCACCACCGCACTGGATTCACCCTGCCGAGTCACACCTCAGAACTGACCACAGATGTCGACCGCATCCAGGTGTTCGACACCGAGAAGCGCATGCTCGTACTCGAGTACCGGCTGCAACACCCTCGCGTCTACTACGCGATCTCCTCACGCGGAGAGCTCGGCGTAGCCGATGGTCCAGCACTCTCCCTGGCCCGTCCGGAGCGCTGATTGCCATGCGCGTGATTATTCTGCTGGGCACAAACTTTGTTCGCACCCAGTGGGTTGCGGTGGCCGTGATGACCGCGTACCTCGCCGGCGCCGGCGTCCTCTTTGGCTGGCACCAGCAACGCGCAGACGTCCAGTTTTATGTGCAATGGCATTCCGCGAACGCTATTCTCATCGGTGCATTGATCGCCGTGCCTGCCATCTGGTCGGAACGGCGTTCACGGCGCATTCTGGCGGTGCTCTCCAAAGGCATCGCGCGCTGGCAATACCTGGGTGGGCTGCTGTGCGGCTGCGCGATGATCAGCGCCTGGTTCACTCTTCTGATTGGAACGATCAGCTACTGGCTATGTTTCCGCGGGGCCATTCCTACCGGCGGTCTGCTTTCTCTGATGCTGGCCGTTCTCTTGTGCTCGGTGACCGCGGAATCCGCCGCACTGCTCATGGCTGCGATGCTGCATCCACTGCTGGCGATGGTCGCAACGTCCGTTCTTCTTCTGTTTCCGCTGGGTATTGAATCTTCGGGTTGGCATCCCGCGTCGGAGTTGTTTCCTGTGGCCTCGCTGGTACAGGTTCTCAGGAGTTTCCGATTTCAACCGGCGGGAACCGGATTATGGCGCATTGCCGCGGGAGCAATTGCAGAAGCGGTGCTCTTTTGGGCCGTGGGTTCTGCGATCTTTTCTCGCAGAGATGTGACTATTTCTCCGGAATAGGGCTCTGTGCCGGCTTAGGGGCAGCGGTGTGAAATTCGAGACGAAGCACCGAGCCGGCGCTCCCGGGCACCTTGGGCCGCAGGTTTAGCGCGCCGGCTGTCGCATAGTCCTGCACGCGCCCGGGAATGACACCGAGATAGATAGTCGCCACCGCGGCAATTACCAGGCCAAGACGCATGGTCGCCGAAGCATGCGCCGGTGCTTCTTCCAGTTCCGGCTCGCGCATGTACATCATCACGATCAGGCGCAGGTAATAGTAGGAGGCCACTGCGCTGTTGATGACCCCGATGATCGCCAGCCAAACCAGCGCCGGCTGATGCGGGCCATTGGCACTCAATGCGGCCGTGAACACGTAGTACTTGCCCAGGAAGCCGACGGTGCCCGGTATGCCGATGAGAGAGAGCATGAAGACCGTCAGCGTGAGGGCCAGCATCGGCGCGCGCTTGCCCAACCCGGCATAGTCGTCCATCGTTACGTAACGCTCGCCTGTGGAAGCGAAGTGGCTGACCACGGCGAAGGCGCCCACGTTCATCGCCGCATAAGCAGCAGTGTAGAAGATGGCGGCAGAAATGCCTGCTTCATTACTCGCCGCGAAGGCCACCAGCAGATACCCTGCGTGCGCGATCGAGGAATACGCCAGCATTCGCTTTACGTTGTTCTGCACCAGCGCGCCGAAGTTCCCCAGGGTCATTGACAGCGCAGCCAGCACCCAGATCAGCCAGAACCAATGTGTGCTGGGCGTCGCAAACAGCACGCGCAGAAGGACGGCGAAGGCCGCGGCCTTGGGACCGGTGGACATCAACGCCACCACCGGCGCAGGCGCGCCTTCATAGACATCCGGCGTCCACACATGGAACGGCACAGCCGCCACCTTGAACCCCAGCCCGACTATCATCAACGCCGTCGCCATGAACACCAGCGGTTCAGGCCGCGCTCCCGAACTGAGCTTGCTCTGAATCTCCGGCACGCTGGTTGAGCCGGTGGCGCCGAAAATCAACGCCACGCCGTAGAGGAAGAACGCCGTCGCGAACGATCCCAGAAGAAAATATTTGAGCGACGACTCCGTGCTGGATGCTGTGCGCCGGCGGTAGCCCGCAAGAATGTAGGTAGAGATCGATGAAATCTCCAGCGCGATGAAGATCAGCACCAGCTCGATCGCCGACGACATCAGCACCATGCCCACAGTCCCGAAGAGGATCAGGCCGTAGTACTCGCCGCTGCGGATGTTCTGCGCGTCCAGGTATTCGATGGAAGCGAGTATGCAGACGGCCGAGATTGCCGGAATCAGGACGTGAAAGAAGATGCTGAAGCTGTCTACGCGCACCATGCCGAACCAGCCCGTATGGCCGAAGCTGGGATCGCGCTGCAGCCACGCCATCTGGCAGAACGCCGCGGCGATGGCCATAATCGTTCCCAGCAGCGAGAGCAAGCCCAGTCCCTTGCGGCTGGCCCGCGGCTTGAGCAGCGGGTCGATCATCATGACCGCAATGCCGAAGGCGGTCAGCACCAGCTCCGGCAAAATACGAATGTAATCGGCAGTCGTCGGAATCATCTGGTTGTGCCCACCGCTTGTGGGCTCATACTCTGAGCAGTGCCCACGATCTTTCCAGAGTCAATGCAAGTATCAGCGCACGACTTCAGTCGTGCCGCTTCCAGTCCATCGTCCGCGCGGGCTTTAGTCGCTGCGGTGACCTTCGGTATGGTCTCCGCAACCGCGGGATCGATCGACTTCATCCAGTAGGGCGAAATCACGCCCATCACCAACGCCATTATCGCCACCGGCCACAGTGAAATCTGCTCACGGCCGTCAATATCCGGCAGCGTCTTGTTCTCCTCGTGGTGAATCGGTCCGTAGAAGACTTTCTGATACATCCACAGCAGGTAGCAGGCGCTCCAGATCACGCCGCTCGCGGCCAGGATGCCGTAGACGGCCTGGTTCTGGAACGATCCGCTCAGCACCAGGAATTCACCAACAAATCCGTTGAGCAGAGGCAGGCCGACCGACGACAGCACCGCGATCATGAAGAACGTGGCGTAGATCGGCATCGGCGCCGCCAGGCCGCCGTACTCGGCAAAATCGTAGGTGTGTTTGCGCTCATAGAGCATGCCGGCCAGCATGAAAAGCGCCCCGGTCGAGACGCCGTGGTTCAGCATCTGGTAGACCGCGCCATCAGTGCCGGCCTGGGTGAAGGTGAAGATGCCCAGCACCACGAATCCCAGGTGGCTGACCGAGGAGTAGGCAATCAGCTTTTTGAGATTGGGCTGCACCAGCGCGACCAGTGCTCCGTAAATAATGCCGATCAGGGCCAGCACGTTGATCCACACCGCGTTGTCGTGAGACTGGTTGGGAAACATGCCCACGTTGAAGCGCAGCAGACCGTAAGTTCCCATCTTCAGCAGCACCCCGGCGAGCAACACTGATCCGGCCGTCGGCGCCTCCACGTGGGCGTCAGGCAGCCAGGTGTGCAGCGGGAATAACGGAACCTTGACCGCAAAGGCGACAAAGAATCCCAGGAATAGCCACTGCAGAGTGCTCGCCGCCGGCGCCGCAGGTGAGGCAATCCACGCGCGCACCGTGGCGTAGTCGAAGCTGTGTGTGTGCGTGTACAGCCAGATGATCGCGACCAGCATGAAAACCGAGGCGACCATGGTGTACAGGAAGAACTTGACCGCCGCGTACACGCGTCGTTCGTGCCCGTACATGCCGATCAGCAGCGCCATCGGGATCAGCGTGCCTTCCCAGAACACATAGAACAGGAACATGTCCAGCGCCAGAAAGACGCCGATCATCGCTGTCTCCAGCAGCAGCAGCAGAACGAAGAACTCCTTTACACGATCATGGATCGACTTCCACGAAACCAGCACGCCGAGTGGGACCAGGAAGGTGGTCAGCACCACCAGCCACATGGAGATGCCGTCAACACCCAGGTGATAACGGATTGCCTGGCCGATCCAGGCGGCGTTGATATCGAACTGCGGTTGAAACCCGTGGTGGGCATAGTCAAAGAACCGGACCAGGTGCAATGAGAACGCGAAAGCCACCAGCGAAACGATCAGCGCCGTCCAGCGCAGCAGGCGGTCGTTGCGCGGCATCAGCATCAGCAGCAAAGCGCCTGCGGCGGGAGCGAAGGTGACCAGGGTAAGGATAGTTGAGTTCATTTGTGCACCCCCAGCCACACCATGTAGGCGATTACCACCGCGCCTCCGGCCGCCACCCATGCGGCATAAGAGCGGATGTTCCCGGACTGTATGCGTCGCAGCTCGTTGCCGATGCCCCGCGACGCCGAGCCTGCGCCGTTGACCATGCCGTCAATAATCCCCTGGTCGACGCCGCGCCAGAAGACCACAGTCGAGAGCGCCAGCAGCGGCTTCACAAACAGAGCGCTGTACCCCTCGTCCACGTAATACTTGTGCAACACCATGAGGTAGATCCCATGGATCTTTGCCGTCATTCGGTCGGGAAGCTCCGGACGCTTGTAGTAAAGAAGGTAGGCTAAGAAGAGGCCCAGCGCTGCTACAGCCACTGAGGTTGCCGCCAGGATCCGTTCTTCATAGCTGTTCTCTTCTGCGCCGGATTTCGTTGGCTCCGATCCTTCGCTCGGGCTCTTGACTCTGGTCTGAACCGTGATTTGCTCCGTTGAGTTCTGTACCTGTGCGGGCGTCTGAATCGCCGGCGCCAGGAAGGTCCCAAACTCGTTGTGCCCCCACAAGGATTTTGGGATTCCTACCCATCCCGCGATCACCGATCCAATCGCCAGCACCACCAGCGGCCCCAGCATCACCCACGGCGATTCGTGCACCCCTCCGTGATCGTGTCCATGATCGTCGCTGTGACCGCGTGCTGATGCGGTGACGGCATGGTCACCCAGATCTGCGTCAGGCCGGCGCTCCCCGAAGAAAGTCATGAACCACAGCCGAAACATGTAGAACGAGGTTAGCCCCGCCGTGATCACTCCAATCACCCACAGCACGGGACCTCCGTAAGGACTGGCGAAAGTTGCGCCAAGGATCTCGTCTTTGCTGAAGAAGCCGGCCAGCGGCGGAAATCCTGCGATAGCAAAAGTTGCGGCGGTCATCACCCAAAACGTCTTGGGGATCAAGCGCCATAGGCCGCCCATTCGGCGCATGTCTTGCACACCACCCAGGGCGTGGATCACCGACCCGGCGCCAAGAAACAGCAGCGCTTTGAAGAACGCATGCGTCATCAGGTGGAAGATGCCTGCGGAGTAGGCAGCCACGCCGCAGGCCATAAACATGTAGCCGAGTTGCGAAACCGTGGAGTAGGCCAGTACGCGCTTGATGTCGGTCTGCGCCATGCCCATGGTGGCGGCGAAGATCGCTGTGAGGCAGCCGATGATCGCCACCACCTCCAGCGCATGTGGCGCGCGGCTGAAGATAGCGCTGGAGCGCGCGATCATGTAGATCCCGGCCGTCACCATGGTGGCCGCGTGGATCAGCGCCGAAACCGGTGTCGGGCCTTCCATGGCGTCAGGCAGCCAGACGTAGAGCGGGACCTGCGCCGACTTGCCTGTGGCGCCGATTATCAGGCAGAGCGCGATCGCCGTCAGCCATCCCCATCCGCCTTCCGGCGTGATACTTTGCACTTGCCGGAAGACGCCATCGATCTTGTCGAAGCTTCCGAAGTTCAGCGTCCCGAAATGCTGGATGATCAGAAACATCCCGATCAGGAACGCGAAGTCGCCGATGCGGTTGACGATGAACGCCTTCTTGCCCGCATTGGCCGCCGAATCCTTGTGAATGTAGAAACCGATCAGCAGATATGACGCCAGCCCCACGCCCTCCCAGCCAACGAACATCAGCAGATAGTTGTTGGCCAGCACCAGCGTGAGCATGAAAAACATGAACAGGTTCAGGTAGGCAAAAAAGCGGTAATAGCCGCCTTCGTGCGCCATATAGCCGACTGAGTAGATATGAATCAGGAAGCCTACGCCGGTGACCACCAGTACCATCACCGTGGAGAGCCGGTCGAGATAGAAACCAAACGGCGCGTGAAAACGGCCTGCCCAGATCCAATCGCCCAGATTCTGGATGTAGGGATCGCTATGACCCCACCACTGGGCCGTCGCCCACACAGCCCAGCCAAATGACACCGCGGTAAAGAACAGGGCCACGGCTGAAACCATGCTGTTCTTGAAGCGGCGGCCAAACACACCGTTGATGGCCGCGCCTGCCAGCGGCAGCAGCGGAATCACCCAAAGATAAAGGTTCTGGTTCATAGTTTGAGCAGGTTCACCTGGTCAACGTCCAAAGTTTCCCGCGTGCGGAAGATAGCGATGATGATCGCCAGACCCACCGCCGCCTCCGCCGCCGCTACCACCATCACAAAGAACACAAAGATCTGGCCGCTCAACGCCAGCTTCAGGCTCTGGTCCTGCCAGTAACGCGCGAAGGCGACAAAGGTCAGGTTGACCGCATTGAGCATCAATTCAATCGACATGAAAATGGTGATGATGTTGCGCTTGATCAGAAAACCCAGCACACCCAGCGCAAACAGGGTCGCGCTCAGAATCAGATACCAGGAAAGCGGGACCATTTAGTTCTCTCCCTTCTTTCCCAGCACCACCGCGCCCATGATGGCGATCAGAATCAGCACTGAAGTGATCTCAAACGGCAGCAGAAAATTGGTAAAGAGCAGGGAAGCGATCTTGTCCGTCGATCCAAAGTTGGCCTGGCTGATCGTGACCTTGCCGAACTGCTGGCTACCGCTGATCAGCGTCCAGGCAATCGTTCCCGCCAGCACCACCACGCCGGGGATTCCCAGCATCAAAGCCACGCGTCCGCCCCGGCCGCGCTCTTCCGCGCCGGCGTTGAGAAGCATGATGACGAAGACGAACAGTACCATGATGGCGCCGGCATAGACGATCACCTGGACAGCGGCCACGAACTCCGCTCCCAGCAAGAGATAGATCATGGCCAGTGACGACATCACCAGCACCAGCGAGAGCGCGCTATTGATGGGGTGCCGCTGCGCCAGCAGGTTGATCGCGCCGAACACGCAGATCAGGCCGAAGAAGATGAACAGGATTGGATGAATCATTGGCTCACGCTCTCCAGGCCACAATGAAGCTGGTGACAATGATGTTGGCGATGGCCAGCGGCAGCAGGAACTTCCACCCGAAAGCCATCAGCTGGTCATAACGGAAACGCGGCAGCGTGCCGCGAATCCATATGTAGAGAAAGATGAAGAAGAAAACCTTGATCGCAAAATACACAACCGGCAGCAAGGCCTGCACGATCGGTGGTGCGCCGGGAATCGCCGGTCCGTGCCATCCGCCAAAAAACAGCAACGTGGCCACGCAGCCTACGGTGAACATGTTGAGATATTCGGCCATGAAGAACATGGCAAACTTCATGGCGCTGTACTCCGTGTGGTAGCCCGCGACCAGTTCAGTTTCCGCCTCCGGAAGATCGAACGGAATGCGGTTGGTTTCCGCATACGCGGCCATTAGGTAAATGAAGAATGCCACGCACTGGGGAATGATGTACCAGTGGGGAAGCCAGCTTAGCCAGGAAACGCCGAGCCAAGGGTGTTCGCAATTTCCCGGAGAGACGCATGGCGAAATCTGGTGGTCGACGATCCCGCGCAAGCTCAGCGTTCCAGCAAGCAGCAAAATACCCACCAGCGAGAGTCCCAGCGCAAGTTCGTAGCTGATCATCTGCGCGCTAGCCCGAAGTGATCCCAGCAGAGAATACTTGCTGTTCGACGACCATCCGGCCAGAGCAACTCCGTACACACCGATTGAGGTCGCTCCCAGAATGATCAGCAGCCCGATATTGATGTCACTGAGGCCATTCCCCTGGTTAACGCCGGTAATCTGTAGAGGTATGGTCAGTCCACCGATCTTGATCGACTCGCCGAAGGGGATGATCGAAATCGAGATCAGCGACATGGCCAGTGCTAGCATGGGCGCCAGGATGTAAAGGCCTTTGTGAACGCTCGAAGGAACCAAGTCTTCCTTCAGGATGAATTTGATTCCGTCAGCCAGCGGCTGCAGCAGGCCGAACGGACCCACCCGCGTCGGTCCCCACCGATTCTGAATGCGCGCCACCACCTTGCGCTCCAGCAGCGTGGTGTAGGCCACGCCCGTGAGCATGATGAAGACCACCAGGACGATCTTGATGACAGCAACGATGATGAAAATTTTCAGTTCCACTTTGTAAATGAGTACGCTTGAACTGACGACGAGAAACAACCCGAAAAGCTGCGCGACAAAAGGTAACCGCTACCTGCTGAGTGCAACGTGCTTAATCCGCCATCACTTCCTTGTTCGCTGTCCTTGTCTGGCGGTGTTCGATGACTGAATTCAATACATCCGAATATCGACCCAGGGTCCCTGAGGTGAATAGGGTATCGTTGGCCGGCACAATGTTCGCGGCTCCGTCCGCAGGGCCACGACTGCTCTTCTCGACGGCAGTCACGTGCACATCGCTGCCGGCGAGCAAGCTCAGTCGCGAAAACTCGTAGCCCGGTACTAGCCGCTGGATCTCATCCAGGATGGCCATGGGATCGAAGGGGCTGAGCCGCGGTGTCAAGTTATTCGCCGCCAGCCACACCGAATGACGATCGGCCTCGCCTGACTGCGCGCCGCGCGTCTGACCCATGTCGGCATGTACGCCGCCGCCGAATGGCACCAGCTTGCGAACGTCCGCGCCCATCCGTTCGGCCACGCGAACAATAATCTCAAAGTCGCTCTTCACCACGGTGTTGTCGCCGGCCTTCTTGAGCAATTGCAGGTCGCCACAGGTGTTGGTGAACGTACCCGACTTCTCGTAGGCGGAAGCCGCCGGCAGCACTACTTCGGCCAGCATGGCGGTCTCGGTCAGGAAAAGTTCCTGCACAACCACGAAAGTCTTCTGCAGGACCGCCGGATCGAAGTTGTAGTCGACCAGCGGGTTGGACCCGACCACGTATAGCCCGCCCAACTTGCCGGCTTTGGCCACCTGCATCATGTCTGCGATAGACAGGCCTTTGCCCCCGGCAAGGCTGCCCCACTCTTCCCGGAATTTATCGGCGGCAGTGGCCGGAGTGTAGCCGGGAAGCATGTCGGGGTAGAGCCCCATGTCGGCGGCGCCATGAGAATTGGCGTAATCGCCCAGGCAGATGAATCTGGCATTTCTCGCCGCGCCGAACTTCACCAGCGTGCTGATGTCCGCCCCACGCAATTCAGATCCGAAGATGATGACCAGGCTTTCCTGCGCGGCCAGCTCATCCCGCAGCTGCTTCAGGCTGTCGTTGGAAACGTTTTGACTCGTCAGAGAACCGGCCGCTGCGTCGTCGCCGCCCAGGAATGCCGCAAGCTTTCCCTCTCGCCCGGCAGGAATTTGCAGGAAACGCGTGGCCTGGCGGCGCAGCTTGATCGGGTTGGCATTAACCACGTAGAGCTTCGCTGGATTCAGGCGCACATTGGTGCGAATATTCCAGGCCAGCAAGGGATGCTGCTCGGTGGGATCGTTGCCGATCAGCAGGATAGCTTTGGCGCTGGAAACATCGCGCATGCTGGCGGTGATGTTGTCTTTGCCGGCAATGGCACGGGCAAAGCCGGAGTAGTCCGCCGTGCGGTGATGATCGATGTTGTTCGTGCCCAGCACTGTGCGGGCAAACTTCTGCAACAGATAATTTTCTTCATTGGTGGTGCGGTTGGAGCCGATCACGCCAATCGCCTGGCCGCCCTGCGCGTCGCGGATCTCCTGCAGACGCTTTCCGGCGTGGGCAATGGCTTCTTCCCATGTCGCCGGTGTGAGCGCACCGTTTCTTCGGATCAGGGGCGTGTGCAAACGGTCCTTGTGGTCGACGAAATCGAAAGCATAGCGCCCCTTGATGCAGAGAAAATCGCCGTTAATGCCGCTCTTGTCGCGATTGTCGCCGCGCACGATGTCCATGCCGGTATCCGACCGTCGCACCCCCAGCGTAGTCTTGCAGCCATCGCCGCAGTGGGTGCACACGGTGCCCACGTGCTTCATCTCCCACGGCCGGGTCTTGTAGCGGTATGCGCCGGAGGTGAGCGCGCCCACCGGGCAGATGTCGATGCACATGCCGCACTCTTCGCACTCCAGGTGATCGCCCTCGTTCGGCGCGATTACCGAGCTCGAGCCCCGCAGCTGTACGCCGAGGGCGGATACGTCCATGCCTTCGCCGCAGACGCGCACGCAGCGGTAGCACAGGATGCAGCGCGGACGATCGAAGAACACTACGGGCGACCACTGCTGTTCTTCTTTGTGCAGCTTGCCTTCCATGTAGCGCGATTCCGCCGCGCCGTACTTGAAGGTCATGTCCTGCAATTCGCACTCGCCGCCGGCGTCGCAGACCGGGCAGTCCAGGGGATGGTTGCCCAGCAGCAGCTCGATCATCGACTTGCGCGCTTGGCGCACCTCGTCGGAATCCGTTGTTACCACCATGCCCTCGGTGATGGGCACCGTGCACGCCGTCTGCAGCTTGGGCATTTTCTCGATGCGCACCAGGCACATACGGCAGGCCGCCTGAAGTGACAGCCCAGGGTAGTAGCAGAACGAGGGAACCTCGATGCCCACCGCCTTGCAAGCCTCAATAAGCAGCGTGCCGGCCGGCGCCGTGATCTTCTTTCCGTCAACCGTGATGGTAACGTCGGGCATAGTTCCTTCTAGCCTCTGGCGGCGGCCAGGCCGCGAAACGCCGGGCCCTGTTTGATTTCCTCGATCTGCAATGCATGCCGCTCAGCGTGCTTGGCGATGATGATAATCAATTCAAATGTGCTCACCACGCCCGCCACCGGGTGCGGATGCGTGACCTCGGTCGCGCGAAGGTCCTCAGGGCACTCCTGCACAAACTGGATGATCCCCGCGCGCGAAGCCTTGAACTGGGCTGCCGCCTCATTCAAGTTGGCAAAGCGTCCACACGGCACAGCCGCCTCCGGCGATTGCAACTTTCTCGAGCGGTTGGCCACTACTTGCAGAAACACCTCTTCGCGATTCGGCGCATTGGGCGTCCGCGGCCTGCGTTCGCTGGTGATGAGTTTCGACATGATTGTCTCTGCCGAAGTCAGATGCTCCACCGTCTCCAGCACTGACCATGAGCCTTCCGCAGGCCGGCGGCAGCTCTGCTCGTCGCTTACGTTGTCAAAACTCGCGAGAAAGCACTCACGGCTGTCCCGCAGCAGCTTCAGCAGCATTTCTTTGTCTGCCTGCGAGGTGGGCATCGGGTTGGGCATCGCGCTCATAACTATTCCACTAGTGCGTCAGGACTGGCAGCTCGCTGACCTTTCCGGCCGGATCGAACGGGCACGACCGGCCTTCCAGGTGAGCCTCAAACTCGCTGCGCCATTTATCTACGATCGACATGGTCGGTATGGCTGCGGCATCGCCCAGCGGGCAGAACGTTCGGCCGAGCATGTTCTGCGCCAGGTACTTGATGTTGTCGATGTCCTTCTTCAAGCCGCCGCCATTGTGGAAGCGAATCAGCGTTTTCTTCAGCCAGTCGGTGCCTTCGCGGCAGGGGATACACCAGCCGCAGCTCTCGTGCTGGTAGAACTTCATGATGCGCAGTGCGAATTTCACCATGCACGTCTGGTCGTCCACCACCACCACGCCGCCGGAACCCAAAAACTCGCCGCGCTTGCCGAAAGAGTCGAAATCCATGTTCATGCCTTCGGCTTCTTCCGCGGTCAAAACGAATGTCGATGAGCCGCCGGGGACCACTGCCTTCAGCTTGCGGCCGTTAGGAATGCCGCCCCCGACGTCATAGATCATCTTCTTCAGCGGATAACCCAGCGGCAACTCGTAAACACCCGGCTTGTTGAGGTGCCCGCTGAGGCAGAACAGGCGCGTGCCGCCGTTCTTCGGCGGCCCGTAGTCGGCAAACTTCTGACCGCCCATCAGGATGATGTGGGGAACCGCGGCTATGCTTTCGACATTATTAATAACCGTCGGCCCGCCCCACAGCCCGACAACGGCCGGGAACGGCGGCCGGATGCGGGGAATGCCGCGCTTGCCCTCCAGCGACTCCATCAGCGCCGACTCTTCACCGACTTCATACGCGCCGGCACCGGTGTGCCAATACACGTCGAAGTCCTTGCCGCTGCCGAAGATGTTTCTGCCCAGAAAGCCCTTATCGTAGGCGTCGGCGATCGCCTTGCGCATAATGTCCACCAGGTAGCGGTATTCGCCGCGGATATAGACGTAGCCGATCTTCGCCCCCACCGCCAGTCCCGCAATGATCACGCCTTCGATGACGGAGTGCGGATCATGTTCCAGGATCAGCCGGTCCTTGCAGGTGCCCGGCTCGCTTTCATCGCCATTGACCAGGATGTATTTCGGCTTGTCCGACTGCTTGGGAACAAACGACCATTTCATGCCCGTCGAGAATCCGGCTCCGCCGCGGCCGCGCAACGCCGAGGCCTTGACCTCGTTAATGATGTCGTCCGGTTGCATCTCCAGGGCTTTGCGCACGGCCTTGTAGCCGTCGAGCTCCAGATGGCGGTTGATGTCCGTCGCGCCCTTGCCGAAGCGGCTGGAGACGATCCTTACTTCATCGGGATGGGAGGTGAGATCTGCCATTGAATTATTGTCTAGCACGCTTGCGATACTGCTCGATCACCGCGTCCATCTTCTGATTGGTCAAATTCTCGTGAAAGTCGTAATTCACCTGAACGGCCGGCGCCCAACTGCATCCGCCGATACACTCAACTTCCTCCAGAGAAAAAACGCCGTCGGGCGTAGTTTGTTTGTGCCCGATTCCCAGTTTCTTTTTGCAGTGTTCCAGAATCTCTTCTCCGCCCCGCAGCATGCAGGAGATGTTGGTGCATACCTGTACGTGATACTTGCCAATCGGCTTGGTGTGCAACATGGAGTAGTAGCTGATCACGTTGCGAACTTCCAGCTCGGTCAGCTCCGTTTTCTTCGCCAGATGAGCAATCACGTCGTCGCTGATGTAGCCAATCTCATCTTGGCTGTAGAGAAGCATGGGAACCAGGAATGAACGCTTGGTGGGGTACTGCCTCATCTTTTCGTCAAAGAACTGATCGAGTTTTTCCGAAATAGCGGCCATCAGCGGTCGATTTCTCCGAGCACGATGTCGATACTCCCGATCGCGGCCACCACATCGGCAATCAGCCGGCCTTCGCACATCATGGGGAGCGCCTGAAGGTTGGCGTACGAGGGCGAACGCATGTGGACGCGCATGGGCTTGGCGGTACCGTCGCTAACTACGTAGTAGCCCATCTCACCCCGCGGCGATTCGATCGCGTAATACACTTCGCCCGCCGGTACGGCAAAACCCTCCGTCACGATCTTAAAGTGATAGATGAGGGCCTCCATTTGCGTCTTCATCTTCTCGCGGTCGGGAAGAACGATCTTCGGCGCCTCGGCTTTGGTCGGACCCTCAGGCAAGCCTTCCAGTGCCTGCCTGGCGATCTCCCGCGACTCCCTGAGCTCGGCCACGCGGCACACATAACGCGCCCAGACATCGCCGTCGTTAGAAACCGGGACTTTGAACTTGAATTTTTCGTAGCTGCAATAGGGCATGTCGCGGCGGATATCGAAATCAACCCCGCTCGCGCGCAGTGACGGCCCGGTCAGGCCGATGGCCAGCGCGTCTTCCGCGCTGATGCGGGCCACGCCTTTCAGCCGGTCGATGAAGATGCGGTTCCCGGTAAGCAGGTCTTCGTACTCGTCGACTTTTTCAGGGAACGTGTCCAGAAATTTCTTGACCTTATCAAAGAAGCCAAGCGGAGGATCCAGCGCCAGGCCGCCGATACGGAAATATGAGGTCATCATGCGCTGGCCGCTGACCATCTCGTAAATCTTCAGCAGCTCTTCGCGTTCCCGGAAGCAGTAGAGAAACACGGACATGGCGCCGATGTCCATGGCGTGCGTTCCCAGCCATACCAGGTGCGAGCTGATGCGTTGCAACTCGCCCAGCATGACCCGCATCCACTGCGCTCGCGGCGGAATCTCCAGCCCCAGCAGCTTCTCCACCGCCATCACATAGCACAGGTTGTTCACCATGGGGCAGAGGTAGTCGATGCGGTCGGTCAGCGGCACTACTTGCTGGTAGAACTTGGCCTCGCAGGTCTTCTCGATCCCGGTGTGCAGGAAGCCGATGTCGGGCATCATGCGCACCACGCTCTCGCCATCAATTTCCAGCAGCAGGCGCAGCACGCCGTGGGTTGACGGGTGCTGCGGGCCCATGTTGAGAATCATGGTCCTGTCTTCAGAGACATCCATGACCGGATTGCTGCTGAGATGGCCCATCAGCGATAGCCCTCCACCGGATAATCTTTGCGCAGGGGATGGCCCTCCCAATCCTCGGGCAGCATGATGCGGCGCAGATAGGGATGGCCGAGGAAGCGGACTCCGAAAAGATCGAAGATTTCGCGCTCGAAGAAATTAGCTGATGGCCACACCGGCGTGATCGATTCGATTACCGGATCGTCGCCCGCCAACTGCACTTTCAGGCGCACGCGCTCTTTGCGCTTGATCGAGAGAAGGTGATAGGCCATCTCAAAACGAGGGGTTCGGGGATAGAAATCGGCGCAGGTTACGTCCGAGAGGAAATCGATAAGCCCCTGGCTCTTCAAATGGCTGCAGGCTTCGCGAATCGCCTCGCGCGCGACATAAATAGAGAGCTCGTCGCGATCGAACCTGGCTCCCTGAACCGCCTCGTGGCTCCAGTTCAGCAGCCCTGCCAGCACGGGACGGTCCTTGAGCTGCTCCAGTTCGGTAACCGCAGGAAGAAGAGGCATCAGCCTTCGCTCCTCTCCGGCTTATTCCAGTCAATCACGCCCTTCGTCCATATGTAGAAGAAGCCCACGAGCACCAGCCCGATGTACGTCAGCATTTCCCAGAAACCGAACATCTTCAATTGTTTGGCGATCACGGCCCAGGGGTAAAGGAAGACCGCCTCCACGTCGAACAGGATGAAGAGCATGGCCACCAGGTAGTACTTAACACTGAATCGCGATTGGGCGTCGCCGGTGGGATTGATGCCGCACTCGTACGGCGTGTCCTTGGCCCGTGTCCATTTATGCTTGCCGAGAAGCTGCGAAAGCGTGACCATGATCACGGCCAGACCCACGGCCACGACCAACTGAATCAGCAGCGGAATATAGCGAGCGAAGTAGTTGTTCTCGGGCATGAAAGGCCTGGATATAGTGCGTTACGAATCGCAAAGGCTAAACATTCGAATGTAATTTCCATTCGCGGGAGTGTCAAGACCTGTGCTCCTCTCGTGTCTTTCGGATATACACGCGGAAGTTAAAGAAACATTACAGTCAACTCATCATTGCCCATCTCTTCCCGCCATCTGCTATTCTCGGCTGAGCCTTCTCTTCATGACCATTTTCGGCTACAACACTGACGTGAAGCACGCCGATGTGGTTTATCACGTGCAAAGCGAGGCGCGGCAGCACGACCTGCTTCTGCAGACTTTGGTTTATGTCAAGGGTCAATGCGTGGGAAAACATGCTTTTTCGTACGCGGCGCAGGCTCTGAAAGCGGATTTCTCCGAGGGCGCCATTCACGAACTGCTCAAAGCGCAACATAAGAGTACCGTCGACGCGATTCAGGAAGGACGCATGGAGTCTGTTCTCACTCTTCATGGCGATACTCAAGATGTCGGCGGCGGTCTGGTGCTGAACTGGATCAATCCCCGGGATGTCAGCCAGGGCAGCAATCTAAACATGCGCTTGCACGTCCTGGATGACGGGAAACCCGCCGAGGGAGCTGATGTCATTCTCCTGCCGGCTGCTCCCGGGGAGGGGGAGCCGCTGGTTCGCGCGCGTGCAGACGCCTCCGGTCATGCCGAGCTGCCGGTCGATGTTGCATCTCTCAATGAACCGGCGGTCATAGCCCGGGCGAGTCGAACAGGCAAGTCGGCCACGCGCAAATTCCGGTTCCGGAAGTAGACAGGCGTGAACAAGCTTGATCTGCCCGCCAGTGACGCAATCGTTGTCGGCTCTGGCCCCAATGGACTGGCCGCGGCCATCCGCCTGGCCCAAGCCGGCCGCTCCGTTGTGGTGTTGGAGGGTGCGTCGACCGCTGGCGGCGGCGTGCGCTCCGCTGAAGTCACCCTGCCCGGCTTTGTTCATGACATCTGCTCCTCGGTTTATCCCATGGCTGTCTGCTCACCCTTTCTGAGCACCTTGCCACTGGAAGAACATGGATTAGAGTGGATCTATTCGCCCGCCGCCCTCGCCCATCCGTTCGACGACGGCTCTCCAGCAATTCTCTATAAGGCCGTTGATAAGACCGCCGCTAACCTGGGCGTTGATGGCGGTCACTATCGACGGTTACTTCGAAATCTGGTCCCGCGAGCCAAGGACCTGTTGGCGGATCTCCTGCGCCCGCTGCGTCCACCGCGCCATCCATTTCTGATGGCCAGCTTCGGACTGAAGGCTATCCAGCCGGCTTATACACTTGCCCAGCACGTATTTCAGACACAGCGGGCCCGCGGATTATTCGCCGGCGTCGCCGCCCATTCCATGCTGCCATTGGAAAGGCTTTCTACATCGGCAGCCGCGTTGACGTTGGCGATTGTCGGCCACGCGGTTGGATGGCCGATTGTCCGGGGCGGCGCCCAGCAGCTAACCGATGCGTTGGTTTCGCATCTACGGTCGCTCGGCGGTCAACTCCTGACCAATTGCTCCGTACAATCCCTGGATCAGTTGCCGCCATCCCGCCCGGTGCTTCTGGACGTTACGCCGCGTCAGTTTCTGAACATGTTGGGCCAGCCGACAGACCAGGACTCCCGCCGCAACTCCCACTACGCGCGCAGGCTGGAGCGCTACCGCTATGGGCCCGCAGCCTACAAGGTCGATTGGGCGCTCAGCCGTCCGGTGCCCTGGAAAGATGCTGATTGCAGCATGGCCGTAACCGTTCACTTGGGAGCGACACTTGAGGAGATTGCCGAATCCGAGCGCCTGCCCGAACAAGGAAAGGTTTCGTCGCGTCCCTTTGTGCTGTTCGCGCAACCCAGCCTGTTTGATTCCATGCGAGCACCGGCAGGGAAGCACACGGCCTGGGGATACTGTCACGTTCCCAACAGCTTTACCGGAGACATAACCGCCGTCATCGAACGGCAGGTGGAGCGTTTTGCTCCCGGCTTTTGCGATTCTATCCTTGGCCGCTCAGTCATGAAGCCGGCCGATCTTGAGCACCACAACCCTAATTTGATCGGCGGTGATATCGCTGGAGGTGCGATGGACTTGGTCCAGTTTTTTGTTCGGCCTACAACGAAGTTCTACAGAACTTCTTTAAGGAATGTTTACCTCTGTTCCTCTTCGACCCCTCCAGGTCCGGGCGTTCATGGCATGTGCGGATTCTGGGCGGCTGAAACCGCTCTTCGTTACAGCTAGCAGCGATACTCAATGTCGCATAAAAAACGGCCGTCGGATAACAACCCGACAGCCGCCCGAATACAACTTTCCTTACGGCATCGGACTGGGCGATGGAGTTGGCGGAGTCACGCCCGTTCCCGGACTGCTGGCTGGAACCCCGGCGCCCGGAATGCACGGGCTGGCGACGGTAGACGATACGTTGCCGGAGCTTCCCGCATTCGTGCTACCCGGAGGCGTTGTAGATCCGGCTGAGTTCGTGGTTGAACCCGCTTGAGTGCCGGCAGCGTTTGATCCCGCCGCGGCGCCCGGCGTCCCGCAGGGACCAGACACCGTATTGATGGTCGATGATCCGGAACCCGTACTGCCTGGGCTGGGCGTGGGCTGCGCCATCCCGCCTGAATTCGGACTTGAGCTGGGCGACTGTGTTCCGGGCGTAGCGTTCTGACTCGGAGTTGTGGTCGTGCTCTGTCTGGGCGTTGTCGTATTCGACTGTGACGGTGTCGTAGTTGTGCGCTGCGATGGCGTCGTTCCTGTTGCGCCAGGATTGGTCTGCGTGGCTCCCGGGTTAGTTTGCGTTGCTCCCGGCGTTGTCTGCGTTGCCGAGGGGTTACCGCTGGTTGCTGCGCCTCCCGGGGCCGAACTTCCCGCTTGCGCCACGGCGATGCCTGCGGCCAGGCCGAAGACGAAAATAGATGACAAGCAAAACTTGCGCATGAAAAAGCTCCTTCGTCGCACTGCGGAGTGAGTGCTCTTTGGGTATCCTCCTTTTTGGGATGCCGCGGGCAGCGCCATGGGATGGCACGTTTGTGGCCGATGTGAACGCGATCCCTGTGTAAAACGGGTGTAAACAATTTAAGAAATCTGAGAAAGAGAGTTGCCACATTCAGGGCTGCTGGCCTTAGAATACGAACCAACAACTCTCACCCCGCCAGAGAGTAAGTAGCAGCTAGCCAGCCAAATTTCGACTTTGATTTTAGGAGACCATCGGCTGTGCATGGCCCTGCACTCGGCGTTCGTCGATTCCTTACTCTTGCTTTCTATCTCTTGTGGCTGACTGGCATGTCGGCAGTGTTGCTGGCTCAAGCTGCTTCGCCGCCGGCGGCACAGGACCAAGACCTGCCTGCCGACGATATTGTCGCCATCCTCCAGCAGAATCCCGACCTTTTGGCTGAGGCCAAAGCGCAGATCGCCCAGCAACTCCACGACCGCGGCTATCCCGTAAGCAACCGCTCAATTACCGACGATCGCCTGTTCTCTGAGATCCGCTCTGATGAGCGCGCCCGCCACATCATGAGCGAAGAGCTCAAGAAACGCGGCTTAGTTCAGGAAGAGAACCCGCAGCCCCAGCCCCCAGCGCAGGCCGCGCCAGCAACCAATAATCGTAACCAGCGGCCCACGGAGAAAATCAGCGGCGACAACACGCAGCCTCCGTCGAACGTTGACAAAGGTAACGTCGACGATCAGCGGCGCCGGCCCGGATCGTCCGCAGTTCAAGATCAGTATCCGTTCCGCAACCTTCCTGCCTTGCACGACTTGTACAAGCAGGCGGTGAGTGACCAAAAGCCGTTGGAGCGTTTCGGCGCCGCTCTTTTCCGCAACAGTACGACCGTTGCCCCGGACAAGATGCCGATCGACATTCCTGTGGGCTCCGACTACGTCATTGGTCCAGGCGACGAGCTGGTTGTCGAGTATTGGGGAAACTCGTCGCAGCGCATGCAACTCACGGTGGATCGGGAAGGCCGCGTGGTTATGCCTGATGCCGGAGCGGTGATGGTCGCCGGTCGCACCCTAGGCGACGCCCAGCAGAGCATACAACGCCAACTGACGCGCCAGCTGCGCGGCATCACCGTAGACGTGACCATGGGCAAGCTGCGCACCGTCCGCATCTACGTGGTGGGCGACGTGAAGAACCCTGGCGCCTATGACATCAGTGCGCTCTCCAGCTGCCTGAGCGCTCTGATTGCCGCCGGCGGACCGACAGAGGCTGGATCGTACCGGCTGGTTAAGCACTACCGCGGACGCAAGCTGATGGAAGAGGTCGATCTTTACGACCTCATGCTCAAGGGCGTTGGCTCAGCCGAAGCCCACATCGATTCCGGCGACAGCATCCTGGTGCCGCCTGCCGGGCCGCAGGTTACCGTTGCAGGTTCGGTGCGCCGCCCGGCGATTTATGAGTTGCGCAGCGAAGCCTCGCTGGAAGAGGTGCTGCAGCTGGCCGGCGGCGTTCCGGTAACCGGGGAACTCAATAGCATCAAGCTGGAACGGACAGAAGCCCATCAGCGCAGGCAGATGCTCAGCATCGAACTGCCGCCCGACGATCCGCCTTCCTCGGAAGAATCGTTCCAGCGTGTGCAAATCAAGGACGGCGACTCGGTCACCGTCTCGCCCATCCTGCCGTACAGTAGCCGCACCGTTTATCTTCAAGGGCACGTCTTTCGTCCCGGAAAATATCCTTACAGCGACGGCATCAGGGTCACCGATCTGGTTGGCTCGTTTGATGACCTGCTGCCAGAGGCCGCCGATCGCGCCGAGATCGTGCGCCTGCATCCTCCCGATCTGAGTCCCCTGGTCATCGGCTTCAACCTGCGCGACGTGCTCGACAAGCGCGCATCTGCGCCGGCACTGCAGCCTTTTGACACCGTGCGCGTCTTCGGCCGCTATGACACCGATGCGCCCAAAGTCTCAATCTACGGCGAAGTCATGCGGCCAGGCGAGTATCCCCTCTCCGATGGTATGAGCGCGGCCGACCTTCTACGTCTGGCGGGCGGCTTTAAACGCGATGCCTTTCAGGACAAAGCCGATCTCTCCAGTTATCAGGTCATCCATGGCGATCACGTAGAACTGGAGCACCGATCCATCCCTATCGCGCTGGCGCTGTCCGGCGTCCCCGATACCGATGTGCGCCTGAAGCCGGGCGACGTTCTCACCATCGGCCAGATCGGCGGCTGGAACGACATCGGCGGAGCTGTCAATGTGGCCGGCGAGGTCCTGCATCCTGGCCGCTATGGAATTCAGCAGAACGAGCGCTTGAGCTCGGTGTTGAAACGGGCCGGCGGATTCTCGCCCAGTGCGTATCCCTATGGCGCGGTCCTGGAGCGTGCTCAAGTGAGGGAGTTCGAAGCCAAGAATCGCGACGAGATGGTGGCGCGTCTGCAGGAGCAGGGAATCAGCGGAGCCAGGCTGGAAAGCAGCGCCACCGCGCAGCAGCGCCAGCAGCTCATCAACCGTTTGAAGTCGATCAGCCCCAGCGGACGGCTCCTGATACACATTAATGAGCCAATCGAAAAATGGGAAAACACGCCAGCTGACGTTGAAGTGCGCCCCGGCGACGCTCTTATCATCCCCAAAGTTCCCGATTTCGTTATGGTCGCCGGCCAGGTCTATAACCCGGCGGCTGTCACCTTCCGCAAAGGCCGCAGCGCCGGATGGTACCTCAAACAAGCCGGAGGTCCGACCAGCGTTGCCAACAAGAAAGACATCTTCGTCATTCGCGCCAACGGGACCGTGGTGGGCAGAAGTTCAGGCGAGTGGTGGTCGGGAAGCGTTTCCCGGGCGGTGCTTCAGCCGGGCGACACCATTTATGTCCCCGACAAAGTGACCGGGTCCGGGATTTTCAAAAACATGGGCATGTCGATGCAGATGTTTTCCGGCGTTGCCGTGGCCGCAAGCGTTCTCAAAAATTTCTGATGGAGACCTGACTTGAGGAGTGCGAGTGGCAACGGCCTTTTATTGATGCTTCTATTAATCAGCTGCGCGAAGCGAGTGGCTTCTCAAGAACTATCGGGGGAAAGGCCGCCGGAGTCCGCCTCCACTTCGAGCATTTCAACCACCGTACCCAGCGCTGCGGTCGGCTCCCGTCCGGCGAGCGCGTCTCCGGGAATCTTCCTGCAGAATCTCGCGGCTGATCAAAGAGCCATCTGGACCGGTCCATTTCATGCACGAATTGAAGATCTGAACTGGCTCGTCCCTTTTGCCGGCATTACCGCCGGTCTGATCAATGCGGATGCAGAACTCTCATCGCGTCTCTCCGGCAAAGGTTCGCTGACGAAACACTCTAGCACTATTTCGAACGCAAGCCTGATGTTTGCTGTGGGCGGGACGGGAAGCCTGTACCTTCTCGGCAAGCTCCGCAGCGACGACCATCAACAGGAAACCGGGATCATCGCCGGTGAAGCGGCAGTTAACAGCCTGGTTGTTGTGGAAGGACTGAAACTCTTTTCGCGGCGGCAACGGCCCACGGAAGGAACCGGGCAAGGCAAATTTGGCGGCGGGTCAGCTGCTAACTCCTCGTTTCCATCGCTGCATGCGGCCCTTGCCTGGTCGGCGGCGAGCGTCTTGAGCCACGAATATCCAGGACCGGTTACAGAAACGCTGGCGTACGGCCTGGCGACGGGTGTGAGCGTGGCTCGTGTAACCGGCAAGGACCACTTCGCCAGTGACGTGGTTGTCGGCAGCGCGATGGGCTGGCTTATCGGCCGCCAGGTGTATGCCGCGCACCACGACCCTGAATTGCCTGGTGGCGGCTACGGAACGTTCGAACGGGACGCGGTGGAACCGGGTTCACGCAGTCGCTCATCGGCTTATGTCCCGCTTGATAGCTGGGTATATCCAGCCATGGATCGGCTGATCGCGCTCGGCGCAGTCCAAAGCGGTCTTGTAGGTCTTCGTCCCTGGACCCGCGCTGAATGTGCTCGCCTTCTCGAAGAATCATCCGGCATGATCGATGACTCTTCTAACCGCGACCAAACCACTCGGCTCTTTATTGCACTTTCGCGGGAATTTTCAGCTGAGCTGAACGGCACGCAAGCTGACTACTCAGCGCTCGACTCGATCTACAGCGGCATCACCGGGATCTCAGGTAAGCCGCTGACTGATGGTTATCACTTCGGCCAGACCATCGTGAACAATTTCGGGCGTCCTTACGAGGAGGGTCTCAACACGCTGACCGGCTTCTCGGGCAGCGGCTCGGCTGGAGCGCTGGGGTTCTACGTTCGCGGCGAAATGGAGCACGCGCCGTCGGCTCCAGGAGTTTCGCAAGCCGTGCAGAACGCCATCCAACTTGGCGATGCCAAGACCACCAGCGGTGCCGAGGCCGGCCCACCAATCTTTCAGCCGGCAGCACCAATACCTGTCTTCAATCAGTTCCGGTTGCTCGATACATATTTAATGTTGAACGTTAACAACTGGCAGGCATCTTTCGGAAAACAAACGCTCTGGACTGGACCCACACAAGATCCGTTTCTCTGGAGCAACAACGCCGAGCCCATGTACATGTTCCGCCTCGACCAGACACAGCCTTCCAAGCTTCCTGGCTTTCTCGGGTTTCTTGGCCCCGTACGCTCTGAGATCTGGGTGGGCAGGCTTACCGGCGAGCACTACGTCAACACCCAGAACGGCACCATCGCTTTTAGCCTGGGCCGGACACTTTCCCGACAGCCCATGGTCAACGGGGTAAAAGTCAATTTCAAACCTACTCCAAATTTCGAGTTCGGCGTGGGCCGCACCGGGCTATGGGGCGGACCTGACTTTCCTATCACGCTGCACACCACGCGCATGTCTTTTCTGGCAACGACGAATGCCGCTGGCCCCGGTAACGACCCCGGCGACCGACGCTCCACATTTGATTTCACGTATCGCATCCCTGGGCTCCGCAACTGGCTGACTCTCTACGAAGATTCCTTTGTGGAAGACGAGATTTCGCCCATAGGCTATCCACGCCGCGCCGCGCACAATCCTGGCATTTATCTGTCGCAATTTCCCGGCGTTCGCCAGCTCGATTTTCGGGCTGAGGCCGCCTTCACCAACCTGCCTGGTTTGCTACAGCCGGTCAGCGGCGGCTTTTTCTACTGGAACACCCGTTATCTGGATGGCTACACCAACGCGGGAAACATCATCGGCAATGCGACCGTTGGGCGGCAGGGCGTTTCCCTGCGCTTGCAGAGCACTTACTGGTTTGCCTCTGACCGGACCATCCAGGCCGGCTACCGCAGCAACATCGTGGACAGCATGTTCCTTCACGGCGGGAACCTCCGCAATGTTTATGCACGTGCGGAGTGGAAGTTGCGCCCAGATATGTCGCTGTCCAGCTTCGTTCAATACGAGTGGTGGAATTTCCCGCTGCTGACGGCGGGCGGCAAGCAGAGCGACTTCACAACGTCAGTCCAAGTGACGTATTGGCCTCATTGGAGACTCAAACGTGGAAGCTAGCGGACCAGCAGTTGTTCCCGCGTTCAAGCCCGCGCGGGTTCCGGACCATCCTCCGCAAACAGAGCGGGGAAGCACCGAGAAGCTCGCTCTGCTCTGGCGAGAGCGCCGTTTTCTGTGGGGCGTAGCCTGGAAAACGTTTCTTGCAGCGGTAGTGGTCAGCCTGCTGCTGCCCAAGCACTACGAAGCCATCACCCGCATCGTGCCCGGCGAGGCCGCCGGAGCGTCAGGCCTGCTGGGCAAGCTGGCCGGTGCGGGCGCGATCTCGGGAAACTCTTTGGGAATCGACAGCGCCAGCATACTTGGCATCAAGACCCCAGGCGCCCTCTACATCGAGATCATGAAGAGCCGGACCGTGCAGGACCAGCTGATCAAGGAGTTCGACCTCCAGACCCATTACTTCATGGGAGCCTCCCGCTTTCCATCGCTGCGTGGGAAACTTTATGCGGCGCGCAAGCGGCTGAAGAGCTTTACCAGCTTCGATGAAGACCGCAAGAGTGGCGTGATCACCATCACCTGCACGGACTACGACCAACAACTGGTCGCCAAGATCTGCAACGGCTATGTGACCGAGATGAACCGGCTGTCGGCCGATCTTAATACTTCCGACGCGCACCGTGAGCGGATTTTCCTTGAAGGTCGGCTGCAGGCGGCCAAACAAGATCTCGACCAGGCGGCGCAGGCACTCAGCAGCTTTTCCAGCAAGAACGCGGTGATGGATCCGCAGAGCCAGAGCCGCACCATGATGGACGCCGCGGCCAAGGTCCAGGGCGAGCTGATTGTGGCCGAGACTGATCTTCGAGGCTACCAGCAGATCTATTCCGACGACAGCATCAAGGTCCGCACCGCAAGGGCGCGCATCGGCGAATTGCAGGCGCAGCTCCGAAAGTTAATGGGCTCTTCCGTAATGGACTCGGCCGGAGACCCGGGAACTTCGTCATATCCCTCGATGCGTGCTCTGCCTTTGCTGGGCTATCAGTACGGCGAACTCTATCGCCAGGCAAAGGTGCGAGAGACGGTCTATGAGTTTCTGACCCAGCAGTACGAGATGGCCAAGATTCAGGAGGCCAAGGAGCTGCCTACCACTAGAACCATGGATGTCGCGGTCTCGCCGGAGAGAAAGTCGGGGCCCAGCAGGATTCTGGTGGTGCTGCTGAGTCTCTTTGGCGGTCTCGCACTTGCCTGTTGGTGGGTGATCCGCCGCCATGCCTGGGATGAACTCCCGCTCGATGATCCGCGGCGCGCGCTGGCCGCCGAGGTCTCCCGCGACTGGCGGATGGCAGTCAGAAGAATGCGACGCAAGGCGTCCTGATCTTTTCGGCTTCGTATCGGGAGGAAGAGCTCTTTGGCGAGTGCATACAAACCGGCGCAGATAGCTTCCGGCAGTCCCGCGTTCTCGACTGAAGTTTACTTCGAGCGCCTGCGGGAATTGATCCCCAGGCTGCCATATGCAGCCATTGACGCGATCGCTGGAGCGCTCTTTCAGGCATTCGAAAAGGATCAGACGGTTTTTGTCTTCGGCAATGGCGGCAGCGCAGCTTCGGCGTCGCACATGATGTGCGACCTCAACAAGGGCATAGCGTCCGCAGGAGCAAAACGGCCGAAGGTGATGGCGCTTACCGACAACGTGCCTTTGCTTACGGCTTGGGCCAATGACGGCGGCTACGAGCAGGTATTCGCCGAGCAAATGAAGGGCTTTGTGCGCCGCGGTGATGTGGCGTTCGCTATCAGCGCCAGCGGCAATTCGCCCAACGTCATCCTGGCGTTGGAAACGGCCCGCGAGCTAGGCGCGTTGACTGCCGGCATCGCCGGTTTCCAGGGTGGCCGTATGAAGCGCCTGTGCGACCTTTGCGCAGTAGTGCCGAGCGACAACATGCAGGTAATCGAAGACATGCATCACGCCGTACTGCATTCCATCTTTACCGTTTTGCGGGACAAATTGCACGGCGCTGGACGCACGGCCCTTGCGGTAGCTGCCGGACGTGCAACCCCATAATTCGCATCCGATGAAGATTGCTTTCGATCTACGGCGAATCAACAACCCGGGAATCGGGCGCTACATGAAGTGTCTCACCGAGGCAGTCCTGGCCCAGGCTCCGCAGCACGAATATCTGCTGATCCTTCCTGCCGGGAGTACCGATGCAATCTGCTGCGATTCGGCCAATGTCGAACGCCTGATGACTTCCACGCCTTGTTACTCCTTCCGCGAGCAGTTCGCGCTACCGCGAATTCTACGCGGCCGGCAGGTCGATGTGCTGCATTCGCCCCATTTCAATCTGCCTTTGCGGCGCGTCTGCTCCAGCGTAGTTACCATCCACGACGTAATTTATCTGGCTTGTCGCGGCGACCTTCCTTCGCGTCTCGGCCGGATCTACTACCGCAACATGATGCGCGCTGCAGTTCGCATCGCTGACCGCGTTCTTACCGTCTCCCAATGGTCGCGACAAGATATCAGCCGCCACCTCGGGTGTGACCCGGAAAAAGTTGAAGTCGTCTACCCCGCGGTTCGGCCGGGATTCGGCGTGGTCTCAGAACAAAAACAGATAGAGCCTGTGCTCATGCGCTTGGGGATCGAAGAAGAGTTCATCCTCTACACCGGAATTTACAAGCCGCGAAAGAACCACGCGGCACTGCTTCTCGCCTTCCGAAGTTTTATGGAAGGGGGGAAGAAAGCCAGTCTGGTAATCGCCGGACCTCTTGGCGAAGGCGAGCAGATTCTGCGGCAAATGGCCGCCAGGCTGGGAATCGTCGATCGCGTCGTCTTCACCGGATTTGTTTCCGACGAAGATCTACCCGCGCTCTATACAGCAGCCCGTGTCTATGCCTGCCCGTCGCTGTACGAGGGGTTTGGCTTTACCGTTCTCGAAGCCATGGCCTGCGGTGTTCCCGTGGTCTGCGCCCCTGAAACATCTCTGCCTGAAGTCGCGGGAACCGCGGCTCTCTACGCCAATCCGCGCAACGCCGAAGAATTTGGGGCCGCGATGGGTCGCGCATTTTCCGATTCCGCACTGCGCGAGCAGCTGATCGAACGCGGGTTTGCCAACGTGCGCCGCTTCAGCTGGCAGGCCGCTGCGGCGCGCTCCTTGGCCGCCTACGAAAGCACCGTGGACGTGCCGCTGGAGAAGGCGGTGTGCGTGTGAATGCTGCTACAGCCCGCCCCACGCCTGTTGCCGCCGGCATGCGCCGCATCTTCTCTCAGCCTCGCTCACTCTCGGTGTCGCAGGTGATCCGCCGTGTCTTTCGCGTCGGCGTGCAGTTACCTGCGGTCCGCCTGCTGGGCGTGGAAGCCTTCGTCAGCTACGTCTTGGCGCTAACTGTGGTCGAGATGGTAGCTATCGTCTCCGGGTACGGTTACATGGATTTATTGACCCGTGAGATTGCCCAGCATCCGGATTGGGCGGAGTTCGCCGCATGAGAAACGGTAATTCTGCACGTCCGAGAATTGCGGTCGACACCTGGGTCTTGGGCTCGAATTGCGCCCATCACGGGGTCAACGTATATTGCAGGAAGCTGCTCGCAGCCTTTCGTGAGTTGGCGCCGCAGTACTCCGTGGAGGTTGTACCCTACCTCGACAACACGAAGCCGGGCTCCAGCGAGACAGACTATTCAGTCGCGTTCCGTCCGCGGGTTACGCGGCTGCTATCCCACAGCCGCCTATGGCGCTTCGGCGGTGCTCAGGCTCGAGCGGCTCTCGATGGCGCGGATGTGATTTTTAATCCCCACTGCACCACCCTTTATGTCGGGTTCCCCAGTCCAGTTGTCACAACCATTCATGACGTGATTCCTGTAGTGCTGCCCTGGAAATCGCCGCATGTCAGAACACTGCGCTTTCTTCTGTGGGCAGCAGCCAGGGCTTCTCGAGCGATCATCACGGTCTCACAGCATTCAAAGAGTGATCTTATCCGGCTGTACGGAATCGACGAAGAGCGCATACATGTGGTCTACAACGGTTGCGATCACGAGGCCTTCAACTGCATTCCCCCTGAGGCGGATCTTCTTCAGAAGGCCCTGAGCAAGATCGGAGTTGAGCGGCCGTATCTTTTCCATTGCGGCGCGATAAAAGCCAACAAGAATCTGAAACGCCTGATCCTGGCATACCGCAGCCTGCTGGCCAGGAACCCCGGCCGGGATCTTGCGCTGATTTTAGCTGGAACGCCGGATTCCGCTCAGGATGAGGTCGCCCGTGAAGCTGCGGGATCTGGCGGACGCGTGATCCTGACCGGCGCGGTGGATCAGACTGATCTCGTACTTCTGACCAAAGGCGCAGAGCTCGCGGTCTTCCCATCTCTCTATGAGGGCTTCTGCATGCCCATGGTTGAAGCCATGGCTTGCGGCGTGCCCACGATCGCAGCGTCGGTATCATGTCTCCCGGAGATCTCTGGGGGTGTCCTGCGATATTTCGATCCGGAATCAGTGGAAGAAATGAGTATGTGTATGGAGGCTGCTTTGACGAGCAACGAACTGCGTCGTCAGCTGTCGGTCGAAGGCGTACGGCGGGGGAAACAGTTCGATTGGCGTCGTTGCGCCGAGCAGACGTTAGGTTTGCTCGCGCGGTGCGCCGGCGTCAAGGAAAGAAGAGAATCCCAGATCGATGAACTTGCGGTGAGAGCGTTGTGAGAGCACTGTTGCGGAAGCCATGCATCACTTAAGGAAACTGCAAAGCAATTGGGAAGGATTCGCCCGCCTCGACCCGTTGTGGGCGATCTGTGTGGATCATGGGCGGCTGGGCAACAAATGGACCCAGGAAGACTTCTTTGCCACCGGTCGCCTTGAAATTAGTCGTGTCATGCAATACCTGGAATCACTTGGTTTGACCCCGGATCGCGCCGGCGAAGCGCTGGATTTCGGATGTGGCGTCGGGCGGCTTACTCGCGCTCTGGGCAGCTACTTCTCCACTTGCTGGGGCGTTGACATCTCTCCGACCATGATCGATCTGGCGAATACCCTCAACAGCAGCGCCGATAAGTGCTGCTTCAAAGTCAACCAGCAGAACCACCTCCGCCAGTTCACTAACAACAGATTCGCCTTTGTTTACACCAGCATCGTGCTGCAACACATTCCACGAAAGTATGTTGAAGGGTACCTGCGGGAGCTTGTCCGCGTGCTGAAGCCGGGCGGAATATTTGTTTTTCAGGCGCCGGAGCGCGAGAAAGCGCCCGCTCTGGCGAAATTGCGAAACAAGATTGCTTTCCGGCGAAGGCTCAAACACGCGCTGCGTCGCGAAACCCTGGCCGCATTTCACATGGAGATGCACTGCCTGTCCGAACGGTCAATCCGGGAGGTCCTGGCGGGATGTCCGGGGCGGATTATAGATATCCGATTAACAAACTCCAGTACCGGGGGCTTTAACGGAGATCTGCAGTTTCTTGACCGCGAGCCGGAAAGCGGCTTTGTGAGCAAGCAGTACTGCCTGGTCAAAGAAGGTTGAGCATCACGCCGGAGAATATGCAGCAGGAAGAGGGTGCACAAGGCTTGAAGGTAGCGATCGATTCTTGGGTATTGTCCAGCCGGCTGCGCCGGCAAGGGACCTACGTGTACGCGCAAAACCTCATAACGCAATTCAAGAAGCTCGCTAAGGTCGAACCCGAAATTAGCTTTTGTGTTTTTGCCTCTCAGCGTGCTGCCAATGATGCCAACGGCATTGAAGGAGACACAAGATTCGAACTTGCGCCTACGCGGCTTCTGGCTCGAGAGGGCCTGTGGAGGCTGGGCGGGGCTGACCTGGCCTCTGCCAGAGCCGGATCGGACCTGATGTTCTGCCCGACGGCCAGCGCCATTCCACTGGGAAGCGTACCAGTCATATCAACCATTCATGACGTTACGCCTCTGACGATGCCTTCACACGGGCCGCGTGTAAATCAGCTTGTGCGCTGGCTGATGTGGTGGGTAGCGAAACTCTCGCGGGCAATCATCACGGTTTCCGAGCGCTCGAAGTCGGACCTCATCGAAGCCTACGGCTTACCCGAGACGCAGGTCCACGTGGTTTACAACGGTTGCAACCATGAGCTTTTCAACGATGCCGCCCCTGACGCTGAGCTGATGCGGAAGCTGAGGAGAATGATTGGACTCGACCGGCCATACATTCTGCATCATGGAACCATTCAGCCCCGAAAGAACCTTGAACGGCTTATCGCTGCCTACCGCCTGATGCTTTTGCGAAACAAGAATCTGGACCTGGACCTTGTTCTCGCGGGTGATCTTGGTTGGGAATACGATCGGATAATCGCCGCCGCGAAAAGGCCCGGGCCGGGCCGCGTGATTTTGGCCGGCGCGTTGGCTGATTCTGAATTGGCCAGGCTGATCCAGGGTGCGGAACTGGCGGTCATGCCGTCGCTTTACGAAGGCTTCTGTCTTCCGATGGTGGAATGCATGGCGTGTGGCACTCCAACAATCGCCGCTAACAGCTCCTGCCTGCCTGAAGTTTCCGGCGGCAGGCTCCTCTACTTTGATCCGTTCTCGGTGGACGACATCGCGAACTGCATGGAGCGAGGACTAGAGGATACCGTACTCAGGCGTGATTTGATTCATGGTGGTAAGCAACGGGCCGGCGACTTTGACTGGGCCAAGTGCGCCCGCCAGACGCTGGATGTGTTCAGGCAATATGCCCAAAACGGGAATCATCAATGAGCACGATCGCGAGTAATGAGTTAGTACGGCCTGGGGTTCCGTATCGCAGGCTGCTGGAGCTGGCCATTGGTCTGTTAGCTGTTGCGGCTGCCGCGGCCGCCGTGTCGAATGAGGGATTGCTGCTCCTGGCGCTGTGCCTTCCTCTACTCATCCTGGCTCTGCTCAGATTTGACTTCTACATCTGTGCCGTCGTCTTCCTGCTTCCTGTTTATCCTTTCATCGACTGGAAACTTCCGGTGCGTGACGCCTTCCTCCTCGCTCACTTCGTTCTCTTCGTTGGCATCTGCGTGGTGCAGGTGCGGAACGGCGTGCCCTGGAGAGGCTGGCTGTGGCAAGGCTGGATGAGGAAGGGAATGATTGCCTTCACCGCCGTCGCGGCAGGTTCACTGGTCCTTTCCGAATCGCGCGACATCGAAGGCGCCGCTAAAGCGCTGGCGAAGCTGCTGTCCTACACCGCGGTATTCTTGAGCGTTGCCGCGTGGGCGGTGACCCGGGAAAGAATAGTACGCATTATCAAGCTTCTTCTGATCTCGACCATCGCTGTATGTGTGTTCGGACTCTACCAGGCCATCGTGGGTGACTTTACATCTTTCTACTTCCAGCTGTATCCGGACATGGAGCCGGTCTTCATGGCGGGCGGAGGCTGGGTGGGACGGATCACATCATTCCTGTTTCACTACAACTCCCTGGCTGGGTACCTGAATGCCATCATGCCTCTGGCGCTGGCGGTGACTGTTTTGGGGCGGAAGACTGGCCTTCGCCGGCTGGCATTCATTTGTCTTTGCCTCTCCTGGGCGGCCGTATTCTTCACCGGAAGTCGCGGGGGGCTGGTGGCGCTTGGCGCTGTTCTGTTGTCCGCGATGTTCTATCTCAGGCCTCGCGGAAGAACAACGGCTGTCGTCCTGGCAGCCGCTTTCCTCGCTTCTTCGGTGATGTTGAGCATCTCGATGGAAAGGCCCGGAATCGGCTTGAACGATAGCCATCAGGGCGCGGATGACCTGTCCTTTGACACCCGCTTGGCCTTGTGGGGGGCAGCCGGAGCGCTGTTTCTTGAACATCCGGTCGCCGGCGCCGGTTTTGGCACATATCGTTTCGCTATGCAGCAGTATTTGCCCGGAGTGAGAGACCAGCTCGACGCGCACAACCTGTATCTGCAGACACTGGCGGAAACCGGAATTATTGGTTTTCTCGTGTTCTTTCTGACCATATCGGTCTTTTTTCGTGGCAGTTTCAGGCTCATCAAGCACGCCGATCCGTTGTTACGCACAATAGGCTTTGCAGTCTGCGCGGCCATTGGCGCCACCCTGGTTCACGGTTTGGTGGACTACCTGTTTATCACCAGCCCCCAGTTTGGCAATTTGTTCTGGTTGCTGTTGGGATTAGGCGTCGCCGCCCGAGAAGGTGAGCAACGATTCGCCACGCCTGCGCTGGAAGAGGGGGTTTTCTGAAAAGACGCTTACCAGTCATGGACTATCGAGCATCGTTCCCCGACTCATCCAGGAAACGGGTAGGCTTCGATGCACGATGGTACAACGATTCCGGCGTTGGTACTTATGTTTCCGAGTTAGTGCGCGCCATAGGCGGCATGGACAGGCCGTTCGAACTCATCGTGTATGAAGACCCCAAAAACCCTGTACCTGGCCTCGATGATTTTCCCATCGTACGAATTCCGATGCGATCGCCAAAGTATTCGCTGTCTGAGCAGTGGGAGTTTGGCCGCCGCACACGTCAAGATCACCTCGATCTCCTGCACAGCCCGTTTTATGTCATGCCGGTCGCTGCCGGCTGCCCAGTCGTGGTTACCGTGCATGATCTCATCCCATTTCTGTTCAAGACTCGCCGTTGGGCCAAGCAGCAGGCGGTAAAAGCTGCTTATCGCATGGCCGCACGAAGAGCACAACACTTCATGGCTGTATCCAGGAGCACGGCAGCTGATTTAGAGCACGTGCTGGGTGTGGCTCCAGAGCGAATAAGTGTGGTGCACAACGGCGTATCGCGAGATTGGTTTCGCCCGGAGGCGGACAAGGGAGAAATAGATTATTTGTCTTCTCGCTGGGGCGTTCGACCTCCTTATTTCATGGCGGCCAGCGCCCACAACTGGGCCACCAAGAACCTGGAAACGGCGTTGCGCGCGCTGCGACTCGCCCGTACTGCGGCCGGAGTCAATTTCCAGACAATCGTATATGGCCCGTCTGACGGTGTGGCTGCAGCTGGAGGAGTTGCGAGATGGCCGGATCTGAACCTGATGTGTCCGGGTTATGTCTCCCGTTCGGATCTGGCCGCGCTATTCCGCCACGCGACTGCGTTTATTATGCCCTCTCTCTACGAAGGCTTCGGCCTGCCTGCTCTAGAGGCCATGTCATGCGGCTGCCCGGTTGTTGTTTCCAACTGTGGCTCTTTGCCGGAAATTGTGGGTGAAGCCGGCCAAGTATTTCATCCGAACGACTTTGAAGGTATGGCGCGAGCGCTATCTGACTTCCTGCTCAATTCTTCAGCGGCGGAATTCTGGCGAGCCAGCGCTTTGCGCAGGTCGATGGACTTTTCATGGACCAAAGCGGCCAGCCAGACAGTGGCCGCCTATCAAGCTGCCGGACTCGGGCTGAACGTACGCTCCCCCAACAGAGAAGTCCTGACTTCCAGAGTGGTAGGAGGCTCCCTCTAATCCAGCAGGTTTTTATCTATGCAATTTGAAAGGCACGTTCGCGACTGGAATGAGATGGCGGCCGATCCGTTCTGGGCGGTCCTCACCGGAAAGCGTGACTGGGACCTGCAAGAGTTCTTCGCCACCGGGGACGAGGACGCGGGCAGCCTCTTCGCCAGGACGCAACAACTCGGTCTGCCACGCGACCGGTTGCGCGCTCTCGATTTTGGCTGCGGTGTTGGACGTGTCACCCGCCGGCTCGCGGAACAGTTCGTGGAAACCGTGGGCGTGGACGTCTCCCGGCCAATGCTGGAACTCGCCAGACGCTACAATCCTGAATGCCTCTTCCACTTGAGCCGGCGCGACGATCTCGGCGATTTTCCCGACTCACATTTCGATCTGGTTTACAGCTTAATCGTGCTGCAGCATCAGCCGACCTCAATGGCGATAGAGAATTACCTGCGCGAGTTTGTCCGCGTGCTGCGTCCGGGAGGGCTGCTGGCTTTTCAGCTGCCCTCAAGCATGCCGCTTCGTTATCGCCTGGCGCCGCGGCGACGTGCTTACCGTCTTCTCCATGCGGCGGGAATCGGAGCGCATAGACTGCTGCAATGGAAACTCTTTCCCATGAAAATGACCGCTATGAAGGCGGGGCGGGTGAGCCATGTAATCGAGCGGTCGGGCGGCAGAGTTCTTCACTCGGAGGCGCACACGGGGAGCGGTCCCATCCCCAGCAGGATGTATTACTGCACAAAGGATGGCGAATGAACACCCCAGCCTACGCTAAAGATGCCGCTCTGGAATCTGCCACCGAACCGCGTATCCATGGCGCCGCGGCCGTGGTCAAACGTGCTCTCGATATCGCAGTTTCAGCCGTACTGCTTATTTTGTTGTCGCCCGTCCTCCTCCTTCTCTCCGTGCTGATCAGATTGCACGACGGCGGGCCGGCCCTTTATCGGCGGCGTGTTGTCGGCCGTGATGCCACCTTTGACGCATTCAAGCTGCGAACCATGCGTGCTGATGCCGACGATATTCTCATGCGCGACCCGTCGCTGCGCCGCGAGTTTGAGGTCAACTTCAAATTGAAGCAGGATCCACGCGTGACACGCCTGGGCAGTATCATTAGAAAAACCAGCATCGATGAGCTTCCACAGCTGTGGAACGTGCTCAAAGGGGAGATGAGCCTGGTGGGCCCGCGCATGATCAGTCCTGCTGAACTCGAAAAGTATGGCCGCAGCGGCTGGATCTTTCGAGTGGTGAAGCCCGGGCTGACCGGTTACTGGCAGGTTCACGGCCGTCAGCAAGTAACCTATGACCAGCGCGTGGAGATGGATTTGTTCTACGCGCGGAACTGGTCTCTGTTGCTAGATCTACAGATCATGTTGAAGACTCCAATGCGAGTCATTCGCGGATCAGGAGCCTATTGATGGCAAATGTTTTGGTTACTGGCGGAGCAGGATACGTGGGTTCGGTGTGTTGCGCGGAACTGCTGCGCCAGGGACACTCGGTCACCGTGGTAGACGATCTTTCCACCGGCTTTCGTGATGCGGTGCCAACCCGCGCGGAATTTGTGTATTTGGACATTGGTGACGAGCATGCTTTGAAGTCGCTGCTGGGCCGGTCCCGTTTTGACGTGGTGTTTCACTTTGCCGCCAAGGCCGTGATCGCAGAATCGGTGAAGAATCCCGGCTATTTTTTCCGGCAGAACGTAGCTTCAGCCATCACCATGCTGGAGACTCTGCGCACGGCCGGGGTGAGGAACCTGGTGTTCTCTTCGTCAGCGGCGGTCTACGGCATTCCCCAGCAGGTTCCGACGGAAGAAGACAGCTTCAAGAAACCGGTGAATTCCTACGGTGAGACGAAATTGATTCTGGAACAGGTGCTGGAGTGGTACGCCCGCGCTTACGGTTGGACCGTGTTCGCCTTCCGCTACTTCAACGCCGCCGGCGCCACCGACGAACTGGGTGAGCGGCACAATCCCGAGACGCATGTGATTCCACTCGTTTTGCAGACTGCCGCGGGCGAGCGGGAGACCTTCACCATCTACGGAGAGGACTACGGCACTCCCGATGGCACCTGCCTGCGTGATTACGTTCACGTGCTGGACATCGCTCAGGCGCATATTCTTGCACTGCAAAAGCTTAACTGTGGAGGGATGCGCTCTTACAACATCGGCCTGGGCGAGAGCTTTTCCGTCCGTCAGATCGTTGAGACGGCGCGGGAGCTCACCGGAAAGAACATCCGCGTGCGAGGGGGGGAGCGGCGTGAGGGCGATCCGCCGGTTCTTTGCGCTCGTCCCGACCGGATCATGACCGAACTCGGCTGGCGGCCGCAGCATTCATCGTTGGAAGAAATCGTCCGCTCGGCGTGGCTGTGGAAAACCCGGGAGCAATCGACTTCGCACAGCGCATCGAGCAGAAAATGAAGAGCCAATCCGAGGACAACTTACAGCTTTTTTACGGGAGTTTTTCTTTCACTCCTGTTATTTTTGTCATATCGGGAGCGTATGGGGCTCCTGCTGCTAGGCCGAAGAATCAGAAACTCAAAACCTGAAATGAACCGACAAATCGACGGCTGGGCGATCACCGCACTGGACTCGTTCATAACCAATCGGGCATCGAGTGGGAGATTAAGCTCGTGCTGATTATCCGCACGCCGGCCAGAATCAGCTTCGGGGGCGGCGGTACCGACCTGCCAGCATACTATGAACGCCACAACGGAGCTGTGCTCAATGCCGCCATCAACAAGTATTTCTACACATTTCTGGATACGCGCGAAGACGGCCGCACGCAGATCATCTCTTCGAACCTGGGCGTGTGCGAGACCTGGGACGACATCAACCAGGTAAATGTCACGCGTGGAACCGCGCTCGAAATTCCCCTGGCAGTCCTTCGCGAATACGGCTGCGCCGATGGCCTGGAAGTCTTTCTGGCCTCGGAGCTTCCAGCGGGTAGCGGCCTTGGCTGTTCCGCGAGCATGTGCGTGAGTCTGCTGCAGGCGCTTTCGACTTGCCAGCAGATGCCGCTCACCAAGGATGAACTGGCAAGGAAGGCCTTCCACATCACCGCCAACGTTTTGGGCAAACCTGTGGGCAAGCAGGACGAATACGCCGCGGCTCACGGAGGGTTGAACTTCATCATCTTTGATCGGGACGGCTCGACATGTGTTAATCCGCTAGTCTTGCCGCCTCAGACCATGGCGGCGCTGCAGAACAAGCTCATGCTGTTCTTCACGGGAAACACACGCGACTCCTGGTCAATCCTCAAAGAGCAGGAAGCGCTGAGCAGAAACGGCAATGGGAGCACATTGGAATCGCTCCACCGCGCACGCGAGCTTGCAGGTCGCATGCGAACAGCTCTGGAGAAGGACGATCTCGCCGGATTTGGCCGGCTGTTGCACGAAGGCTGGCAGTGGAAGAAGAAGGTTTCGTCACGGATTTCCAACGCGGCCATCGACCGGCTCTATGAGGTCGCAATCGGTAGTGGCGCCGCCGGCGGCAAGATCACGGGAGCGGGCGGCGGCGGATTCCTCCTGTTCTATTGCGAGGAGGAAAACCAATCCGCGGTTCGTGAAGCCATGACGGCTGAAGGCATTGGCGAAATGCGCTTTGCTTTCGACTTTGAAGGATCGCGTGTGGTGGTCAATGAGTTTGTCGCCGACCGCGA
The DNA here is from genome assembly GCA_035307585.1 of Candidatus Angelobacter sp. Classification (GTDB taxonomy): domain Bacteria; phylum Acidobacteriota; class Terriglobia; order Terriglobales; family Acidobacteriaceae; genus Angelobacter. The sequence continues at coordinate 86,455 of DATGHX010000021.1, forward strand.
GGCCGGCAAATGCTCTCTGGACCTGACAGGGCGGCAGGCGCTGGCAGGCGACTAGTTGTACTTTCGATTGCTATGAAGGCATTCCTTTTGGCGGCGGGAAAGGGCGAGCGGCTTCGCCCACTGACGGAGGATGTTCCCAAGTGTTTATTGCCCATCCAGGGCACGCCGTTGCTGGCCCTGTGGCTGGAAAACTGCCGCCGAGCGGGAATTAATGAGGTGCTGATCAATGCGCACGCCCACGCAGCGATGGTACGCGATTTTGTTTCCCGTCAGGAACGCAGGATATCGATAACGGTCGCGGAGGAAGCAGTTCTCCTGGGTAGCGCAGGCACGCTGGCAATGAACCGGGCATTCGTGGAGAACGAAGAAACCTTCTACGTCCTCTACGCGGATGTGCTGAGCAACGTAACTCTGCCAGACATGTTGGCCGCTCACGAAGAGACTCAATCCCTGGCGACGCTCGGCGTTTATCAAGTACCCGATCCCCAGCGCTGCGGCGTAATCACGTTCGATTCGGAGAGAATCGTCCGCAGCTTTGTCGAGAAGCCTGCACAGCCCAAAAGCAAATGGGCTTTTTCAGGAATCATGATCGCCCGCCCTGAGATCATCGATCTGGTCCCGCCGCAGCGGCCCGCCGACATCGGATTTCACCTGCTGCCGCAACTGGTCGGAGGCATGGCGGCTTACCCGATGGACGGATTTCTGATGGACATCGGCACGCCGGAAAACTATCAGGCCGCGCAGTCTTTGTGGCCGGGGTTCGGCCAAGCCGTCATGAAGGGAGATGCATGCTGCAAGGCGTGATCTTCGATCTTGACGGCGTGATTGTCGACAGCCATCCAGCGCATCAGCGCGCATGGCGCGCATTTTTCGATTCGCTGGGAAGGGAAGTCTCGGATGATCAGCTCTCATTCGTGCTCGAAGGACGAAAGCGGGAAGACATCCTGCGCCATTTTCTGGGCGATCTTACGTCCGAGCAGGTGAAACACTACGGCGAACGCAAAGAGGCGCTGTTCAGAGATAATGCCGCAGCCCTGAAAGTGATTCCTGGGATCTGCGGCCTTCTGAACGACTTGCGTGACGTTGGTCTGCCGGCCGCCGCGGCCAGTTCGGCTCGGCGCGGGCGGGTAATCGCGATGCTCGAGCAACTTGGGCTGACTTCACACTTCAAAGCAGTCGTAGCCGGCGACGACGTGGTCAACGGCAAACCCGATCCGGCGATCTTCAACATTGCCGCGCAAGGAATCAATGTGGATGCAGAATGCGTCCTTGTCTGCGAAGACTCAGCGGCCGGCATCAGAGCGGCCAAGAACGCAGGCATGAGATGTCTGGGAATTGCTACGGATGGCCGGCGCGCGACGCTTTTGGAAGCGGGCGCGGACCACGTGCTCCCCGACTTCACTTCAGTCCGGGTGAGGGATCTGCGGCAGATGTTTGCGACTCACAACGCCTGAGCAATATCCGAAGAAGAGGAGCGAACTGCTTTTCAGCAGCTCGCCACCCTCCTCAGTTCGCGGGACGCGAAGCCGTTAATAGCTCTGACCTGGGCGCGAGCCGCCGGTCGGATAACCTGGCTGGAGAAGCGCTCCATCTCTTCCAGTTGCGGGCTGAACTGCAGCAGAAGCAGGTTGGCGCCGGCATCCTCGAACTCTGCCACGCGCTCTGCCACTTGCTCCGGCGTGCCCACCAGCCCAGAACGCAAGCCGCGGTTGGAAACCGAATAATCTTCCAGGGAGACCCGCTGTTCAAGCTGGGTGTTGGCCAGCCACTGCTGGTAATTCTGATATCCGGCAGCATTCTGCTTGACATCGGTGATGCGCCGCAGCTCGGCCTGCGCCTCCTCTTCGGAGTCGCGCACGATAGCATAGGCAGCCACGCCAAACTGCATCGGCGGCAGGCCCCAGCGCTCGCGGCGCTCGGAGAGGTCGCGAATCTTCTCGCGGATCTTTTGCGGCGGATCTCCGTGCATCACGTAGGCGTCGCACTTCTGCGAGATCAGGTTCTTGGCGGCTTCTGACTCGCCGCCGGCGTAGATTACCGGACGCGGGCGTGAAACCGGTTTGGGCTGAAGAACCAGGTCGTCAACGCGATAGTACCGGCCGTGATAGTCAACGTGGTCGCGGTTCCAGGCCTGGTCGACTATGTCCAGCCATTCGGAGGTGCGGGCGTAGCGGTCATCGTGTTGATCGAACTGGACGCCGTACTTGCGCGCTTCCTCGGCCCACCACGAAGAAACCACATTTAGCGAGACGCGGCCGTTGCTGATGTGATCGATATTCGCGGCCTGCTTGGCCAGCAGAGCCGGATTGTGAAAAGTAGGTCGAACCGCCACCATCAGCTCGAGGCGATGAGTGACCGCCGCCAGGGCCGCCGCAGTGGACCACGCATCGAGCGACGGCTCTTCCGGTCCCTTGATGTCGTTGAGGTTCAACTCCGCGATCAGGGTCAGGTCATAACCGATCTCTTCGCTGCGTCGAGCAAGGCGGCTCACATAGGGCCATGTGGGCTCCATGCTCTCGTCTTCCACATTGCGCAGCCAACCGCCAAAAACGGGAAGCCAGTATCCGTAACGCATGACTATGCCGCCTCCTTTTCCAGGTAGTCCACCAGGGGAACAAAAGGATCAAAGCCGACGACCTTGGGGCCATCGGAAACGAAGTTGGAGAGCGCGTTGATGTCGTAGAAGTAAAGCTGCCCGTCGCGATCGTCGACGATGTATTCCACGCCGCCGATCTCAATTTGTGCGGCGCGCATGATCTTCTCTACGGAGCGAACCACGTCGTCTGGTGGCGTGTAACCCTCCACCCGCAGGCCGGCTTTGGGAGCTTCGACAGGGCAGGCAATGCCCAGCTCCTGGCCGCCGGTGGTGCGGCAGATGTCGGCCGGGCAGAGATCGAAGGTCTCGCCAGTGAGGTGAACCTTGATCCCGTAGAGGTATCTGCTGCCCACGACCTCCACGCGAACAATGTGACCACCACGCGCGGGAATGAACTCCTGCACCAACGCGGTCGAATCCAATCCCAGATCGAGTTCGCCTCCGCTCGCAGCCTCAGTCAGCTGCTGGACGTTGTTGAATCGCTTTACGCCTGCCCCGCTGCCGCCAATGTTGGGCTTAACCACGATGGGCCAGCGCAGTCCGCGCGAGGCGTCGACGGCATCAGCCGGGGAGTTGATGACCCGCGTCTTGGGATAGGGAAGTCCAAGCATTTCCAAAAGAGAAAGCTGCAGGGCCTTGGAGGTTTCGTAGCGAAAGGCCTTGTGGCCGTTGACCACGCGCCGTCCGCGTTGCTCCAGGTGCTCCAGGTAATAGAGCGTGTAGAAAATGCCCTGTCCATGCCCGCGCCGGTAGGCCGACGGGCTCATCCGGTTGAACACCAGCGAATAGTTGCCTTCGCCGTTGAGCCGCGCGGGATCAAAGTGATGCTGGGCGGCGTTGACCCGCACGTAGGGATCCCGGCGCCGCTCGAGCTCCGCGAAAAGGCGCTCGAACCAGTGCGGATGCTCGTAGTAGATGGCAATCGGCTGCTTGGGTTTCGGCATGGTGTCCTTCGTTCTGGACCGGCTCTGGAGCAGCCTGAAAATCAAAAGGCCGCTCGTTGCGAGCGGTCCGGCGATATCAAACTTGATTCAACTTAAGGATGATTCCGCGCCATCGGCCGCTCGCCCGTACAAAGACAACAACACATGGCCATGGCCATGCAGCAGGCGGAAACCGGGTTGGCGTACAAACAACGCATTTAAGGCTTCAAATAGTATACGGGCGGAAGGGGCCCGTCAACAAGGGCCGCGGGCCCGTATGGTCGGTGCACCTATATACTCTTGCCATGCGGCGTCTCAGGCGGTGGGTTTCATGGGCAGCCCTTCCGAGCATACTGTTCGGGGCGATATTGCTTCCCACGTTTGCGAAAGATAAAGACAGGCCGAATTTAGTCCACGGTCTCTGGGTTTGGGACACCTTCTCAGTGCTACAGGAGCCGGGCAGCCGCGAGAAGCTGTTGGATTTCTGCCAGTCGCAGGGCATCAACGAGGTGTATATTTCCGCTTCGCATCTGGGATCGGACGAAGGAAACAGGCAGGCCACCGATCTTATCGCCTCTCTTCACCAGTACAACATTCGCGTTGAAGCCTTGTTCGGCAACGCGGAAGCCGACCAGCCCGGGGTTTCGCGTAATCGGCTCCTGGATCACGTGGTCGACGTAATTCAGTTCAATCTTCGCTACCCCAGGTCGCAATTTGACGGCATCCATCTGGACATTGAGCCGCAGCAGAGGCGCGAGAACAAAGGCCTAAAGTTCATGGGCCATCTTGTGGAGACATACCGCAAGGCGCGGGAGCTAGCGGAGCCGGCGCACATGACCGTCAATGCCGATATTGCCCCGCGCTTTTTTCGCGCCGGTCGCAAAGAGCGCAAAAAATTGTTCTCCGCCGTCCCACGCCTGACTTTGATGCTCTACGACCTCAGCGCCCCGCAAGATGGAAAGACAGCGGAGCAGAAAGCAGCCCGGCTCCGCCGGGCCAGCCAGGATGCCCTGGATCGGGCCTATCGGGACCTACACGGAGATGGTCTCGCCAAGCTAGGCATCGCCCTGGACGCACCCGACTACGGACAGCTGCTTCCCGGAATGCTGCAGAGCCTGGACAGCGCTTACCACAATAATCCCCATTATCTGGGTTGGGCTCGGCATTCCTACAACGACTACCTCAGGGCTGCGCGCTAAATCTGGCGGCGGTTTCGCGAACGGGACCAAGCGACAGCAAGCCTTGGCCCCGCAGCTCGATTTTACGATGCCAGGCGACGAAATTTTGAGCGCAGCAGTATACACCGCAAATTCAGTGACAGAGTGCGCCTCCAGCCGTTGAGAGCGCAGATTCACGATGCCAATGAATTGCCACAAAAAGCCCCTACTCGGATAGAATCGCGCCCATGCGAAGATTAGCTTTCGCGGCTGGATTTCTCGCCGCATCGCTGTGGGCACAAGCGCCGGATGGAATTCCCCGCGACCTTGCCCGACAGCGCGCGCAGCAACTGCAGGATGTGCACTACCGGTTGAGTTACATCATTGAGCCCGAGGCTGCGTCATTCCGGGGAAGGGAGGAGCTGGGCTTCTTTCTAAAAACGGGGGACCGTGGAGTAGAACGGCAATGGATCGATTTTCGCGGCGACTCCATCGGCAGTTTCGTAGTGAACGGCCAAAGCGCGGCGGCGAACCTGCAGAATGGGCACATCGAAGTTCCTGGCGGGCTCCTGAAGGCCGGCAAGAATATTGTCGAAATCGACTTCATGACTCCGGTAGCGCCGTCAGGCAAGGCCATCACCAGGTTTGAAGACAAAGACGACGGCAGCGAATACGTCTACACGCTGTTTGTGCCAATGGATGCGGAGATGGCGTTTCCGTGCTTCGATCAGCCGGACATCAAAGCGCAGTTCCAGCTGACGATCCAGGCGCCGGCAGACTGGACGGTAATTTCCAACACGGCACCCGCGTCGGTGGCGCCTCAGGGCCACACCAACAAGACCGTGTTTGCCGAGACCCAGCCGATCAGTACTTATCTCTTCGCGTTTGCGGCAGGACCGTTCAAGAAGGTTAACAATGCTGCCGGGTTGCCGGGCCTTTACGTGCGCCAGTCCAAGGTGAAGCGCGCGGAGGAGGAGGCGGCCGCAGTCCAACAAATCACAGCGGACGGCATGAAGTACCTCGCCGACTATTTCGCGCAACCATTTCCGTTCCCGAAGTACGACCTGGTCATGATCCCCGGTTTTGCTTACGGCGGAATGGAGCATGCCGGCGCCACTTTCGTCCGCGAAGAGTCGGTCCTGTTTCGCACCGCCCCTACACACAGCGACCGCCTGAATCGGGACATCCTCCTGCTGCACGAACTAACGCACCAGTGGTTCGGCGATCTGGTGACCATGCGCTGGTTTGACGACCTCTGGCTGAAGGAAGGGTTTGCGAATTACATGGCGTATCACGCGCTGGCCGACCTCAAGCCCCACGACAACGTGTGGAAGCGCTTCTATCAAGCGACGAAACCGCCGGCGTATGCGATCGACAGCACCCAGGGCACAACGCCAATTTATCAGGACATTTCCAATCTCAAGGATGCGAAGTCAGCCTATGGAGCGATTGTCTATTCCAAAGCGCCAGCCGTATTGAAGCAACTGGCATTCGTGCTGGGTGAAGCTGACTTCCGCAACGCCCTCCGCCAGTATCTGAAAGAACACGCCTACGGCAACGCCGAATGGAGCGACCTGGTTGGCGCCTTTGAAAGCATTTCCGGCAAGCCCCTGCAAGGCTGGGCGGATGCCTACATCAAGCGTCGCGGCATGCCGCAGGTGGATGTGAAGTGGAGCTGTCATGATTTGACCGATTCCACGTCACTTACCCTGAGCCAGCATGATGTTTTAGGCAGCCGCGAGTTCTGGCCCATCGCAAATCAGGTGGTCATGCATTTTCCGAATTCGAACCGGGTCAAGCGCATGGACTGGCAGGGAGCCACCGCGGAGTTCTTCGGCGCCAACGCCTCTGATTATTGTCCCGACTGGGTTTTTGCCAACGACCAGGACTATGCATACGGCCGTTTTCTCCTTGATTCGCAAAGTCGCAAGGCGGTCATGGAGCGGCTGGGCGACATCTCCGATCTCTTTCAACGCACTCTGCTGTGGGGATCGTTGTGGGATTCTGTACGCGAGGCCGAACTGGATCCGCGTGAATATATTCAACTGGCCCTGCACCTCCTGCCCGCAGAGAAGGATGAGGCGCTGGCGCGCAGCATCCTCGGGCACACGGTGACGGCGCTGCATCGCTACGTTGCGCCCGAAGTTCGCGCAAAGCTGGTTCGCAAAGCGGAACTTGAGGCGCGTGATCGCATGCTGCATTCATCAGACGCCGACCTGCGTATCATCTGGTTTCGCGGCTTGCGCAGCGTGGCCGAAAGCAGCGAAGGGCTGACTCCACTCAAGGATCTGCTTAGCGGCAAGCTTAAGGTTCCGGGCGTGGAGCTGCGGCAGCTGGACCGGTGGAACATTGTGGCCGCGCTGATTGCCCTGCATGATCCGCAAGCCGAGTCGATTCTCGCGGCAGAGGAAAAGAAGGATCCCACGGGAGAGGGTCGCAAATACGCTTACATGGCCAAGGCCGCTCGTCCCGATGCTTCGCTTAAGAAGCAGTACTTTGATGACTACCTTCACAATGCGACGCTACCGGAAGACTGGGTGGATCAGAGCCTGGACGCCTTTAATTACTGGAACCAGTCGGAGCTCACCGGTCCGTATCTCCACCCAGCGCTGGATGCGCTGCCGCAGATTAAGCGTGAACGCAAGATATTTTTCCTGCTGGCGTGGCTCAATGCGTTTCTCGACGGGCAACAATCGGCGCAGGCTCAGGCTCAAGTACACGAGTTCCTCAACTCTCCCGGCTTAGACAAGGATTTGCGACTGAAGATCCTCGAGGTCAGCGACGAACTGGATCGCACGGTGAAGATCCGGGAGAAATACAAATGATGCCGATCTACTCTGAGCGAACCGGGACCAGATAGGCAGCGTGGTCGGTGGTCTTACCCGTCGCCCCTTTTTCTATGGCGGCACGCAACGTGGGTTGGATAGTCATCTTTTTGAGACTGTGCGGCGCCACCAGAACGTAGACCGTTTCCGCTGTAACGATCACCGCCGTATCACCGGCTACGCGGAACTCGGTTCCGAGGGTGAAGGATGTATTTCCCAGATGGCGGGCGCTGACGCTGACTTCCAACACCTGGTCGAAACGCGCCGGCCCCTTCCACTCGAAGGTCTGCTTGACTAACTGGAAATCAATTTCACCGCTGGCGAGCTCGGTACCAAATCCGAGCGCGCGAAAGAATTCGCTGGTGGCCAGATCAACGTAATCGCCGTAGCGCGCATTGAAAACGACTTTCTGAGCGTCGCACTCGTGGTAGCGTACGCGCAGGTAGTAGCGGAAGGGGTGATTCATGGGAATAAGATCAATAGTTCATCCGGAAATCGAGCACGTTCCAGTAAAGCACAAACCAGATGAAACCCAGACAAGCCAGCAACACCAGCAGGTTCCACATTCTGGCCCAGAACCAATAGGCCCGGTCCTTCATAAGGCGCAGGCAGCCGATGAGAACCAGCACTGTTCCCAAAGCGCCGAGCACGCCGATGACCTGGAAGAGATTGACGCGCAAATCGAGCTTCTCGTTGAAGTTGCCGACACCGGCAGTGGTGGTGAGAATGATCAGGCCGATGGCGAAGATGAGATCGAGGGCGCAGACCATGCGGATCCAGGTTCGGGCGCGGCGCTGGCTGTCGCCGAGCTCCAGTCGATGGTGATAGTGCCGCCGGACAGCGCCAGCAATCGGCCAGAAGAGAAGATTGAGAGCCATGACGGTCAGGCAGGAAATAATCAGAGACTGATTAACAGTCCTATCTTGCAGGAACGAGGAATGCTGGTAGAGAATCGCCGGGAAGCCAAGAAGAAGCTGCCAGCGTCCGCGGTCATCACGGCGAAAGGCGATCATGTCCTGGCTGTGAAGGTCCCGATAAAGCATGGGGCCGATCTCCTGCCAGGTCTTGATCTCGCCTCTGAAATCCTTGGAAGGCTCGACTTGAAGGTCGCCGTTGCTTTTGGCGACAACATTGACTTCGCTGACCATGTAGGAGACGCGCAGAAAGTTAGTCTGCGAGCGACGGCTGCTGAAGTAAGTGCCGGCGACCGACCTGGCGTCAGAGGCCGCGGTCGATGGCCTCTGAACCTCCGGCGGAGTGTATGGGAAATAACGATCCAGGAAATAATTCCACAACGCTGTGCGAGGGCTGATCTCCCCTTTGCCGGCACTGTTGTAGGAAACAAAAAAGCCTACGCCGGCGTCGAGCATGAGGTGAAGATCGCTATGGAAATAAATAGTGTCGCCGCCGTGGCCGATAATCCGCTGGCCATTGCGTGACTCCTCGTAGAAGCCCAGGCACATGCCGTTGAGGGCCGAATTCAGGCCAAACTGGCGCGAGTGCATGAGCCGAGCCGTTTCCGGGCGAAGGATGCGCGCCGGCCCGAAAGATCCGTCCTGGAGATGCGCGATCATGAAGCGCGAAAGATCGGCTGCGGTCGCAGATAAGGCCCCCGCTGGACTTTCCTCGATAATTTCAAACGGTTTGGCTTTTCCCGATCCCGTGTAGTAGCCGCGCGACATGAGTGGCTTCAAATCGTCGGGCAGAGGCTGCGCAAACGTGGTACGTGCCATTCCCAGAGGCTGAAAAATGTTCGCCGACACGTATTCGTTGAAGGGCTTGCCGGAAACACGTTCCACGATGTACCCAGCCAGTGCGGCGCCGTAATTGGAATAGGCGGAAATGGTTCCCGGCGGAAAAATCTGCTCGGGCATGTGCCGAACCAGGTGTTCGCGCAAGCCGGCGATGGGAACACCCTCGTTGTTGATCAGATCCTTGATCTGCTCCTCAAAACCCGGCGTATGGGTCATCAGGTTGCGCAGCGTAATCGGCTTCCCAAATGCAGCTGGAATTTTGAAATCGATGTAGGAATTGATGTCACGGTCAAGATCGAGCTTACCTTGTTCCACCAGTTGCATGACGGCAGTCCAGGTAAACAACTTGGAGATCGAGCCGGGGCGAAAGAGGGTGGCGTCGACATAGACCGGGGTCTTTTTCTCAACGTCGCTATAGCCGTAGCCTTTCGCAAAGAGAACCTGGCCATCCTTCACAACCAGGACCACGGCGCCGGCGATGTTCTCGCGCGCCAGTTGCATGGGAACGAAGCCATCCAGGAACGCGCCCACATCAGCCGCGGTCATCTCATGATGCGGTTCGACAGGGATCTTTTCCGCGGTGGCGGACTTTGTGTTGAGAGCAGTTTCCTTGGGTGTTTGCGATCCAACTACCGTAGAGGCTGCGAACAACATCGTCAGTATTGAGAACAGCACAAGAGGCCGCTTCATAAACGATGAAGGACATTTCCTTTCGGTGCTTCGCATGGTGGAAAGAAACGAAAGAATAACACGCAGAACACAAAGCGGGTCAGCCAGATCCACAAGCAAGCCGTCGCCGAACTCAAACGGCTTATTCATGAACACAAACCTGCATGCGGTAACAATGTCAGCAGCATGATTCAGTAGCATTGCTGTCGTCACACTTCTCGCAAAGCCGCGAAGACATAGTTCTCCGCGGCTCTTTTTGTCAAACTATTTGACTGTGTTGGTCGCAGCTTCAATCGCCACCGGCTCTTGGGCTGTCAGTAGCCCGCTCATGGCCCAAATTCCGAGAAGGGGTCCGACGGCCATGCAGGCCAGCGCCACCTGCCAGTTGAAGTGCGCGGCCAAAGCCGCCATCGAGCGGATAGAAAAGGCGGTCAGCAGGAACCCAACAGCCGTCTGCATGGTCAACGCCGTCCCCACATAGCTTTTGTCCGACACCTCACTGATGATGGTGGAGAACTGGGCGGAGTCGGCAATCACCGCAATCCCCCAGATCATCGACAGCGCCACCAGCAACACCGGACGGTGGTACCACAGGGCGCCAAGGACGCAACAGGCCGCGCTCACCGCCATAGCGATCATGGTCACTCGCGCTCTCTGTCCGACCCTCACTCCCTCGGTTTTATCCTGTAGGCGATCACTGGCTGCGCCGGCCCAGATGCAGCCAACGGCGCCAATCGCGATGGCCAGCGCCGCAGTGCTTTCGTATTGCCGCCTCGACCACCCGTTGGCAGAGGCGAAGATCACAGCGATCCAGCCCCACATGGCGTAGAGCTCCCACATGTGGCCGAGATAGCCAAGGTTCGCCAGGCGGACGCGCCGGTTCCTGACAATCTCGAATAACTGCGAGAGCTGCAACCGCGATTGCGGCATCGCATAAGGTCCTTGCCTGACTGCGAAGGCCACAATCAGCGCTCCGGCGATGGCCTGCGCGCTGCCCAGCAGGACCACGCAGCGCCAGGGAATTCCGCCCAACGAGTTCACAGCGTGCGGCACTGCCGAACCAACCGTGAGGGCGCCGATCAGTATCCCCAGCGCGAGTCCCCGCCCGCGCTGAAACCATCCCGCCATGATCTTCATGCCCACGGGATAAACTCCGGCGAGAAAGAATCCGGTCGCCCCGCGCAGGAATATCGCCGGCAACGGATCGGTCGCGGCCCAGGCGAACCCGGCATTAGCAGCCGCGGCCGCCAGCGCCGAGACGATCATCACCGTTACCGGGCTGAAAATGTCGGGAATATTGAAGAGCGCGAACGTTACCGCGCCCAGCGAGAAGCCAATCTGCACCGCGATGGTCAGCCAAGACCCCATGGCCAGACCGGAATGCCACATCGCAGTGACCTGTGGAAGCACCGCGGTTCCCGTAAACCATAGGGACATCCCCAGCAGTTCCGCCAGCGACAACAAAATGAGGGCCCGCCTCGCGGAATTCTCGGGGCGGGCCGGCAGCGAGCCTGAAATTGCCATCAGCCTTTCAGCTTCTTACGCTGGCAGACGTCCACTATCTTGGTGGGATCAATGGCGTCGCTGTCCAGCTGGATTTCCGCAATCTTTCCGTCTTTATCGATCAGGAGGTTCACGCGCCGCCCGATCTTGCGCTTATCGTCGTAAAGGCCATATTCGCGCGTCACATCGCCACCCCAGTCGCTCAGCAGCGGGAAGGTGACGTTGATTTTTTCTGCCCACGCCTTGTTGCTGAAGGGGCTGTCCATGCTAACACCCAGCACCTGGGTGTCTGCGGCTTCCAGTTTTTCCAAATTTGCCTGGAAAGCCTGCATCTGCTTGGTTCAACCACCGGTGAAAGCGAAGATGTAGAACGCCAGCGCAACATTCTTCTTGCCTTTGAAGTCGTGCAGGGAGACCTGTTTCATGCTGGTGTCCCGCAACGTGAAATCTGGCGCGGTGTCGCCCACCTTCAACTTCAGGTCGGGAGGCTTCTCGCCCTGGGCCCACATGCGAATGCCAGCGCGCGGCGCCGCGAGCACGAGTATCCATAACAGCAGGACAGCGGTTTTACGCATTCTTCTTCCTCCGCAGCGAAAGCTGCCGTCCTAGCCTATATTTCCTGCCTCTCCGAGGTCAACGGGCTAGGCCAACCTCCAGGCAGACTTTCATCGCGCAGCGATGAATCTGAAAACCCAAAGTGTCCGACTCCTCGCCCGCCTCGGAGATTGCAGGAACTACAAGCTAACGGCTTCACACGACCTTCCTCTTCCACGTGCCTCGCCGAAACACGGTGATCGCGATTGCGGCCAGGAGCACTTCCGTCACCAGGATCGCGGTGTACACGCCGTTCGGCCCGATCTTCAGTTGAATGCCCAGCAGCCAAGCCAGCGGCAGCTGCACGACCCAGAAACACACCAGGTTGATCATGGTCGGTGTGCGCGTATCGCCGGCGCCGTTGAATGCCTGGATGATCACCATACCGTACGCGTACAGGATGTAGCAGAGGCTGATGATGCGCAGGCAGTTGGCGCCATAGTGAATCACCACCGGATCATGGCTGAAGATTCCTACCAGTGTTGGCGCAAACAACAGGTAGATCAACGACACCACTCCCAGGAAGATAGCGTTGAAAAACGCGGCGCGCCACACGGCCGTTTCTGCGCGGTCGGGCTGCTTAGCGCCCAGGTTCTGTCCTACCAGCGTGGCCGCCGCTGATCCCAATCCCCACGAAGGCAGAATCGAGAACACCACAATGCGGATGGCCAGCGTGTAACCCGCTGTCGCCGCCGCGCCAAACGTCTGTATGGTTCGCACCAGCACTACCCAGCTGGCCGTCGCAATGATGAACTGCAACACGCCGTTGGCGGCAATTCGCACAATGTTGCCCATCACCTTGAAGTTCAGCCGCAGATGCCGGCGATGCACATCCATGTGTCCTGTGCCGCGTCGCAGCAGGTACAGCTGGTAGAGAATGCCCACGCTGCGCCCGATCGTTGTCGACACTGCCGCTCCCGTCACTCCCAGCTTGGGAAACGGTCCCAGCCCCATGATGAAGCAGGGATCAAGGCACAGATTGATGAAGTTGGCCACCCACAGCACGCGCATGGCTACCGCTGCATCGCCCGCGCCGCGGAAGATGCCGTTCATCAGGAACAGCATCAGGATCACTCCCGAACCGCTCAGCATGACCCGGCTGTAGAGCGATCCCACGCGCAGGATTCCGGGCCCTGCGCCCATCAGCGCCAGCAGGCGCGGGGCAAGAGGGAAGAAGACGATGAAGATCGCCACCAAGCATGCAGCACCGAGCATAATCGACTGCACTGCCGCCACCGCTGCGCCGTCGCGGTCGCGTTCGCCTGTGCGCCGCGCGACTACCGCTGTGGTGCCCATGCTTAGCCCGATCGCCACCGACATCACGATCATCAAAATGCTTTCGGTGATTCCTACCGTGGCCGTGGCGTCAGCGCCCAGGTGGGCGACCCAGAAAATGTCTACGATCCCGAACAGCGATTCCATGGCCATTTCCAGCACCATGGGAACTGCCAGCAACACGATCGCGCGATCAATGGATATTGAGGTGAAATCCTGGCGCGAGCCGAAGATCGCCTCTTTGGCCAGAGAAAAAAACCTTCTCGCTCGCAACTGCGTGGGAACTTGTGCGGTTGAACTCAAGACATCCTCTCCATCAGCGCCGCCGGGTTCGGCGGCAGACACAGACTGGTGAAAAGCCTGTCACCGGATGGACGCCGGTGAATACAAGGAAGCGCTTGGTTACTTGGAGAGGAACATTTGCGTAGAGACTTTTGTATCACGATCGGAGGCAGAAAATCAAAATACCTCTTTTGTTGGAGCGCTGTTTATAAAGAAAAAGAGAAGGTGGGGCCCAGGGCTCTCGCCTGCGTTCGGTGATGCGATATTGAGCTTGCCTTATCGCCATCGCTCGCTCCAGCCTCGATAAACTGCTCATTTCCTGACCCTGGCCGCCTACCCTTCTTAGGATTCTCTTAAACGTCGCAACACCTTCTGAGGCGAACACCTCAACCGAGTCGTACAACCTTCGGATGTTACCAAGGTGCTGCAGGCAACACTTCTTTATTGGTCTCGCGAGCGGAAGCAATCATAATGAGTCATCGTGCGGATTCCTTCTGCCCGGGAATAACTTCGTATGCAGCCAGCCAACGAATCGATCACGCCCACCACCATGCAGGAAATGCAGTCCAGCCTGGAAAAGCTCGAACGCAGGGAATGGTGGCGCTGGGCGACGGCCCTCCTTATCATGTCGCTCCTCACAGCAGGAGTGTTTGCGCTGGCGCTTCCTGAAATGCGCCGCGACAATTTTTCCCAGGCGGACTTGAACCGCGCGGTCTACGGGCTGATCGGCGTGGTCCTGATATTCGACACCTTCGCCATTTATCAGCAGATGCTCATCACGCGTCTTCGCCGCCAGCTCTCCGGCCAGATTGGCATGCTGGCTACGCTTGAAGCCCTCAAGCCCACTACCGTTCTCGAGCAACCGGGACGCAAAGAACGCCGTCGCAGCTCCCGGCATCCTTTTGACCAGCGCCTCAAGGTCAAAATCGCCAAGAGCGGAAAAGACATGATTTTCTACGGCCGAGTGATCGACATCAGCGAATATGGCCTGGGAGCCGTTCTCTCCGGTGCCCTTGAAGTCAACGCCAAAGTTACAGTCGAATTCAGCTCCGGCAGCGGCAACCAGGTCCTGAATCTGCCGGCCCTGGTTCGCTACGGCAACGGATTTCACTATGGCTTTGAATTCGCCAACCTTAGCCAGGAAGATCGCGACCAGCTGCGCAAAGCCTGCCTCACCGCCGACACTATCCCGGTAATGCAGATCCAATAGGGCCGCGTCGACTCGAATCGTCGATTTCACAGGGATCGTGTCGTACAGGCACTCCAGCGTGTGTGGGGCTGAGCTGGCTAAGCCGCCGTTGCCCGATTCTTTATAATCCTCACCTATGCGCCCTCTTTTCGCTTTACTCCTGCTCTCCGCCGCTGCCTGGCCGCAGTCCGCTTCCGAACCGCATGTCGTCCGCTACCAGGTCAAGCCGAGCGAACTCAAATACACCTTCGCTGCCTCGTACCAGCCGGTCGCGCGCCTCAACTCCGGCGACATTCTTGAGACCAACACCGTGGACTGCTTCGGCAACGCCATCAAAAAGCCCGGCGACACCCTCAGCATGGCTCCCGGCGACAATCCTCTGACCGGGCCGTTCTTCATCGAGGGCGCGGAACCGGGCGACACTCTGGCGGTTAAGATCCTCGACCTCAAAGTCGACGGCGATCAGGGCATCGGCGCGCTCGCCCCCGGGTTTGGCGCGCTCAATTCCACGAACTACACGCCCATGCTCAACGGTTCGGTGCCGGAAAAAATCTGGTTTTATCCCATCGATCAGGCCTCCAACACCGCCACTTTCCAGGCGCTGGACTCGAAGTACTCGGTCAAGATTCCGCTGCATCCCTTCTTCGGCTGCATCGGCGTCGCTCCCGCCGGCAATGAGGCCCGCAGTTCGGTGGTTCCGGAAGCCTTCGGAGGCAACATGGACTCTCCTGAAGCCAGCGCCGGAAACACCGTCTACTTTCCCGTCAACGTCTCCGGGGCCATGCTCTTCCTCGGTGATGGCCACGCCGCCATGGGCGATGGCGAGATCGCCGGCACCGCTATCGAAGTTCCTCTGCGCTCCCGCGTCCAGGTGCAGGTCATCAAAGGCCGCAAGATCGCCTGGCCCCGCTTCGAGAACGACGAATACATCATGGCCGTCGGCGCCTACCGCCCGCTCGACGACGCCGTGCGCATCGCCTTCACCGAACTCGTAAGCTGGATCCATAAGGACTACGGCCTCTCCGATCTCGACGCCTACGAACTCCTCTCCGAAGTTGCCGAAATCCACCTCAACGAAATGGTCGACCCCAACTACGTGGTCGTGGCCAAGGTGAAGAAGAAGTTCCTGCCGCCCCCAAAACCACACTAACTAACGGTCAAGAATTGGAAATACGAACCGATTCCACGCCGTGGCTGAGCGCTCCCAGGGCGACATCTCCAGCTATTTCTGCTATTTTTACCGCGTGACTGGAGCACCTTTAGCGGCCGGGCGAGGGAAGCGCCTGAAACGAATATTCACCATTGCGTTCGGTGTTCTCGCCGCGATCTGGTTGGCCGGATGCGCCTTGATCTATCTGGAGATGCGCAGGCCGCCCGAGGAATTCGGCCGCTTCATGATGCGTGTTCCCGCTCCCGTCGTTTTCCTGGGCTTTCCCTTTGAAACCATGTGGATGCGAGCCCGCGGCGGCGATATCCAGGTCGGCAGCCGCGCCCCAGACTTTACGCTGCTCACCGTCGACAAGACGCAGTTATTCCAGCTCTCTGCGCTCAATCGCATGCAGCCGGTGGTCCTGATCTTCGGCAGCTACACTTGACCACCCTTCCGGCGGCAGGTGCCCGCTCTCAACCAGCTCTACGAGAAGTATCAGGGGAAGATCGCGTTCCTGGCGGTTTACATCACTGAAGCTCATCCCAGCGACGTCTGGCAGTTGCAGAGCAACGTCCGCGACAACGTGGTCTTTGCTAACCCGCGTAACGAAGAGGAGCGCGCCTCGCTCGCCGGAACCTGCGTGCGCAAGCTGGGAATCAAATTCCCGGCCGTACTCGACGAGTTCGGTAACTCCACAGAAGGCGCCTACACCGCCTGGCCCGACCGCATTTACCTCATCGATGGCCAGGGCCGCGTCGCTTACAAGAGCCGGCCCGGCCCGTTTGGTTTTAATGCTGATCAGCTAGCGGCTGCTCTTTCGCGTCTTTAGCCCCACTTCAGGGCTGCGCTTCATTCCTCATCCGGCAACTCTGGATTTCAGCCACGCATCGCATATGTCGACCGGTTGTACAAGGTAGCCCTGATGACAAGACAACTGCGCGCTTTGAGCGGTTTGAAGAGAGTCTCGAGTGTCTTTGTTAGCCTCATGAACGTGGCTCTCGATCCCGATACCCGCTGTATGATGTCGCTAGCTATTCACAATCTCTTCCGAAAAGACCAACCCTCAGCGGAGTCCGCTGCCGGAAAGAAAGGGGCCAAAGCTGCCAAGGCCAGCTAGCTTAGGCTCGATCGGTCTCAATCAGATTGTGCACGGTAGCCCAGCCATGGACAGCGTATAAGCGAAGAATCTCGAGATCCCGGCCTTGCCTGACTGGCCTCTCCCTGCCTCCGCGGCAGGTGTCACCGCACGCCCGCGTTGACGTCGCCTTCCGCCTTCTGCAGATCCAGCGAGACGCGTTCGCCATTGATCAACACGATGCTGCGGTTGATCAGCTCCTGGCCGGTGCAGTCGTACTTCTCGTAGCAGGCCAGCGCGGCGAAGGGAACTACAAACTCCACCGACTCGCTGTTCGGCTTCTCCGCCTGGTGCACCGTGGTGCTCAGATCGATGCCTTCAAATTGCGGATTGTCGTGAAAGTAGCTTGAGATGGGACGCAGCAGGTGAGCGATGTGTGTATCGAACGCCAGCGCCGCGATGCGGTACTGCGACTGTCCCGCCGGCTGTTCCAGGTCCGTGGTCATGCTGAACTGCAGGTAGGCGCCGTCGCGGAAAGCGATGAAAGCCGGCGGAGCGTAGGCCACGAAATGCGCCTGCGCGTTGAGCCCCGCCACGATCTTCTTTGAGGTGTCGCCGTACTTGGTCTCCAGCTTCTCCAGGCGCAGTGGCGACAAGTCGTGCTGGCTCTTCTGGTACTCGCGCACCCGCGCCGCCAGCTCTGTCTCGGGAATCAGCCGCGAGCTTACCAGCGATCCCGGCTCCGTCGTGCTCTCTTGCTCCACCTCGTCAGGCTTGCCTGCGCGCCGGGCCAGATAGCGGTCTTTCACATCGGCCGGGGCTTCGTCGCCGGTGAGCCACAACGTCAACGGTTCGCTATTGAGGTAGACCGCGCTCTCCAGCAGCGCCGCCTGCCGGCTCTCCACGTCGTTGGCCTGGGCCAGGCGCTCGCCTGTGCTGCGCGAGACGATCAGCACAAAGTTCTCCGGGCCCTCGGTGTCCACCTTCAGCACCTGGTTGCGGACGTGGTGGGCGATTTCGAATCCGTAAGAATCGAAGGGAATGCTGCGGTCAATGTGCGCCACGGCCACTTTGAGCAGCGGCAGTACGACGTCTGTGAAAGTCTGGCGCGCCCGCTGATTCGGCGTCATGGATTTGGCCGAGTAGGAAATGTAGTAGTTGCCGGTAATCTCCAGCACCACCCGGCCTTCCACGCGATCAAAACGAATGGACCCTTGGGGCAGCTTCTTTTGCGCCGCCTCGTCCACATCCAGTGCCGCGCTGAAATAAAACGGGTAAGGGAAGTGGACCCGTGAGGCATCCGCGCCCAGTGCCTGTAGTTGGGTCGCGTACTTCTGCTGCAGAATGCGGCCCTGTGGGTCCTTGATATTGGATATCGGCATGACCTGCCCCAGCGCCGCCGCGCCCAAAAAGAAAATGATTGCTGTTAGGTCTAGCTTCTTCATTTCGTGGCTCCGTTGGGTCTCTGCGCCTGCGGCGTGTACGGCGGGTCGGCGATCGCCCGCATGTACGCGACCACGGCCTTGATCTCCGCCGCGCTCAGCGTGCTGCCATAAGCCGGCGTCTCCGCCGACTTCTTCAGCGCCGGGCCGCCCTGCGTGATGATGGTGATCAAATCGCCGTCGGAGATCTTGTTGAGATAGTTGCCGTCGGTGAAAGCATGGGGTTGTGGCGTGAGATTGTCAAAGTTCGAGACCCGTTCGGTTGTCGACTCCTGGTCATGGCAGCGGATGCAGTATTGCTCGTTGACCTCTCGGCCCACCTTTTGTTGGTAGCCGAGCGCGATCTCGCGCAAGGCGAGACTGGCGCTTCCCCCGACTGGTTTGGGCGTCTCGGCGATTAGCTGATAGTCGCCGGGCGCTGCACCCAGGGAGACCATGGTAGTGACTTGGCCGCTGGAGTCGGAAAGAGCCTGCGCGGGATTGAAACTGAGCCCGTCACCGCGAAAAGAGACCAGCGCTCCGGTCACAGCGTTGCCATCGGTTCCGTTGACCTGCACTACGACGGAATCGGGAAGATGCGAGCCGACGCCGCCGACCTGCTTGCCGCCGCTGACCTCGATGATCTGCGCGCCGTAGGCTTTCGCGACGAGCGCAGCAGGTGCGGACGAATTGTTTGAGCAACCGGATAGCAGCAACGAAGCCGCCAGGCCGGCAACAAGATAGAGCTTCATTTACCGCCTCCCTGGTTCTCGCGCGCCTTCAAGGTCATAAGAAACGCGGTCAGGTCCAAGGCTTCGCCGTTGCTCAGATTGGGGTTGGGCATGAGCACCCCCGGAGAGACATCTTGAGGGTTTTTGAGCCACCTGTAGATCCATACGGCGGGCCGGCGGTTCCCGACGGCGGCTAGCGGCGGCCCCACGTATCCTTTGTCCTTTTTGTAATCGGCTATGTGGCAGGACTGGCAGGCGTACTTGGAATAGAAGAGATCTTTGCCACGTGCCGCGGCCGCACCGTCAAGCGCGTGCAGATCGAGAGCATGCGAATCGAATCCCGGCGCCTGGTAGGCAAAGAGCATGTAATCGGAGAGCGTTTTGATCTCGGCTGTGCTTAGGTTGAACTTGGGCATGCGCCGGATCAGCGACGGCCGCAGTGTGTTGGGATTCCTCATGAACTCCTCAAGCCATGCTGGCTGCGCTGCGCTGCCCTCGCGGCCAAGGTCGGGCGCCATGTCGCCACCGTTGCCGTTGACTGTATGACAGCTCAGACAGCGCAGTTCTTCCATGAGCCAGCCTGCGTCGCCCCCAGGATGATATCTGGGATGGCGAGTGAAACGCACCAGCTCCGGCGGCATGGTGACGGCACGGGTAGTTTGCGCCAGCAGGGCGGTGGTAAGCGCTTCAATTTGCGGATCCGTCAGACCGAACCTGGGCATTTTCAAGGCCGGACCAAAGGCCCGAGGATCGTGAATCTTGCCGGCAATATAGTCCGGCAGCGTTTCCGGCATGCCGCGCAGGAAGCCTACCTGGAAGAGCGGTTTGCTGCCGATACGTGACAAGTCGGGGGCAAAATTTTCGGGCGGGTTCACGCCGTTGATTTGGTGGCATGCGGCGCAGCCGTATTCTATGACAAGAGCTTTGCCGCGGCCTACCTTTTCTGCGTCCGGTGAGGACAGGTGCACGTTCGCGAGAAAGTCAGCGTCTTTTTTGTCGAGCAAGAACGCACCCAGCAAGGCAATCTGCTTTTCGTCAAGGCGATACCGCGGCATTCGCGTTTTCGGATCGTATCCCTGCGGGCGTTTCAGCCAGCGAACCAGCCAGTCGGAATTGACTTTGCTGCCGACCTTGGTCAACTCAGGCGCCAGATCGCCGCCCACCAGGTTCCCGGCCTGGTTCCGTATGGCGTGGCAAGATGAGCAAAACAGCGTGCCGTAAAGGCTGGCGCTGGCTGTAGCCGCATCGCTGGGTCTGGCAGGCGCGAAACCCTTGCCGCGGATCTCCTGCGCGTTCTGTGAAGGAGTGCTTTGCGCGATCAGGAACGCGGAAATATCTGCTGCTTGCTGATCGTCGAACTGAAAGTTGGGCATGGTGGCCGTTGCCGAGAAGGACTGCGGATTCTTGATCCATGCAAAGATCCATTCGCGCGTGGTCTTTTCTCCAATGTGCAGCAGGGATGGCGGCTCATCCACAGGAGTCATTCTGGTGCCGTCGGGTTGGGTAATGCCATGGCAATGGACGCAGCCGTAACGCGCCAAAAGGCGCCGACCCTGATTGAGCTGGGGAGTCCCCTCAAGGACATCCATGTGGCACTGTCCGCACGACGACTCCAGGTATCGGGCGGGGAGGATGGGCTGTTCCCAGGCTTTGGTGCTGTAGTGCGCCTCTCCCACGGTGGTGGCTGCACCCTGACCGTGGTGGCAAATGACGCAGCCGAATTCGGTCAGCGGGTGCGGCATGGGCGGATGCGGCCGGAAGGGCTGTCTGGTCACGTCAGCCAGGCTAGGCTCGTTCAAGGCCAGGTGGCAGGTACCACAGCGGTCCACTACGCCGCGCTCGGGGATCCAGATCTGCTGGATCCCGTTTGCCGCGCGGCGCGACAGAGCGGCGGCGTCCGGCCGGGCACGAACCAGCTTGAGATACTCATGCTGATAGTGCCGCCATTGGTTGAAGATGTCCTGGATTGGCGCGATTGCCAGAACAGCCAGCAACAGCAGGCTGGCCCATGCAAAACGGCGTGCCGGGTCTCCGACAAACGTGCGCCGAAACCGGTCGAAGCGGTCGCGCAGGTTCCGCGGACTCATGGAGCGCTCCACGGCCAGACCAGGGACCATCCCGGGCCTCGCAGGAAGGTGCCGACCGCAGTCAATGTGACCGCCTCCATCAGGAACCAGGTCATGATCCAGAATGAGATCGGCCTGGAGCCGAGCCACGCGCGGAAGCCAGGCCCGGTGCGATTGGAATTCTGTGCCGCAAAGAACATCAAGCCGCTCACAATCCAAACCGGGATAAGAGGATCCCAGGCATGGAAACGAATGAAGACGACAGTCAGCACAGCCAGGATGGTTCCCAGCATCGCGAGCCTTCGTGATTTGTTAAGCTTCCAGGGGTTTTCGCCCCTTATGTTGACGTTGAAAAATGGAATCACAATCAACGCCATCACGACCAGGCCGGGAAGAATGATACCGGCCACAAATGGCGGGAAAAAGTGCAGCAATTCCTGAAGACCGGTGAAGTACCAGGGTGCTTTCGCCGGATTGGGGGTGTGAAGAGGATCGGCGAGTTGATCCAGGGGTGCGCTCCAGCGCAGCGCAATCAGGATCAGGACGGTTGCCAGCACCTCAATGCCGATGATTTCCCGACCCAGCAACTCCCGGTAAGAAAAAGTCGGCTCTTCGGAAGAAGACGCGGGCGGCGTGGGCGGGCCTGCGTGTGCTCCCGCCGCATACATCCCCCCATCCTGATGCAGGCGCCAGAGATGGATTGCGATCAGCAGAATGGCGGTAAGGGGCAGGATCATGGTGTGCAGCACGTAGAAGCGCAGCAGAGCATTCGCGTTGACCGTATGTCCGCCCAGCAGTGTAAAGCGCAGCTTGTCCCCGATCAGGGGGATGGAAGACATGATGTTGGAGCCCACGGTGATGCCCCAGTACGACAACTGGTCCCACGGAAGCAGGTAGCCCGTATAGCTGAGCAGCAGGGTGAGCAGCAGGAGACATACGCCCAGGGCCCAGTTGAGTTCGCGCGGCGGCCGGTATGCCCCGCGGAAAAAGACCTTGGCCATATGCATGAACACCAGAAAAACCATGGCGTGCGCCGACCAGCGGTGCAGATTGCGCAGAAGTACGCCGGAGGAGATCACAAATTGCAGGTCTTTCATGTCTGCATATGCCTGCGGAATGGAGGGATGGTAGTAGAGCATGAGCAGAATGCCCGTGATGACCTGTATGGCAAACGTGCCCAGAGTCAGCGCCCCTAGATACCACGTCAGGCGAAATCCAAGCTGTCGCTCACGCACGCGAGCGGAGAAAATGTCGTTAAATTCGTCGCGCCAGCGAGCCAGAGCGATCCAGGGGCTGTGGACGGCGGGTTCAGGGGTTGCTGGTGGTGAAGTCGGCATGATCAAACCCGTACGTACTCGCTTTTTGCCGCGACTATAGTGGCGCGGTCTATCATAAGGTTGCCGTCGTCGCCCATCCACATCTTCAACCAGGGCAGAGCGCGCGGGGCCGGTCCGGCGACGACTGCGCCGTCGCGTTGGAAGGTACTGCCATGGCAAGGGCAGGCGATCACTCCGGCTTCCGGCTTCCAAACCGTCAAACAGCCGAGGTGAGTGCAGACCGCGTTGAGCGCGTAGAAGCCTTCCGCCGAACGCACGATGAAAACACCCAGCAGCGGATCTAGCGTGACCGAGTTGCCCGGGTAGCGCTCCGGCTTGCCGGCGGCGACCACGGGTGAAGGCTCGTAGAGTACATTAGGAGAAAGGTAACGCACGCCGAAGATGCACAGTGCAGCGCCCGCCACCCCCAGCGATGTTGCTCCCATTTTGATGAAGAACTGCCGCCGGTCAATCGGCTGCGCCTCGCCGGCCGCGTTTTGTTCAGCATGATCTTCGGGCATGGCTCCTCCATTCCCGCGCGTTACGGCCACTTACTTCGCCAACGTGAAATCTGCGGTGGTCACGCCGGAAACCGTGACCTGCCTGGATTGCTGCTTCATACCCTCGTGCCAGACGGTAACGTTGTGCGCGCCATCGGGAACGTTCTGGATGGAGTACGCGCCGCTCGCGTCTGTAGTCGCATAGTGGGGAGTTGGCACAACCGCCACATAGGCCGACATCTCCGGGTGCACGTTGCAAAGCAAGGACACCACGCCAGCGTTGTCGAATTTAAATGATCGCTTCTCGCCCTTGGGCCAGGTCCCCAGATTGTGTCCCAGCTTTTTGTTGCCGCCGATTCCGGTCCAGAAGACGTTGTGCTGCACATTGTCGCTGTTCAGGAATTCGACCGTAGATCCCACGGGTACCACAAGAATGTGGGGAACAAAGAGCAAGCCTTTCTGGTCCATGGTGAAGGGTTTTGCGGGTACCTCGACCTTGGCCGAAGGATCGTCCACCCAAACCACCGTGCCCGCCCCCGCGCCGGAAATTGTGCCGCTAACCGTGCCGGCGAAGCTCCAGTGCGAAACTGCCAGCGCAACTATCATTACCGAATAGATCATTTTAAGTTTCATGATTTCACTCCTTGTTCTGGTTTTGTTTTATCAAAAGAATTCCGCGCCGAACGCGACAGCCATGCTGGTCAAGCACACCCCCCACCTGAAATCGCCTTACTTCCCATATTTCACTCCCGGAGTCTGGTAGGGCGGATCGGCGATCACGCGGATGTAAGCCACCAGGGCCTTGATCTCCAACGGTTTCAACGTCGCGCTGTACGCAGGCATCTGCGGCGACTTGCCGACAGCGGGTCCACCATGGCTGATGAAGTTGATCAGATCTATGTCCTGCATGCGATTGTAGGTTGCGCCGTCCGTGAACTGATGGGGCGCCGGCGAGAGATTGTCGAAGTTGGAGACCCGCTCCGGCGTCGACTCAGTATCGTGGCAGCGGATGCAGTACTGGTCATTCAACGCCTTGCCCAGCGTCGCTTCATAACCCAGCGCTGTCTCGCGCAGACTGAGCGAAGCCGCGTTCCCTCCGCCTTGTTTCCGAGTCTCTGCGATCACCTGGTAGTCGCCTGAGTCAAATCCCAGCTGAACCGTCGTCGTGACCTGCCCGCTGGAATCGGTGAGCGCCTGCGCCGGAGCGAACTGAACTCCTTCGCCATGAAACACCACCAGCGCGCCCGTAACGCCATTACCGTCCGCGCCGTTCACCTGCACCACCACTGGTTGCGGGAGCGCCGACCCCGTACTTGTCGTCTGCTTTCCTCCGCTCACCTCCGTGATTTGGATCCCGTAAGCCTTGGGAGCGAGCGGCTGAGACGAGTCGTGTTTCGAGCATCCCGCCAGAAGCAGCGCAGCCGAAAGCGCCAAAAGAGAAAGTTTCACTTTGCGCCTCCTTTCTGCTTCAGCGTCATGAGGAAGGCGGTCAAGTCCTGCGCCTCGCTGTCTTTCAGGTTCATGTTCGGCATCTGTGTCCCCGGACGCAGGATGTTGGGATCCTTCAGCCATTTGTACATCCATACTGCGGTCAGACGGCTGCCCACTCCGGCCAACGCTGGGCCAATGTAACCCTTGTCGGTTTTGTAATCCGCGATGTGGCAGGCATTGCATCCGTATTTCGCGTAGAAAAGCTGTTTCCCGCGCGCAGCCGCATCAACATTCAATGCGTGTGAATCAAGGGCCGAAGAGTCGAATCCCGGCGCCTCGTACGCGGTGAGAATGTAATCAGAAAGCGTCTTGATCTCCGCCGAAGTCAGATTGAACTTGGGCATACGGCGAATCAACGCTGGCCGCAGCGTGTTCG
This sequence comes from Candidatus Angelobacter sp., assembly GCA_035307585.1. Taxonomy (GTDB): domain Bacteria; phylum Acidobacteriota; class Terriglobia; order Terriglobales; family Acidobacteriaceae; genus Angelobacter. The sequence continues at coordinate 111,348 of DATGHX010000021.1, forward strand.
GGTTCTTCAGGAAATCTTCCAGCCATGCGCGCTGCACCGCGCTGCCTTCGAAGGTGAGATCGGGAGCCATATCCCCGCCATTGCCGTTGATCGAGTGGCAGCTCAAGCAGCGCAGATCGTCCATCAGCTTTCCTGCTTCGCCGCCCGGATGATAGTTAGACCGGCGTTCGGCGGAGATCTCCAGCTCGTGAGGAAGAGTATGCGCGCGATCGCTCTGCGCCAGCAGCGCCGTAGTGAGCGCCACCACCTGCTCGTCGGCCAGATTGAACTTCGGCATCTTCAGCCCCGGCCCGAACGACCGGGGATCGCGAATCTTGGCCGTGATGTAGTCAAACAGGTTGTGTTTCATTCCGGGCAGAAACACGATCTGCGATAGCGCGCGGCTTCCTACCCGTGAGAGATCAGGCGCGAAATTCTGTGGCGCGCTAATTCCGTTGATCTGGTGGCACGCCGCGCATCCGCTCTCCGTCACCAGCCGCTTGCCGTGCGCAACGCTGTCGGGAGTCGAAGGCTCAAGGTGGACATTGGCCAGAAAGTCGTCATCCTTCTTGGCCAGCAGGAAGCGGGAAAGCTGCGCAATCTGTTTGTCTTCCAGCCTATAGTGCGGCATCCGCGTATTCGCCTGGTAATGCTGAGGACTGCCGAGCCATCCGCGCAGCCAGTCGGCGTTGGTTTTAGTCCCGATGCGCGTCAACTCCGGGCCAAAGTTCCCGCCCACCAGGTTGCCGGCCGCATTCTGCACCGCGTGACAGGACGCGCAGAAAAGACTGCCGTAGAGCGTGGCCGCGGCCGTAGCGTCTGTTTGTGGGGCTTGTGCTGGACCGGCAGAACTGTTCACAGCGCCTGAAGGCGTGCTCTGCGCGATCAGGAATGACGCGATATCGGCTACATCCTTGTCGCTGAACTGAAAGTTCGGCATGGTCGCAGTAGATGAATAAGCTTGCGGGTTTTTGATCCACGCGAAAATCCATTCCCGGCTCGTCTTCTCCGCGACGTGTGTGAGCGGCGGAGGGTTATCGGTCGGCTTGAGGATGTTGCCGTCCGGCTGCATCACCAGATGACAATGTACGCACCCTTCCGATGCGAGCATGTTTCGTCCCAGATTCAGCCGTGGCGTTCCAGTCATGGTCCCCAGATGGCATTGTCCGCAGGAAGAATCCAGATAACGCGCGGGCAGCAGCGGCTGCTCCCAAGCTTCGGTCGCGTAATGCGCCTCTTCAACACTGGTCGCGGCGCCTTGCCCGCGATGGCACAGCACGCAGCCGAACTGGTCGAGGTCATGAGGAATCGCCGGATGCTTGCGGAACGGCTGCATGGAGGCGCCCACCAGCGCTCCGTTCTGATTCAGATGGCAGGATTCGCAGCGATCGACGATGTTGAGTTTGGGAATCCACGTCTGCCGAATCCCCACATGAAAGCTGCGCACCAGGGTCCCGGCCTGACGATCGGACGCTAGCTTGAGATACGACTTCTGGTAGTGCCGCCAGTCGCTGAAATAGTTCTTCGCCGGAGCGATCGCCAGCGACACCAGCAACGCCAGGCTGACTCCGGCAAACGTCGCCAGTTCGCGGAATGTAGGACGACTGCGCATGGGGCCAGGTTTGTCGTTGCCATTCACTGAGAATGTCTCCGTAGATTTCATGTCAGCTTTTTGAAGGCAGAACCCACGTCCATCCTGCACCGCGGAAGAACGTCCCCACAGCGGTCAGCATCACCAACTCCGCCAGGAACCAGGTCATGATCCAAAATGAAATGGGCCGTTCCGCCAGCCAGCGCTGAATCGGTTTTGCCGACTGCAGCGAGCATCGCGACGACCAAAGCAGTGCTCCGCCCACGGCCACAGTCGGCAGCACGGGAACGAATAAATCGAGGAACCGATCGACCTTCGGAACTCCTCCAACCCCATGCTGGAGCTGCGGAACTGCGAACAAAAGAAAGATAAGCGCCGCAAACGCCGGGACAACCAGCATCACCCAGCGCCGGTGATTTGGATTCGCCCAAATGCTGCGGCCCTCGATGTTGATGTTGAAGTAGGGAATCACAATCAGCGCCGCCACGACCAGGCCCGGAATCAGGACTCCCGCGACCATGGGCGGAAAGTAATGCAGCAGCTCCTGCAATCCCAGGAAGTACCACGGCGCCTTAGCCGGGTTGGGCGTGTGCATGGGATCGGCGATCCCTTCGAGCGGCGCGTTCATGATCAACGACCACCACACCAGCAGCAGGAATGCGACCTCCAGAGCGATTACGAACCGCGCCAGCGCGGCCGGATAGGTCATCACTCGCGCGTCATCCTGGGCTTTGACGTGAGGCGACGTGCGCCGGAGGATGAAGGCGATCCGCCGCGGGTTCTTGCGAACGTCGGGTTGCAGCTCCACTTGAACTTTCGGTCCTTCGCTCATGGCTCTTTTTTCTCCGGAACGTACAGTCCGCCGTCTTTGCGAATGCGCCAGAAGTGGACTCCGATCAGCGCAACCGCGGTCAGCGGCAGGATCACGCAGTGCAGCACATAAAAGCGCAGCAGAGCATTGGCATTCACTTCATTCCCGCCCAGCAGCAGAAAACGCATCCGCTGTCCCATCAGAGGCACGGCTTTGGCGATGTTCGAGCCCACCGTAACCGCCCAGTACGCCAGTTGGTCCCACGGCAAGAGGTATCCGGTATAGCTGAGCAACAGCGTTACCAGCAGCAGGAAAATGCCGATCACCCAGTTGAACTGCCGCGGCGGGCGATACGCGCCGCGATAGAACACTTTGAACATGTGCGCAAACACCAGAAACACCATCGCGTGCGCCGACCAGCGATGCAGATTCCGGAGGAAAACCCCCGAAGCCACCACGAACTGCAGGTCCTTCATATCCACATAAGCTTGCGGGACCGAGGGATGGTAATAGAACATGAGGAGAATTCCGGTCGAAACCAGAACGGCGAAGGTGCTGAGCGTCAGCGCTCCCAGAAACCACGTTGGTTTGAACTCCAACGCGCGCGAGCGGATCTTCACCGAAAACAAGTGCAGGAACAAGTTCTGCTGGATCGCCTGCGAGCGATGCAGATTGCTCACCCCCGATCCGCTGCGGAAGATGGAGCGCCAAACCGCCGAATTGCGAACGCGTTCGACTTCTGCTTGGATGGTTGCGTTCATGGCTTATACCTTCACGAACTCCTGGGTTTTCAGGGGCGACGAGCGATCGACCATCAGATAGCCGTCATCAGCCAGCCAAACCTTGAGCCACGGCAGAGGCTGCGGCGCAGGCCCCGCGACCTTGATTCCGTCACGATTGAAGCGGCTTCCATGACACGGGCAGGCTATCAGGTCCAGTTCCGGTTTCCACGCGGTCAGGCAGCCCAGATGCGTGCAGATCGCACCCAGCGCGTAATAGCCTTTGGGGCTATTCACCAGGTAAATCCCGCTTTGAGGATCCAGCGTAACTGAATTGGGCGGAAACTGCTCCGGCTTCCCGGCTTTCACGATGGGTGCGGCCTCGAACAGCACATTGGGCGAGAAATACTCGTAGGCGAACAGCCCTGTTCCAACCCCCGCGACGAGCAAGGAGCCCATTCCGAGGCGGGCGAAAAATTCCCGTCGCGAACAATCGGCGCAGTTTTCGAGCTCAGCCGAACCGCCGCTTGCCTCCGCCGTCGCTTGTGTCTTTGCATCGCTCATGTAGTGCTCCTAAGATCGAACGACTGGATGGAGATCAATCCGGTCGGCTCCGCTGGCCGGAAATGAAACGCTTCCATGGTGATTTCTTTCACGGGACAGCGCATCGCGCAAAGGCCGCAGCGGATACAGCGTGTCTCGTCCTTCACCATCACCGCACCTGTGACCGCGCCTGAGCCGAGCTCTTGCGGGCTGACACCGCGCAGCTCGACGTCGTACTGGCTCAGGTTCTGCTCCAAATACGCGACGACCGGTTCAGGAAAGTCGAATGTCTCCAGCGGAACCAGTTGCAAGCACTGCTCCGGACAAACATCAACGCAGCCGCCGCACAGAATGCACTCTGAACCATCCACCTCAGTGCCTTCGAAGACCGTGTTGATCCAGCAGTGTAAGCAGCGCTGCGCCTCCAGCATGGCCGAGTTTTCGTCGAAGCCGATTTCGACCTCGGTCATGCCGGTCCGCCGCTCCAGGGGCAGCATAGGAACCGACTGCCGCGCGATCTCCATATAATTGGTCATCATCTGGTGCTGATCGAGCACCTCCACTTCAATGATCGGGTCAGGATGCTTTTCCCCGCGCAGATACTCGTCAATCCCTACTGCTGCGCGCTTTCCGTCGGCCACACTGTCGATGATCAACCGGGGACCAAACACGCAATCGCCGCCTGCAAAGATTCCCGGGGCTGAGGTCATCAGGTTCTTGCGATCGACCTCGATCAGCCCCCGCGGGGAGATTGTCACCTTCGACGATCCCGCGAGAAAGTCCAGATTCGGCGCCTGCCCGATGGCCAGAATCACCGTGTCGCAATCCACCCGCGATTCGCTGCCCGCAGCAAACTGCGGATTGAAACGACCTTTTTCATCGAAAACCCGCTCCGTGCTCAGTGTTTCCAGCGCCACAACCCTTCCGTTCTCGCCCAGCACGCGCTTGGGTCCAAATCCCGCGTGGATGATGATGCCCTCGGTTTCCGCTTCTTCGATCTCCTCCATTGCCGCAGGCATTTCCTCGCGGCGCTCAATGCAAACAATGTGCACCTCGCTGGCGCCCAGGCGCAAAGCGGAGAGCGAAATGTCCACCATCTCGTGCGCAGCGACGGCGGTAAGATTTTTTGCCCAGTCCTCGGTCTGGATTTCGTGCTGGCGCACCACCTCGCGAGCCGCCGAACGCGCCACATCCATGGCTACATTGCCGCCGCCAATCACCACCACTTTTTTTCCGATCGTGAACTTATAGCCGAGATTTACGTTGAGCAGGAAATCGATGCCTTTGTGCACGCCGTCGAGGTCGACTCCGGGAATGGAGAGGTCACGGCTGCGATGCGCGCCGACTGCGATGAGCACCGCATCGAACCCCTGCGATCTCAGGTCCTCAATGGAAAAATCTTTCCCAGCGCGTTGATTTAACTTCAGTGTGACGTCCCCGGTGGCGAGAATCTCGCGCACCTGGGCTTCGACGACGTCTCGCGGCAACCGGTATTCCGGAATGCCCAGATAGAGCATCCCGCCGGGCACAGCAGCGGCCTCGAAGATCGTGACCGAATACCCCATCAGCGCCAGGTCGTGCGCGGCGGAAAGCCCGACGGGTCCCCCGCCCACCACCGCGACTTTCTTCCCGTTCTTGGCCTGGGGCTGGATTGGATTCGGCTGAAAATTCTTCGACTCCGGACCGTACCGCTCGGTGAGAAAGCGCTTCAGCGCACGGATCTGGATGGGCCGATCGATTTCCCCGCGACGGCATGCCGTTTCGCAAGGATGCGCGCAAACGCGCCCGCAGATACTGGCTAGCGGATTAGGATCGCGCGCGAAGCGGTAGGCTTCTTCGAATCGTCCTTCCGCAATCAGGGAAACGTAGCGTCCGGCATTGGTATGGGCCGGGCAGGCCATCATGCAGGGAAAATTGGTGTTGAGCCAATCCCGATCAACCGTTTTGTTCATGAACCTTTTTTGCATGGCGCACCCGGCACGAGGCGTTTAAAACAGGGGCGGAACGGTCCTGCTGCGCCGCCCCCTGCAGGTCACTGGAGAGTGAAATCAGCGGCGGTATCGCCCTTCACGGTAATTTTCTTGGATTGGATTTTCTTCCCCTCGTGCCAGGCTGTGATGGTGTAGTCCCCATCGGGCACATTGGCCAGCGTGTACGATCCATCAGCGCCGGTCTCGGCAAAATACGGCGAAGGCGACACGATGATGTAGCCCGCCATCTCCGGATGAACGTTGCACAACAGCGTCACCACACCAGGGTCCACGAACTTGAACGGTCGCTTCTCCCCTTGCGGCCACGTTCCCATGTTGTGGCTCTTCTTCTTGTCGCCTGAAATCGAAGGCCAGAACACGTTGTGCTGCACCTTATCGCTGTTGAGGAACTCCACTGTCGTGCCGGTTTGGACAACCATCACGTGGGGTTGGAACAACAGTCCCTTTTGGTCCATTACGGGCTTCTTGTCTGTAGTTGCTGGGGTCGCTCCCGACGCGCCCTCCAGGTAAACCACAGCGCTTCCCGGGGTAACCTTGCCTTTCACCGATCCCGCGACGCAGGCTTGCGAAGCCAGTCCGAGAACAACCATGGCTGCCATCTGCTTTGTAAGTTTCATGATTCCCTCTCTTGTGAAATTAAGACGTTATTTTTATCCACAACTTCACAGCCGCATGTGACGAACATCACAGCTCTGAAAGATCGACCCAACAACTCGGAAGAACGATTACCTTTCGGCGTCGGTTCGTAAAGACTAGCGTGTTCAGGACGAAATCGGCGCTGGAGTCAGGCAAAATGGCCTCACTCCAGCCGATCTGGTTGCTTAGAAGACCCATTCCAGCGCGCCGGTCAGAGTATTGGTCCGGAACGGTTGAATTGCTACCGGCAGCCCGGTAATCGGATTGGTCACCACCGTCACGAACTGCTGGGGACGGTACTGGTATTCAAACGAAGCCTTGATGTTAGCGTGGATCAGGAATTGTACTCCCGGAGTAAAGCGGTTGCGAGTGGTATGGAAGGGCAGCGCGAAGGGCGTACCGGTATTCAGGGCAAGGCCATTGAGCCGGTCTTCGCTCGAATTCACCGCGTCCCAGCGCATGATGGTCATCAGCCAAGGCAACGCCAGGTAATCTGCCTGTACGAAGCCGCCGGAGAAAGTCGCTGGAACGCCTTTCACGAATCCCACCGGAACCGGACCGGCCGGATCGATGGGCAGCGGTACCAGCGTGCCTGTGCTATCGACAGGAAGACGGTTGTGGTCGTAGCCGTACATCCACAGCCCGTAAATGTTAAGCAGGTGGTAGTTGAAATTGAAGTCCGCACCGGCGCGATAGAACGGCTCGCGCACCGTCAGCACGGTTGCGTTGCCCAGGGAGTCGGCACCGGTGAAGCGCTGCACCGATCGCCCGTAGAAGTAGAAGCTGCCCAGGCTGATGAACGTGTGATCGCGCGGTCCGGACGGCCCAGCCCCCTGTATGGCGGTGCGGCTCTTCGGATCCTGCTCCAGGTTCCAGCGGTAAGCGACCCTGCCGTAGAGGTCTTTGAAGTTGGAGTCGGAAGCGAAGCCCGCCGGCGACGGAACAAAGCTGCTGCTGTTATTAGGCTGGTCAATACCACTGGTGTTTTGGTCCACGATGGCCAGTGAATAGTGGTAGCCACCGTACTGGTGTCCACCGCTGATCTCAAACCCGTTCATGGCGTCGGCGAGGGTGAATTGGTTGGTCACATTCTGCTGGCCGAACGCCGGGTTTTGCGCGCCCAGGTTGGCCTGGTCCCATATGTCGTAGCCGCTGATGTTGATGTTGCGTGCCTGGCTGATCGGAAGGTCCAGTTCAAAGCGACCGATGCGCAGGCTGAAGGAGTCTTTTGGCATCTTCGCGATTCGTCCCAGATTGACGAACTTCAGGTAGCCGTCGCCCAGCCCGCCGGCCGCGTTATCACCGCCCACGTTCAGATCAGCATCCACCCAGAACGCGATGTCGCTGCCGAAATTGCCGGCCGTGAAGATACTGAACAGCCCGGTGCTGAAATCGGTCTTGGGAATGAACTGGGGGACCGTCCCCGCGGGAAGCAGAGCGTCAAATTTTCCGCGGTTCTCACCGGTCTTCTGGAAGTAAATGTTCATCCGCAGCCCGATGGGTACCTGTCCGGGAATAGTTCCCGGCCATACCGTGTGCGGGAAGAGGTCTTTCTGTGCCGGCGAGCCCAACATCAAAGGCGGCGCTTTCAGAAACGTTTCATCATCCGTAGGAAACTTGAATCCCGCATCCTTGAACGCTTTGCCGAAATCGTTCAACTTGGGAAAATCGGAATGGCAGGTTACGCACGAGGTTTGATACTGTCGCGCAAATGCCGGTATGGCGTTCGTCGTCGCCGGATAAATCAGCAGAAATGCTGCAAAAAGTCCCAGCAATAAATTCTTCGCCTTCATGCTTGCTCCTTCGAATCCGTTATTGGCTGCAACTGAAAGAAAATGAACTCCCGATGCTTGGTCCCATCTGCTCGCGGTCGTTGTTGCTGAGAGTGGGGTGCGCCCGCGCCTTCATCACGTTTCTTTGTGACCGGCTTTTTGGCGCCACTACATCCCCTCCCGCATCACGAATGGTTGTTGACCATCCTTTAACAAGCGGACGAATGTTGGCTGTGACGAATGTCACAGGTGTGAAAATGAAGGATTTAGAAGGATTTTAACGACTTGCTTTCACCCGGCTTTGCGAGCATCTCTGAACAACTTAAAGCTTTTGCAGGTACTCCACGATTTCCGGGCTGTTCCAGTCTTTCGGACCCACAAACTTGCGCCGTACAGTCCCTGAACGATCAATGATCGTGGTCTCAGGATAGCCGGTGGCCCCGTAGAGGTAATAGCTCTTCTTGTCCGGGTCGCGGACGGTCAGGAAGTTTACCCCGAACTGGCGCAGGAACTGATGGTAGTCGTCGTTGCTGGTGTCAACGCCGACTCCCAGGATGGTGATTTTCGATCCCATGCGCGCCTGCAGTTGAACCAGCGACGGCATTTCATCGATACACGGTCCACAATGGGCAGCCCAGAAGTTCAGCAGCACCAGCTGGCCGTGGAGATCGTGCAGCGCCACCGTGTGGTCCGAATCGGTCACGGTGAAATCGGGAGCGGGATTGCCCACCAGGCGGGCCCTGGGATTGCGCTCACACGCCGTCACTGAGAGCGCCAGTGCTGCCGCCATTAGCCAGATAAGCCGCTTCACAACCGTATAATAAATCATGTCCGAATACAGTTCCTCGCCGCGAGGATAGCGCGTCGCGCGGCTATCGACGTGTGGCGTGGATCACACGGGTTCCGTAAGCCCCTGCAGCCTACCGTGACCGAGTTAATTGCACACCCCGGCGAATCTCCCGCTACCCACCAGGACATGCCTGCCGCACCTCCACGGCCCAAGCTGTCTATTCCTCGGCCACTTACCTTCGCTTACCATCGCGGTGGCTGGGCCTATGCTCTGGACGCGCTTCAGCCCCTGCTCAAGCCGGGTGGTGTAATTCTCGATCCCTTCTTCGAAGCGACCTTCTGCTGGGATCTTGAAGCAAACCAGCAATCGGGCGAATTGCCTTACCGTCGCGAGTGGATTGGCATCATTCATAACCCACCGGGAATCCCCGAATGGCACGACTTCACCTCGGCACCGCAGGTCATCTTCAATCTGCCCGCCTGGCGCGACTCACTGCCATGGTGCCGCGGCCTTTACGTCTTTTCCCAGACCATGCGTGTGTGGACCCAGCCGCGTGTCAATGTTCCCGTAGAAGCCCTGCTCCATCCTACGCAGCCCACCAGCGAGCTGTTCACGATGGGAAAGTTTTTGTCCAATCCCACCCGCCGCGTCATTCAAGTGGGGTCGTGGCTCCGCCGCCTGCACTCGATAGCAATGCTCTCCGTGACCGCCTTGCGGAAGACCCTCCTTTCCCCGCGGCCCGCCAGCGATCCTCGACTTCAATTCCTGCTTAAGCGTGAAGCTACCCACGATCCGGCGGCGAAGAGCGCTGACTGGTCGTCGGTCGAATTCCTCGCGTACCAAGCCCCGGAGGAGTTTGACAAGCTGCTTAGCGCCAACCTCGTGTTTCTAGATCTGTACGACACGGTCGTCAACAACACCGTACTCGAGTGCATAGTCCGTCAGACTCCTGTAATCTGTAACCGCCTTCCCGCCCTAGTCGAATTGCTGGGGGACAACTACCCGTTATTTTTCTCGGATCTCCGGGAGGCGGCAAGCAAAGCCGAAGATATGGCGCTGATAGAGCAGGGTTACCGCCATCTCTCGAAGATACCCGCCAGCCGTTTTTCGCAGTCTGCTTTTCGCGATTCGGTCGCGCGTGGCGCGATCTACCAAGGTTTGTGAACTTTGTCAGGGCAAAAGGGGAATCTGCAACAGATATGTTTGCAAACCGGCAAAAAGAAGAACCGGGTGCGTGGCTAACAAAAAAGTAAGACTCAAGCGTTCCCCCTGCACCCAGGGCCGTTCAGGATCCATCTAATACAGGAGCAGGCTGACGCAAAACCAAGATGGTCTATCTCACACGGAAGGCCGAGTTTTCGGCCTCGCATTACTATCACAATCCGGAATTGAGCGCGGAAGAGAACCAGCGGCTCTTCGGCAAATGCAATAATCCGCACGGTCATGGTCACAATTACACGCTCGAGGTCACGGTAAAGGGCCAGGTGGACGAGCGCTCCGGCTTCGTGGTCGATCTTAAGCAGCTCAAAGAGCTGATGAACAAAGAAGTCATCGAGATCATGGACCATCGTTTTCTCAACAAGGAAGTCCCCGAGTTTCAGGAGTCGATTCCCACCACAGAGAATCTGGCCATCAGCATTTGGAACCGGTTGCGGCCCAGGCTGAAGATCGCGCAACTCCACCGCGTCCGCGTTTATGAGACCCCGGACCTGTTCGTGGACTACTACGGAGAAGCATGAGGGCTTATCTCACTCGCCGTTACCTGTTTTCCGCTTCGCATCGCCTGCACAACGATGCCATGTCGCCGCAGGAGAACCGGACGGTTTACGGCAAGTGCAATAACCCCTACGGTCACGGCCACAACTACACGCTGGAAGTGACGGTCGGCGGGCAGGTCGATCCCAAGACCGGCATGGTGTGTGATCTTGCCGATCTGGATGCCTTCGTGGGAGCCAAAATCATCGAGCGTTTCGGACATGAGAATCTCAATCGCCTGCAGGAGTTCGCGCACACCGTGCCCACCACGGAGAATCTTTGCGTGGAGGTCTTCAACATCCTGGAGCGCGGGTTCCGCACGGCCAGGGTCGAGAAGGTCCGCATGGAAGAGACCATGCTCAATTCTTTCGAATATGCCGGAGGCCGGGAAATCCGTTTTTGAAATGGGAACGTTCTTGAAATGGAGGATTCCGTGCGAACGGGAGCCGCAATGAAGAAGATGCTTGAACAACCCGCACTGAGCTCAGCCGCCACGTCGGAGCTGCTGCGCGAGCTGTTGGTGCGCCTGGGCGAAGACCCGGAACGCGATGGGCTGGTAAGAACGCCGGAGCGCATGCAGAAATCGCTGGAGTATCTGACCAAGGGGTACCACGAAAATCCCGACGTTATCCTGCAAAAAGCCCTGTTCGACGTTAGCTACGACGAGATGGTTATCGTCAAGGACATCGAGATGTTCAGCCTGTGCGAACATCACCTGCTGCCGTTCTTTGGCAAAGTTCATGTGGCCTACATCCCGAAGGGCAAGGTGATCGGCCTGAGCAAGGTACCGCGCGTGGTGGATATCTTTGCCCGCCGCCTGCAGGTACAGGAACGGCTTACTGTCCAGATTGCCGAAACCATCCAGAAAGCTATCCAGCCGTTGGGCGTTGGTGTTGTGATCGAGGCTCGCCATCTCTGCGTCATGATGCGCGGCGTGGAGAAGCAACACTCTTCCGCCGTAACCTCGCACATGCTCGGCAGCTTCCGCAGTTCTGATAAGACGCGCGAAGAATTCCTGTCTCTCATCCGCAACGGCAAGAATGGGAATTCGTTCTGAGTCGAACTGCCCTGATCACGATGAACGATGAAATCTAATCCGCGCAAGAAGCTGGCTGTCATCACCGGTGGCGGCAGCGGCATCGGCCTGGCCCTTGCCCATGCCTTCATCCGCTCCGGGTATGCCATCGTGATCTCCGGGCGCGATAAAGAACGCTTGCGCCGTGGTGTTCAGGAGTTGAAGGCCGGAAATGAAACACCAAGCGTAGACGCAATCCCTTGCGACGTTCGCGATCCGGCTTCAGTGAACAGATTCTTTGCCACCATTCGCAAGCGCTTTTCCGCGATCGACGTTCTCATCAATAATGCCGGAGTGGCTCATGGGTTGGCGCCCGTCGCGAAGCTCGATTCTGAGGTATGGAAGCGGGTCATCGAAACCAACCTGACGGGAACGTTTCTAGTCACCCGCGCCGCCCTGCCGATGATGCATGCCGGCGCGACAATCGTTAACAACCTCTCCATCGCGGCCGTGCAGACGTTTTCCGGCATGTCTGCCTACAACGCCTCCAAAGCCGGTGGTCTGGGTTTCACCAACGCCTTGCGTGAGGAGTTGCGCGAGCAGGGAATCCGCGTGCTGGCGCTTATGCCCGGCGCGACGGACACCGAAATCTGGCGCCAGTTCTGGCCCGACGCGCCGCGCGAGAAGATGATCTCTCCTGAAACCGTGGCTGCAGCCGTGCTTCACGCGGTATCCGCGCCAGCGGTTGCCGCTGTCGAAGAGATCCGCATTGGGCCGGCAGCGGGCGGGCTGTAGATCAGTAGTCTTCGAAGGCGTAGTACTGCTTCGGCAAGGGCAACGCCTTCACCAGCAGCATCCCGGTGATGAACCCGCCTACGTGGGCCCAGAACGCAACCGGGCTGGTCGTGGTAGCGGAAATCGTGCCCGCGGCGCCGCTCAAGAACTGAATCACGAACCAGTAGCCCAGCACCAGCCACGCCGGCAGCCATAGCACAAAGAATCCAAACCAGGTCAGCACACGCGCCGCGGGATAGAGTAGAAAATAGGCTCCCAGCACGCCCGCGATAGCGCCGCTGGCGCCCACCGTGGGAATGCGAGAATGGAGGTTGAAGACGAAATGCGTTAGGGCTGCGCCCAGCCCGCATAGCAAATAAGTGACGAGATAGCGGAAGTGGCCCAAGCGGTCTTCCACGTTGTCGCCGAAGATGAACAGGAACCACATGTTGCCGATCAGGTGCCACCAGCCGGCGTGCAGAAACATTGAGGTAAAAATTGGAACCAAGGCGATATCCGCCGGAGTGCTCCCGCCCAGCCAGCGGTCTACACGGTAGGGAACAAAAGCGAAGCGCATTTCGAACGCCTGCGCGCCGGGCGTCAGCTCAAAAAGAAAGACCACTACGTTCAACGCGATGAGAAAGTAGTTGACGAACGGAACTTTCGACCGTGGCGCATCATCGCGAAGAGGAATCATTGGAGGATCGTGGCCTGCATGAATATCATGCTTGATATTCGGGAGTTGCTCAAGTGAATGGCGTCCTGATTGCCAACAAACCGGCCGGCTTGACCTCGCATGACGTGGTCGCGCGGGTGCGCCGCATTACCGGCGAGAAATCCGTGGGCCATCTGGGTACGCTCGATCCTATGGCCACGGGCGTCCTGCCGCTGGTTCTGGGCAAGTTTACCCGTTTGGCGCAGTTTTACCAGGACGCCGACAAGCGCTACCGCGGCGCGATTCGCTTCGGCCTGGCCACCGACACCTACGACGCCGAAGGCGATCCCCGGGGGCCCGAGCAGCCGGTTCGCCTCACCTTGGAAGAAGTCTCCGACGCCGCCCGCAGTTTCACTGGGACCATAGCTCAGCTGCCCCCACCCTTTTCCGCGAAGAAGATCTCCGGCGTTCCCGCCTACAAACTGGCGCGTAAGGGAAAAGAAGTAAAGCTTGACCCCCGCCAGGTCGAGGTCAAGGAATTCGTGGTTACGGACTGGGACGCCGGATCGAAGACCGCGCGTTTTACCGCCTGGGTCAGCACCGGAACCTATCTCCGCACCCTGGCTCACGATCTCGGCCAGAAACTCGGCCCCGGCGCCCACCTTTCCGCCCTGGAGCGCACCGCAGTGCGCGAGTTCACCATCGACGAAGCCCACACCCTGGATGAGATCGAGCAGGCGGCAAAGGAAAGCCGCGCTGAGAATCTGTTCATTCATCCCCGGCTGGTGCTGCCGGAGTTTCCCGCCGTCACCGCCCCTACCGACGCATTTGCCAAGATTCAGCACGGATCGGCGGTGAACCTCCCTGAATTCAGCCGTGCCGGCACAGTTCGTGTCTTCGGCGGGCAGCGCGAGCTGCTGGCGATCGCCAAACGCGTTGCCGGAACGCTCTTTCAACCCAAGATTGTCCTGGCAGGGAATTGAGTCGGCGCGCCGGGCTCGATAGTAAGATTCTTGGATGTTTGGGTTCGTCTTCTTTGTCGGCATGTTCCTGGTCGGCGATTACCTGTCGATGCGTTTCTCTCTGCTCATTCCCGGTTCGATCATCGGCTTGGGGCTGACCGTCTGCTTTCTGCTCCTGCGGCGCAAGGTTGACGGCCCCGTCAAGCAGGCCTCGGAGACCTTCACCCGCTACTTGCCTCTCATGCTGGTTCCCATCGGCGTGGCCGGCGTTGCCGGGCTCATCGAATCTCCCCCGCAAGGTGCGTGGAAATTTATCCTTGTACTGGTCCTGGCCCTGCTCCTTGGCGCAATTGGCGCCGCCAAGCTCATGGAAGCCGCATTACGCCTGTATAAGGCTTCATCCTCCGGCGCCAGGGCTGTTCCTGAACAGGCGCGCAGCCAGAAGGGAGAAGCCTGATGATCGACCAGTCGCTGGCCATGGTGACGCTGACAGTCGCGGCCTTCGCGGTAGGGAACTGGCTCTACCAGCGGTCAGGAAAGCTTCCCGTCCTGCAGCCGGTGCTGATCGCGATTCTGCTCATGGCCGGAGTCCTGATTGCTGCCCGCGTGCGTCCCGATCGCTATATGGAAAGCACTCGGCCGCTGCACTTTCTTCTTGGGCCGGCCATCGTCGCCCTGGCCGTCCCTCTCTATGAGAACTTGCGCAAAGCCCGGGCCATGCTGGCGCCGCTGCTGAGCGCGTTTGGCTCGGCGGCCTATGGGTGACCGGCTGTGCCCTGGCTCTGGGGCTTCTCTTCAGGCTCGACCGGCTGATGGAGTTATCCCTGAGCACCAAGTCGGTGACAGTTCCCATCGCTCTGGCCGTGGCCGCAAAGATCGGCGGCACCATCCCGCTCACCATCATCAGCTGCTTCACCACCGGCGTGATGGGCGTGGTGATCACGCCCTCACTGCTGCGCCTGATCGGCGTGCGCGATCCTATTGTCGGCGGTTTTACTCTGGGACTGACCTCTCACGTCTTCGGTATTGCACGGTCTGTGGAACTCGGACCAATTGCCGTGGTCTTCGCCACGTTGGCCATGGTGCTGATGGGATGTGTTTCCGGGATCGTGATCCCTATTCTCTTCCGCGCTTTGTAATCCCAAAGAAGCTGACGCGGAGAGCACGCAGCCGCGCAGGTCCAGGGATCCCGATCGGGCTGGCCGGGGAACTACCGCGTCGCGCTAACCCTCTGCTGGAAAGGATCTCTTTTCTTGCGATGACTGGTTCTTGCTTTTCCTTTCCTTGGTTTGTCATCCTGAAGTGAGTGCCTTACAGGTTGCGTGACTCTGCGCTCGGCCGCAATGTCGGCAAGGCTTTTTTGCGGCTGCCCGGAGGGCTGTCCACCCCCGGCTGTCGGTGTTCCACTGCTCTTCGTCCTTTGCTGCCGGGCCAAGTCAGCCAGAGTCCCTAGTCCTCCATTCGCCGGCTGCGAAGACGCCGACACGGTTGGAGCCGGGACGCTGGCAGTACTCTCCTTCGGCGAGTTGACGGTATCTGGTGGAGGCTGCTGAGCGGCTAGCCCACAAGCCACGGCCAGGCTGAACCCAACTCGCATAAGGAAGCTGTTCGCTGGTTGCATTTAGTGACTCCTCTGATCGGGGCCCACGTACTCCGTATCTAAAAAGCATAACGGCCGGTGCAGCTGAATCGGGCATTACGAAGGGGACAAGAAGGTGGAGCAGGAGTTCCTGGATTCTTGCGCCGGAAGGACGAGCCTAATCAACTGCCGAAAGGCAATGTCCGATAACAGATATAGCGGACGGCTTACAGAGGAGCCACGAAGTCTAGAGAGCTTGGGAACTGGGAACACCATAGCTTGTGTTTGAGAGCAGGTCAAGGATTATTTTCTAGAAACGTTTATTCGCTCAATACGAGGATGCCGCGCACCTTTTTACCCTTCCACCTGTCAGGAATGCCAGCGACCTCTATAACCAAAGCCCCGGGCTTTAGGGCCTCCGCGAAGAGCTGGCCCACTCCGGTCTGAATCTGCTGTTCCACGTACTCGGCCAGGTTGGGCAGCCCATCCGGGCTCTCGTGATTCAGAATCCTCCAGGTGGCGCCGATCGCATCAAAAAGCACCTTCGCCTTCTGGTCCCATCCCGTATGCGGATTCATAAGCGCCGCGACGGTGCGCGGGTTGAAGAGAGCTTGCACGATCGTGTTCGCTTCCATTGCCCCTCCGTTTTACCGTTTCCGCCTGGCCGGTTTGCGGGTCATCACGAGATAGCGTCCCTTGACCCGCAGAATGAAGCCTTTCACTTTTCGCTCTTTGGCCACGGCCTTCGCCTTGCTCTTGAACAGGCCATGGAAACAGACCTTGCTTCCGCACTTCATGAGTTAGTAACCTCCCCCACCGCCACCGCCGCCGGGTTCGCCACCGCTGGAAATCGGATTTCCGAAAAATGGAATATTCGTTGGGCCAGGCGTTCCAGTGTCAGCGACTCGAACGGCGGTAAAAGCATCTTTCGCTTTGTTCATGAACGCCGAAGTAAGATCATTTGCGGCAGTCTTCAAAGAATCGGCAACCTTGGATCCGGCGCCGGATGCGAACGCAGCTATGATCTGGTTACCAAAAATAACCACCATGACTAGCACAGCACCAACAATCAAGAGCGGAGTCCAGTCCTTGAGCTTCATTTTGCCCTCACCATGAAAATCACGTGATCGCATTCTACCTTGGCGACGTTCGCCGAGATGAGACGTTTTTTCATGAGTACAGTGGCTCTGCAAATTGAGGGTAGGGAATCAAGGATTCAGCTTTACCGCCCGCGCTGAATCCGCCGCCGATGCCAGCCGCCGCCGCACCCGCGCCCGCGAAATCGTACTGAGGAATTTTGAGGAACGCGAAGGCGATTCGCAGATTGTGAAATATCATTCGCCCGCCGCCGCGGTCTTGCAGCAGGACGAACAGCACGAGAGCCAGAATCGCAAGGCGTGAATGAAGCCTTTCACTTTTCGCTCTTTGGCCACGGCCGAGACGTTTTTTCATGAGTACAGTGGCTCTGCAAATTGAGGGTAGGGAATCAAGGATTCAGCTTTACCGCCCGCGCTGAATCCGCCGCCGATGCCAGCCGCCGCCGCGCCCGCCGCCGCACCCGCGCCCGCGAAATCGTACTGAGGAATTTTGAGGAACGCGAAGATCCCCGACAGCATCCCCTTCCCGGTATCAGTGAAAAAGAAAAAATAGATGGCAGCGGCCACGGCCAAAAGCAGCAAGAGTTCTTCGGCGTCCTTCATGGTAAAATCCCCGCTCCTATGCACGAATTTTTCTCAGGCGTCATCCAATCGGTACTGCCGGTGCTGCCGTTCATCATTCCGCTTGTGCTGCTAGTCGAAGCCATCAGCGCCCTTTCGCGCTCAGAGTCGCGAGAGTGAACACCACGCCATCACATTCCACCTTCGCGACGTTCAAGTCTTTCAGCCGGTGACAGCGCCGATGATCGTATGTCACCCGCGAAATGTCGCCCGGAGCGAATCGCACCAGCTCCGCGGCGCAGCCGGTAAGCAGGAACACGGAAGCCAGGAGCAAGAGCCTCACTTGCGATTCCCCACGTTCATCTCAGCTTCTCGATGTCGTAGGCCACAAATTGCACACGCATGGTCTTCGCGCGCGGACGAAACCGATTTGTGTTCGCTCTCCGCACAACGCAAAGGGCTATCTTCCCAATAGTACGGCTTTACTTTTTCGTCTCTCTGCCGCATCAGTTCCCCCCGAATGAGAGAGTGGAATAATCAGGACTCGGAAAATCCGCGGGAGTGGAAAACGCCGGCTGAGCGATCACCGCGGAGCCGTCCGCGGAAAGAGAAAACTTCGCGCCATTATCCCAGTCAGAAAAAAACTTTGACAACGAAGCCTGAGACGCGGAAGCCGCCGCGCCCACCTGCTTAGACGCGGACTGAATCCTGAGGTAAATCAGGATTGCCGAAACGATGATCGCCAGCCAGGCCAAATCCTTCATGTCAGTTACACACCCACGCCCCATTTAACCGCTTGGCGATTGCCCCGGTTCCGCCTGACGCGCAAGGGTTTGCGATGGTGCAATTTGAGCAAAACACCATGCTTCCGTTCGCCGGAGTCCCGAGGTTCGCAAACGTAAACGAATCCGGTTGAAATAGGACATGGCTTGTATCGTTGAGACTGCCGATCTGGCAGCTCGTAACGGTGGTCGCAGAGCCTCGGTTGCACTGAAGAGCAACATTCGCCGTTGCATTGTTGTCGGTGAGCGCACGGATACCGAAGTTATTTTTAGTTGCCAGAGCATCCCAATTTTTTTGGTCCGCGGCCCCGGTCGGGTCAATCCATCCGACTGTGGGGAATCCGTTCGTGGCATACGCTACCAGGGGAGAGTTAGAGCCCGCGCCGCCGCTAAAATACCTACTTCCTTGTTGCAACACATTGTTCGTGTTGCCGGCCGCAAAGGTCGGATCGTGAAAGTTTCCACCATTGGTACACTGAACAGTGTTGTTGCTGACAGTGGCGTCGAACGTAGCGGCATTCGTTGCCGACTCGCAGCCTGAAATAACACTGTTGATGGACGCTCCGTTCCTGAACTGGTAGGCGGTTGCATATCCACCCGCACCGCCATTCGTAGAACCGCCGATTACGTGGATTGCAGCCGCGCCATTGAAATCCCACCCGACAGCAGCATTCCCGCCAGTACAGACAATCGGAAAGTTCACCTCGATGAAGGTCTTATAGGTAGTGCTGTTGAGCTGAACTCCAGTCCCGCACGTAGAAATCTCCATCTCGCTGAACAGTGCACCTTCGCCATCAGTGACAGCGTTGGCGTTCATTCGTAATCCAATCTGGCTGGTAACGGATGACGTTTTTCCAATGCATCCGACCTTTTTCCAGTTCGGCTGATTTAGCCCATAGGTATCGAAGCAAAGTGCACTTGTGTCCGCGTTCGAGATGTCCACCTGCACATTCGTAAGATCAAAACTATTCGTGATTGCCGATGTGCTCCCAGCAGTCCCAACGATGAATGCCGCGCCGGTGCCGGTGAACTTAAACGTGAGCTGGGAAGCCTCTGCCCTGATGAATCCGTCAAGAGTTCCGTCAGCGTAGATAAGATGGTGGGTTCCCATGTTGATGATGTTGTTGCCAAACGTGTTTGCGCTGTTTCCACCGTGGGACACTAACCCCACGCCGTTTTTGTTCAAGGTGAAATCAGATGTCCACGGCGGTTCGTTCCAGTTCGCCGGAATGTTACAGTTCTGCCCGGGCACGGCAGCGGAATAGCAAGAGGGAATCGAGGTGTATAGCCCGCCACCAAGCCACAAATCATTATTGAAAGCACTCGGATTGAAAGGAGTAGGGGAGAACCCGGCGCGATAATCTAGCCAGGTGCAATTCGCGCACCTGCCAGGCATGTTGCCGACTGGAACGACGTTAAGCCCAGGATCAATAATCAAGATGCAAGGGACGTTGGTATCAGGAAGACAGGCATTTTGCGCACGCGTCAGTTTGTCGCCCACAGTGCCGCCGAAGAACTGACCGACGTTGAAGGTATTGGTTAGACCTTGCTGCGCCAAGACCTCTTGCAGTTTCCAAATATCCGGGTCGAAGTGACGAACCGGAGAAAAGATGAGGAGCGCGAGAACTCCGCTCCAGATCACGAAGAATGCAATCCTGAGTTTCATTTTCGCGCCCCTCCTCGTCGTGCCCTTTTTGTTGGTTGTAGCTTGTCTAGGCAACCTGAGTCGGATTCGCCGCGGACGGCGGAGCCGGTGCAACAGGAGCCGCGTTCTTCACCGCGTGATGGAACAGGTGAGCGATGAAGAACCCAAGGTGAATGAAGATCGGTGAAAGCTGCGCCGCTTCCGAGAGAGCAGCCACAGCCGGATTGCTCTTGACGAATAGGGAAGCGATGCCCGCTGCCTCACCGACGATCTTCTGCACGTTGCTTTCGCCAGGATCGGGAGGAGCCGCCGCCGTGACAACTTCAGCGACAGCAGCCGCGGTGTCAATTCCCTTTGTGACGTTGGTTAGCTGTGTAGAGACAGCCCCCGGCCAACCGGGAGCGGGAGAGGCGAAGAGCGCGATGCAGTGGAGCAAGGGAGCAAAGAGAGAGCGAGGAATCATTTTTCTGTCCTTTCTGTTGTGACGTTTTTTGCTTCGAACTGTTTTTGTTGGAGAGCTGCTTTGTGCTGCTGCTGCAGCGCGCGAATCTCTTGTTCGTGAGTCCAGCACCAGTAGAGATTGCCGCCGCCAGTGAGCAGAGTGAGCGCAAGCAGAAAATCGCGCAGAGTGAGCCGCGCCGATGCGCGGAAGTTCACGACGCTTTGTCGCCGGTCCCTCATCTAGACGAACTCCGGAGAGAAGCCGATATCGCCGCCCGCGCTGCCGCCAATGTCCACGCCGCCACTGAAGTCAATGCCGCTCAAGTCAATCGCGCCGGGAGGCGTCGAGCTGGAGTTATTGTCGGGTTGCGGAGCCAGTGCGGGAGGCCCGGAGAGTCCCGCAAACAGTCCCGACAAGTCAGGTTGCGCTGCCGGTCCAAGATCAAAATTAGGAGTGAGCGCCGGATCGGAATTGTTAGCCTGTTGAATCTGGTTTAGGCTCACCGCCTCCGAGTTGCCCGCGTTCGGGTCTACGCTCACAATGGGACTGCCGGAAACGCCCCCGGTGTTCGAGCTGGAGCCCTTCGAGGAAGAACCGAGCCCACCGCCGCCACCGCCCGGAAGTCCGCTGCTGCTCTTGCCGCCGCTGCCCGACCTCAAACTGTTGGAGAGACTCTGCAGCGCCTTCGCAAGAGCGTTGCCCTGAGTAGCGCCAGCAGCCGCCGCGGGAGAAGCGGACTTGAGCCGCGTCAAAAGGTAGTACGCGACAAAGACCAGAATTCCGACTGTGAGAATCGTTCCCGCCGCGCTGCTACGAGCCATGATTACCGCTCCCCAAATTGCACGTCGATGGTGACGCCTTCGCCCACGACGGTTGAATAGACGCCGATTTCATTCAGGTTGCGTACCTTGACGATCCGGGGAACACCCGCGGACGCGAGTACCACGCGCGGCCCAAACTTCGCCGCATCCGGTCCGCCCGCGGTCGAGTAAAAACAGTTCACGGTGTTGCTTGGAATCGGGGAAACGGTCACGATGTCGTTTGGCCCGATCAGCACTGCCGGTCCGTACTCGACGCGATCCGGAGTCAGACGAGTGACAACGAACATCCCGGTTGCCGCGGCCCGCGTAGGCGACTGAGTAGCGCCCGGGGTTGTCGATCCGCCGCCGCCCCCGCTTCCACCGCTGCCGCTGCTTCCACCAGTGCCGCCAGTGCCGCCGAAAGTCGGAGGATTGAAGCCGCCTTGATCCGGTTGAAATGGCATTCAGCGCACCTTTCCCGGTTCCGCAACATCGGTGACGGATGCCCGCCGACGATGCCGAGAACACGCGCCACACTTGCATTGATCCGCCGCGGAATTGGGAAGCGCCGTCACCGTCCCGCCCTCCACCCGCCGCGTGATGTTGTGCCGGTGATATGCATCGGCGTCGGAAGCCATCGCACGGAAGGCCAGCCCTGGCGCGTGAATTTCCCGCGCCGCGGGTTTGCGACACCCGCGCACCTTGCAGCGCACCGCCTTGTCGAAGTCCGCGAGCTGCGCGAACTGCTCAAAGCGATGGCCATCAGAGCAGGCGTACTGGTAGAGGATTGACAATTACTCCTCCGTGACGATTACCGCGCCGTCATCCTTCACGGCAGCAGCACACGCCGAGCACTTGCAGCCCTCCGGAGCGGGAGAGACGCCCGCTTTCGGTTTCCCGGTGAGCGGGTCGAGTGCGTGATGCTCCGCGAAAATTTGCAGATTGCTTTTTTGCTTTGCCATTTTCAGCCTCCAAAAATTGAACTGAGTGTGTCACTCGCAGAGACGCCGATCCGCTTCGCAATGTAATTCGCGTAATCCCACGGATTGCCCTGCACTTTGCCATTGACTACTACGGGTTGCCCCTCCGCGGGAACGTCCAGCGGATTACCGCCGAGGTAGTGAGTCTCGAACTGCACCAGCGAGTAATTGGGATACTTGCGGACTGCCGCTTGCAGGTCCGCGATAAGCGCATCCATCCCGCTCTGCACCGAGTCGAAAATTGCGAAGCCCTGAGAGTCAGTTCCCACCTGGCCGGCATATCCGGTCACCTTCAGGTTCCCCGGATTGTTATTCCGCATGTTCAGGTTCCAAGGATTGCCGCCCTCAAAATGCATGATCGCGTTCGCCCACTGCGTAATAGGGTCGATGGAACTCTCCGCGGTGTTTTGGTCCGCGCTGGCGCTGGTATCGACAACAGGAGCCGCCGCGGGAGTGCCCGACACATCGCCGCCCAGGTCGAGAGTGCTACCGGTAGAATCGGGAACGGACGCGGGAGAATTTTTCTGCTGCATCACAAGCCTCCAAAACAAATAGACGATTGCACCGACGAGCAACAGCGCGAGAACATCGCCGGTTCTCACTTGTGCCCCATTACCGCCAGCAACAGGACGACAATGAGCAGAATCCAAAGAAGACTGCCGCTCGATCCTCCACCCAACAGCGGAGGAGCTGCGCCGCCGCCTGAAGCAATCAGGTTCCCCGACTT
>DATGHX010000022.1:0-7667 GCA_035307585.1 Candidatus Angelobacter sp.
GCTTTGGTTACTCAGCTTCAACGGCGCGCCACCACCAAGCGTCCACGTTCTCGTGACGGTCGATCTCATCCTCTTCCCGATCGTGCTCGGTTGGGCATATTGGATCGATCGTTTGCGACAGCCGAACGAGACCTCCGCGCATGTATAACGCGCAAGCCGGAAGTCAACTTCCCAATTGCCGACAAACCAGAAGTGTTTAGCGATCGAGCTCCGGAGGAGCGCCACCAGGCCTTAAGAGATTGTCTATTCCCCTGCCCCCACCATCACGATTGGCGGCGTGGGCACCAACGACCCCTGTTCCGGCTCTACCGTAATCGCAAACGTCTTGGCCTCCACCCCTGCCGGCAGCGGCGGATTAATAACAGTCGCGCTGCCTTGGGCATCGGGCTTGAACACCCCAGCCGGAATCGGCGCACCGCTGGTGGGAACCAGCCATAGCTCGTAGGCCTTCGTTGGAGGCAGTGCCGGCAGATTGCTGGCCAGGAAAATCAAGCTGGAACGATCTCGAACATAGATCGCTTTGCCTTGGGGTTGAAGCTTAGACTTGGTAACGACCAGCGTCACCCGCATCGCATTCGTTGCGGTGAGCGTTTCCACAACCTCGCGGGCGCGCTGCAGTTGCGCCTGTTGCCCGGCCAGCATCGTCTCCAACTCGGCCACTCGCTGCGCCCGCTGATCGCTCTGCCGCCAGAACCAGCCGGCCACTAGAATGCTGGCTGCGGCTGCCAGCCAGGCTAATGGCGCCCACCAGGAGCGCCGTGTCCGAACCGCACCCGCGCGCGGTTCGCGCGCAACGGCATCCAGCAAGCGTTGCCGCGCCCGCCACGGCGGAGTCGGACCGGTCGTCGAAAGCGCCATCAGCGCCGTGTCCCCGCGGAGTTCTTCCAACTCGCGGCGGCATGCGGAACACTCCGCCAAATGCTTCTCCAGCCTCACTCGCTCCTCCCCCTGCAACCCATCCAGGGCGTAAAGGGCGAGATCCTCGGCGAATTGTTCGTGTGCGCTCATGAGTTAAAAGCCTTGCGCAGAGCCAGCAATCCAGCGCGAATCCGAGTCTTGATCGTACCCAGCGGCTCGCCTGTCTTGGCGGCAATCTCGGTGTGGGTGAGCCCTTCGAAGTAAGCCATCTCCACGACGCTTCGTTGCGCAGGCGGCATGGCACCCAGGGCGCCTCTTACCTTCTCGGCGTCGCGAGTCCGTTGCGCATTTCCAGCCATATCGGGTTCCACGGAGACGACCACACCGGTGATATCAGTTTCCGGATGGCGCTTGCGCAGAATATCGATCGCGCGGTTGCGAGCGATCACCGCCAGCCACGCCCCCAGGTTCCCGCGGGAGGAGTCGAACAACCCGGGATTGCGCCACAACTGCATGAACACTTCTTGCAACACGTCCTCTGCGGCACCGGTGTCCGCCAGCACCCGCAGAGCGACCGAGTACACGATAGAAGAGTAGCGGTCGTACAGCAGAGCTATCGCGTTTTCGTCGCTGGAGCGTAGGGCCGACAATAGAGAAATGTCGGCCGCGCCCCCTTTTAATTCGGCGCTGGACAAACAGTTATCTCTTCCTCTCTGAAGTACGGCTGGGACGGCACCGCGGATTGCCAGTCGGCTCAACCGGTTTCCATCCGTTTCCCTGCAGCCCGTTCCCTAAGGGCAGGGGCAGGCCTCACCGGGAACGGCTCGGGCGAAACCATAACAGCATTCTCGGGCCTTCGGCAAGCTGCCGTAAGAACCGGAAAAAATCACCCCTCAAACATCCGAAACCAATCCAATCTCCGCTTCCCTGCGTACTTAGCGCAGTAGACGTAGCAGCCGTAACTGTCCAGCGTGGCGCCACGCACGGCAGCGCAATCTAAGGAAGGCTTACGTCGACCAACTTCACTCCCCGAGGCAATCTCCATGAGGAAAATTAAGAAAATGGTGGCCTTCGCCATGGCGTTGTTCATGCTGGTACCCTCCAGCCTGTTTGCGTCCAGCCATCGCGAGGCACCGATCACGGCATTGGATCGTACCGCGGACATCACCGACTGGTACGCTTTTGTCAGCTACGACCACCCGGACCGGGTCACCATGATTTTGAACGTTGACCCGTTTCTCGAACCTTCCAACGGTCCCAATTATTTCCCCTTCGATCCCAATGTGCTGTACGAGATGAAAGTTGACAACAACCAGGACGGAATGGAGGACGTGACCTTCCAGTTCCGTTTCACCACAGAGATACGCCAACCCGATCTGTTCACCGGATTTGTGGGTGGCATTGCAGGAATCCCGCCGATCACAGCGCTGGACGGTTCGGGCTCGGAAGGTCTAAGCCTACGCCAGAACTACACCGTGACCATGGTCAAGAATGGCAAATCGACCTCCTTGAACAACGGGAAGACGCTGTTCGCAGTCCCGTCCAACGTGGGTCCGCTGACCATGCCGGACTACCAGTCTCTGTTCAACCAGGGAATTTTTGAGCTGGGCAACGGCGTCCGCGTCTTCGCGGGGACGGTGGATGATCCATTCTTCATCGACCTCGGCGCTGCCTTCGACTCCCTCAACTTCCGCATGGGTGTGGGCGGTGTTCTGCCCGCCGCAGAAGATGCCGACGACACCCACAACTACGCGCCCGACGCCGTGGCCGGTTTCAACGTCAACTCCATTGTGTTGGAAGTCCCTATCACCATGCTCACCGTCGACGGCAAGATTCACGGTGCCGGCGACAAGCAGGCGGTTATCGGGACCTACGGCGCAACTTCGCGGCATCACATCACGGTGCGTCGCCCACCCAATCCAGAGCGAGACTTCGGGCCCTTCCAGCAAATACAGCGCGAGGGAAATCCGCTGATCAACGAACTGATCATCGGCACCGGCTCCAAAGATCGTTTCAGCATGGACGATCCCAAGAACGATGCCCAGTTTTCGAATTTTTTCCTCAACCCGGTACTGGCGGGCGTGTTCAGTTCCATCGGCATCCCAGTGGCGCCGAATCCACGTAACGACCTGCTCATTCTCGCCCAGTACGAGCCACCGATTTGTCCGGGCTGCAGTCCGGGTGATGCGGGTCCGGTGGCTGATCTGCTGCGGCTGAACACCGGGATTGCTCCCACTCCGGTCGGCAGCCAGAAGCGGCTCGGCTTCCTGGCAGGCGATCTGGCAGGCTATCCCAACGGACGCCGGCCTATCGACGACGTGGTGGACATCTCCTCACGCGCGGTGGCCGGAATCCTGGTGGATCCCTTGAAGTTCGGCACGCCCATCGGGGATGGGGTTCAACTTAACAGCGAAGGCTATGGCACGACGTTCCCATACATCATGCCGGCCAACAGCGGGCGCAACGGCCATCACATTGGGCCCGGTCAGGCAGGCTGCACGGGACAACCGACCGGCATCTGCCCGGTCAACTAAGTCTTGTGGCCGCTGTGCAGGCACGGCGGCCACAATTCGCCCTTTAGAAATCGAGGAATGTCATGAAAAGAATGTTTGCTTTCTTACTACTGATCGCTGGCCTCTGCGCATCGGCGCAGTCCAATAACATCAAACCAGACCTCTCACCAGCAGAGCGGAGCATCGCGGAAGCCCGAAAGTCAATCGAGAAGAAACCCACACAATACGCTGGGTATAACCAGTTGGCGATGGCCTTGGCTCGCCGTGCGCGTGAGACCTCCGAGGTCGCGTACTACGCTCAGGCAGAGGATGCGCTAAAGAAATCATTTGAGCTGGCCCCCGCAAATCTCGATGGCGAGAAAGTCCATGTCTGGCTGCTGCTGGGAAGGCACGAATTCCCCGCCGCCCTGGACGCCGCCAAAATACTCAACAAGAGGGTGCCCGACGACGTCCTTATCTATGGCTTCCTCACCGACGCCAATGCCGAACTCGGAAACTACAAGGATGCTGAAACGGCCGCCCAGTGGATGTTGAACTTGCGTCCCGGCAATCTTCCCGGTATGACCCGCGCGGCATATCTGCGTGAGTTGTTTGGCGACGTGGATGGCGCATACGAATTGATGGACATGGCCTACCAGTCCACGCCACCCACCGAAGTTGAGGACCGGGCATGGATTCTTTCGCAGATGGGTCACTTGAAACTGAGCGCGGGAAAAACCAATGAAGCGGACACGATTCTGCAGCAGGCACTGGCGCTATTTCCCGGTTATCACTATGCGCTGGGCAATCTCGCCAAGGTGCGCATCACCCAGAAGCGTTACAGCGACGCGGTAGCTCTCTTACAGCAACGCTATCAAGCCGCACTCCATGCCGAGAACCTATACGACCTGGCCGAGGCGCTGGAATTGGCTGGACGTACCGAGGAATCCCGGAAGGCCTTCGCAGAGTTCGAGATGAAATCTCGGGCCGAGTCAAACCGAAAAGATAACTCCAGTCGCGAGCTGGTCTTCTATTATGCCGACCGCGCGCATCAGCCGGCCGAGGCATTGAAGATTGCGCAGCAGGAATACGCCTGGCGGCATGATGTGTACACGCTGGACGCCTATGCCTGGGCCCTGCACGTCAACGGCAAAGATGCAGAAGCCCGCAAACAGATTGAGACCGCGTTGGCCGTGGGCATCCGCGATGCGAAGCTGCTGCGCCACGCTGGGGCGATCGCGCTGAAAGTGGGAGATTCCATGAGTGCAGAACGCTACTTGCAACAAGCAGTCAGCTTGCACACTTTGGGCTCGGATCAAGCCCGGACGCTTTTGGCTAGCTTTACGCAGGATGCGAGACGATAGCAACTAATGCGGCGATTGTGCCACATCATCGTGCTTGTGTCTCTGCTGACTGGCCCTGCCTGGGCGGTTGATGACGCCAACAGCCCAGCGTCTCCGCTGCTGTCAGGAAACATAGCCCGGCTCAACTTGACCGGGGAGGTCACTACCGGTCGCGGAGTTCCCATATCCGGTGCGACCTTGCAGACCAGAGAGACCGTCGCTGTCAGCGACCAGCAAGGAAACTTCCGCCTGACGCTGGGACCCGGCGACTACAAGCTGCAAGTCTCGGCGCAGGGTTATTCCCCGGTAACTCTACCTCTGACCATCAGCGCGGACACGGAAATCAAGATTCAGCTCGGAGAATCTTCGACCGTAACGGTCGTAGCCGGCAGTGACGAAGTGGCTAACGATCTGCCGGCGCAAGTCTATTCCAGGGAAGATTTAATCGAAGCGAACCCCGGATTACCGGGTGTTCCGGTTTCCTTACCGGGTCTTCCCGTCGAGACCGCCTCCGGAGGAGTAAAAGCGCCCCAGTTCTTTGCGGCCGGCGTGGCGGGCGACCACGGCGAACCCATCGCACAGTACATCCAGATCGGGGATTTTCTTTTCCAGAACAACTTGCCGGCAAACGCGCACGGCAACGGCTATGCCGACCCGAACCTGCTGATTCCCGCCGCCATAGGCAACGTAGAGGCCGACGCTGGTGCTCTCGATGTGCGGCATGGCAACAACGCCGTCAACCTCGCGGTCGCCTATGGTCTTCGACCTCGGATGGAACCATTCGCTCGAGTCACCGGAGACATGCACGATTACGATTTTGTCACCGGATGGAGTCCCGAAAACCCACAAACCGGGGCTTGGCTAGCGCTGGAGATCGCGGGCGGAAACGGGTTCCTGGCCCTGCCGGAGAATCGCAAGCAATACAAGCTCAATGGACAGCGGTCATTCGCTCTGGGCCGTCACCAGTTCACGCTGTTCGGCGCGGCTTACTATGGTTTCTCTCATTTGCCGGGACTGTCACCGATCGCTGTGCGCTTGCCGGGCGACACCATTGACCCGCGGCAGCAGGACTTGACCCACACTTCGCTCTTTGTTGCCAGCAACACCTGGCAAATCTCGGCCCGGCGTCAAGTGCAGTTCTCCGGATTCTTTCGTACTTACAGTCTGCGGCTGCAGTCCAATTTTGGCGATGGTTTGATTCGCCAATCAGAGTTTCGCACCGTCACCGGAGGCAACACCGCATTCAGCCAGCAAGTCACTGGCAAGATTTCGTTTACCGCGGGCCTAGACCTGCGACAGGACGCGCCCCGCAATGCAGAATTGGCGCGGGCGAACACGGCCGGATTATTCCAAGCCGTGACGCTGAATACCTTCACCATTGGGGACGAGGCGCCCTATGCCTCTCTTAGTGGATCCTGGTCGACGTTCCTGACCTACAACCTCGGCGCGCGCCACGACCAAATCTTTTTCAACAATACCGATCATCTCTTTCCTGTGAATTCGTACAAGCGGAACTCCGGCTTTACTTCTCCGCGCTGTACTCTAGCCCTCCGTGCGCCGGAAAAGACCCGCATTCCGCTGCTCGCTTTCAGCTACGGCGAAGCTTTTCACACCAACGATCCGCGCCTTGGCCTAGGACAAGCGCAGGGAACTCCCATCGCCACTTCCCGCGCCTATCAATTCGTCGCCACCGAAACTCTGGCATCGACACAATTTCGGCTCACCCTGTCCCGCGTGAGAAATTCGCAGGAACTGGCCAGAATCGATCCCGACACCGGCTTGCAGCAGGACGTCGGGCCGTCGGTGATTCGCGCGCTGACGTTCTCGGTGCATCATCGTTTTTCATTTGCGTCTCTGCAGGCCACATTCGCGCGCGCCAATGCCCACGAAATCCTTACTGCGCAGGATGTTCCCGAGGCCCCGCGCCTGATCTGGGATGTTTCGGGAACCAACATTCGGCTGCCCTGGAAGCTGCGCGGCGGGACGGAACTGGAATACGTGGGCCGCAAACCCCTTGGCGACGCGTTTACCGCTGTCCCAGTCCGCGAGATTCGAGGCTCGCTAACCCGCAGCTTCCGCGAGGGCCTATTCGACGCAAGCGCGAACTTCCTGGCCGCCAGCGGTTACACCGGACAAACTCTGGAAACGCTGCAACTCCCCGGCGATGCGGCTCGCTTCGAGCGCATTGTAGGCCTGCGCAAAGCATCTTATGCCGGCCTCAGCCTGACCTACCACTTCCGCCGGGAACACCCGTAAACTTAACCCGGAAACCGGCCGTTGCGGTGAAGCCTGAGGGCGATACAGTCGACCTCAGCGCTCCGAACGCGCTGTTCGAGGTGGCTGCACGTTACATGAACGGCCGCTGGCATGATGTCGTGCCTGATGAGCGCCTTTTGATGAACACATCTCCGAATGTAGCCCAGGCGCAGAATTTCGAGCGATTGGTGAATTGGCCCGCAGAGCTGAATAAGTAACCTGAGTTGTACTTCGTCGTCATACTTCTCGAAGGCAGATGTCTCGGCAAAGAGAACGCCCTTGCAACATCCTCTTAGGCAATTGAGCAATATTTGTCAGAGTGACCGGGAGAGTCGCCCCGGGGAGTTTCACCCCGAGGCGCTCGCAGAACCGGACAGGACACTCTCGCGTCATCCGGCTCCCATCATGGAGCCACGCTACGTGCCAACTGCCAGTGAGCAAACAACTCTGGACGACGACGCGAGAGGCTCGCGATCCAGTGCCTAGCTCCAACTGATTCTGTAACTGGACGCGAGCCCGCGTCAGCTGGTATCTACGGCGCCGGATTGGGAACAGCGCCTGTGGCGCACCCTCACCCGCACAAAACTCAACTTCAGCTCATCGGCTACCAGACGCTTCACCAGCCGCTCTGCGTCGCGAAAGTCTTTCTTCCGACCGCGTGGGCCACGATTCGATTGTGCCTGCGCCAGATGCAAGATTCCCGAGGTTGCACCCGCGC
>DATGHX010000023.1:0-47692 GCA_035307585.1 Candidatus Angelobacter sp.
GCGAGTTGCTCTCCAGCAGAGCTCGCCTCCGCTTCCTCAGCTGGTCCTCTTGTTGCAACTAACAACCCCGTTCGTCCACACAATGGCAGCGAACGGTTGATTGGGACTTTTCCCACTGTCTCACTCGAAGGGGTCACCTCAATCACCGGGGATGATGTGGGATCCATCCCAAGGGGGCAGGGGGTACAGGAGTGCGGGTGATCGCAAAAAGGCAGAGGAGCGCCATTCTGGATTCGGCAATTTGGTAATTTGGCAAGCGAGAGCGGTGGTCGCGGGATCGCCGGAATACGCAAAAAACCCTCACCACGGAAAGATCTTCACAACAGGGGACCCAGAGAAGAGACGGCCTCGGGGTTTCGAAAACGAACCTACGTTCCCTTCTTCCTCTTCTTCCTTTCTGTCGGTTCTTCGGCGGGGGAGCCGGTGATGGAGGCCACGATTTTGTCGTAGGCTTCTCTGGCGGTCATCTCTTTGCTGCGGCTCTTGTTCTGGCGGTATTTGTGTTCGCTGTTGCAGGTGCGGCAGCGGGTCTTGAGCACCTCGTCGCCCATCATGGAGACGACGGAGTGGTCCGTGGTACGCTTGCAGCGCGAACAGTGATCGTCAATGTCATCGCCAAGGCGCAAGTTGAGGTCCTTGTTCTTGCCGGGCAAGAAGGGATTTTAAGACGGGAACATTATAGATCGCCGGGGCCGGAAACCTTTTCACCACAGAGGACACAGAGGAAGGCGGGATCGGGTGACCGGGTGATCGCCGTCAACGCCGTGATCGCCGACATCGCCGTCATCGGGAAGGCAAAACCGCTGATGACACCGAATCGCCGGGATCGGAAAAATCTTCGGGGATTGTCCGAAACACCAACTATTGAGTAGCGACTAACGTCTTGCGCGGCAAATTCATCACCTTTGAAGGACTCGACGGCGTGGGCAAGTCCACGCAGCTGAAGAACCTTGCCCGCTGGCTGCGCGGGCAGGGGCTGAAAGTGATCGTCACGCCGGAGCCGGGCGGCACAGCGATAGGAGAAAAGCTGCGCGCGGTGCTGCTCAGTTCGCGGACCTCGGGCCTGTCGGCGCGGGCGGAGCTGGCGCTGATGTTTGCCGACCGCGCCCAGCATATCGACCAGCTGATCCTGCCGGCGCTCAGTCGCGGAGAGTGGGTGCTGTGCGACCGCTTCACCGACTCCAGCGAAGCCTACCAGGGCGGCGGGCGGCAACTGGGAACCGAAGTGGTGCACGAGCTGCATCGGCTTCTCTGCCACGATCTCAAGCCCGATCTCACCATCCTGATGCTGGGCGATGCCGCGGCCAGCCTGAAGCGGGCGCGCCGCCGCAACGTGGCGCAGAGCAAACGCCAGCGCGGTGATGAAAACCGCTTCGAGCAGGAGAGCCGCGAGTTTCACGATCGCGTGCTCAACGCGTACCTGGCGATCGCGCGGCGCGAGCCGCAGCGAGTGATGACCATTGAAGCTCATCATCGCGTAGCCGATGTCCACCGGGAAATCGTGAGGCGGATTCAGGAGAGGCTGGGGATCGGGAAATCGCCGTGATCGGGTGATCAGGTGATCGGGTGATCCGGTGATCGGAAAAGCATGTAATTGCCGGCATCGGGAGGCAACAATGCGTTTCCTTCTTACTACCGCTTACTGCAAGCGAACCTGGGGTGACCCAGGGGCATGTGCGGAATGAGATTGGAACCACCCGAGCACGCGGGCTTCGAATTCCTGGTGAGCGGCAGCCCATGCGGCGGTGTGACCGGCTTTGGGAACCAGCCAGAGTTGCACGTGGTCGGGCGCCGAGCGGGCGAGCATGAGCGAGTGCCGCGGGCTGATGTTGCGGTCGCGCTCGCCGTGGATGAGCAGCACCGGAACTGTGGAGTGCTCGACGGCATCGAGCGGGCTGGGCTTAAAAAGGTCGACTCCGTAGCGCCAGCGCGCGTAGAGCACGGCAGTGTCCACGATGGGCCGGCCGATGGTCTTGCCAAACCACGGGCCCAGATGCAGGGGCCCGGAGATGCGCTCGAAGCTCATCTCGCGCGCGGTGGAAAACGGGCTCTCCACCACGACGGCGCAATACCTTGGCTCGGCGGCAAGGGATTGCAGCATGAGCGCCGCGCCGTAGGATTCGCCGAAGCCGTAAACGCACTGCCCGGGAGAAAGATCGTGAGCGTAGAGCCAATTGACCCAGCGGTGAATGTCGTCGGACTCTTTGACGCCGTAGGTAGCCAGGTCACCGCCGCTCTCACCGTGGCGGCGGGCGTCAGGCAGCAGCACGGCGTATCCGTGATCGAGCAAGAGCTTGCCGTAGCCGGCAACGCCCTCGCGGTTGTCGGTGATGCCGTGGAGCAGGATCACCGCGCTGCCGTTAAAGCTCTGCGGGCGAACGTACCAGGCTTTGAGGACGGCCCCGTCGAGCGGGGTAATAGAAACGTCCTGAAGCTCGGCGCCATAGTTCTGGCTCACCAGCGCAGCGGCCTGGGCGCGATGACGCAGGGGTCGACGAAAAAGATGAACGCTGGCGTCGCCGATAATTACTCCGGCGGCCACGGCGAAGAGCAGGTAACCAAGGCAAATCAGCAGGACGATCTTAAATGTCTTGCGCATGGAAGAGAGTACGCAGAAGCCTTTAAGAATGTTTCACAGATGTGTCCGATAACGAACAGCGGGCGGGAGGAGGGACCAGCGCTAACAAGCGGGTTCGGCCAGCGTCTAAGCAGACATTTACACGGGCTCGCTCTCGAGAATTTCCTTCCGGAGGCATCCATGATCCACCGACACGTCCTTACCACCGCACTCGCTGCAGGAACATTGTTGTCGTTTGCGCCGCGCACCCAGGCGCAATCGGCGTTACTGGATTTGCCGCGCGACAGCCAGCGCGCGCAAGTAACGCAAAAGATCGGAGTCACGAATATCACCATCATTTATCACCGCCCGCAGGTGAAGGGGCGCAAAGTCTTCGGTGGCCTGGAAGGCTACGGCAAAGTCTGGCGCGCCGGAGCCAATGAGAACACAACTATCAATTTCAGCGACCCGGTAACCGTTGAGGGCCAGCCGCTGGCCGCCGGCGTCTACGGCCTGCACATGATTCCCAACGAAAACGAGTGGACAGTAATCTTCTCAAAGACCGCCACGGCGTGGGGCAGCTTCAGCTATGACCAGAAGGAAGACGCCCTGCGGGTAACGGTGAAGCCGCAGAGCTCGGAATTTCACGAGGCGTTGACCTACGACTTCGACGATCCCAAGCCCAACGCAGCCACCATCACCATGCGCTGGGACAAAGTTGCCGTGCCCTTCAAGGTCGAGGTGAATACCCACGAGATCGTGGAAGACAAGCTGCGCAAACAGCTGCGCGGAATCCAGCAGTACACGTGGGAGGCATGGGACGAAGCCGCGACTTATCTGTACACCGAGAAGACCGATTTGGACGAAGCTCTGAAGTACGAAGACCGCTCCATCCAGGTGGAAGAGCGATTCGAGAACCTGATAGGCAAGGCCAACATCCTTGAAGCTCTCAATCGCAAGCAGGAAGCGGAAGCGCCGCGGACGAAGGCCCTGGCCATGGCCACCGTGCTTCAGTTGCACGGATACGGCCGTCAACTGCAGACGCAGGGCAAGCAGGAGCAGGCGTTTGACATCTTCCGCGCCAACATCAAGAAGAATCCGAACCACTGGCTGGTGCACAACGAGCAGGCGCGCCTGGCGGTGGCGAAAGGAGATTACGACACTGCTGTGAAAGAGATGAAGCTCTCCGAGGCCGGGGCGAACGATCAATTTAAACCCGCGCTCGAAGCGCTGGTGAAACGTCTGGAAAACAAAGAAGACATTAATAAGTAGTCTTCTTTTGCAGCCAGCCGTCCGGGGCCGCGCGAACTCCTCGTCCTCCTAACTCGCCGGCCCCAGATTGTTCTCCGCCCCTGCCTCATTTGTGCGGCATGACCACGGCAGTGGACTATCGTTACTCATGAAGGGAGCGGCTTTGTCAGCGACTGCGTTATCATGGATACAGTGTCCCGTCTTATCTCGGCCCGTGGAGAACAGGAAATCCGCCCATTGTGCGCGCCCTCTTAATACGGATAGTTATCCTCAACCTGATTCTGATCGCTTCCTTTTGCCGGGCCCAGCCAAGCATTTCCGACAAGGCCGCAAGCAAGCCAGGAAGCGCGGCCGCCGATCCCGGCCCCATGGCTAAACAGGTGCGCTCGGAGTTTCTCGACGCGTGGCACGCGTACAAGCAATATGCGTGGGGACATGACGAGCTGAACCCGCTGAGCCGCACTCCTCATGACTGGTACTCTTCGTCGCTGCTGATGACGCCGGTTGACGCTCTGGACACCATGATCCTGATGGGACTCAACGATGAGGCCGACAAGACCCGTGAGTACATCGCCCAGAACCTGTCGTTCGACAAGGACATGGAGGTCAAGACATTCGAGGTCACGATCCGTCTGCTGGGCGGCCTGCTGAGCAGCTACCAGCTTAGCGGCGACGAACGGCTGCTCAACCTCGCCGACAATTTGGGCAACCGGCTGCTGCCGGCCTTCAACTCGCCTACCGGAATGCCGTATGTGAACGTTAACTTGAAGACCGGCGCGCATAGCGGAGTGGAAAGCAATCCGGCGGAGATCGGCACACTGCTGATCGAGTTCGGCACCCTGAGCAAACTCAGCGGCAAGGAGATTTACTTCGACAAAGCCAAAGCGGCATTGATGGCGCTCTACAGCCGGCGGTCGAAGATCGGGCTGATGGGTTCGGCGATCAACGTGGAGACGGGCGAGTGGACGGACCCCACCAGCGACATCAGCGGCGGCATTGATTCGTATTATGAATACCTGCTGAAGGCCTCGATCCTGTTTGACGATAAAGACTGCCGGCGCATGTGGAAGGCGAGCATTGACGCGATCAACAAGTATCTTGCCGACAATACCCGCACCGGACTCTGGTACGGCCAGGCCAACATGAATACCGGCAAACGCACGGCAACTCATTACGGCGCACTTGATGCGTTCTTCCCCGCGGTGCTGGCGCGTGCCGGCGAATTGGATCGCGCGCGCAAGTTGCAGGAGTCGTCCTATAAGATGTGGACCGGATTTGGCGTGGAGCCGGAGGAGATCGATTACTCAACTTTCAAGGCATTGCGTCCCGCCTACCACTTGCGGCCTGAGATCATGGAATCCGCTTACTATCTTTATTTCTACACCAAGGACTCGCGGTATCTGGACATGGCTTCGACCTTCATCGGCAGCCTGGTCCACTATTGCAAGACCGGATCAGGCTATGCCGGCCTGCGGAGCGTGGAGACCCGGGAAAAGGACGATCGCATGGAGAGCTACTTTCTGGCGGAAACCATGAAGTATCTTTATCTGACCTTCGCTCCCCGCGAGACCCTGGACCTGAATCGCGTAGTCTTTAACACTGAAGCCCATCCTATTCAGCGAACCTGGTAGCTGTTTTCCCGGTCCCCTGGCCTAATTCCGTTCTTTTAGGGATGACAGCTCTGCACCTGAATGCATCTAATCGAGCTCAGAGGATGATGTTTCATTTGCGAAAGAAAACAGCGCAACTCTTAAGCGCTCTGCTTGTCGGATCCCTGCTGCTGGTTCCCGCCCGGCCCGCGCAGGCTTACTCGGTTTTAACGCACGAGCAGATCATCGATTTTCTGTGGGATCGCGATATCAAGAGGATCCTCGTCGCCCATTTTCCCAACGCGACCGATGACGATCTGCGCGTGGCTCACGCCTTCGCCTACGGCGGCTCGTTGATCCAGGACATGGGCTATTACCCGTCGGAAAACAAGTTCTTCAGCGACCTGGTCCACTACCTGAGAAGCGGCGATTTCGTGGAAGAGATGATTCGCGATGCCCAAGACCTCAACGAGCTGGCCTTCGCCCTGGGCGCGCTGGCGCACTACGTCTCCGACAACACCGGTCATCCCTTCGTCAACCAGGCGGTTGCGCTCTCTTTTCCCAAGCTGGGCAAGAAATACGGAAAAGAGGTGACCTACGCGAAAGATCCCAAGGCGCACATTCGCACCGAATTTGGCTTTGATGTTCTTCAGGTTGCGCAACAGCACTATGCTTCGCAGTCCTTTCACGACTTCATAGGATTTGCGGTGGCCAAGCCGCTGCTGGAACGAGCGTTCCTGCGTGTTTACGGCATCGAGCTGCGGACGCTCCTGCCCGATGAGGACCGCGCCATCGGCAATTACCGCCACGCGCTCAGCGTCTGGATCCCGCGCTTCACGGAGGTAGCGTTGATTACCAAGAAGAAGGAGCTGGAGTCTACCCCCAACTTCAATCCTCGTAAATTCCGTTACATCGTGCGCCGGTCGGAATATGAGAAAGAGTGGGGGAAGAACTACAACCGGCCCGGTTTCTTCTCACGCTTCATGGCGGTGCTGATCAGGATCCTGCCCAAGATCGGCCCTTTGAAGACACTCGATGTAAAGATTCCCAACCAGCGGACGGAAAAAATCTTTGTCCGCAGCGTGGAAGATACTGTCGATGCCTATCACGTTTTGCTGGTGAGAATCAGCAGCCCCGCGCTTCCGCAGGCTGGGGACCAGGGCGATCCCAAGCTTGCCAATTTCGATCTCGACACCGGCGAGCCAACGGAGCCTTCGGAATACAGCCTGGCGGATAAGACCTACGCGCACCTGGTCAATATGCTGGCGCAAGGCAATTACGGAACCGCCACACCCGAACTTCGCGCCAACGTGCTGAATTTCTATCGCGATCTCGGCCGGCCGCTGGAAACCAAGCGACACAAGGACGAATGGCGAGAGCTGCAGCGTCAGCTCGATGAACTCAGGAAACAGAGTACGCCCGCGGTTCAGGGGAACCTCCAGGCTATCCATGCTCAGGAATGACGGCCATCGAAACCCTTCTTTGCACCGGAGAAGCTGCAGGCCGCTGCTCGCCTGGGCTCAGAAAGCTGCATCCAAATCTACAGACATTTTCACAAGCGAGGGAACAACCACGTGGCCCAACGAACATCCGCAGAACCCGCTGCTCCAACCCGGATTTCTCGCGAGCGTCTTGCCGAGCTGTTGAATGAGGATCTTGCCCGGGAATACCAGGCTGTGATTGCCTACGTCGTCTACTCCCAGGTCCTGAAGGGAGCTGAATACATGAACATCGCCGATCAGCTGGCAATTCACGCGCGCCAGGAGCTGGATCATGCGCTGATCATCTCCCGCCAGATCGACTATCTGGGCAAAATGCCCACCGTCAATCCCAAGCCGGTCAAGACTTCCGATGACCCTCGTGAGATGCTGCGTTTCGACCTGGAGAACGAGAACGAGACGATTCGCAACTATCGCGAGCGTGTTCGGCAATGCGAAGAGCTGGGCGAGTTCGCTATGGCCGAGCAGATTCGCCAGATTCTGGTGAACGAGCAGGACCATCAGATCGATCTGGCAACCGCGCTGGGCGAAGAAGTACCGGATGCGGGAAGCGCTCGACGGCCACGGAAGGCCGCGTAGCGCTCAGACCGTCATTGCGGATCGCGAATCAAGCGCCTGAATGACTTTATCGTCGAGCACATCGAGCGTGAATGGCTTCTGCAGGAAGCACGCTCCGGCGTCAAGGACCCTCTGGTGGAACATGGCGTTATCGGTGTATCCGGACATGTACAGCACGCTGAGTCCCGGAACCATCGACGTCAGCTTCTGCGCGGTCTCGGTGCCACGAATTCCGGGCATCACGATGTCGGTGATGAGCAGTTGGGGATCGCATTCTCCTTTGCCCACCAGCTCCAGTGCCTCTTCGCCGCTGCTGGCTTCGATTACCTTGTAAGCCCTGCGGCGCAGCGCTTGCGCAATCATGTCGCGCACCGACTCTTCGTCTTCCACCACCAGGATCGTCTCTCCGCGTGGGCGGTGATGTGTGGCTGCGTTCTCCTCTTCCACTTGTGTTGTCGCCGCGGCCGTCGGGAAATAGACCTTGAATGTTGTGCCCTGCCCTGGTTCGCTGTAAACGGCGATATGCCCGCCGCTTTGCTTGACAATGCCGTAAGCCGTGGCCAGCCCCAATCCTGTGCCCTTGCCTTCTTCTTTGGTAGTGAAGAACGGCTCGAAGATGCGGGCTTGCGTGGCCGCGTCCATGCCGCAACCGGTATCAGTCACCGCGAGCATGACGTACTCGCCTGGAATAACTCCGCGGCTGCGGCTGTACTTCTCGTCCAGGAATTCAGACTTGGTTTCGATTGTGATCTTTCCGCCATTGGGCATGGCGTCGCGCGAGTTGACGATCAGGTTCATCAGCACCTGTTCCAGTTGCCCGCGGTCGGCGCAGATGGCAGA
The DNA here is from genome assembly GCA_035307585.1 of Candidatus Angelobacter sp. GTDB lineage: Bacteria > Acidobacteriota > Terriglobia > Terriglobales > Acidobacteriaceae > Angelobacter. The sequence goes on from DATGHX010000023.1 coordinate 8,295, forward strand.
CAACTTGCGCTCGGGCACAAAAGCCAGGTCGACGTCTTCACCCAGCAACCGGGGAAGAATCTTGGCCAGGTCTTCCACCACGTTGTTCAGGTCAAGCGTGGTCGGCGACAGCACCTGCTTGCGGCTGAAGGCCAGCAACTGGCGCGTAAGCGCGGCTGCCTGCTGCGCCGCGTGCTTCACTCGCTGTGCGTCGGCCTGGCGCGGATCGCTGTCGGAAAACGTATCGATCAACATTCCCGTATAGCCGTTGATGATGGTCAGCAGGTTGTTGAAGTCGTGGGCAATTCCGCCCGCCAGCCGCCCGATGGCTTCCATCTTCTGCGACTGTCGCAGCTGCTCTTCCAGCGAGCTCTGTTCGCTCAGGTCCTCCACGATGCCTTCAAACCACGGCGAATCATTGCTCGCGCCCGGGACGCGACGGCATTGCAGGCGAACTTTGAACGGTGCGCCGTCTTTGCGCTTCCAGAAGACCTCTCTCTGCGATCGTCCGGTGCGCCGCAGCTCGTGAATCATGTTGCCGTAGTCTTCCCGCTCGCGGAACAATTCTGCGAACGAAGGCAGCCAGGTGCAGGGATGCATCGGCTCGTAGCCCAGCGCGTCCAGCAGCGCGGGATTGATGGCTTCAAAGCGCTCCCAGTGGTTGAGACGGAACACGCCGTACGGCGCATTGTTGACCATCGAGCGGTAACGAAGTTCGGAGTGTGCGAGGTCCGCGTGCGACTTCTGCAGCTCATGCGAACGCGCCGCCAGCGCGCCGATCAGGTCCAGACGGTCGCGTGCGCGATTGGCTTCCAGCACGCCGTAGGCAACTGAGAAAGCGCTGATCAGTTCCAGCCCCAGTCCGCCCCACCACGGGAGCGACCACTGCGGAGCTGCCGTTATCGCCACCACAGCCAGCGCGTAGAGGTAAAGACCCAGATTGAAGAACAGAATCACCGGCTGCCGCTTGCGCCTGTAAATCACAAAGCTCCCAACCAGGATAACGGGCAGCGCGCTGGCCGCCAGAGCCAGGACCCCGAGGCGCACTATGCGGGCGCGCTCGAGGGAATGAAAGACCGGCGCGTCCAGCAGCATCATGGCCACGCAAAGCAACGCGAAAGTCAGGCTCAGCGTCGCGTAAAAATGCCACGGATTCGTTACCAGCCGCGTGCGGATACAGCGACGAGCTGAGGCTGCTGACATTAAGATTACCGCGCTGCCGCTGCACAAGATCACCCACAGGAGCGTCGCGAATGTCTGCAGAAAAAGATGTACCGGACTCGTCTCAAAAGCTTGCGCCCCCGCCAAAATAGCGATGCCGCAATAGTTGGCCGCCAGTAGCGAGATTGAAGGATGGGAAGATAGCTTGGCTTCTCGCCCCAACCACGCACCTACCACCGCTGTCGCTGCTGCAATAGCGACGCACAGAACAGTGTGCGCGCTTGCCCCGAGCCACAAGAGATGAACGCTGCCCCGGGCTGCAACCAGCAAGGCCGTTGGTACGCAAGCCACCAGCAAGCCCAGCAGCTGCGCTGGACGGATATCGGCATCGTCTGCGACGCGAGGAAACAGCCCGCTCTCCGGCACTCGAGCCTTCGTAGAGGTTTTCGTCTCTGTCCGTGCGAACAGCACATTGGTCTCAATTGCTTTTGCGGATTGCACGGCTCTCTCGGTCTCCTCTCAGTTCTCACCCTGGGTCTACGCGGCGTAGTTACGTCGGCAAGCGACCCTGATTTCAATCGCACTACAAAATGGCAATAAAAACTGCAGGTCGGGGAAAAAACCGTTTGTACTAGTGGCCAGGATTGCTATCGCGTGCTGCCGGCGCCGTTCACCCTACCTCCAGGGATCACCTGTCCCCGTGAGCGGCGCCTGGACTCAGCACTTCTGAAGAATCACTAATGCAGTCCTTAGGCCAAAGTGTCACCTGTAGCTAACGCATTGATATATCGATACTTATATCATCTTAAGGTGTTTCACGGCTGCGCCATGATGGCTCACTTTCAATGACAGAAAGGCACAAGCGATGGCCTGCTGGAATCGACTGAAGCCAAGCATCAACGCGTGTCTTGCTACACTATCGGCTCGGGAAAGGACACAACTATGCGGGGCAAGGTCGTCGTCATCACCGGCGCTACGTCCGGAATCGGCAGGGTTGCTGCCGAGAAGCTAGTCGCCCTGGGCGCGCGCCTGGTGCTGGTGGCTCGCGATAAGGGCCGCGGCGAAGAAACGCTCTCTCGCCTGCGCGAACTTGGTCCGGGCGCTACCCACAGCATCCATTACGCCGACTTGTCGCGACTCGCGGAGATGAGGCGCGTGGCCTCTGAGATTGCTGCTGTCGAACCCCGCATTGACGTGCTGATCAACAATGCTGGCGCCCTTTTTGCCTCGCGCCATGTGACCGAAGACGGCCTGGAGCTTACCTTCGCTTTGAACCACATGGCCTATTACGTCCTGACTGAAGGGCTTCGCGATCGCCTGCAGGCCTCTGCGCCCGCGCACATCATTAACACTGCGTCTGACGCTCACAAAGGCAAGCGCCTTGATTTTGACGATCTGCAATCGGCCAAAGACTACCGCGGCTTTCGCGTCTACGGCCAGACCAAGCTTTGCAACATTCTTTATACTCGCGAACTGGCGCGCCGCCTGGCTGGCACCGGTGTAACCGCCAACAGTCTCCACCCCGGATTCGTGGCCACGCGCTTCGGCGACGAAAGCGGCGGCATGCTCTCCCTGGGCGTTCGCCTCGCCAAGTATCTCGCTATATCGCCCGAGAAAGGCGCGGAGACGATCGTTTATCTGGCTTCAGCGCCTGAAGTCGCCAACGTCACGGGGAAGTATTTCTACAAGTGCCGCGAAGCGACGCCGACCAAAGAGGCCCAGGATGATGACGCGACAAAGAAGCTATGGTCGGCAACCGTGAAGCTGGCTGGCATCCGCCCTGTCTCGGGTGATGGTCGCGCGGCGGTGCAGCCCGCTGCTAGCTGATCAGGAACATAAAGCTATTGCTCATTGCTGCCCGATGTTGTCTATTTCGCGCTTGATGGCGAGTCCGTCGAGCTTCGCCAATGGCAACGCCAGAAACAGGCTGATTCGCCGGTCGAGAATAATGAAAGCATTGCGAAACGCAGCGGCAATTTCTGCCGCGGTTCCCCGGACCCCGGCCGGATCGGGCACACCCCAATGCGCAGTCATGGGTTGCCCCGGCCAAACAGGACACACTTCCCTCGCCGCATGGTCACAAACCGTGAAGACAAAATCGAGCCGGGGCGCGCCCCTTTGTGAAAATTCGCTCCAATCTTTACTCCTCAGTCCGTCCACCGGGATTTCAGCCGTCGCGAGCTGTTGCAAAGCTTCAGGCCGAACCTGGCCTGAGGGATGGCTGCCTGCGCTGTAAGCAGTAAAGATGGGTGCTCCTTTCTGGTTGAGAATGGCTTCCGCCATGATCGACCGTGAGGAGTTGCCTGTGCACAGAAAAAGGACGTTGTAGTGCATGGTCGCGTGGCCTCAGAAACGGGGCGGTGGTTACTGGCAACATCCCGGCGCGCAACAGCCTCCCGGTTTCACCGCGCGCACGAAAGCGCTCATGAATTTGCCGTCCACCTGCGGGGCGATAGCGTCCACATCCACTCCCTGGCCGCAAAGAAAGTCGCGCGCGTCTTCGATGCGGTAAATCCGCGTGGGCTCAATCTCAATCTTCTCGAATCCTGCCGATGCCAGCTTGGCGCGATACTCATTCTCTTCCAGCGCGCCGGCGATGCATCCCACCCACAGCAGCACGCTGCGCCGTATCTCGGGAAGCATCTCGCCGCGGGTTACCACGTCGGAAACAGCTAGCCGCCCGCCCGGCTTGAGTACGCGGAAGGCCTCGCGCAGGACGCGGTCTTTATCGGCCGAAAGATTGATTACGCAATTGGAGATGATCACATCCACAGCGTTGTCGGGCAATGGAACGTGTTCGATCTCGCCTTTGAGAAACTCAACATTGCTGATGCCGGATTTCTGCTTGTTCTCATTGGCCAGCGCCAGCATTTCATCGGTCATGTCCAAGCCGTAAGCCTTCCCGCTCGGACCCACGCGTCGCGCTGAAAGCAGCACATCGATGCCGCCGCCCGAGCCCAGGTCCAGAACAATCTCCCCTGGCTTCAGCTCTGCCAGTGCAGTTGGATTCCCGCAGCCGAGCGATGCCAGTTGTGCAGTCTCCGGGATCTGCTGCAGCTCGGACGCGTTATACAGGTTGGACGTGATCGGGTCGCACCTTCCGTCCGTTGCCGACGCCGCCCCGCAGCAGCTGCTTCCGCCGGTGGTTACGCGTAGCGCCGCCTGGCCATATTTCTCTTTGACCACTTCTTTAATATCGCTCGCCATCTTTCCTCCTTATCGGCAAATCTGCATGATGCTCTGCGGCTTAACCGCTTTGCTGCGCGTGCAGCACTCCGCGTACAGGAACTGCAAGAGGCTCTGCAGGGCCGCGACGTTCGCGGTGTAGCGCAGGAACGTGCCTTCGCGGGCAACCAGCACCAGGTCTTCGCTCTTGAGCTTGTCCAGATGATGGGAAAGCGTCGAGTTGGGGATCTCCAGCTCTCCCTGGATCTCGCTCACGACCATTCCATCGGGATGGGCGGAGAGCAGCACTTGCATGATGCGCAGCCTGGCCTCTGTGCCCATGGCGGAAAACATATCCGCAAACCGGATAACTTCCTCCAGGTCGGTTTTGATTGCCATATTTCGATATTTGCAGAAATATAGCAAGATGTCAACTGTCGAACGCAACCTGCCCTTTTTGACTGCCCTTGTCAGGGCGTGATCGCGATCACCCGCAGCGGACTGCCGGAGCCGTTGACGATCTTCAGCGGCGCCGCGATCACAACCGCTCCCGTAGGTGGAAGCTGGTCAAGATTGCACAATCCCGCCAGCCCGAACTTGCCGCTGCCGTGCATCACGTAGTGGTTGGGAAAGGGCGGATCGAAAGTGGCTGCGCGGCCGGCATCGGTGCCCACAGTTTCAACTCCTACGCCCAGCACATCGCGCTCGCGGGCCAGAAACTCTGAACACTCTCTTACGAATCCCGGCGTATGCGGGCCGTCCTTGCCCAGATTGATGTACTGCTCGGGATCACTGCGCCGCGACCATCCCGTCCGGTAAAGCACCCACGCTCCGGGAGGAATGCGGCCATTCGCAGACTCCCACTGGCGCACGCGGTCCACCGTCAGCAGGAAGTCCGGATCTTTGCCCACGTCCGCCGTCACGTCGATCACGCAGGCCGGACCGACAAACTTTTTTGGATTGATCTTGTCCACGCTGTTGTCAGGCAGGTCCTTGCCGCTGACCCAGTGAATGGGCGCGTCAAAGTGCGTGCCCGTGTGCTCTCCGGTCTCAAAGCCGTTCCAGTACCATGCTGGGCCGCGATCGTCGTAGCGTGAGATCTCCCACATGCGGAATTTTGGTGTGTTGGGCCACTGGGGTGGAAGCGGCAGCAACGGCGTCTGCGCGCTGAGGGGTTGCGTGAGATCGACCAGGCGCAGTGAACCCTGGTTCAGCTGCGCCACGAGCTCGGCGAGGACCTTGGACAAGGATCACCTCCGGACAGCACATCCACCACTCAGAGACGTAATCGGGAACAGAGAAAGCGCTTAGCTCTCTGCCTCTTTATTCCCCGTGTTGGGCGTTCAACCTTTCTATGAACCGCTTGAACTGAAACCTGTTTTCCAGCAGGGCCAGGTCGGTAACGTACCCCTTGGGCCCCGCGGCTTCCACCTTGGCGACAATGCAGCTTAATTCGTTGCCACGACAGGCTCTTTCAAAAGCATTCTGGAAATCAGCAACGCTATTGACCGTCGTCGCCTTTGGTATGCCGGCCGCGCGCGCTACTCCCTCCAGGTCGGTACCGGTAGAAGTCGCGGTCGGGAACCCGCCTACGGAAAGCAGGCTCTCGTTGTCGAAAATCACATGAACCAGGTTCTTGGGTCGATAGCGCGCCAGGGTGCTGAAACCGCCAAGGTTCATCAGGATCGAGCCATCGCCGTCCAGCACGATAACTTTTTCTCTCGGCAGGCACAGCGCCAGGCCAAGCCCGGTTGATGACGCCAGCCCCATGGCATGCTGCAGGTAAAAGAAGTTCGGCCGGTGACCGAGAGACTGCAGCTCCGCCGCCACCGCACCCATGATGGTCACCACCAGGCTGTCTTCCAGCTTCGCGTAGATGGCGCGCAGGCAGTCGAGACGTTGCATGGCTCAGGCTTCTTCCCACATGAGTTCGCGCGTCAGCATCAGCGCCGCCGGATGCAGGCTGGCATAAGCCCAGGTGTGGGCTTCCGCGACGCGCTTTTCCACCTTCACCGGATCATCGAGAAAGGCGTAAGGAATCCCGAGCGCGCGAAGCACCGGTTCGGTGGCGCCTCCACCCTGCGTCTGCCAGGGATCGCGCTCGCCGAAATGTCCGCGATAACTGATGAGCATCAGCAGCGGGATGCGGTAGAGCTGCGCGAAGGAAACAATGCCGTTGATGCTGGCCAGGAAGCCGTGATTCTGCATCAGCATCGCCGATTTGACGCCCGCAAAGTGCGCGCCGGCCGAAATGCCCACCCCCTCTTCCTCTTTGGCCAGCCGCACCAGGATCATCTTCGGATCGTCCTCGGCCATGCGAATCAGGTGCACCAGCCATGTTTCCGGCAAGGCCGAGACCAGCCCGATGCCGCATTTCTTCAGCGCCTGATACACCACCTGCGAGTTGGTCTGTGAGACGGGCATGGAAAGAAGGAAGTAGCTTACAAGGAATCGCAGCCGGCGGCAAAGCCGGGACCGCGTCGCGGTTTACGTTATTAAGAGGCTTGAGTTGTCGTGGCGGCGGAACTATCCGGCCAGCCCCCGCTCAAGCCATTGAGCAGGGCCAGCAGATGTGGTTATCCTCAAGATGAAGCTGGGGCACAACGGTACGTCTGTACTGAGATCTGAATCGTCCGGAACCGGATTTGCTCGCCTCACGCCACCGGGCTCGCGCACAGGGCGGCGGATCTGGTCCGGGACCGCGCCCACACGTACCACGCGGTCCAGGCCACCGGTGTCCAGACATAGAATCCGGAGTCCTGGGGAACGCCGGCGAACAACATGGCCGCAAGGGCGATCCCGTTGAGCACCAGGAAGCCTGCAAAAGAGCGGCCGGCTGCGGCGCAACGGAAAATAGCCAGCAGCATCGCCGGCAACACCACGATCTCGTCGGCCAGCCAGGCATATGGCGCAACCATCACTGAGACCACCAGCAGCGTCAGGCCATGCTCGTTCCATTCCCAGTCTGCGCGATGGCGGTAAAAATAAAACAACGCCCAAATGCATCCCGCCAATGCCGGCAGGAATTGCAGCCAGGTCGCATGCGGGCTAACGATCAACCTGAAGAGAGAGCTCACCGTGGGCATCAGCTGGCTCTCGGCACTAGCATCGGCCAGCACTGGCCGGTAATCCGACCACAATGTGTGGTCCAGCAGCATCGGCACGGCCAGCGCTGCGGCCATGGCCAGTACTGCTCCCAGCGCGATCTGGTATCGGCGCGAGAGCAAAATCCACAGCAATAGGATCAGTCCCAGCGGAAGAAATAAATGAGGCTTGATGGCCAGCAGTACCAGGCAGGCTCCTGCGGCCAGTGGCCGCTGCTTGTACCAACGCAGGAAGAGAACGAGTCCTAGAAGAATGAACGCTGCCGTCTGCCCCATTCGCAGGCAAGCCAGGGCGGGAGCAAACATATAACCGAACAAGTGCAGATCGTGCGGCCGCCCATTGTCGGCCCAGAGAATGCGCACCGACAAACCGATGGCTCCCACCAGCAAAAGCGACCACAGCACTGTGCCCGTTTTGGCTCCTACCAGCCCCAGCGGCAGAGCCAGCAACAGCGCATACGGCGGGTTGCGCATGATTAAAGGATGGTCGGGACGAAATCCTACCGACTTCTCCAGGCGCAGCACATCAGCCGCGTTGTAGGGATTGGAACCATGAACCAACAACTGGCCCGCTGCCCAGTAGGAAGTGAAGTCCTTGTTGCCGGCGTTGTCCGTGTCGTGAATGACCCACGCCAGAATAGCCACACCTACGGAAAGTATGGCTGCGGCGGCGAGTTTTCTCAGGAAACTGGACATGCCGGCTCAGTTGTGGAACCCTGCCTTCGATCGGCGGAAGGGAAATCGGCGCCTGCCCTGTCAGTCATGACAGTCCTCGATCGCCAATTGATCGTCAACCTCCGTCAGGCTGTTTTCAATGGCGTTCACCGGCAGCTCCAGCACGCTGGCGGCGGTGAAGTTGAGACTGGTCATGCGAAACGGCTTGAGCGCTCGCCGCATTTCCAAAACTCGGAGACGCCGGTCCAGAAAAATGACGTCGATGGGGAACTTCATGCCCAGCGTGTGGACGCCTTGCGATGGATGGATCAGCAGCCCCGCTCCCTGAGGGAGCATGGTTTTGCCGAGCAGGCCGACAACGCGGCTCAGCAGAGTGTCCGCAATTGTGACTTGATCGCCCACCACGGTGCCGCGGGTTGAGTTTCGAACACAGATCTTCCGGGGCTCTACGGTCGCCATGGTGTCGTAGTCCCGGCCTGATCCGGGTTCACTTCCCGGTTTCCAGGCGCGACTTCCGTCTCTTGATCAGAATGAACAGCACAACGACAAACAGAACACCTGCGACGATGCGAATGATCATTACACTACTCATCGGTGGTTCATCCTCCTGCCCTGTGAGGGCCTGCTATTTGAAAAACTTTTCCATACTGCGAGTAATGCTGATGATTGCCGGCGCCAACAGCACAATGAACATGCTCGGGAAAATAAACAAGACCAGCGGGAAAAGCAGCTTGATGGTGGTCTTGGCAGCCATTTCCTCGGCTCTTTGCCTGCGCTTCACACGAAGGCTGTCGGCAAACGCGCTCAGGGCCCGCGATAATGGCGTGCCGAAACGTTCCGTCTGCACCAGCATATTTACGAACGAGCGCACGATCTCCAGCTTCGTCCTGTCAGCCAGCGACCGCCATGCATCGATGCGCGGCTTGCCGGTGCGCTGTTCCATATTGACGATTAGGAATTCGTCGCTCAGGTCGGGATGCGCGATCTTTAACTCGTTTCCCACGCGTATCAACGCCTGGTCCATTCCCAGTCCGGCTTCCATGCATATTACAAGAAGGTCCAGGGCATCGGGCAGGGCCAGGCGAATTCGCTCTCTGCGCCGCCCAATGGCGGTGGTGAGCCACAAGTCCGGCAAAAAGAAACCCGCAGCGGCAATCGCCACAAACCAGAAGAACGGGTCCTGCTTGATCACAAATCCGGCCAGGAGTGCAGCCAGCACCGGGGCAAACAATTTGACGCCGTAAAAGGCCTCGGCCGCCTGAGGGTTGCGATAGCCCGCCAACGCCAGGCGCTGGGCGAGATCTTTGTTTTCGGAAAATCCCACCGCCCTTCGAACCGGTCCCACCACGCTGGAGATGGAGGACATGGTACGCGAGCCAAGTTCGGCGATGTTGCCTCGCGCCTGAGGCTCCGCGATGTCGCTGGCGGCCAGCTTGGCCAAGCGCGCAGCCGCGGGTGACCGCCCGCTGATCAGGAGTATGACCAGGGTCACACCCAGCGCGAAAGTAATGATGCCGGCGATGATGAAGACGGACATACTCAGTTATACCTTGATATCGACAATTTTGCGGATGATGTAGAAGCCTAACCCCATCAGCCCCAGTCCTACCAGTACCAACTTCTGGCCCAACTCGTCATGAATGAGAATGGTTGTGTAATTAGGATTTACTAATCCAATCAGGACGAACATGATGAACGGCAGAATACCCAGAATCCATCCTGTAAGCCTGCCTTGCGCGGTGTAAATGGCGAGCTCGCCCTTCAACCGCAAACGTTCGCGGATCACCACTGCTGCCTTGTCCAGCACCTCCGCCAGATTTCCGCCGCTGTCCTTCTGCACCAGGATCGCGGTCACTACAAACTGGAGATCGGCGATAGGAATGCGCCGCGCCAGGTCTTCCAGCGAGTCGCGGAAGGGCAGGCCGAAATTCTGCTGTTCGAAGGCTTTGCGGAATTCCGGGCCGACAGGATCTTGAATCTCCTTGCCCACGATCTCAATGACCGATGAAACCGAGTGCCCCGCGCGCAATCCCCGGCTCATAAGGTCGATGGCATCCGGCAATGCGTTGTCAAAAGCCTTAAACCGCTTGGCTTTCTGAAAGCGCACAATCACGTACGGCACAGCGGCCAGCAGAAGAGCAACCACCAGGCGAAGAATCAGTATTGGAATCCAGATACCGCTGATCCACGCAGCCAGAACGAACACCAGCAGCATGGTTGCGATCAAACGCCCGACAGTCCACGAGCTGTTTGCCTGCACCAGGAGTTCGCGGAGATTCCGCGTCAGTGAGTAGCTTCGAAAGATCGAGTCCAGAAAAGGAATGTCGCTGAACGTGACCTTCTTGAGGATATCGATGGGTCGTTCCCCGGACGGCTCGGAACCCAGCGAGACGTTTTCCAGCCGCTGCTGTAAGAGTTGCGCGCGCCGCGATGGACGCGTCAACAGAATGACCAGCGCAAAACTCACAGCAGCGACCGCGACAAATAACAATATAACCGTCATCAGTAACTCCGCGCTTCCTTCCTAGACATCCATGGAATGATCGAACACCGCCTGGGGAATAACGATCCCCGAGGTATGCAGCCTTTCGGCAAATTTCGGCACCACGCCGGTGGCATGAAAGCGTCCGAGAACCTTGCCGGTCAGGCCTACGCCGCGTTTCTCAAACAGGAAGATATCCTGCAGACTGACAATCTCGTCGTTCATCCCGGTGATTTCCGTGATGTGGGTGATGCGCCGGGAGCCGTCGCTCATGCGGGAAATCTGCACGATCAGGCTGACCGCCGCAGCAATCTGCTGCCGCACCGCGATCTCCGGCAGGTTGAGGTTGGCCATGAGCGCCATGGTCTCAACGCGAGCCAGCGCGTCGCGGGGACTGTTGGCGTGCACCGTCGTAATCGATCCGTCATGGCCGGTGTTCATGGCCTGGAGCATGTCCAGCGCCTCTTCGCCGCGCACCTCGCCCACGATGATCCGGTCTGGACGCATACGCAGAGAATTGATGACCAGTTCGCGCTGGCGCACCGAGCCCTTGCCTTCCACGTTGGGTGGCCGGCACTCCAGACGGACGACGTGATCCTGCTTCAACTGCAATTCCGCGGAATCTTCAATCGTAACGATGCGCTCGTTGCTGGGAATCGCTGAAGACAGCACGTTCAGCAGCGTGGTTTTGCCGGCGCCTGTGCCGCCGGAAACAATGATGTTCAGCCGCGCTTTCACAGCCCCAAGCAACACTTCCAGCATTTGCGAGGTGAGAGTGCGATTCGCCACCAGATCTTCCGCTTCCAGAGGAATGGTGCCGAATCGGCGGATCGACAGCACCGGACTGTCCACGGCCAGCGGTGGAATGATCACGTTGACGCGCGATCCGTCCTCCAGCCGTGCGTCCACCATCGGCGACGATTCGTCTACCCGCCGTCCTACGCGGGAAACAATCTTGTCGATGATGTGCATCAGGTGTGTGCTGTCCTTGAACGCGACGTTGGTCTTTTCGATCACTCCGGCGCGTTCCACGTATACATCCTTGTAGGTGTTCACCAGGATGTCGTTGATGGTTGGATCCTGCAGCAACGGCTCCAGCGGCCCCAGGCCGAAGACTTCGTCCAGCACTTCTCTAGACAGCCGCTCGCGCTCGAGCGCGCTCAGCGGCGTGGTCAGATTACCGACGAGATCCTGAATGATGCCCAGCAACTGTGTCCGCGCCTGGGAATTCTCCAGGAACATCAGCCTCTCGAGATCGATGCGATCGAGAAGGTCGTGGTGAACAGCGGACTTCAGTTCCTGGTACGCCTTGCCCTGAAAAGCCCCGGACGCCCCGCGTCCCCGGGGGGCGCCGTTAGCGGTAATGTTGTGTTCCGCCAGACCTGTTGGACGTTCAGCCATGTGATATCACTCCTTATCCCTTGCCTACAAACCCAGAATGCCTAACCGGCGCCTGGGCTCTTCCTGCGCTACCGCAACCGGCGCAGCCCCTCGTATCAGGCTCTCCGCCCACTTCCGAAACACTGCCGAGAATTCCGATTTCGCTCCAGGTGAAATCGGCGTGCCGGTATTCACCGCGTCCATGACCTCTGCATAGCTGTTGGGCACGGTCATGACCACCGGTTTTTTCAGCGTACGGGCAATGTCTTCCTTGCTCACCGGATCGCGCTTGGAAAAACGATTGATCAGCACTTTCACCGCGTCCGACGGGTAGTTGAACCGCGACAAGTGCTCCAGATACCGTGACAGGTTGCGCACCGATGGCACATCGGGCGTCGCGATCAACCACAGCTCGTCAGATTTCTGAACCGCCGCCAGGTTCAAGCCGCTGAGACCCGGCGGGCAATCGATGATCACTAGGTCATAAATCGTCTTTAAAAAGTCCAGTGTAAATTCCACGTCCTGGGCTTCCACGTGCAAAGCGGCGTCAAAGCCGGCCGGAGCCGCCAGAACTTCCAGCCCGCTTCCATGCCGGGAAATGAATCCCTGGACCAGATTTGAATCCAGCCGGTGAACGTTGTTGGCCAGCTCGTAAAAAGAATAAGGATGCTTTTCAATGCTCAGGTAAAGTGCCGCATCGCCGAGGTCAGGGTGCTGGTCGATCAGGAGCACCTTTTGGTCGCCGGCGCTCGCCACGAAGGTAGCGAGGTGCACGGCAATCGTCGTGACGCCGGCTCCTCCCTTGGCGCCAAGCATGGTAATCAGCTTGCCGCTCTTCCTTACCCTCTCCTTCTCTTTCTTTCTGCCTTCCACCTTGGCCACGGCCTGGCCCAGCCGGTCTTGCTTCAGCGGCTTGACAAGGTATTCTGAGCATCCCGACCTCATCGCGTTGATGATCAGATCCGGGTCTGCTTCCGATGAAATCGCAAAGATGGAGCTTCTGCCTTGCAACAAGTCCTGAAGATGTTCTGCGGTGCTCGCCGCCCGCTCCCGGTTCTGATCGAAATCGACCAAAACAATATCGGGAAGCGGCTCGGCCGAACGCTGCAGCATGGCCAGATCGGATTTGTCCGCTATATATTGCGGAAGATTGCCGGCGAACTTGACGTTAGTCCAGGTCTTCAGACACTGCAGTACCAGATTCAAAGACGTGGCATCCAGGCAAACTCCGAGGAGGCGCAGGGATGCAGGTGTATCTTGTTGGAAACGACTCACAGCTTCTTTTTCTCCTCTTCGGTTCGCGCTCCTAACCAACTGCTATTTAGGGTTTGTGCTGGGCGAAGTGTTCTCCTGGGCTTTGGACTTCGTTTCCAGAGCGTTGTCAAACTTCTGTTCGTCGAGCATGTTCATCGGACGTTCCGGTATCTTGGGCGCCGCTGCTGCCTGTCCCACCGGATCCACGATCGTGGGGGTCACCAGCACCACCAATTCAGTTGCCGTGTTGTTCACCGACTTCGAGCGAAACAATTTTCCGAGCACCGGTATATCGCCGATCCCCGGGACTTTGCTCAGTATCGCGGTGGTGCGGTGGTCCAGCATTCCCGCGATGCCGAAGCTCTGCCCGTTCTTCAGTTCGATTTCAGATTCCGCCCGGCGCGTCGAAATGGCCGGGATCGTGAATCCGCTGATAGTGATGGCGTTGCTGAAATCCAGCGTGCTGACTTCCGGCGCGACTTTCAGGCGGATCACGTCGTCGCTCTCGATGGTCCCAGTGAAGTTCAGCTGCACGCCAAACGGACGAAATGTGATGGTGACAGTATTGAACGTCTGCCCCGGCTGCACAACCGGAAACGGAAATTCGCCGCCGGCCAGAAACTTCGCCGGCTGGCCGTTCATGGCCATCAGGTTGGGTTCTGCCAGGATCTGGAGAACGTTCTTCTGTTGCAGGTCCTTGATCGTCGCCCCTAAATTGATATCGGGCCGGAAGAGAAAGATATTAAGCAGGTCGCTGAAGTTGAAGGTCGTGCTTTGCACTCCGCCTGCGTTACTGGAGTTCACCAGCGTCGGTGGAGTGAACTGCTCAGTGCTGACCGTGCCCACAGTCTTGGCCGCGCCGGTGCTGAAAAAGTTGATCCCGAACTGGTCCAGTTTGCTGCGGTCCACTTCGGCGAACTTGACTGCCAGCATTATCTGTTTGCCGTGTCTCTCGGCAACGGTAAGAGAGTTCACCACGGTCTTCGAGTAAGAGCCGGCGATTTTGCCGATGTCCTCAAAGGCGTCCTTGCTCGGCACCACGCCCGCCAGCACGATGTTGCTCTGGTCGGCCGTGACTTCGATCGACTCATTCGGATAAGCCTGCTGCAGAGCGTTGCGCAGGCTGGCCACGTCCACATCAGAGTAAACGTCCAGCATCCGCGAATGCCCGGTTTCATCCCAGATGATCACGCTGCTGGAGCCGGTTTGTTTTGCCACCATCACCAGTTGCGTCGGGCTGGTGGTTTCGGTGTGAATGACGGTCGGATTGCTTACCAGGACGCGGCGTAGCCGCGCCTGCATGTTGATGATCACCGAACGGCCGGAAAGGATATGAACTTCCTGCGTATCGATTCCGGCTGCAGGCTGGGCTGTGACTTGGCTTGGCGGCGCCGTGACCTGGCTCGGTAGCGCCCCAACCGCCGCCGTGCTCCCACTGGCTTTTGTTGTGGCCTGGTCTTCCGCCGACAGCCCAAGGCTGAATACACCCAAGCTCACTATTACTGCACAAGAGATCCAACGAAATGATGGCATTCTTAACCCCACTACTCCGGCACCTTGAATTTAGCTACATCGTGTTTGTCCCCAGTGATCGTTTCCACTTCGTAAAAGTCTGGCGGCTTTTCTTTCTTCGCCACTCTCACCATGCGTACGGGCGGCGGGGGGGTCTTTTGTCCGGTAATCAACTCCGGCATGGCCACCGGGACGGTGGTGACCTTGGTTTTGTCGGCGCCATTGCGCAACACGAAATGAATCGTGCCCTCCTGCCCGGCAAGAGCGATTTTTTCCGCGTCCTGAGGGGTCAACAGCAAGGTAACCACGCTCACCGTTTCCGGCTTTCCTTGCGGATCAGGCTCAATGTGTTGTCCCGCAGTCAGCACTTCAACATCCTGCAGCACGGTTTGCGTCAGCTGCGACGGGCTGTCCGGCGGACGGTACGAGACCAATACATCTACGTGCGATCCCGGATACAGGAACCCGGCCACGCCCGAGACCTCGTTCGACTTCACCGAAGTCGCGCGCATGCCCTCCGGGATCTTCACCGTCAAACCAATCCCCGAGCCGGCGACGGCCAGGTAGTTGGTCAGAATCGGCTGTTTGTCTGCAACCGGATAGATCAGCGCTCTTCCGCTGACTTCTTCGATCTTCGTGAATCCTCCCGTGATGGGAAGGTTGACCGGCCAGTCGACCAGCACCAGGTTTTCCGGACTGAGGACCGCTCCGGCGTCGACGGGCTTGGACGCCGCCACCACTTTTTGCGTCTGCGGCTGCGCAGCTCTTTGCATGCTGAGCCCCCGCCAGACCAGGTAAGTGGCGCCGCCGGCAAAAACCAGCGCGAGGGCCACCGCGAGCACGATACGTTTTGGTTCCATTTTTTTACCTCGCGAACGATGCTACGAGTGGATAGAGTGCACCTGCGGCAATGGCCACCGCGTAGGGCAGGCGCACGCTCTCCGGATTGTCGATGTTCATACTGGGATGTATCGCAGTGCCGTGTGTCGCGCGAAATTTCAACAACTCCCCGACATTGCGCATGGTCCGAGCTGCCCGTTTCTTGTAAAGCATCACTACCACAGCCATCACCCCGCCTGCGAGAGCGCATGCCGTAACGATCTGTATGATCGATCCGGCACCCGCAATACAGCCGACCGCCGCCATGAGCTTCACATCGCCTGCTCCCATGGCCCGGAGCAGATACAACAGAAGAAAAATCCCGCCGCCGATCAATCCACCGGCAAGTCCGCTTTTCAGTCCATGCCATTGGAGAAACGCGGTTCGCAGAATCAGCCCCGCCAGCATGCCGCTATACGTAAGCTGATTTGGAACGCGACGCGTTTTCACGTCCCATATCGCCCCCACTGCCGACCAGACAAATCCAGCGGCCAGGAAAAACAATTCTGTCTTCTGTTCTGTCAACGCTGTTCTTAAACGTAGGCGTTGAGAATGCTGCCCAGCTTGCTGAACGCGGTGTTGATGCCGCTGGCCAGCGTGCTCATGCCGGCAGTGGCAGCCAACGCGATCAGGGCCACGACCAGAGCGTATTCGATCAGGTCCTGGCCGGACTCTTCGTTATGTAGTGTTGCGAGAATTGACATCAGGTTTTTCATTCACTTACTCCTTTTTAGTTTTTTTTTGATCGATCTGCGTGCTTTTAAAGTGCCGCCGTCGAGGCCGGCTGCTCTTTCTCCCATTCGGTTCCGTTGGTCTTGCTTCCAAAGTTACCCCGCAAGACTGAGTCTCCCCCGTTCTCGCGGAGAACACTAGAGGTTAAACGTAACTATTCAGAAGACTTCCGAGATTGCTGAACGCTGTGTTGATGCCGCTGGCCAGCGTGCTCATGCCGGCGGTCGCCGCCAGGGCAATCAACGCCACTACCAAGGCGTATTCGATCAGGTCCTGTCCCGCCTCTTCCTCGTGCAAACGTCGCCACACTGAAACAAGGGTCCGCATAAGTTTTTCCTCGCAAAAGGTATTTGCTTTATTGGGAAGGCACTGCTGAGAAATTCGCTAACGATCGAGCGAAACATCTCTGAGCCAGACACCGACAAGCGAACCTGGGCTTTCGCTTGACGATCGTCGCTGGAAAAAAGCCTGGCAAAAATAACTTCAGGTTAATGGGGGACGATTAAGAAAAACCTAAAGTATTTCAGCTCTGCCAACCTTACAGGTTAGATCGGCACTTATCGAGCCAAATTCAGATAATGGAGTAACACGTTTAAATCCAATAGCTTGCATTGCTGTTGGTGGTTAAACCTAGGATTGCAAACATGCAAACTTTTGCGCACATGTGCCCCTCTGGTGAGCCCTGGCTGCCCAGAAATGATTGCAGCCCGTCGACCAAAAGCTTTTCTTTTCAAAATGATAAGATTTGGCCATTCCCGATTATGCATAGCGTTGCAATACATGTTGCTGCCGAAGTCCGGCGTCACGTCGCCTGGAGCCGGAAGGACGTGTGGATCGCTTGCGCGCTTGCCTGCTTTTCCGTTCTATATCTCTGGCCATTTCGCGCCGCATTCACCAATCCTAATCCCGACGAAGGCATCGTTTTGCAAGGCGCGGTCCGCGTTTTACAGGGGCAGGTTCCGTACCGAGACTTCTTCTCCTTCTACGCGCCAGGATCGTTTTACTGGAATGCGCTGCTGATGAAATTGTTCGGCGACACAGCTCTGGTACCGCGAACAGCGTTGCTGGGTTACGGCGCTCTGTTTTCCCTTCTGACATTTGTTCTCGCCCGCCGCCTGGCGTCACGGCGCGGAGCAGTGCTGGTCACCCTTCTGCTCCTGGCTTGCGGTCTTCCCGTGGCATTCATCGTGATTCACAACTGGGACAGCACCGTAGCTGCTTTGATCGCATTGTACTGCGTGGTTCTGCTGTTGGAGCGGCCACGCTCCTGGCTGGCCGCAGTAGCAGGTCTATCCGTCGGCATCGCTATCCTGTTTAATCAGGCTCGAGGCGCGGGATTGCTCTTCGGGCTTGTACTCGGGTTGCTCATTCTCAGAACCCTGCTGGCGAGGAAGGATCTTGAAGCAAAGTACTTCGCATGGCTGGTCGGCGGAGCTTTGGCGCCCCTTGTCATAACCGCTGTTCTTTTTGCAGGCGCCGGGGCGTGGAATCAGATGGTCGCTTGCTTGATGTGGCCTTTTCGCCATTACAGCGCCGTGAACCACCTGCCCTACGGCTTCGTGACCATGCCCATCGATGACTGGGTCCATTTGCTTGCCAGTCCTGTGCCGCAACGCACGATCTACTTTATGGTTCTCAGCCTGATCTGGCTGATTTGTGCTCTTCCCATCTTCGTCGTCCTGGTTGCAGGTGCAAATCTGTTTCAGCTCCGCCGCGATTTGGCTCCCGAGCACATCGGCATCGTGGTTCTCTGTGGAGCCGTCACTCTGGGCTCAGTCCTGAGCGTACAAGCTACGCGTCCCGACTTTTATCACATTACGTTTATCTCCCCTCTCTATTTTTTTTTGCTGCCCTGGATCTTCACGGAGTGGATTCGGCCCTTTTCTTCGTTGCGCAAGATCGGCCCGCTGGCGATGGTCTACCTCTTGGTAACAGCCGCTGCCTACGGGATGACTCTGTTCTGGCTGGCAAGAAACTCTGCATACCGCCAGCAAACCCGGCGTGGTGAAATCCGCATCTTGCAGCCCAACCAGACCATCCCCTTCATCGAAGCCAATTTCCCTGCGGGCTCCGCGCTTCTGATCCATCCCTACCTACCGCTCTACTCGTTTCTGACTCGCACCATTACGCCGCTGCCCTACGACTTTTTTCAGCCCGGGATGCACAGCCGTCAGCAATTCCAGGAAGGCGCCGACCGGCTGGCAGAATTGAAACCGCCCGCAGTCCTCTTCCAGCCCGATTTCACGCTGGTCATCCCCAGTGCCTGGCCAAGAACCCCTCCGGCCGCGCTGAATGATCCGATTGCCGACTACATCGTCCGCAACTACAAAGTCTGCAAGCGGCTGGACTCAGCGACCCCGACTTCGTTCCTGTTCATGGTGCGCAAGGATCTGAGGTGTGGGAGTTATAAGCTGGAGTAACTGTTGGGGGCGATTCAGATGCCGCCCTCGCGGCGCTCACTTCGGCGTTCTCTCGTACATAGTCGCCACGTCATCGCGGTAGGTCGCATGCCACGTCGGCAAATGATCGAAGAAGTAAGCCTGGGCGCTGTGCGTCTGAAGAAACACGTAACGAATCTGGTATTTCTCGAGCAGTTCCAGTGAATTCTGCAGGTTCGTGAAATCCAGGTATTCCTTGAGTACTCCGTGATACTCGTAGATGTCCACGCGCGAGTCGATAAAGACGGGCACGTCCCGGCTGTAGAAGATCATGTAGCCGCCCCAGAGGTAGGCGTTCAGCACTCGTCCCGGATTCTCACGAACTCTCTGCTGCAGGTGAGGAAGGGCCTGCGCGGCATAGATCCCGTCAACATCGGTCTGCAATGCCTTCTCGGCGGGAAAGCGCCATGCTGAGAACACCACCGCCGCGGCGATCAACACGGCATTCAGAAGGGGTTTATCTTTTTCCTTTTCATACGGCGGGATCATATCCAGCCGGGTGGCCAGGATGGGCGTGAAGATGATCGCGGCAAGAAACATGAATCTCACGTAGGTCACCGACGCATAAACACCCAGCAAGAACAGCGCAAACCACTCCAGCCGCCACCGCTGCTTGCGGAAAACGCTGAATCCCAGCACCAGCAGAATGCTGCCCAGCAGAATCTTCCCGCGCAATCCGTGGAAATCCGGCGACGCCCACTCCTCAACGTTGCTGACGTTTAGGGTTTGCCGCAGGGCAAGATCAAACGGATAAAACACGAGTTTGGATCCGTACGGATTAACAAACAGCGCCGCAACGCTAACGGCGCCGACAGTAAGCAACCGCCTTAACTGAACCCTGTTCCACCGTGTGGATTCAATAAACGGCCCGGCCAGCTCGACCAGGCCGGTCAGGATGAAGATCCACAGCACTGCCATCCCAATGAGCCAGGATCCGTGCGAATTTACCCACAGGCAAAACAGCGGCGGAAGCAGCCATAGAGCATCTCGGCCCTGCTCTTTGTAGCGCCAGAGAATCAAGATCAGCGCAATGAGATAAGTCCAGCCGAAAAGAAGCGTGCGCGGACCGAACGAAATCGTTGCCAGAAATGCCGCTAGCCATGTGCCGACAAACGCGGCTTTGGCGTTGCCGGAAACCACGCTGCTCAGGTAGTACGTTCCCAGAAGAATGATCTCCAGCAGCGCGATCATCAACAAGAACAAACCGCGCAGTCCCAGGGCGCGCCACGCCAGGTAATAAGGAACTTCGCCCAGCCACTCGTGATTGATCCAGGGCACACCGGGGACGGTGTAGGAGTACATGTCGGCGCGGATGAAGTGGTGGGTCTTGAGAAGAATTTCGGCGTTGCGCAGGTGCCACCAGATATCCGGATCGGCCACGCCCCGGTTGGCGAAATAAAACGTGATCGCCGCCAGAACCGCCCCGAGAAAAACAGGGAACGAGAATACGGTTCTCAGCATGCGCCATGGCATTCGGGTTGCAGATTACCAATGCAGAGTCGGGGAAACAAGTGACTATCCAGCGCCCATCTCCTTGATTTCTAAAGAGGCTCGGAGGGGTGTGGCGGGGAAGGGTCAGCCGAACTGTGCAATAGTTTGCAGCTTTTGGTACCAGTTTAAGCAGTACGTTTGTTTCGTCCTAACTAGGCCCATTTGCCGCATAATTGCACTAAGGGTTATTTTGAAGTTCCCCACCGAGTCCCAGCACGACCCAGGTTGCACTGAGTAGAAGTAGATGGACCTATGCGGAATGTAGTGCTTTGGTGCAGGCGCAAATTGGGCTCTCGCGAGTCCGGGCAGAGCCTTGTCGAGACGGCCCTGATGGTGCCGCTGGTTTTGTTGCTGACGTTTAACGCGGTCAATTTTAGCTACTTTTTCTTTGTGGCCATCCACATTACGGCGGCGCCACACATGGGCGCGGAGTACTCGATCCAGGGCTTCTCCACCCCGGGCCAGTTGAACCTGCCCTCGGCTATTCCTCCCTCTTCGGGACCGGACCTCTCCGTCAGCACCTTGACTTATCAGGACATGGCAGGACTGGGCGGATCGGCGAATGCCCTGGTTCAGGTTTGCACGCAAGCCAACGGAGTGGGCAAAACGGCGGGGACCTCGCTTTGCAAACAGGTCAATCCGAACTCGGTTACCTTCACATTCCCCTCTCCCGCCGCTGATCCGGAGCCGGGCAGCTTCATCCTGAATCAGGTGGACGTCTTTTACACCGTCTCGCCGATCATCCCGGCCGGCGTCTTTGGCGTATCTCTCACGCCTTCCCTGCAGTTCCATCGCTCAGTGGTCATGCGAGCGATGAATTGAGGAGATCTGAAGTGTTGACCACAGGTCGATTTCGACGTAATCGCCGGCTCAGCAAAGAAGCCGGACAGACGCAGATTGAATTCGCGTTCTCCATCCTTACTTTTTTGTTCCTGGTTTTCTGCTGCTGGGAACTGCTGATGGGGGTCTACACCATCAGCGTGCTGGGTGATGCCGCCAAAGAGGGAGTGCGAGTGGCTATCGTGAAGGGATCTTCAGGCAGTGCGAGTTGCGGCGCCAGCGGCGGCCCCAATCCCTGCAGTGCCGACCCGTTCAACGTGAGATCCACGGTCACAGGCTTCGCGCAACTTTCCTTGCACGACGTCTCCCAGATGACCGTAAACGTCCAATATCTCGACAACAGCAACGACCCCGGCAGCCGCGTGCAGGTGAGTATCAGCTACACCTATGTTCCCTACATCAATTTGAGTTTTTTCAAGCCCACGCTTACTGCCTCCGCGCAGGGGCGCATCGTTTTCTAAAAATTTTGAGGATCTCATGAGACGTATGCAGTTGATTTCAAGAACGCGTGGACAACGGAGCAGGGAGAGTGGCCAGATCAACATCTTTTTGTTGCTCGCCCTGGGATTGTTTTTTCTCGGCTTTCTCGGCTTCGCCGTAGACTACGCCAATTTCTGGTTTCACCGCCGTGCCGCGCAGGCGGCCGCCGATGCCGCATGTCAGGCCGGAGCCATGGACTTGCTGGTTAACGCCACCAATGGCAACAACGCCCTGGGCGGCTTTCCTTCGCCGGTCGCTGATTTCGATTGCGCCACTAAAGCTAATTCCGGCTCTGCTGTGTGCCAATACGCAGCCTTGAACGGCTATCCCTCCGCGACCATCGCCCCCAACACCCCCGGCACCGATGTCCAAGTAAAGTTCCCAGCCAGCGTATCCGGTGTGATCGCGCCGCCGATCGCCGAGGCGCCTACTCCTTTCATTCAGGTCAATGTGGAAGATGACGTCCAGACTTTCTTCAGCGGTCTGATCACCGGTAAGGCCAGCCAGCCGCTCGGCGCCTCGGCCACCTGCGGATTGCAGCAGGCAAAAGCGCCCATCCCGATCATCGTTCTCAACCCGACCTGTGAACACCCGTTTGAGGTCAGCGGCAGCGCAACTCTTCAGATCGTGGGTGGTCCCACCAAGAGCGTGCAGGTGAATTCCGCCAACAGCACCTGTGCCGCGGCAACCGATGCTTCCGCCAACACTTGCAGTGGCAACGGCACTATCGATCTAAGCAAAGGCGGTCCAAAGTTTACCGGCAGCAATTTTGGTACTTTTGGCCCGCCGCTCGCGGCTCCCAGTCACTTCAACGGAGGCAAGACAGGATCGTGGATCTCGCCGGCTTCGCCCATCGCCGATCCCTTTGCTAACGTCGCCGCTCCTACGGTGCCCCCCAATGCTCCGGCGCCGGTTGGGGTCGGCTTTCACATCGATGGATGTCCGGACAACCAAGGCTGCACAGAATATTTCCCCGGCAAATACACTAGCCCCATCAGTGTGAACGGCACCACAGCTATCTTCGTCCCCGGCATCTACTACATCCAGCCTACCGACTACTCGGGCGTCGCCACTGGCGGCCTGTGCGGCACTCCTGGATCCGGCTGCACCGCCAAGCCCACGGGAAAATGCAATGCCGATCTTCTGGTGACATCAGGAGGCGTCGTGCGGCCCGCGGGTACGCTAACCACACCGGCGGCCATCGCCGCTGACGACCACAGTCATGGAGTGGTTTTCTACTTCTCCGGCTCCGTAGCTAACGGCTTTGGTTCTGCCGTGTTTACCTCCAGCGCCGGTTCAGCAGGCAAGACCGCCATCGCTCTTGCCGATGGGGGACCAGGCTGCCCCATTGGTGGAACCCGCTGCATCGAGTCCATGGCGTCCGCTGCCCTTACTTGCGACGGATCCAGTGCAGATCCCTCGGGCAATCTGGGAATTCCCAAGTTCGTGGACGGCGACATCCTGGTGGCGCAATGTACTACCAAGGGCTTTTTTATCGGGGGCGGGAGCACGGATTCTGTTCCAGCCAAGTTGTCCGATGCCAATCGCGGCATGCTGTTCTTTGACGATCGCGCCAACGGTGCGGCCAACGGCCAGCCCAACATGCAGGGCGGTGGCGGCCTCGCCATCTCCGGCACTATTTACGCGCACAATTGTCCGAACAGCCCGTCGTGCGACGCCAGCACCGACTACAACGCCTTCCTCGATCTTCAGGGAACACCGGGCAGCGGGACCTTCGTGATCGGGGAAATCATCGCTGATCAACTGGTTGAAGGCGGCAACGGCTCGATCGGCATGCAGCTGAATCCCAATGCCGTGTTCTTCATTCTCAAAGCGGAGTTACTCAAATAGCTGCCGGCCGCCATCCCGAGATGGAGGTTCGGCCCAGTTCGGCCTGGGTACCCTGCAGAGCGCTCACCTCGTCGTCATTGCTGCATGTGGGCGTGGGGATGGCGTGGATCCTTCTCATTCCCGCGCTCGGCAACCTCTTCCCTTCACCGATAGTTGAGCCTCTTCGCATCGATGTCAAAGAAGCCAACTTGAGTGTGAGCTTGCCCGCGCTGGGCGCGCGCTCCAGTGGTTCAGGGCGTCCCGCCAAAGCGGGTAGGAAGTCCCGGGGATCGGCTTCTGAGGCGCGGCCGGCCAGTTCTCAGCCTGGCTTCACCTTCCTGGGACCGCAACCCATTGTTGTAGAGTCGCAGCGTCCTGACAGCCTGATCCAGACCGTTCGCCAGCCGGATATACCCAAGCCTCCCAAGTTGCAGATGGCTTTTGACTCACCCAATATTCTGCAGGTCGCTGCGCCGGCGGCTCCGGTTCTGGCCAAACAGCCGACCGTTGTGGATTTGTCGAGACAAATGAACCGCGGCGTGCAGATCCCCGTTCACACACGCACCAGTGATGCGGTGCCACGCGCCAAGCTGACCCTTCCGGCAGCCGGCAGTCCCACGAGTTCGGTGAGCGGCTTAATGACCAGCACCGCCACGCCGCAGCTGGCTACCGCGCCTCCAGCTCCTGCGCCGGTGACGGGTAGCGGCATGGACCGGCGCAACCTGCTGGTGTTGAACGCCATGCCTGCGGTCGCGCCGCCGCCGCAGATCCCTTCCGGCGAGCTCGCCGGCTCATTCAGCGTCTCTCCAGAGGGCAGTCCCGGGACCAGCGCGGGAACATCGACCACCTCTGCTCCGGGCGCGGGTTCCGCAGGCAGCTCTTCCGGGACCGAAAGCGGGAAGGCCCCGGGAACTGGTTCGGGCAAAGGCTCAGCCAGCAGCGGCCGTGACGCCTCTGGCGCGACAACCGCGGGCGCAGGATCGGGTAACAGTGCCGACCCTTCCGGAGGGCTCGGCGGACCCAACAGCAATGGCAGCGGCGTAGACGCCGGGCTCAACGGTCGCGGCAGCGGCGCGGCCGGAATTCCCACCGGCTCCGGTGGACCAGGCAACAGCGCATTTTCCGGCGTTAGCATCGGTGGCGCAACGCCACCAGCGGGGGCATCAGGCGCCCCGCCGCGTCAGGCGCTTCCGCGCGGTGCCTATGGTATGACCATCATCTCCACCAGCGGTTCAGGTGGAGGCCTGGGCGATTATGGTGTTTTCAAGAATGAGATTGTCTACACTGTGTACGTGGATCTGGCCGATCCGGAACATGCCAGGCCTAAATGGACCTTGCAGTACGCGGGCACGAATCCCAGTGCGACCACCAGCATCAACCCGCCCTTCCCGACCGCAAAAGAGTATCCCCGCCTCCCTCAGCAGTTGCTGGCCAGGAATATCGGACGCAAGCTGGTGGTTACCGGCCTGATCACTAGGGACGGAAAATTTGACGCGCTGCGGGTGATTCAGAGCCCAAACCCGCTGTTGATTCAGCCGCTCCTTGATAGCCTGGCCAAATGGACTTTTCAGGCTGCGGAAGTCAATGGTGAGCAGGTGGGAGTGAGATTTGTCCTGGGTATACCCATCACGCTCGAGTTGATCAACGGCAATTAACCCGTTCTTCATCGGGGTTACTCGGGTAAGCTGGGGTCACGTTTGCATCGCCGGCCGACCAGAGTAGGATTACGTGTAGCATGATCGAAGACCAGCCGCTCGCAGTCGAATGGACCGAGGAAGCTAAGCCATTCCCCATCTGCCCGAATTGCAGCACGGACTATCCCGATACCGAGACCCTCTGTCCGGCGTGCAATCTCAAGTTGCTGGTGGTTCACCGCTGCCCCCGTTGCTCGCGCATTGCCGCCTTGAAGCATCGTCGCTGCCCGTACTGCGCATGGCGATTTGTGAAGGGCGAGGAACTGGAATCTGCTCTGGAGCCGGGAACCGGAGCGGCTGAGACTGTTGAAAGAGTGCGGGGCACGGCAGTTCAGAAGCAGCGACAGCGCAAGGTCTTGGTCTTTTCCGTGGCCGTTTTTGTTCTGATCTTCGCCGTCACAGCCTGGCTGTTCTATTACCAGTCGAATCGCGCAGCGGCTCCCTCTGTGATGGGAAGCTCCTACGTCCTTCAGATCGTCAGTGTCCGGCATGCTCCTTCAGAACAGACCTTTTCCCTGGGCAAGCTGGCCGCAGGGGCGGTTGTGCAAATCACCGGAGTGCAGCTAGACGAACGCGGCAGTCCCTGGTATCAGATCCGCCATAATGACGGGCTCGGATATTTGCGAGTCAGCGAACTGGCGCCGCCGAAAGGCGCCGGAGCCGACGGCGGCTATCAACTTTTGAAGGTATCGTTGAACAACCTGACCGACCCTTCTGAAGCTTCTGATGCTGCGCGTGCCGTGGATCTCTATCGCCGCTCATACCCCGGCGACCCGCGAGGCTCGGAGCTTTTGTGGCTGCTCGCGGCCAAAACCCACGAGATGTCGCGCCGCAACCGGTCACGTGAAACGATATCCGTAGCCCGCAAGGCGTATCAGGAGCTGCAAGCTTCCAGCGGCGAATACGCCTCTCGCGCCAGCGAAGCGTTGCAGGATCTTCCCGAACCGGCAACAACCACTAGTCACAAGAGCCAGGACAAACCCGCGATGGAAGTTATCGGCGCCAATGCTGTCGGTCCAGCCGGGCCGGCATTGCCGCACAGGGTCATGGTGCTGAATCAGACCAGGGTTCTGGTGAATCTTCCTGCGGCCGGTCAGCTTCAGACCGGCCAGGTTCTGGCGGCTCACGTCGTTGGCGACGTGCTGACTAATAATGAAGTTGCAATTCCTAACGGTTCTACCTGCGCGGTTAAGGTGACCGCGATTGGAAGCGCCCGCGCTGCCCAGGGCTGGGTTGGCCTGCAGTTGCAATCGGTAGAGGTGGGAAACCGCAGCTACCCTGTTGACGCCATGCCCGTGCAGGTCTCCGCTGATGCACAGCTCAAAGCGGGAGCGCCGGTGCTATTCGTGCTGCGTCGCAGCCTGGTTCTCTCGCGTTAGCCCGGCCTCATTCGATGCGCACCTGGCTAACGGCATACCACGAGCATTTTAGATAATCTTTCTTATTTCGGAATGTTGACGGCGTCAGCCAGGGCTGCGTCACTGGCGCCAAACTGCCGCGAGCGGCGGTTCCGGGCTGTTTTCTTTGCCCTCTGCGATCCAGCGGTTGAGACCATGGCGCCGGCGTCGGATTGCTCAGCCGGTGTTGCATTGACCCGATAGTCGTCGTAGTCGATGGTGAGCAGAGCTCGGCCGCCCAGGCGGATCTGGCTTTCGCTGCGGTTCTCGGCCGGTAGCCAGAAATTTCCTACCTTTATATACACGTGCTCGATCTGGGTCTTCTTGATCCAGAAGGAGGGGCTCCGAACCGGGACGGCTTCGATGCGCGTAACAGCGAAATCTTCTCCGTTGACCCAGATTCGTCCTTCGTACAGAAACTTGTTTTTGCTGCGGGGTTTCACATCCAGCACATAGGTGTGAGTGCCGTCCGGATGTTCCTGATATCCCGCGAGAGCAAACTCGTAGTTGTCGAGCGTCAGAGCCGTGGCCTGCCGGTTTTGGTCTTCAAGGGCCTCCTGCTCGCTCTCCAGCAGCTTGTGAAACACACGTTCGATGATGAAGTTGGAGCCTTCCTGGGAGATCACCGTGAACGTCTTTGTAGCCGGCGCATGGAAGGACATGCGGACCTTCATCTCGGCTTCTTTGTTGCCGCCGAAGCCGCGGTATTCCAGGTGGTAGACCCGCGAAGCCTCCAGCTCATGCAAGGCCAGAGCTCGCTCGCGACCCTTGGCTTCCATCCTGACGGCCACTTCATGCGCCGTTAGGGGCACCGCCGTTGCGCCTGCCGGGCGCTCCTGGGCTCCGATGGTTCCCCCCATCGACAGGGCAATCGATGCGAGCGCGATTTTTGCGGAGAGCCGCATTTCAAATCCAGATCTGAACTCTTGTGAAGGCCGGCCCAAAGGCTTCCGCCGGCGGGATTGTCTGCTGCCGTGGTTAATAGGATGCAAACTCTCAGGCCGCGGGTGGCAGTCGCCGGAACCTCTTTTTTCAAGCGTCACATCGCGGCGTGACGTAGGTCATCAACTCTCGATTACAGCCGGGAGTAACTTCTGTACCCAGGTATGCACAACAGAAATCGACAGCTATCAGCGAAAGAGGGGACTCACAACGGCAATGTGACCATGGTCACAGTACAGAAGATGCACACGATCTTACCCTCGATTAACTGCTGCTAATGCGCCATGAATGTGAGTCAGGCTACGAAGGTTCTGGGAATAGGCGGCAATGAGAAAGTACATCAGTCCGGTGCTGCTCGCGATGCTTCTGGTTTCAGGAGCACGGCTCAGCGCGGGCGTTCATCCTGTTCCGCTGGAGCCGAACACGGATGCAGCCAAGTGCCTGGAGTGCCATGAGGACAAGGGCAAGGGCGCACACGTTCACAGCGCAGTCGCTCTCGGCTGTACCAGTTGTCACGAAATCCGCACTAACAAGAACGTCACGCGCATCAAGCTAACGACGACCACCAGCAGCAAGCTCTGCCTTTCCTGCCACGCCGAAAAGAACGCCGCCGAGATCAAAGGCAAGGTGCATCCCCCGGCAGTGCGCGATTGCGTGAAGTGCCACGACCCGCACCAATCCCCCAACGAGCAACAGCTGTTGAAACCGGTCTCCGGCGACCAGAAAGACAATCTCTGCCTGAGCTGTCACACCATGGGGCTGAATGTTCCTGCAAAAGGCAGCCGGCACGCCGCGCTGGATATGGGCTGCAACGCCTGTCACACGGTGCACAAGTCGGGCGACCCCAATAAGCTCGAGTTCGCCTATCACCTGACTAAGACAACGCCGCAGCTCTGCCTGGATTGTCACGACGCCAAGAGCAGCAGTCTCCAGAAGGCGCATGCCAACCAGCCTTTTGGCACGTCGAATTGCGTGCAGTGCCACGATCCTCATCAGTCAAGCCGTCCCAAGCTGATGCAGGCTTTCGTGCACTCTCCGTTCGAAGGTGGTACGAGTTCTTGCGATACCTGCCACCAGCCGGTGAAGGACAACAAGGTCGTCCTGACCCAGGCCAGCGCCAAAGAGCTGTGCGTCACCTGCCACGCAGAGAAAGCCGAGCAGATCGAGAAATCCGAAGTGCAGCATCCCGGTGCGGCCGGCGATTGCACCGACTGCCACAATCCGCACGCCGGCAAATCTCCCGGGTTTCCCAAGCCGGACGCGGTCAGCGTCTGTCTCAGCTGCCACAGCGATCAGGCTGAGCTTTTCAAGAAGAAGCACCTGCACCAGCCCGCATTCGAGCAGGGCTGCGCGACTTGCCACGAACCACACGGTGGCGAGAACCAGCACTTACTGAGGGCGAAGGAAACCAATGCGCTCTGCCTGGAATGTCATGGACCGGAAGCGCCTGAGCCCAAGCCGGTCGCCGGGCAACCGCTGGTCACTATCTTTAACGGCCATGTGACGCTGCCTCAGGACTACTTCAAGAAGGTTCCGGTGATCCCCTTGAAGTACGGTACCGGCCATCCTGTGATCGGCCACCCGGTGGCAAACACACTTAACACCAAAACCAACACGCCCGTGGCGATGACGTGCCTGAGCTGCCATCAGCCGCATGCGTCGGTGGCGGCAGGGCTGCTGGTCAAAGACCAGGAGGCCAACATGGCGTTCTGCAAGAACTGCCATGCGGAAGGAACGATTGCATTGAAGTAGAGGGAGACCGGCAATGTTGAGCGAAGGCGCAAACTCGATGATCTCTCGGACAATGACCAGGATGGTAATAGCGCTGCTTGTGTTGAGCGTGTGCATCGGGCCGGCGCAGGCCCAGAAGAAAAGCAGCAAGAAGGGCAACACTTCTGCTGAAACGCAGCAGAAAAGAATGGCGTTCGACATACGTAAGATCGTCTGGCCCAACCCTCCGGAGATCGCCCGCGTAAAGTTTGAAGACATCCTCACCGGCCAGAAGATTGATTGGGAGGGATTGCAAAGCAACAAGAAGCCGAAACTCTCCTGGATGGACCGGCTGGCGGGAGCGCAACCCGACCAGCAGATTAAAGACGCGCAGTCCAAAGTCGGCTTCCAGTTGCTGCGCGTCTACGGCGTGGCGGCAGATTCCAAAGGAAACATCTACGCCGCCGATCAGGCGGTGGGCGCAATCTTCATCTTTCCAAGAGCGGAAAACGGCACCCTCGAACTCATCAAGAACGGCGAGCATGCTCGCCTGCCCATGATCAACGGCCTGGCCATGGATGATAACGACAGGCTGTTTGTCACCGATGCCAAGCTGCACCACGTCCTGGTGTTCAACGCCGCTCATGAACAGGAAGCCTCTTTCGGCGGTGAATCGCTCGTCTCGCCCGCAGGAATCGCTCTCGACACGACCAATCGGTTTGTCTACGTCGTAGACACACAGCAGGACCAGGTGGTGGTGTTCGATGCTGACAATTACCAGCTGCTCCGCCGAATCGGAACGGGCGGCAAGAAACATAGCCTGACGGGCCCGGGCGATTTCGCGCTCCCGACTAACGTCGCCGTGGACAAGGACGGCAATGTCTACGTCACCGACACACTCAACAACCGCGTCGAGATCTTCGATGCCGACGGCAGCTTCCTGAGCGAGTTCGGCAAGCCCGGCGATGGGCCGGGACATTTTGCCAGGCCCAAGGGGATCGCCGTAGACGGTGACGGGCACATCTGGGTGGTGGATGAAGTTCAGTGCCGGGTTCAGGTCTTTAATCGCGAAGGCCAGTTGTTGATCTTTTTCGGAGAACGCGGATGGTATCCCGGCCAATTCCAGGGCGTCTACGGGATCGCCTTCGACAAAGCCAACAGCCGCATGATCACCAGCGAACAATTTCCCGGGCGCGTCCAGGTGTTCCGCTATGTAACGGATGCCGAAGCCGCCGCCGAAAAGGCGCGTCGCGGAACGAAACAAAGCGCTACGGCGCCGAAATCAGTTGAGCCGCCGGCTCAGAAAGGTGGTGAATCGGTCAAAGAACAGGGTTCCGCGGCCATCAGCCGTCCCTAAGATTGGCCTTCCTGCAGATAGCCAAGTGGTCGGCTCTGCGTCCAAGGAACTCAGGCAGTCTGTCCCGGGCAGTAATCATTTGTTGCAACACGAATTCATATTGGAGGTACTAGGAATGAAACGGATTTTATTAGTTCTCATGGTCGCCCTGGCCCTGGCGAGTTTTGCCGCTGCTCAGGTCACCTCGCCGACGCAAGACGTCCTCGGCGCGCATAACGTATACGGTCGCGGCTGCATCGCCTGCCACGCGCCGCACAGCGGGGCTGCGGGCAATGGCGGAGCCGCCACGGCCAACAACGTCCAATTCGCCCTCTGGGGTGAGGACATGACGCCCCTTTACGGCAAGACACTGGCATTTGGAGATCGCGGCGCTTACTCAGTCACTCTTCCCGACTACAGCTCAAGCGTTCCCTCATCTCCCAGTGACGGCTACTTCAGCATCATTACCTGCCTGAGCTGCCATGACGGCAACCTGGCGAAATCCGGAATGATGAAAGGCACCTCGCTGGAAACAGTGACCATCGCCGGCGCCGTTTTCAATCCGCCAACGCTGCTCGGAAACGACGGCTCGACGGTTGGAAACTACCTGAACGATCACCCGGTGGGACCGAACGCTACAGTCGGCTGCGGCGGACAATACAACTGGGATTGCACGCCCAATGCCGACGGGACCATCAGCTTCAACGGACCCAACTCATCGAAGTTCCTCACCAATTACTTCGACGTGACGAAATATGGGCCGATTAAGAAGCTGGTGAAAGTGGCGGGGCTGAGTGCGACCGGCGGCAGCCAGTCGTGGGTCAGCTGCATTACCTGCCACGATCAGCACGACATGCAGTACTTCAACGCAGGCCCGACGACTGGGATCAAGCCGACGCACTTCTTTGTTCGCGGCTGGTACGATCCGGGCAACAGCACCACGAGCAACAGCGCGGCGCAGTTCTGCCGCACTTGCCATGGCGGTGAGGCCAACGAGTCGAACGGCCAGTACGGCGTGACGACCAACTAACTGATGTGTGGGGAGGGCAAAGACCCTCCCCACCCGATTTCAGGACCTGGCAGTAACCGATCAGAAGCAGGCCGGCGGCAAGACGAATGCAAAGCTGGGCCAGAACAGGAGAAGTCTTATGAAGCGCAACATCATGATCATCGCCATCGCGCTGGCTCTCGGAAGCACCTTGCCCGCACAGGTACAGAATCAAAACACGCACTTATGGAAGCTCACGCCCGCGGAGATGGCGAAGAACACCGCCGTGGTCGCCATGGCCAAGCCGGTAGAACGAGTGAACGGAACCGTGCTCACGGAGAAGGATCTCTTGCGCGAGATGTATTCCATCTTTCCCTACGCCCGCCAGCACAACGGATTTCCCAAAGCGATGGAAGCGGAGATTCGCCGCGGCGCTCTCATGATGATCACTTTCGAGGAACTCGTGTACCAGGAAGCGCTGCGCCGGAAAATGACGGTGACGCCCGAGCGGCTCGCCACGGCACAGCGGGAGTTCCGCAAGCAATTCGCAAGCGACCAGCAGTATCAGGAGTTCGTGCAGGCTGAGGCCAACGGCTCCGCGCGAGTGATGCGCACCCGGATCAGGCGGTCGCTGTTGATTGAGGATTTACTGAAGGCCGAGATAACGACCAAGTCCAGCGTAACCTTGGCTGAAGCGAAGGCCTTCTACCTGAAGAACCCCAAGCGTTTTCAATTGCCGGATTCTTACACCCTGCAGACCATTACTGTGATGCCGCCCAGTTCGGCAAATCCCAAACAAGCGCCTGCACCGCCCACAGCCGAGCAGTTGAAGCAGATGAAAACGCGGGCTGACGAAGCACTGCAGCAGGCAAAAGCTGCCAAGACGGACGAAGAGTTCGGGCTTGTCGCGGAAAAGATCTCCGAAGACGACTACCGGGTGATGATGGGAAAACACCGTCCCATGCAGGCGGCTCAGTTGCCTCCCGAGATCCTCAAGGCCGCCTCTCAAATGCAGCCCGGTCAAATCAGCGGGCTGATTCAGGCAGAGGGAGCCTACACCATCATTCGCTTGAATGGCTTTACCCCGGCCAGAATGCAAAGATTCGCTGAAGTCTCTAGCTCTCTTCGGACACAGATGCAGCGCAGCAAAGCGGAGCAGTTACGTCAGGACCTCGATAAGAGACTGAGAAAGAACGCAGATATCGAACAGCTCTGACGTACGAAAAGGACGACTTCAGCCGGAAGCCTTAAGCGCATGATTCACTGGATCCATCTTCGGTTGCCCGTACTGTCTCTGGCAGCATTCCTCTGCTGCGCGCTCAAGACCGCCGGACAGGTGCAGGTGGGCGATGAAGTTCAGCTCGGTCTGGATGGAAATCTCAGTGCCGCCTATGCCGGGAGCTATACCAACGAGGGGCCGTCCAGCCACGGAATGCTCTTCGGCGGCAACGGCAATCTGAACGGTTCTTTTTACAGCCCTCAGTTTCTGTCGTTTACAATTTCGCCCTTTTACAATCAATCGCGGAACAGCTCCAGCTTCAGTTCCATTAACGACAGCACCGGACTAACTGCCCGGGCCAACGTCTTCGGAGGCAGCCAGTTTCCCGGTTACATCAGCTACAGTCGTATCTACAACAACGAATCCGATTATTTGATTCCCGGCATTACCAATTTCAAAACCAACGGGAATAATGAGACGCTGGGAGTTGGCTGGTCCCTGAACTTCAAGAATCTTCCATCCTTCACCGTAGGCTACCAGCAGGGTAACAGCGATAGCACATTGTACGGGACACAAACCGATAGCCTGACCAACTTTCGTTCGGTGTTCGGAAATGCAAATTACCTGATCGATGGATCTCACCTCAGTGGGGGCGTCCACTACTCGAGCGGCACCTCCGAATTTCCTGAGATTGTTCCGGGGCAGCCGCTGGAGAAGACAAGCTCTGACACCATCACATATACCGCCAACGCGTCTCACCCGATGCCGCTGAGCGGAAGCACCTGGATCAACTTTACGCGAAACAGTGCGGGCTATGACTCTGCCGGGTTAAGCAGCTCGCAGACCGCGGACATTCTGTCTGGAGGAGTGACTCTGAAACCGACCAGCCAACTGTCCACCCAAATAAGCGCTGACTACAACGATAGTCTCGCCGGAACGCTATACCAGTTGGCGGGCAACTCCGGTGTTTTAGCTCCGGTCTCGATTCCGGCGGGAAGCTCACACTCCTGGGGGTTGGTCGGTCAAGCTCAATACACAGTTGCCAAAGGCCTCTACGTTGCGGGTGGCGTTTCACACCGGGAGCAGCTGTTTCTGGGCGTGTCTTACGATTCGACCTCTTATAGCGGGTCGGTGAATTACGGCCATCGCTTCTTGGGAGGGCAGTTCTCGACTGGAGCGACTGTGACCCACAGCTCGCTCAGTAATACCGACGAGTCCCAGCTTGGATTGCTGACTAACGCGACATATATCCGGCAGATCGGTGGATGGAATGTAAGCGGATCGCTCAATTATTCCCAGAATGTGCAGACGCTTGTGGTGGCTTTCACGACCTCCGGTTACGGTTACTCCACCTCCGTGAGTCGCCGCCTGGGGCGGCTGAACTGGAGCGGATCCGCCGCCGGCTCCAAGACTCTTCTTACGCAACCGAGCGGTACCAGCAATTTTATGCAGAACTATTCGACCGGCCTCTCCGGCCGCTGGCTAGGCGCGACCGTAGGATATTCAAAATCCAGCGGAACAGGTCTGTTTACAGGTTCGGGAATCAGCAACCTGCCAGTGGGAGTCCCCGTTCAGTTTCTTCCAACTGCCGTGCTCTTCGCAGGCACAACGTACTCTGCGGGACTGGGAAGCACTCCGATCGGCGGCCTTACCGTCAACGCTAACTATCTCCGGGCCGAAAACACGACTGCCAACGGTGTTCTCTCTTCCAGCAATCGGACCGACCAGGCCAACGCGTATTTAATCTACAAATTCCGCAAAATCTATTTTAATGCGGGTTACAGCCGGCTGTTGCAAGGATTCAGCGCCAGTGGGCTTCCGCCAACCCTGGCGTCGAGTTACTATTTCGGGATATCCCGATGGTTCAAGTTCTTCTAACCGTGGCTGGGCGAACTGCCCATGCAAGGGGTCCTTTCCTTCTGATCGTTCTCCTTTTCCTCTCATGGTGTTCATCTCCCGCCGCTTTTCCAAAGGACAAAAAAGCGCATGAGGTGACTGTCCCGGTGTTGCTTCTGGATGGCGGGCGCAAGCTGGTGTTCGAGGGCACCTTCAGCATGGAGCAGCAAGCCAAGCCTAGGCGCGGCTTTTTTAAAAAAATGCTGGATGTGGTTGCCGGCGAGCCGCAATTTCGCGTGCTGGTCCGGCCGTTCAGCGTGGTGACGGATTCGCGGGAGCGCATCATCGTCACCGATCCCGGGGCGGGCGGCGTTCACATCTTCGATTTCAAGCAAAAGAAATACCACTTCATCTCCCGCAGAGACAAAACTCACGATCCGATGTTGTCGCCGCAATTCGTGGCCGTGGACGACCATGACAACATCTACGTGACCGATTCGGAAGCGGGAACGGTCTTCGTCTTTGAGCCCGGTGGAAAGCTCAGCCGCGTGATCGGCAGCCTGAAACACGGCGAAGGTCGGTTCAAACGGCCTACCGGAATCGCAGTAGATTCGGCCGCTCAGAAGATCTACGTTACCGATACGCTGCGGCACCAGATTTTCATGATGGACATGCAGGGCGAGGTGCTCCAGCGCATCGGCAAGAACGGATCGGGAGACGGTGAGTTCAATTTCCCCACCGAACTGCGGCTCGAGGGGCCGAACCTGGCCGTGGTTGATGCCTTGAATTTCCGCGTCCAGGTTCTGGACCGCTCAGGGGCCTTTCAATATGCCATCGGCAAACTCGGTGAAGGTCAGGGAGAGATGTTCCGCCCCAAGGGAGTCGGCATTGATTCCGAGGGCCATCTCTATGTTGTCGAGGGCCAATCGGGGATGGTGCAGGTGTTCGACCGCACCGGACAGTTGTTGTATTACTTCGGAAAAAAGGGCATGGGATTTGGCGACTTCCAGCTGCCAACCGACCTGTTCATCGACCGCTCCGACAGGGTGTATGTGGTCGACTCGTACAACCGGCGGGTACAGATGTTCCGCTATTTCCCTCTGCAAAAGCAGGCCGCGAAGGGGGATAAATGAAAGGCCTGCTGCTCATCACGGCAATACTACTGGCAGCCACGACCATGGCCGCCCAGCAGATCACCGGAGACGTTCTCGGTTCACACGATCTCGGGCCGGGCGGAACTTCTTCTGTAAGAGGTGGATTGAGTGGTCCCTGCCTTTATTGCCACGCCCCACACTCCGGAGTCGGAGGTCTCACCCCGCTCTGGAACCAGACCCTAACCACGCAAACTTATACAACCTACCAAAGCACAACTTTTCATGAATCCGGAACACCACACTTGATGCTGGGCACTGACAGCAATCTTTGTCTCAGTTGTCACGACGGAAGCGTGGCCCCGGGGCAGACCGTCGCCTACGGAAGGTTTGCTATGACCGGAAGCATGAAAGCCGGAGACAATTTCGGGACCGACTTGTCCAGTTCGCATCCGTTCAGTCTCGTACTCCCCATTAAAGATTCACCCGATCTGGTGGCTCCTCTTGCTGCCCAGGGAGTGACGGTCGATCCCACCCACCGTGTCAAGCTGGTGAACGGCAACGTCGAATGCACTTCGTGCCATAACCCCCACGTGGAAGCCACGGACATGATTGTGGGCAATTTCCTGGTGCGGGATGGATCCAGTGGACAACTGTGTTTGTCGTGCCACGAACCAGGCAACCGGATCGTGAATGGCCAGTCGAACTATCTTTCAGGATGGACCAACAGCATACATGCCACCGCGGCCAACAAGACCACGAACCAACCCTCCGCGATGGTTGGGGGATATCCAACTGTCTCACAGAATGGCTGCATCTCGTGCCATGCCGTACACAATGCCCCCGGAGCAGCGCGATTGCTTCGGGCTAAGAATGAGAATGATTGTGCTTCCTGCCATAGCGGTGGAACGAATCTTTCACCGATGACGTTGAACGTGTTTGCAGAATTTGCAAAGGCCGGTCATCCTTTCTCGACGGCCACCAGTTCGCACGACGCTAATGAAAGCACACTGTTGAACCAGAATCGGCATGCCACTTGCGTCGATTGCCACAACCCGCACTCGGCCAACCAGGTCACGGCATTTCTATCGCCTCCGGGGATCCGGCCGTCACAAGGCGGCGTGGAAGGGATCAGCGCCACCGACGGTATTACCGTCCTCAATCCCGCGGTCAATCAGTACGAGAACTGCCTGCGCTGCCACGGAACCAGCACCGGCAAGGCCGCGCTTCCGGCCACTTTTGGCTATTTGCCGGTCTGGGCGGTCTCGTTCGGCGATCCGTTAAACATCATTCCCCAGTTTGCTCTTCTTGCCAGCTCCAGTCATCCCGTAACCCACGATCGAACCAGCGCTCTTGCTCAGCCCAGCCTGCGGGCGTTCATGGTGAATCTTGACGGGGCAACGCCGGGCCGAGTCATGGGCACACGCATTCTTTGCACCGATTGCCACAACAGCGATGACAATCGCGAGTTCGGCGGCATCGGGCCGAACGGACCTCATGGCTCAAGGTGGACTCACATTCTGGAGCGGCGCTATGAATTCAGCCAGACCTCGGCGCCGGGGCAGATGATCAACAACCTCTTTCCCAGCCCGGACCTCAGCGTAAACGGCCCCTACAGTCTCTGCGGCAAGTGCCATGACCTGAATAATGTGGTCGCCAACACCAGCTTCACCGAGCATGCGCGCCACATCAATGACGGCTTCTCATGCTCCACTTGCCACACGGCTCACGGGATGGGCAGCATCAACGG
This sequence comes from Candidatus Angelobacter sp., assembly GCA_035307585.1. GTDB lineage: Bacteria > Acidobacteriota > Terriglobia > Terriglobales > Acidobacteriaceae > Angelobacter. The sequence goes on from DATGHX010000023.1 coordinate 45,660, forward strand.
CAGCATTTCCGGCGAGCGGCTGGTGAACTTTGACATCAACGTGGTCGCGCCTAACGGCAGCATTCCGATTTCCTATTCACGAGCGACGAATTCCTGCAGTTTGACCTGTCACGGTCATCCGCATGCGCTTCTCGGCGGCGCCAACGCTGTCAAAAGGTAAGCATTTATCGAAAGCTGATTTTCAGGAATGGCCTGTTTATCCGCTACCAGCGCGCGCCCGCGGTTCCGGTCAAGATGCGAAGACCGTAGTAGGGAACGGCTGAACGGTGCGGTTGGTTCACGGACACCTTCGCTCCCGGTTCGGGAGTCGCAACCGCAATGCCGAACAACCGCCACTGGCCGTTGACCACTTCAAACATCAAATCAAAGTTAATCTGCATTGGCCGCGTGGGGAAAAAGCCGGTTAGATGCAGTCTCCCGTTCGCGTCTAGTGCAGGAGCCGAATTGAAGGTGGGGGTGAGAAGTGCGGCCGCGAAGAGATCGAAGTTACGACGCCGCAAATCGGCAAAAATCTGGCCCAGATCCGCGGCACTATTCTTGGCCTGAAATTCCGGAGAAGCCAGGTCGCGCAGGACCGTGTAGTTGCCCGAACGATTAGCATCATTCAACGTGAGCAGGGTCGCCCGCACCAGGTACAAGGCCTGCTCCTGACTGGGGACGTACGGTCCGCCGGGTTTAGCCGTGGGGTTGGCGCCCGGCGCGGGCGTCGCTTCGCGGGACGCCACCGGGGGAGCACTCTTTGCGGGTGGACTCGATTGCGACGATATTCCTTGCGCAAACACCCCAGCGGTCGCCCCCAGGATCAACACGATGGTCAACCAGCGAACAGGGGCCATTGTCTCTCGCGATTGCGGTTTGCTGCTGATCATGGTTTATGTCCCGAAGTTTACCATTGATAGCTCAAGCCGGCCCGGCCTGCGGACATGTTCTCGCGAAGGCCGTAGGCAAACGCGGCGTTAAACTGCACGTCGCGCGAAATACGCATCGCGCCGCTCAAAGCCGTGCCGTTGGTGCCCTGGAAGGTGCCCCAGTTGGCGGACAGAGCGAATTTCTTGCCCGGCATCAGTGTAGGCGCCGCCGACATGGCAAAAGCCATCGCTGTACCGGTGTAGGCCTTGGCGATTTGGCGGCTCAGCTGATTCAAACGCGAGTTGAATGCGCCATTCGGATCGAAGCCTCCGTTGCCGCCGATGCCCTCAAAAGCTGTTGCAGCGCTGGTTGAAGGCGCGCCGCCGACCGCGAGATTGCCGAAAGCATCGCTGGTAACCACGCGCGTGGTGCCCGATTGTGCGGCTTTGCTGGCATTGGATGTGACACCGGGGAGGGTGTACGTGTTGCTCGCCGTCCCGATGACAACTTGATTGGCGCGAGTCACCACGGCTCCACCGCCAAACGCCGCAGAGTTCACGAAATCGGCATGAGAGCCTTCGCCGTACGCTGACGAGTTTGTCCCCTTGGCTGACGAACCGGCGCCTACAGCGGTGTTTTTGGTTCCGGTCCCGGTGGCGTTCGCCTGATCACCGATGGCCACATTCTCACTGGTGCTGCCGCTGGCATTCGCCTGGAATCCCTCGGCGACATTGCCACTGCTGCTCCCGCTGGCATTGGCAGCCCAACCCATGGCGACGTTCGCGCTGTTGCCGCCGCTGGCATTGGCGATGAATCCAGTGGCGACGTTCGCGCTGTTGGTCCCCGAAGCGTTGGCCGAGTCGCCCGAAGCAACGTTGGCTGCACTGTCGCCATGAGCATCGGCGTTGGCGCCAAGGGCCACGTTCTGCGCCGTACCCGCGCCCGAGCCACTGGCATTGGCGTTGAAGCCCATGGCTACGTTCTGACTGTTGCTGCCGTTGGCGTTGGCTCCCTGACCGGTAGCGATGTTGGCGCTGCTGTTTCCGCTGGCGTTGGCGAAAAGGCCGTTGGCCACGTTGTTGCTCGCATTCCCGCTCGCGTTGGCGCTGGCTCCCGTGGCAGTGTTGCTGCTACCCGTGCCGCTGGCGTTGGCGCGATTGCCGGTAGCCGTATTGCCGCTGCCG
>DATGHX010000024.1:0-2692 GCA_035307585.1 Candidatus Angelobacter sp.
TCTTTTTTAAGGCGTCCGAAATTGAGGTCAGCAAAAATGTCGCCCAGCAGGATCAAGCGTCGGAAGGAATTTTCTTTCAGCATGCGCGTAGCCGCGCGCGCGCGGCTGACCTCCGCGCCCAGGTGGACGTCCGACAGTATCAGCGTGTCGTAGACGGCTGCGTCCATACCACGGTTATAGCGAAGGCATGTTACAGGGCGATGAAATGTGCACTAAAAAGAGTGCAAGGGTAACCTGGTTGTAATCTTCCCAAAATGTTCCACGTGGAACATTTGTGCTTTCCTGGACTGCTTCGATTCGATATTAGCTATTAGCTAATGTCTTATTTGGAAAACCTTTCGCTGCCGGTGCTTACGAGATTTCCAAGTTGCGACCTTGCACAGGCTTTCGCTCCGGTTGGACGCTGACGGGGGTGAAAATTTCCTAAGGCAGCAGGCGCCGCCAACATGCGTGGGGTGCTTCGACTTCGTTCGGCTGGCGCCTCACTTCGCTCAGCATGACAAGTTTGAGTATGAATCGCCTGACGCCTCACTTCGCTCAGCATGACGAGGTTGAGTATGAACTAGATCCTTGAGTTTTTGAGTATGAACTGGATCCTTGAGTATGAACTGGATCCTAGAGTATGAACTGGATCCTAATGACCCGGTGGAGTGCCGATGGGCTGGCCGGGTGCTTTCAGAGGCAGCGCGGCCGAGGCGGAATGCGCGAGGCCGGCCAGTTTCTCTTTCTCTACGCTTGGTACCGACGCTTTCTGAATGTGGACGGGCAGGTGACCGGAGAGCGGGATCTCTCCGAACAGAGCGCGGGCCGCGCTGACCTCGGAGACGGTCGCGTTCGAGAATGTGCAGATGTAGTTTTGGATGGTTGGAAAATCTTCCGTCAAGTAAGGCGTGCCCATGGCGAGCACGGCGGTTTTCTCAGCGGCCCGGTCGAGGATTGTGGCCAGCAGCTTCGCGGTCGAGTCCGGCAGAGAGGCGGAATTTTTCTGACCACGCGCCACGGTTCTTGTCCGGGCAAAGGAAGGCACGACATACACGGCCACGACGACCTCCCGCGCCAGATCAACCGCATGCAAGACGGTATCGGAGAGCGAGACTGCGACGCGAGGATCCACATAAATGACCGCGGCGTCAGGCACGCGCCTGCGGACTTCGCGCTCCAAAACGCGTCCGTCTTCGGCATGGCGGTGATCACACAGAATCACGAGCACAGTGCGGGCAGTCGGCCTGACCCGCTGATACAGGATCAGCGTGTTCTGGTCGGACGGCGTCTGGCGCAGCGGCAAGAGCTTGCCGTTGTCGCGGACCAGGGTGATGGAATCGTCGGAGATGCGCTGGCCTTCCGCCATATTCGCCGGGCTGCCGACCAGCCTGGGGATGGCGGTGATGTCGACCAGACGCTCTTTCTGAAGTGCCAACGAGCCCTTCGCGCGCAGGATTTTCAGAACCGAAGCATCCAGCCGTTGGGAAGATATTTCTCCACTGCGGACCGCCTCGATCATGGCGCGATAGCTGGCATCCAGGTCCGCGGGCATGGTCAGCACATCGTTGCCGGCCTTAAACGCATCCACAGCAGCGCGCCCAACTTTCCCAACATATTGGGCGTTGAGGCCGGCCATGTCGAGCGCGTCGGTGACCACCATTCCCTGAAAGCCGAGCCGGTGCTTGAGCAGGTCCGTGATAATGGCGGGCGAAGTCGTGGCCACGTGGCTGAGATCGGGATCGAGGGCGGGCACGCGGACATGCGCGGTCATGACGGCGTCCACGCCCGCGGCGATCGCTTTACGGAAGGGAGGCAGATCGACGGCGCTCAAGCGATTCCAGTCCTCGTCCACCATGGGGACACCGACTTGCGAGTCAATGGCAGTATTGCCATGTCCGGGAAAGTGCTTGGCGGTGGTGAGCATGCCGTTCGCCCGGGCGCCGCGAATGTAGGCCGCGACCAGATCCCCAACCTTCAGCGGGTTCTCGCCGAAGGCGCGCGTGCCGATGATCGGGTTCAGAGAATTGGTATTCACATCGGCGACCGGAAACAGATTCCAATGCACGCCCAGCGCGCGGCTTTCCTGGGCGGTGATGCGGCCGAAGGCTTCGGCATAGGCAAGATTACCGGCGGCGCCGAATGCCATGGCGTGCGGAAAGACGGTGGTCCCGAACAAGCGGGCAGGCAGGACGCCACGCTCAAAGTCTCCGGCAACCAGCAAAGGCAGTTTGGATTCGAGTTGCAGCTGGTTCAGCAAACGGACGGTTTCGTAGCGATCGTTGCCGTTAAGAAAATGGCCTTCCGCGGGTATCGACATGGCAAGCGAACCCACATGGTATTTATGGATGTTATTGCGCAGCAGCAGGTATTCGGGACTGCCCGCCGCGAGCAATTCCGCCCGCATGCGCACCATGAACAGCTGGCCGACTTTTTCTTCGAGCGAGAGAGAGTGGAGCGTGCTCTCGGCCCAGCGGTCGCCTTCGGTGAGGAAATGCGGAGTTGAAGCCGGATCGGGAGGTGGATCAGGGGATGCCGCGGGAGATCGTCCGCGCGTGAGAGCGACGGAGCCCAGCAGTGTAAACAACACGAACAGGGGGAGGGGGTTCCGGGACATCGAGCATGAGAATACAGCGGAAGTGGTGGGAAACCATCCACAGATTTGGAAACGATTTCCAATCGAAAGGCCATGTACCGTGGAACAACGGCCAAT
>DATGHX010000025.1:0-3059 GCA_035307585.1 Candidatus Angelobacter sp.
ACCGCCACAATCTTGCCGGCGCAGGGAATCTGCTTCGCGATTGGCATCAACACGGCGAAGTTCGTCGCGAGCCGCCTGCTGCGCGATGGCCGGATTCGGCGAAGCTACATTGGGGTGTCGGCACAAACCGCGCCCATCCACCGGCGGCTCGTGCGGTACTACGATCTGCCCAAAGAAACAGGTGTGATCGTGCTCGCGGCGGAGCCGAACAGTCCGGCGCAACGTGCGGGCTTGCGCGAAGGCGATGTGATCGTCGCGCTGGAGGGCCAAGCGGTGGCTGGCGTCGATGACCTGCATCGAGTACTGAGCGATGTGCGCGCGGGCGCGAGGGCAGAACTCACCGTGCTGCGCGGCACCGAGCGACTAAGACTCGGCATCGTGCCGGAAGAGGCAGGGCAGGCGAACTAAAGAAACGCGGCCCCTCGGTCTTACTTCACAGGTTGGGCTTCTAAGAGGGATGTTTGGAGGTGTTCCTTAGGGGCCCAATCCACCGGCTCGACCGGTCCCACGATAAAAATCCACGAGAGCGCGCCCATCCAAAGAACGAACGAGACGATGAGGAACGGCCAGAAGAACTGGCCGGTGCGATCCAACAAATATCCGGCAACCGCGGGAGAGACGATGCCGGAAGAATTCCCGATGAACAACTGAATCCCGCACCAGCGCCCAACCGCCTGCTTCCCTGCCAGCCGCTGAGTGATTGCCCAAAGGTTCGAAGTGCTGGCGCCTAGTGCAAAACCCGTGAGCATGAGAAACACGACGGCCAGTTTCGTGGTGGCGATCACGGTGCAAAGAAGGAAAATTCCAGCTGTCACTACGCCGGTCACGACGAACGTCTTGCGCACCAGCGAGGGTGATGCGCCGGACGCGATCCATCGGTCTGAAAGCCATCCGCAGGCGCTCGCGGAAAAAGCGGCCAGCAGGAAGAAAGCTCCGCCGACTTTCGCCATGCCGGTCATGGAGAAGTTGCGTTCGCGCACCAGGTAAAAAGGCAGCCACGTCACCATGAAATAGAGAAAGTAGTTTCCGCAAAACAGGCCAATGCAGGTTCCCCAGGCTGACTGCTCGCGAAGGATCTCGCGCATTCCTGGTCCCGTTTTCTTATGACTGTATGTCCCGATGTCGGCCGCGGGCATCCAGCGAAGCCAAGGCAGCAGCCAGAGTAATGACACGAGGCCTAACCCCAGGAAGAAGGGACGCCATCCAAAGCGCGCGACCAGTGTTCCGCCAAACAGCAGCCCAAAGCTGGGACCGAGTGCCAGTCCGGCGGCCAGAATGGAATTGGCAAGGCCGCGACGTCTCTCGAGGCAATGCGTTGCCAAAATCTTTGAATACCCTGGGTACGCGACTGACTCTCCTATGCCCAAAGCAATGCGAACGAGCAGCAGAGCCAGCAAGGTGTGAACCTTACTGGTGAGGGCGGTCGCACTCGACCACACGAGGAATCCCGCTGCAAAAACCCACTTCACGTCGTAGTGATCGACCAGCCATCCCGAGAGGAGTTGGCAGCTGGAATATGTCCAGAAAAAGGCCGATAGCAAGATGCCGAGTTGCGAGGCCGAGATCCCGAGCTCGTCTTTGATCAGCGGCGCCGCGATGGAAAGATTGCTCCGGTCAATGTAGTTGATGAACACCGACACGAAGAGCAGCACGAGAATGCGCGTGAAGGCAGGACTTAGCCGCGAAGTATCGGTTGTCATGGGCAAGGCGTCTGGCGGGGGCGGCTTATTGTCAGCGAGGAATCAGGAAATTGCAACGGCAAACCAGGCTTCCGGAAAGGATCCAACATTTTTAACACACAGAGACACGGAGACAGAGAATTGGAAAATGAGGAACTAAGAAATTGGGGTGATTGAGAAATTGAGTAATCTTAAGAACGAGGCTGCCTGGTGTTTTCGTCTTGAAATTACCAAATTACAAAGTTACCCAACTACGAAATTTCTCTGTGTCTCTGTGTCTCTTGTGGTGAGCTCGCCATTTAAGCAGCGTCGTAGCGGGGCTCATTGCCAACTCCAGATGCGTATGTTAGCGTCTTGAATTAGAAGGGGATAGAGTTGCAGGCAACAATTCCCGCCGGACTGGATCGCAAAGAAGCAGAACTTTACCGGCAGCTTGATCCGGGACGGCTCCCGAAACACATCGCTATCATCATGGATGGCAACGGACGCTGGGCGCGTCGCCGTCATATGCCGCGCATCGCCGGACATCGCGCCGGCGTAACCGCCGTACGTTCGACGGTGGAGACGGCCGCGCACATTCACATTCCCGCGCTCACGCTCTACGCATTCTCGGAAGAAAACTGGAAAAAGCGTCCGAAGAGCGAAGTCGATTTTTTGATGCGCCTGCTGAGCCGCTACCTGAAGCTGGAAGTTCCGACGCTCAACAAGAACAACATTCGCCTCGAATATATCGGGCGGCAGCAGGAGTTACCGGAGCCCGTACAGGCGCGAATGGAAAGCGCGCGGCAGGCGACGGCCAGCAATACTGGCATGGTGCTGACGCTGGCGCTCAACTACAGCGCGCGCACGGAGTTGGTCGATGCGTTTCGTTCTCTGGTGCAAGCCGCGGCTCGCAATGGCGGGATCGAGCATCTGCAGGTGGATGAGGAAGCAGTCTGCCGCCATCTCTACACCAAGCACTTACCGGATCCGGACCTGGTGGTGCGCACCAGCGGCGAGATGCGGCTGAGCAATTTCCTGCTGTGGCAATTGGCGTATGCGGAGATCTATGTCACGCCCACGCTATGGCCGGATTTCCGGGGACATCACCTGCTCGAGGGCATTGCCGAGTATCAGAAGCGCGAGCGGCGTTATGGCGGATTGAACAACGACGACCATTCCCATCATCATCTCGCCTCGAAGGGAACGCGGGGCTAAGACGATCACTCATTGATCAAGCGCATTGCGACGGCAGTGGTCCTGATACCCATTGTCCTGCTGCTGGTGCTGCGCGCGCCCGTGTTCCTTGTGGCCATCGTGACGGGAGCCGTGGCGCTGGTCACCGTCCACGAATTTCTCAAATTGACCGAAGCGTATGGTGTGCAACCGCTGCGTAAGCCG
>DATGHX010000026.1:0-88151 GCA_035307585.1 Candidatus Angelobacter sp.
ACCTCTACGATCGCGCCGACTACGAGACCCACCTGGAGCCGGTCTGCGTGAAGGAAGGCCTGGGCGTGATTCCTTATTTCTCGCTGGCAGCAGGTTTTCTCACCGGCAAGTATCGGTCGGAAGGCGATCTGACCAAGAGCCCTCGCGGCCGGTTTGTGCAGAAATACTTAAACGATCGCGGCTTTCGCATCCTCGACACGCTCGACCAGATCTCAAAGGAACGCAAGATCAAGCCGGGACAGATCGCAATCGCCTGGCTGCTGGCCCGTCCCAGCATTACCGCGCCCATCGCCAGCGCCACCAGCCTGGAGCAGCTTCGCGATCTCGTTGACGCCGTGAACCTGCAACTGAGCGCAGCCGAAGTCAACCGGCTGAATCAAGCCAGCGCGTACGAAGTCACGGTCAGCAAATAGCAATTGGCAATAATCCAGACAGAAGCCGCCGCGTGTGAGCATCGACGTTAGCCGAGCCAATTGCCATTTGCTAGTTCACGTTCACTTCAATGCTGTACTTCTTCAGCAGGTGGCGGAAGGAACGGTAGGAGACTTTAAGCAGCTCCGCGGCGCGAGTCTGAACTCCGCCGGATTGGCGCAACGCGGATTCGATCAGCCCGCGCTCGATGCCGGCAACATATTTTTCGAAATCCAGGCCGTCGGAAGTAACGGCCGTGCCGTTCGTGGACGTTGCCGAGCGCAGTCGCGGATGATGTGAGTTTAGATCCACGTCAAGCTCCGTATCTGTTTCCATCGCGACGGCGCGCTCTATGGTGTTTTCCAGTTCGCGCACGTTTCCCGGCCAGCTATAGCCGCGCAGAACTTCCAGCGAATTATGCGAGATGCGCACAATGCTCTTCTGTGCGGCGCCGGCATACTTTTTCAGAAAATGCGTGGCCAGCAGCTCGATATCATCGCGGCGGTCGCACAACGTAGGCACATTGATGGGAATTACGCTCACGCGATAATACAGGTCCTCACGGAAGGTTCCGGCAGCGACCATTGCTCCGAGATCCTTATTGGTGGCGGCAATCACGCGCACGTCGATTGAAGACTCTTCCGTTCCGCCGATGGGACGGATGGTCCGTTCCTGCAGCACGCGCAGCAGCTTGACCTGCATGGAAAGACTCATCTCGCTGATTTCATCCAGGAAGATGGTTCCCTCGCTGGCCACTTCGAACAATCCGCGCTTATTGGTATTGGCGCCCGTGAAGGCGCCCTTCACGTAGCCGAACAGCTCGCTTTCCAGCAGTGTTTCCGGGAAAGCCCCGCAGTTGATGGAAACGAATGCGTCGGACGTACGCGGCGAACAGGCGTGGATGGCCCGGGCCACCAGTTCCTTGCCGGTTCCGCTTTCGCCGTAAATGAGCACCGTGCTGCCCGTGGGCGCCACGGTACGGATGGTGGCCTTGAGCTTTTCCACCGCTGTGCTCTGGCCGATGATGTTGGCCAGCGAATTGCGGCTCGCGGCATCGCGCTTGAGAGCCAGGTTCTGCCGTTGCAGGTTCATGGTCTCGAGCGCCCGGCCGACGGAGAGTTTCAACTCGTCCATCAGCCCCGGGCCCTTGTGGATGTAATCAAAAGCGCCGACGCGTACCGCCTGAACCGCCGCTTCGTAATCTTCGACCGCGGTAATCAGGATCACCGAGGTATCCGGCGAAGTCTGCCGCGCATAACGCAGCACCTCAATGCCGTCGGTGACCGGCATCTTGATGTCGGTGATCAGGATCTCGTAGTTGGCGGAGCTGAGTTTCCTCTTCGCCGCCTCGCCGGTGTTGACCGTCTCTACACGGTGGCCTTCTTTGCGCAGGGAAATGTCGAGCATCTCGCAGATGGAGCGCTGATCGTCGCAAACCAGGATGCTAGCCATGGGCCACCTCCAGCGGAATCATGGCCGCCTCGGCTTCGGGCTCCGCCGAGCGAGCGTGCAGCAGTTCAAGAACGAATTCGGCGCCTCCTCCGCTTCCCTTCTGCACCCATATCTTGGCCCCATGAGCCTGCACGATCTGATAGACGATAGCCAGCCCCAGACCTGTACCGCCTTCGAAGTGGGATTGAAAGGGCTCAAAAATCTTGTCGATGAGCGCCGGGGGAACACCCGGACCGCTGTCAGCAATGGCAACGCGCCAGAAATCGCCGGTCGGCCGGATGGTAACGGTAATCGTCCCCTTCCCGTCGATAGCGCGCACCGCATTGGAGAGCAGGTTCCAGAACACCTGCTTGATGCGATCGCCATCGACCGCCGCGTAAGCCTGCTTCGCCTCATAGTTTCGGACAACCGTCCACTGCCGCGAAGCCGAGCGATTCTCCAGCAGCACCAGCGCGTCTTCGAGCAAAGACACCAGGTCCATGCGCACAAATTTAAAACTCTTCTCCCGCGAGTAAGCCAGAAAATCGGTGATGATGTCGTTGAGGCGGGTCGATTCCCGCGTGATGATGTCGGCCAGAGTCTTCTGGTCGTCGTTGAAGGGAGCGATGTGAGACAGCATTTTTATCGATCCGGCGATGGAAGCCAGGGGATTGCGGATTTCGTGGGCGATGCCGGCCGCCAGGCGTCCCACCGCCGCCAGCCGCTCGCGCGTGCGCATCTCCCGCTCCAGCCGGCGTAACTCGGTTCGGTCTTCAAATGTATAGAGGTACCCGATCTTCCCGTGCTCCGGAACAGACAAGGCGGTCACAGTCACGCCGAACGTCTTCTCCGCAGCTGAAGGCGTCAGCACGCGCACCTCGCCCTGGGCAGAATCCGATTCCAGCACCGGCAGAGGATCGAGAAACAATTCTGAAACGTGCCGCCCGAAGACCGAAGAGGGGGTCCGCTCCAGCAGCTTCTGGCCCGGCGTATTGATCAAGGTAATGCGATATTCCAGATCGGTCGTGATCAGGCCGCTGCGAATGGAGTGCACCACGCTCTCATGGAGCGCCTGCAGGCCCAGCAGTTCTCCGCTCTTGTCCTGCAGCTCCCTGCCGGTTTGGCGCAGCTTGGCGGCCAGCGCGCTGGCCAGATGGGCCACAGCCATGTAGCCGAAAAGGTTGCTCAGCACCACGATGGTGAGCGTCTTCAGGTCGCCGTGCGGCGAAACCTGGAACGACGGCAGCTTCTCGAAGTAGCAAAGCTCCAGAAGACCGCCGAACAGAATGAAGGAGACGGCGGCAGAAAGATAAGCCCAGTAGCGCGGCAGCAGAATCGCCGCCACAATGATGACCAGGAAGTACAGCAGGTTGAAGATGGTATCGATGCCGCCGGTCACATAAACAACGGCGGTAACGAAAGCCAGATCGGTGAAGATCTGGGTGACGGCCTGCAGCTTGTATTCCCGCCAAACCGATACCAGAACGATGAAGAAAACCGAGACCGTATACCAGACCAGAACAATGCCGACAAACGCGCGCGTGGGGACATTGTTCGGCGTGAGATTGACGACCAGCAGCTCGACCGCCAGCAAAAAAGAAATGATGATGACACGCACCTTGACCAGCCATGCCAGCCATGCCCGCTCATTAAAGTTGGTGTCGCTCATTTCAGCTGCTAATCGTCGATCAAAAAGGCCGGACCAGGCTTCCCGGGTCCGGCCTGGGGTTGATGGTACTTATCCGGAGAGCTTTGCGATCATCGTGAACAGCGGCAGGTACAGCGATATCACGATGCCGCCGACGACGAACCCGAGGAAGCCGATCAGCATCGGCTCCATCAGGGTCAACAGGTTCTTGGTCGCGGCGTCCACTTCATCCTCGTAAAAGTCCGCGATTTTCTGCAACATGGCGTCCATGGCGCCGGTGGCTTCGCCGACGCCGATCATCTGCGTAACCATGTTGGGAAACACTCCCGACTCACGCAGGGGATCGACGATGGTGCGGCCTTCTTCCACCGACTTACGCACCTTCAGCAACGCATCTTCTAGAACGGCGTTGCCGGAGGTTCTTGCGGTGATCGACAAGCCTTCCAGGATTGGCACGCCGGAGGTGATCAGAGTTCCCAGAGTTCGAGTGAAGCGGGCCACGGCGATTTTGCGCAGTACGGGGCCAATCACCCAGAGGCTAAGCATGAACTTATCCAGAGCGAAGCGGCCACGCGGGTCCTTGCGCACCTGGATGATGCCAACCACCAGGATAATGAGCACCAGGAGGAACACCCACCACCAGTCTTTGACCAGGTTGCTGAAACTGATCACTATTCGAGTGGGCGTGGGCAGGGTGATATCCATGCTGGCGAACATGTTGGCGAAGATCGGCACCACGAACTTGAGCAGCGCGCCCACCACCAGGCAGGCCATGCTGATGACGGATACCGGATAGATCAGCGCTGACTTAACGGCCGACTTCAGCTTGACGTTCTTTTCCACGTAAGCAGCCAGGCGCTGAAGGATGGTATCCAGAATACCGCCGGTTTCACCGGCCTCGATCATATTGGTGGTGAGATCGTCGAAGATCTTGGGATGCTGGCGCATGGCGTTGGAAAGCGTGGCGCCGCCTTCCACAGTGGTCCGCACCGCGGTCAGGCACTTCTGGAAAGTCTGGTTTTCCTGGTTGGCAGCCAGAATCTCCAGGCACTGCACCAGGGGCAGGCCGGCATCGATCATCACCGAGAACTGGCGGAAGAAGACAGCCAATTCTTTGGTTGGCACTTTGCCCGTGCCGAATGTGGGCAGGGCAAACTCTTTGCCCTTCTGCTTGATCGCCCCCGGAGTAATGCGATCGCGGCGCAGCTGCATAGTGACCTGCGCCTTGCTGTCGGCCATTTTCTCTCCGGAGACTTTCTTTCCCTGGGCGTCCTTCCCAGTAAAAGTGAATACCGGCATACGTTAGCTCCTCTCGTACTTGTTGCCTGCCGACCGGGGGAGTAGGCGGGGCGATTGCCACTATCTGCGTGCTTGAGCGGTCGCGGGCTGAGCCACTTTCATGGCTACAACGCCGCGGTTGATCATGTCCTGCAACTCATCCGGCATCGACGAGCGCGCCATGGCCGTTTCCAGAGTGATCTGCTTCTGGAAGTACAGCAGGGCGAGCGACTGGTTGAACGTCTGCATGCCGAACTTGTCCTGGCCTGACTGCATGGCCGAATAGATCTGGTGGATCTTGTCTTCGCGAATCAGGTTGCGCACGGCCGCGTTGGGCACCAGGATCTCCATGGCCATGGAGCGGCCATTCCCGCCGACCTTGGGCAGCAACGATTGGCAAAGGATGCCTTCCAGCACCAGCGAGAGCTGCGCGCGAATCTGCGATTGCTGGTGGGAAGGAAAAACGTCGATGATGCGGTTGATGGTGGAGGACGCCGAGTTGGTGTGTAGCGTTCCGAACGTCAGGTGGCCGGTTTCGGCGATGCGCAGCGCCGACTCAATGGTTTCCAGGTCGCGCATTTCGCCGATCAGCACCACGTCCGGGTCCTCGCGCAGCGCCGCGCGCAAAGCAGCGCTGAACGACGTAGTATCCGAGTGCACTTCGCGCTGGTTGACCAGACAGTTTTTGTTCTGGTGAACAAACTCGATCGGGTCCTCGATGGTGATGATGTGGTCGTGACGCTCGCTGTTGATCTTGTCGAGCATGGCGGCCAGCGTAGTCGATTTGCCCGAGCCTGTGGGGCCGGTCACCAGGATCAGCCCGCGCGGCTTCTCGCACAGCCTGGCCACCACCTGCGGCAGAGCCAGCTGCTGGAAGCTTTTGATCTCGAACGGAATCACGCGGTAGACAGCGCCCACGGCGCCGCGCTGGTTGAAGCAGTTGCCGCGGAAGCGGGCCAGGCCTTTCAAGCCGAAGGAGAAATCCAGCTCCAGCGTTTCTTCAAAACGGTGTTTCTGGGCGTCGGTCAGCACACTATAGGCGAGCTGCTTGGTCTCCGACGGCGTCAGCGGCGGCATATCCAGCGGCTGCAGGTGCCCGTGCACGCGGACCTGCGGCGGCGAATTAGTGGTGATGTGGAGGTCACTGCCGGACATGTCCAGCATCTTTTTCAGCAGATCGCTTAGAGGTACATTCATGCTTCCTTCATTGTCCCCTTCGAAAAGTTCCGGTCTGCGCGCGGCCGGTCTCGCCTTTAGTGAACGGTCTCGCGCGCCACTTCTTCCAGCGTAGTGAGACCGTCTTTGATCTTGATCAGGCCGCTGCGGCGGAGGGTGAACATACCCCGCTCCATGGCCTTTTTCTTCAATTCAACCGCGGACGCGCCCACCAGGATGAGCTCACGTATTTCATCGTCCACTTCCATTACTTCATAAAGACCGGTACGCCCTTTGTAACCGGTGTTGTTGCAGGTTGTGCAACCTCTTCCTTTGAAAATCTTCACAGTCTTGGCTTCCTCGGGCGAATACCCGGCCTCGATCTTGGCCTGGACAGGCAGCGGAACTTCCTCGCGGCACTCCGTGCATATACGGCGGATCAGTCGCTGGGCGCAGATCAGGTGCACGGCGGTAGCCACCAGGAAAGGCTCGATGCCCATATTCATCAGGCGGCTGATGGTTTCCGGGGCGCCGTTGGTGTGCAGCGTGGACAAAACCAGGTGGCCGGTGAGGGCGGCCTTGATGGCGATTTCCGCGGTTTCGAAGTCGCGAATCTCGCCCACCAGAATCACGTTGGGGTCCTGGCGCAGGAAGGCGCGCAGGGCCGCGGCAAAGTTCAGGCCGATGGACTCCTTCATCTGCACCTGGTTCACGCCGTGCAACTGAAACTCCACCGGATCCTCGGCGGTCATGATGTTGGTGTCTGGCTTGTTGAGCAGCGAGACTGAGGAATAAAGAGTGTTGGTCTTGCCCGATCCCGTGGGCCCGGTCACCAGCACCATGCCGTAGGGCTTGAGCACGGCGCGCTGGAACTTCTCCAGCGACTCCGGCTCGAAGCCCAGCTTGGTCATATCGAGGCGGAGATTTTCTTTGTCCAGCAACCGCAGCACGACCTTCTCGCCCCACAGCGTGGGCAGGCAGTTGACGCGGAAGTCGAGCTGTTTTTTCTTGTTGTTGACCAGCATCTTCAGCATGATGCGCCCGTCCTGAGGCAGGCGCTTCTCGCTGATATCCATCTTGGCCATGATCTTGATGCGGGAAGTGATCGCGTCCTTGAGTTTCATGGGCGGGGACATGATCTGCTGCAGGACGCCGTCAATACGGAAACGCACCCGGTATTCTTTTTCGTAGGGCTCGATGTGGATGTCGCTGGCGCCGCGCTTTACCGCGTCGGAAAGAACAATGTTGACCAGCTTGACGATGGGGGCCTCATCCGCCGACTTCTCCAGCTCGGCCAGGTCGATTTCATCCTGGTCAGCCTGCAACTCCACGTCGGCTTCTTCCATGGAAGCCAGCAGCTCGTCTACGTTTTCATCCTGGCTTCCGCCGGCGCCGTAGGCTCTGTCAATGGCCTCGGCAATCGCCGGCTCGGAGGCCACCACCGGCTCAATGTTGAAGCCGGTCATGAACTTGATATCGTCGATGGCGAAGACGTTGGTGGGGTCGGCCATGGCGATCGTGAGTGAAGCCCCAACGCGGCTCAAGGGAAGGATCTGGTAGCGACGCGCGGTCTCTTCGGGAACCAGCTTCACGACCCCGGGATCGATTTCGAAATACTGCAGATTGATGGCGGGAACGCCGTACTGCCGGGAGAGGAAGTTGGTGACTTCCTCGTCGCTCACAAATCCCAGCTGCACCAGCGTTGAACCAAGACGTGCATTCGCGCCTTTTTCCCGCTGCGCGCGCAATGCTTTATCAAGCTGATCGGTAGTGATGATCTTCTCTTTGACAAGAAGATCGCCGAGTCTTTGCGACATAGTCCCCGCTTGTTCCTGGACGAAGTGGATTACTCAACGGCGCTTTCCATCGACAGGCTGGGGGGGACAGCCGCTTCAGAAGAAACTCGTGAGTAGCGCAAGTCTGTAGCCGGTGACACAAATTGTCAATTCACAATTCACGTTAGATCGGCCCGAAATCACTGTCCAAAGTGCATGAACCAATGGGGAAACAGGCCGAAATGCAATGAGCTTTGTGCAGGACCGCAGAGATACTGGTGGGGACTGCCGCAATTTGGCAACGCGCTCGGCGCCTGCAGGACCGCGAATGACGATTCACGGCACTTACTAAATCCGCGCCAGGCATCGTGCGATTGTTACCTTTATTTAATGACTTTCGGACTCTAACCAACGCCCTCCACGCGTGCCAAGATTGCTTTGTCTGTTCCCCGATACCTTCCCCCGGTGTCGGCAGAAACTCCGGAACATTTCCGCGAAATAAGAGGGCGGTGTGCAGATGGCAGGCCTGGGCCAGCTTCGAATGTTCTCGACAATCGTAAGTTTGTGTTTGTTTAGCGGTGCCATCTGCAGCGCTGCGCCGGCCGCCAAGAGCGCGCCTGCGGCCTCTGCAACCACCACAGCCGCGGCCACGACTACGGTAGCGCCGTCCAACAAACTGATTGCCCTCACCTTCGACGACGGTCCGCGGCCGTATGTGCTGCTCGGCGTAAAGGGAAATCATCCGGCGCCGGGATTGATGGACGTTCTCGATCAGAACGGCGTGAAAGCCACGTTCTTCGTGGTCGGCTGGCGGCTGACGCCCAAGACCTGGGGCGAGCCGCGGCATGAAGAGAACGTCGGCGTGACCTGCATCGACGCGGCAAAACAATTGACCGGCCGCGGCCACGAACTGGAGGACCACACCTTCAGCCACGTGGAGCTGCGCAGCGCGGAAAAGAAAAGCGGAGAGCAGTGGGTATTGCACGACGTGGACCGGGGAGCGCAGGCAATCGAGGCGATTACGGGCGCACAACCAAAGTATGTCCGGCCACCGGACTGGATCATCACCAGCGACGCCCGCCGCGACCTGGAGCGCGAAGGCTACCGCGTGCTTTCCATTTCCTCAGAGAACCCGATGGCGCTCCGCGACGTGAACTCGCTCGACTATTTGTGCGCCGGCCGGGCAGCCGGATGCCCCAAGCCATCTCTGGTAGATTCGGTCTTGAAGCAGATTGAGCAAAGAGAAAAGAAAGGCATCTACACGCACATTCTCGCCTTCCATGAGTTATCCACCACGACGGCCGGCATGCCGCGGCTAATCAGCGATCTCAAAGCACGCGGGTACCGCTTCGTGACGCTAACAAAATATATGCAGCTGGTCGCTGCCGGAACCTCGAAATAGAATCTGGCACCCGTTGTTTGTGCAAGTCCCAAATCCTGAACTTCAGATGTTGTCCGAGTCGCGCAACTCTTTCAGCACCGGCGGATCAGGAGGTCGAGCGTTTTTCTCTTCCTTGCACTTCGAGTACTTCATGCCGTTCAAACAGTAGGTTGTCGCCGACCAGGTTGAATCGGCCTGCTCCTTTTCCGCCGGGTGCTCCTGATACTGCACAACCTGCGACCAGTCCGCATTAACCGTGATGTCCACTGCGTCATCAACTCCCTGCACGACGCCGCCTAACGTAAGAGCGTCGGCCAGATTCAGGTTCTGGTCGATAGAGTACAGGGCAAGACCGTATCTGGGGCAGGCGCCGCATTGTCCCGATCCAAATTCCGACCAATAGACTTCCGGCCCACTTTTCACGAGCAATGTCCCATCGTTCAGCCGCTTCGCCCCGAAGCCGGGCTGGCCAACGACCTTCTCATAAGGCTTGGCCTGCTGCCCTTTCTGATAGACCAGATTCGGACCGCACACCCATTCGTCGTCCTTGACGAATTGCCAGAAGTGGTGGGTAGGGCGGACGATGGGCGACAGTCCGGATGGAGAGTAGGCATAACCGTTGGCTTCATTCACCAGAATGAAGGTCTCCGACTCATATTCCGAGCCCAGCACGAATTGATCGTGCTGAGGAACAAACCATCCGGGATGTCTGTCCCCATACTTGTCGCGTCCTTCAAGGCCAACCGAGCAGGGCGCGATGCGGAAAGTCCGTTTGGGCTGGAGCTGAAGGTGATTGAACGTCTCGGGCTTGCCGAACACACGCCGCGTTGAACTGCTGGAGTATGCGCCCATCTTCTTTCCCTGCGGCGCGGCATTGAAAACATCCACCATCAACCACAGGTTCTCGAGGTCGGCAGTATTCAGAGGAGGAAATGAACCGTAGGGGATGGCGATCTGAAAGACGTAGCCGCGTCCGCCATTGGAAGGCGTATACCACATCTGAACTTTTCCCCGGGGCTTCAGCGCTTCGGGAATCTCAGCTTTGTAGGCGGGCTGATCGCTGGCGAATTTGCTGGTGATGAGCTCATAAGCGGGCGTGGCGTAAGCTTCTATCGAGTAGCTTTCCGTGAGCAGCCACTGGCGCGCAAAGAGTTTCCTGAAGACGCTGCGATATTGTTGCTGCTCGTTAGCCCATTTGCGGCAAGCCAAAACATTTTCCGCTTTCACGCGCGCGTCGACATCTTGCTCCTTTTCCCAGTCCGCGCATGAATCGGGACCCTTTTCCAGCAGCTGCTCTCCAAACTGATTGCCCCAGCCCATCGGGGACATGGGAATATCGGGAGCCGCAGCCAGCCAAACTTCAACATGGTCCTTGCTGAGAATCTGACTCTTGTTGCGCGGGAAGTCGGGGGTTCCCCCATCAACCTGGCCGACGATCAGCAGAGCATGCCCGATGTTCCTGATCCAAAGACGCCCGCTGCGTCCGCCGGCTTCTTCGGGAACCAGCAGCAGGTCCGGAGGCGTGTCTTTGTAGTCGTTAATGCCGCCGCCAATCGAAGTGGGATGCGACTCAGGAACAATGATTGGTTCTGGTTCTTGTGCCCAGGTGAAGGGGCAGACCAGGCCTAATGCCGCCAGCACAACCCGGAAAATCCGCATTCCGGGGTGGAGCGTATCAGAGTTCACAAGTGGTGTCTATGCACGCGCCTGGATGCCAACGGGATGAGTCGGACAGGAGGGAACGCTCTGAATTAAACCACAACCGTTTCCTGGTATTCGCCGAAGACATGGCGCATGGCGTCAGAGACTTCGCCGACGGTGCAGTTGCTCTCAACGGCGTGGATGACGCGCGGCATGAGATTCTCTCCGTTGCGGGCAGCCTCTTCGATGCCGGCGATGGAAGACTTCCAGGCGGAAGCGTCGCGGCGGGCGCGCAGGGCGCGGAGGCGCTCGAGCTGCCGGCGCTCGAGAGCCGGATCGATACTCTGAATCTGCGGCGACTTGTCACCCTCGGTCTGGAAGCGGTTGACCCCGACCACGACCTGCTCCAGGCGGTCGACCGACTGCTGGAAGTCATAGGCGGCGTTCTGGATTTCACGCTGCACGTAACCAAGCTCGATAGCGCGCAGCGTGCCGCCGAGATGGTCGATCTTGGCCAGGTAAGCGTTGGCGCGCGTCTCGATCTCGTTGGTGAGCGACTCGATGAAATAAGAGCCGGCCAGCGGGTCGATGGTGTTGGGCACCCCGGTCTCGTAGCCGATGATCTGCTGAGTGCGCAAGGCAATGCGCGCCGATTCTTCGGTCGGCAGGCCCAGGGCTTCGTCGAAGGAGTTGGTGTGCAGCGACTGAGTTCCGCCGAGCACAGCCGCCAGGGCCTGCAGCGCGGTGCGCACGATGTTGTTCTCCGGCTGCTGTGCGGTCAGCGTGGAGCCGGCCGTCTGGGTGTGGAAGCGCAGCATCAGCGAGCGCGGATTTTTGGCGCCGAAACGCTCCTCGAGAATGCGCGCCCACATACGCCGGGCTGCCCGGTACTTGGCGACTTCCTCGAGAAGGTTGTTGTGGGCGTTGAAGAAGAAAGAGAGGCGCGGCGCGAAGTGGTCAACGTCAAGCCCGGCGTCGATGGCAGCCTGCACATAGGCAACCGCATTCGCCAGGGTGAAAGCCACTTCCTGCACCGCAGTGCAGCCGGCCTCGCGCATGTGGTAGCCGGAGATGGAGATGATGTTCCACTCGGGAACGTTGGCGTTGGCGTAGGCAAACATGTCGGTGATCACGCGCATGGCCTGGCGCGGCGGATAGATGTATGTCCCGCGGGCGATGTACTCCTTCAGGATGTCGTTCTGCACGGTGCCGCTGAGCTTGCGCACGTCAGCGCCGGAGCGCCGGGCAACAGCGATGTACAGCGCCAGCAGGATGGAGGCCGTGGCGTTGATGGTCATGGAGGTGGAAATCTTCTCCAGGTTGATGCCGGCGAAGAGGCGCTGCATGTCTTCGATGGAATCGATGGCCACGCCGACTTTTCCGACCTCGCCCAGGGCCATGGCGTGGTCGGAGTCCATGCCGATCTGGGTAGGCAGATCGAAGGCAACGGAGAGACCGGTGGTTCCGTGGGCGAGCAGATACTTGTATCGCTTGTTGGATTCTTCGGCGTCGCCCATGCCGGCGTACTGGCGCATGGTCCAGAGGCGGCCGCGGTACATGGTGGTCTGCACGCCGCGCGTGAAGGGAAACTCGCCCGGATAACCGGTGTCGCGGTCGTAGTCCCAGGACGAAGCGTCAAGCTCGGCCGGAGTATAGAGAGGGTGAGGATGGATGGTTTGGAGCGAATCGATTTCAGGCTTGAGCTTTACGTCTTCGGCCATATGTCACCGAGGCTGGAGCCCCGTCTTTCTAATTTGGAACCTTAACCGCGCGGTTAACCCGTCATTCATCCACGGCGCGTTCTTCGAGCTTTAACAAACGAAAGCACCGTGCACCATCCACAAACCACTGTGAACAGCGCGACCACGGCGGTGCGGCGGTGGTCCTGGAGATGATCCATACGATAGTGACGCACCAGATCGGAACTGCCGACCACCGTAAAAACCGCAAAAATCAGCCCTGTCATCTGCAGCCAGAGGGCATAAAAAGTTTTCGCCGCAGTTACAATAAAGCCCTTGCCTGCAACCAGAAGGGCGTTGGCGACCCGGTTTTGCAGGACGCCTTTGGCGATGCTTATAGGCGGCATTGCCGATATTGTAGCCGGAATTCGAGAGCGGCTGCCGAAAGCGAGAAACAAAAAACGGCGGGACGGCATCCTATCAATTTAATTAAACGACAAAACGTAATTTTTTGGGGGGACGTTGAACACCCAACTCAAGCGGCTGATCAAGGAACTGGGCGAGGCGATTAACGGATCGCTTTCCGAGTCTCAGCAGATCGCCCAGGTCATCGCGAAGATCAAAGAAGAGGGCTACGACATCTTTCTCGTCCTGGAAGCCACGCTGGGCTTCAACCGCCAGGATGAGGAAACCCCGGGAACCCAGGGTCAACTGGTGGGTTCCAGGCGAAAGAGCGGCGAGCCTGAATTCAGCATCACCGCCCACGATGTGCGCTTTCTCAGGTCTTTGCGCATCAGCGTCGACAAAGGCGCCTAGCGCGATTCATCGATTCGCCCGGCGGAGGGAGTGCCGGGCCTTTTTCTGTTAGCATTTACGGTTACTTCGCACCCGCTGACGCGGATTTCGGTCCCGCTGTGCAGCCGGGCAGAATTATGAAGGATACGATCGGAGTATTGCTGGCAGGGGGCGCCGGTGAGCGCCTCTATCCTTTGACGCGCGACCGCGCCAAGCCCGCGGTGATCTTCGGAGGCAATTACCGGATCATCGACGTCACGCTTTCCAACTGCGTGAATTCCGATCTGCGCAAAGTCTATATCCTGACCCAGTACAAGGCGCTCTCCCTGAACCGCCACATCCGCGAAGGCTGGAGCTCAGTGGTGGCGCGCGAGCTGGGCGAATTCATCGAGATCCTGCCGCCCATGAAGCGCGTGAGCGACAACTGGTATCTGGGGACGGCCGACGCGGTGTACCAGAACATCTACTCCATCGGCAGCGAGCAGCCGCGGCACGTGCTGATTCTATCCGGCGATCACATCTACAAGATGAACTACCAGCTGATGCAGGACCAGCATGAAGCCGCGGGAGCCGATGTGACGCTGGCCACCATCCTGATCGAGCCGGAAGAATGCTCGCAATTCGGAGTGCTGGAAATCGACGGCCGCGGAAGGATCGTTGGCTTCGAGGAGAAGCCGCGCTCGACGCGCGTGCGCTCACCCTACAATCCGCAGCTGGTATCGGGATCGATGGGCGTGTACCTGTTCAATACCGACGTGCTGCTGCCGGTGCTGCTCAAGGACGCGGAAGATCCCAACTCGTCGCACGACTTCGGCAAGGACATCCTGCCCCGCATTCTCGATCAGTACAAAGTTTATTCGTTCAACTTCATCGACGAGAATGCGAAAGAAGCTCTTTACTGGCGCGACGTGGGAACGCTGGAGGCGTACTACGAAGCCAACATGGACCTGGTGGCAGTCTCGCCGGTGTTCAATCTTTACGATAAGCATTGGCCGATTCGCACCACCCAGCGGCAGTATCCGCCGGCGAAATTTGTCTTCGGCGAGCCGGGACGCACCGGCATGGCCATTGATTCCATCGTCTGTCCGGGCTGCATTCTTTCCGGCGGCATCGCGCGCAACAGCGTTCTTTCGCCCGACGTGAGGGTGAATTCCTACGCGGAAGTCGAAACCAGCATCATCTTTCCGCACGTGAACATCGGCCGGCACTGCCGCATCCGGCGCTCGATCATCGACCGCGACGTGCACATTCCGGAAGGCACCATTATCGGCTTCGATCCTGAAGACGATGCCAAGAATTACATCGTCACCGAGAGCGGGATCACCGTGGTCACGCGCGACTACTCGCTGTTTGAAAGTCCGGTGGCGGTGGATTACTTCACTTCTGAATAAGCAGACTTCACAAGAATCCGGAAGGCGGTTTTGTGGCAACCACGGCGCAGATGACCTGTCCTTAGAGACTTCGCAGTGAATTAGTTGGCAGAGACAGTCAGCGGCTGAGTCAGGCGGAAAGCAATGCGCTGGTCCGGAGTAAACCCGGCTTCCTTGTTACCGGAATCGCGAAACGCGTTGCTGCCGGCGATGAGCGAGAAGCTGTGACTGTGAACGCTCCCGCCTGCCGCGATCACGCTATTTGTGGCCAACGGCAGCTGTTTGCCGTTGATGGCGATCGAAGAAAGTCTGATGCGGACGTAGCCCGCGCGGTGCAGACGTCCTGATTCGCGCGCTGCCACAACCTTTCCTTCAATTTCGGTACCCTGCGCCGCGATGACCTGATTGTCGGCCAGCAGTGGCTCGTCGAGTACAGCCAGGAAGTCCTGACCGGCTTCGGCGTCGGCAGCACTGAGCGGCCTTTTAAGATGCACGTAGATGACAGTATCTGCGGGAACCACCAGCGGCTTGGCTTCAGTAAAAGGAGGCTGTTGGGAGCTTGAGGAATCCGCCGAGGCGGTGGCCGGCTGGGAGTGAAAACCGCTGCAGCCGAACGCCGACAGGGTGGCGACCATCAGCAGGATCACAGGAAACGAATTGCGAAGCTGCTTCATTGGTCTGGCCCGCAGGGTTTAATGCACGGCGAATGCCATCAGGCAACTACTATATTTATCAGACGGATAGATGAATTTACACGACGACAGCTCAGCGTACTTTTTACCCTCGGCGGCCAGCTTTTACGATCGCGTTCGGCGCGATAACTCCCAGGCTTTGGCGTACTTCCAGCTTACGTATCCGGCGTGCGTCATCAGCACCAGCAGGCCTTCGCGGCCATCGAGAAAGCCAAGACGAAGGAAGTAGGAGTAGAAAAACCGCGCCAGCGGGCGCAGCACGATGTTGATGAGGCTAAAGCCGATCGGGTGCTTATCCACCACCATCTGCGCCCCGAGAGACGAGTAGCGGTTGGCGTGTTCGATGAAGCCTTCGAGTGTGGGATAAGCGTGATGGATCAGGTCGCCGTGGAGGTGGCCGAGCTTGCCCGCCATCTTTATGTCTTCGTGCACGGCGCGTAATTCAAACTCGGCGGCGCCGCGCCTGATCAGCCGCAGCTTGGGATCGGGATAATAACCGCTGTGCTTGATCCAGCGCCCCAGATACAGGTTGCGGCGATTCATGGTGTAGCCCGCGAATTCTTGCGTTCCGGACTGCAGCAGCGCCTTGATGCTCGCGGCCAGTTCCCTGCTGACTTCTTCGTCGGCATCGAGGGAGAGAATCCAGTCTGAGGTGGCCTTGGCCAGCGCCGAATTCTTCTGCGCCGCGAACCCTTTCCATTCTTCGACAAACACCCTGGCGCCGCGCTCCTGGGCCAGGCGAACCGTGGAGTCGGTGCTGCCGGAATCGACGACGATGATTTCCGAGGCAATCTCACGCACGCTGTCGAGGGTGCGGACGATGTTGGCCTCTTCATTCAAAGTGATAATGCAGACCGAGAGAGTCATGTGCGGAAGGATATCAGGAGCACAGAATTTGCAACCTCCGCGCCGACAGGTGGTTGCGGCCGGGAGCTTGAACGGTTTTTTGGCACGCTGAACAGCCGAGCGACGGCCGGTGTCGGCACAGATTCTTATCCATTCTTTAACAATCTTGATTGGACTAGACTACAGCACGATGGGTAGCGTTAGGCCATACGAAGGTGCCGAGATGAAGGCTCTGCTCGCTCTTTTTCTCATTGTTGCAACCGCATGTGACGGCGCTGATCTAAAAGTGAAGTTATCCGTTGTGTCCACAGAGACACTCCCAGACATGGACGACGGATGTCCCTATATACTGTGCGTCAGCGTACCCGACCAGCCGTCCATCCATGAAGAAGTAATGTACGTGCACGGTTCCAGCCAGCGAATTGAATTCACCGGTGTCGTCATGGGCCAGGGACAGGGCCCTTTTTCTGGCGAACCTGATCCGGCGCACCATCTGGGAAATTACCGGGCGATCCTTCCCCACATGGCGGTCATAACCCACTGCGATACCGGACGGGTCATTGAACTTGACCTTGACAGCCATGAATACCGTGAGTTCAGACAACCCAGGTATCCCAGCGAAAAGCAATTCCGGAAGGAAGTCGAGCGTGTTAAAAAAGATGCGCTGCGCAGGGTCCGCTGGCAGACGCAAGACACGGGAGAAACGAAGGAGTTTTTCGGGCACGTAGCGAGGCGCCAGATCACTACAATCGGGGGAATGTCTAGAAGCACAGCCGCGGAGCGCATTGATGGCTGGTATCTGGATTTGCCCGAGCCGGGGTGCGCTCCGGAGTATCTGCGCCATGGACAGGCTACCATGTTGACGTTTGACAGCATCACCAGCGGTACTGCTGAAATCAGGAGCTCGTGGGACTGCCTGTACTCATCAGCCAACTGGGGGGACTACCGAGCGTATTCCACTCTCTTCTGGGCAGAAGGGCACTTTATTCCTGTCGGATTTCGGGAAGTTACGCGGTTGAAATATTTCTTCAATTTTCCGTTCTGTACCGTTCCTGTATACGTAGGATTCCCACCGCGAGGACTGGCGGTAAGTCAGACAATAACTGACGTCTCTACTCGAGCGGCTTCGGTCAGCCAAGCCTTAAACAGCGAAGTGAGTTTGATCCAATTCGCGACTGCGCATGGCCCCTTGCAGTCATCTATCACAGAGCTTTCTGATGGGCCTATCGACCCAGCACTTTTTGAGGTGCCGGCGGGTTTCGTCAAGGTAAAACAACTGTACCGCAACAGTCAGGTGTTGGAGGAAATCCCTGCGAAATAGGACCGGGATTCAATGGAAGCCCGATTACGGTTCCGTTGGCTTCCGGTTCATTGCAGCATTTATCGCCGCTTGATCAGGTCGTCGCAAAGCAAATGCGCTTTGAGGGCCAAATTGTGCGCGCGAGCGGCGTCGTTTTCCTTGATCGCGTTCCGGCTCTGGTTAATGAAGTCGCGAATCTGTGTGACCATGGCCTGGTCGTCGGCGGAAAGCTGGCGGTTCAGAGAATTCAGACTGTTTTCGGTGCTCTGCAGCAGCTGTTCGGTCGAGGGCTCATTCGGCGCGACCGGAGCGCCACCGGGAGAAATGGTGCCAACCGTTGCAGGAGCTTCCGGATCGGAATGAACCACAATTTTGGGCGGCGCGGACTTGGCGGTTTCAGGAGCGCCGGATTTTTTGCCGCCGCTGGGCTGTTTGTTGTTGGCCGGCTTTTTGTTGTTCCTGGCTGCTACTGGACTCGGCTCCGGTTCCGGCGGCGGCGTACCCTGCGCCGGCAGCTGCGATTGCTGCGCGGGTGCGGGCGTGGGTTGGGGCGTCGGCTCCGGAGAGGCCGCGGGGGCGGGCGTCTGCGCCGGAGGCAGCGGCGGGCCGGCCGTCTTCTTGGCGGCGCAGCCGGCCAGCAACGCCAGGCCAAGAAAGCAGGCTGTGAGACGAAAGTGGCGAGTGGTTTCCATTTATTTATGCTTCGCTCAACGAATCTCCGGAGGCCGCAACCGGTGTTTCGCTCACCGGCGCGCTGTCTACCAGCGGGAAGCGAAGGTAGAAGGTTGTCCCGCGCCCGGGAACAGACGTGAACTCCACGCTGCCGTGATGCAACTGGACGACGCGGTAAGCCATGGCCAGACCGATACCGCTCCCCCCCTTTTTGGTCGTGAAATAAAGATTAAAAACCTTATCGCGAATATCGGCGGGGATGCCGCCACCCTCATCGCGCACGGTGACAATAGCGCTGTCGCCTTCGCGGCGGGTGGCAATGCGCAGATTACCGCCTTGGGGCATGGACTGAACGCCGTTGATCACAATATTGAGGACCGCCTGCTTGACCAGGTCCGCGTCGACGCGGGCGGTCAGGGCGTCCTGCGAACTCTGCCGCTCCACGCGCACCTTATTCTGCTCTGCAGCGGGCGCGGCCAGCGCGACCACGTCGTCCACCAGCTTGCGCAAATCGACATCGATCAAACGCAGATCGACGGGACGCGTGAAGTCCACCAGGGTCTGCACCACGCGGTCGAGCCGCTGGATCTCGCTGCCGATCACGTCCATGTGGCGGCGCGTATCGGGATCGATGTCGCGCAGCTTCTGGCGCAGCACTTCAAGATGAACGACGATGGCGTTGATGGGGTTCTTTACCTCGTGGGCCACGCCGGAGGTCAGCCTTCCGATTGCGGCCAGGCGGCGCGAGAGCTCGATCTCATCCTCGATGCGGTGGACGGATTCCGCGTCGCGCAGCGTGAGCAGCGCGCCGATTCTCTCCCCGTGTTCTTCGATGAAATCGAGGGAAATCTGGATGTGCCGCCCGTGCTCCGCCTCAATCTCCTCCTGCCCCACCGGCTGGCGCGACTCAATGGCCTGCAGGATGGCCTGGCCCAGCGGCGATGCGGGATCGAAGATCTCCGAGGGATGGCAGCCCAGCATGGCTCCGCGCGGCTTGCCCACAAATCGCTCCGCGGATGCGCTGACCAGAACGGCGCGAAAGTCGCTGGTGAAGAGCATGACTCCGTCCTGGAGGTTGGCCATCATCTGGTCCAGGTTTTCCTTCAAGGCGGAGAAGACTTCCTTGACGTCGCGCATCTGGCGGCCCAGGCGTTCGATCTTGCCGGAAACCACACCGTACTCGTCAGACCGGCCTTCTGGAGATTCCGCGGGCTCGACCTGGCCGGCGCTGATCAAATCCAGGCGGCGGCTGATGGCAGCCAGAGGCCTTAGCGCCAGTGTGGAAACACCCGCGGCCAGCACCACGCTGAACAGAATCGCGCCGCCCGAGAGCAGCAGAGCGCGCCGCATCTGTTCGCGGATGGCGTTCTGCAGAAACACCGTGGAGATGCCGATGCGCACCTCGCCGAACGGCGTCCCGTTGCGGATCAGGGGAACGCGCACGTCATAAACCTGGGCAGGGCCGTAGACGATCTTAATCTGCTGGCGAATTCCGCTGTGCAGAAGCGCGGAAAAATCCTGACGCTGCGGTACCTGCTTGCCCAGGAACTCCTGCCGCGTGTGCAGCAATGCCAGCCCACGCGCATCGACGATGGCGGCGTCGTACACGGTCACAGAATCGCCGAGCACCGATTCCAGAAGAGCGCTGACGGAAGAGTCCGTCTCCAGTACCTCTTCCACCGCGGAGGCGACATCACCCGGCGTATTCAGGCTGATTTTCGAGCTGCTCAGATCGACTTCCAGCGCATCGCGAGCCACGCCGAAGACTTCGCGGCCGATCAGCACGCCGTTGTCGTAGGCCTCCTGAATGCGCTGGTGCACTACCTCTGCAATGTAGAACGCGGCGAGCGTGGCCACGATCACCAGCACCATGCCGGTGATGGCAAAGACCAGCTTGGTTTTCAGCCGCAGGGCGGGCATAAAGGGTTAGTTGATTCTACCGCGCTGTTTCGCCAACCGCGGACGAAACATTGCCGTATTCCTTCAGTTTGTTGTGCAGTGTTTTCAGGCTGATTCCAAGCACTTCCGCTGCCCGGGTCTTGTTGTTGTTGGTGGCAGCCAGAGTCCGCAGAATCAACATCTTCTCCGCCTGCTCCACTGTGGTTCCCACTTCCAGGCGGATGCCGCTGCCGTCCGAGGCTGGAGTCTTGACTCCCGAGGTGCCAAAGTTCGGCGGCAGGTGGCGGGGCTCGATCAGGGCTCCTTCACAGACGATCACTGCCCGTTCCAGCGCATTCCGCAGCTCGCGGACGTTGCCCGGCCAGTTGTAACCCTTGAACATCTCCATCACGGTGTCGCTTACGCCGCCGGCGTCGCGATCATGCTTGGCCCGCATCTCCTTCAGCAGCGCTTCCACCAGATGGGGAATGTCTTCTTTGTGATCACGGAGCGGCGGCAGGTGGATGTTGAAGACGTTGAGCCGGTAGTAAAGGTCGTTGCGCAGCTGGCCGTTGGCCACGGCGTCTTCGGGAACCTTGTTGGTGGCGGCCAGAACGCGCACGTCTACGGTAGTTTCAGCCTTGCTGCCCAGGCGGCGCAGCTTTCGGTCTTCCAAAACGCGCAGCAGCTTGGCCTGGGTGGCGATGGGCATTTCGCCTATTTCATCCAGCAGCAGCGTGCCTTCCTCGGCCAGTTCGAAGCAGCCGGCGCGGCGCTCCAGGGCCCCAGTGAATGCGCCCTTTTCGTGGCCGAAAATCTCGCTTTCGATCAGCGTTTCCGGGATTGCCGAGCAGTTGATAGCCACAAACGGTTTGTTCTTGCGCGGACTCAGATCGTGAATGGTGCGCGCCACCATTTCCTTCCCGGTTCCGCTTTCACCGGTGATCAGCACCGAGGCGGTGCTGGGCGCGACCATTTCGACCAGGCGGAAGATCTCCTGCATCGGCCGCGAAGAGCCCACCATGGCTCCCAGTTCGCCGGCATCGCGCAGCTTTCGCCGCGTGACTTCCAGCTCGATCGTAGTACCGCGCTGGCGGGCCGCGTTTTGAAGGATCTGCCGCAGGCGCGCCATGTCCACCGGTTTTTGAATGAAGTCATAGGCGCCGGCTTTCATCGCGTCCACAGCTAAGTCGATGTTGCCTTGAGCGGTCAGCAGCACCACGGCGATCGGCTGCGGCTGCTCGGCCAGCCGCTGCAACAACTCCATGCCGTCCATGCGCGGCATTTTCAGATCGGTTAGGACAATTCCGGGAGACCAACCTGCGGCTTTCTCGAGTGCCTCCAGGCCGTCCTTGGCGGTTTCGGTGCGGTATCCCCAGGCCGAGATCAGCTCCGCCAACCCTGACCGTTCATTTTCCTCGTCCTCAACAATGAGGACCTTTTCCTGACCGTTCAATGGGGTTCCCCTTTCCCTGAATGCGGTGTGCGAACGTTAAATCGAGGAGCAGCATGGACTTAGATGCGGACCGTGTAAAAAAGTCTATATGCAGTTTAACCCCTTTGTAAAAAGGTAGTTATGCTGATAAGAATAGACGTTTTTGGGTCCCTTTGCATCCAAGGAAAGGTTCCGTAAGGCCCACTTCGGGGTCAAGTCCAGGCCAAAAAATTTGAGAGCACGCAAAGGAGCCCAGATGAAACATATTTGGACCAGCATTTTGGTAGTCGCTGTTTTAGCGCTGGCGGCAGCGGCGCAGACCGCCGGCACTTCCGCCTCGGGATCGGCTAATGCTTCGGTTTCGCCCGGCCAGGCTTCCGCCGGCGCCAGCGCCAACCAAAACACACAAGCACCGGGAGCCTCAACCGGTGCAGGTGTAGCCGGCAACGCCGAGGCGTCGCACGAGCGCAAATCAGAGCATGATTCCAATACCGGTGTGCGCGGGGGCAGCAACGCTTCCGGCAGCGCCGCCGGGACTGCCGGCGCTTCCGCCCTGCTCAGCGAAGGCAGCACCATGCACACCGAACTGACCAAACCTCTGGACGCCAAGAAATGTAAGCCCGGTGACCAGGTAACAGCCAAAGTGACCGAAGACGTGAAGTCCAACGGCAAGGTCGTGATCCACAAAGGTTCCAGGGTCATGGGTCATGTCACCGAGGTGCAGGCGCGCGACAAAGAACACGCTGATTCGCGAATGGGAATCGCTTTCGACAGGATCGAGATGAGCGGCGGCCAGGAAATGGGTTTCAACGGAGTCATCCAGGCGATCGCTCCTCCGGTGCAGGCTTTTGCCGGCGCATCGGCCGACCAGGCCGCTGATTTAGGATCGGCGGGCGGCGGACGCATGGGCGGCGGTGGCGCGCGTGGCGGTGGCGGACTCGGCGGCGGGATCGCCGGTGGTGCCGTCTCGAGCGTTGGCGCCACAGCCGGAACCGCGACCAACACGCTGGGTTCGGCGGGCGGCGCGGTGGGTGGAACGGTTAACACTGCCACCAGCGGACTTTCCGCGGGGGGCACTCTTACCAGTGCCAGCAGCGGCGTGGTTGGACTGCAGGGCCTGACCTTGAATTCGGCCTCAGCCGCTACTGCCCAGGGCTCGCTGATCACGTCGCCTACACAAAACGTGAAGCTCGACAGCGGGACCCAGGTGCTGCTGCGCGCCGCAGGATCAGTCCACTAAGACAACTTCCGTTGGTTAAGAGACAAGCGGACGGGACCGTGAATCCCGGCCGCTCTCATTCGTGCCCGCAGATCAACGTTCTCTGGTTTTATTGGCCTTTTTCCGCTTTCCCACAGTCCTCAAGACCCATATCTTTCGCCACAGCTTTTGTGATATATGTTGCGGTTAGCCGCACCCAATGAGCAGTTATCCACGCTTTGGACGAGCACTCGCACGGTTCTGGCAAGGGGTGGAACATGAAGAGTTCTTCGATTGTTGCAGCCGCATTTTTCCTGCTTTCGGTTCCCTGGGCCATCTCGCAATCGCAACCGCCCGCAGAAGATAATCACACCACCAACTCGACCCCAGCCTCGGCGACGGCTGCCGCGGATAAAACCACTTTCTATATCCTGGCCGAATTCACGGAAGGGCTGAACGCAAAGAAGCTGAAACCGGGAGACAAGATCAAGGGCGAAGTGACGCAGGATGTGATCTGGAAGGGCAAGATCCTGATTCCGGTCGAATCCAAGATTGTGGGCCATGTCACAGAGGCAAGCGCCCGAACTGCGGAGGATCACGAATCCCGGCTGGGTATCGTGTTCGATAAGGTGATCGTCAAGCACAACCACGAGCTGGACTTCACCGGGGTCATCCAAAGCCTGGATGCGCCGGCACAACGAAAGTCGAAAGTAGACGAGCCGGACCAGATGCTGCCGCCTTCGGTGATGGGCGTCAGCCAGAGTGGAGGTATGGGCCCGATGGGAGGCTCTCCCAGCCGCAGTTCATCCGGTGCTTCTTCCGGGTCCGGTGGCATGGTAATGAACATGCCGACGGGCGCGCCCATTTACATGGAGGGTACTCCCGGAAGTAATCCGGGGAATTCCGCCGGCGGGAATATGCGCGGCCCATCCGGCGGCCAGCCAGCCAACAAGCCCGCGGCAGCGACTCCGCTGAGCGCGGGTATGCCGCTGGGTATCTTCCGAATCAAAGGCCTGAATCTCATCCCCGGACCTACCAGCAGCACGCCGGGTCCGGTGATCACTTCGTCGGTGCGCGACGTCAAGCTCGATTACGGCACACAGGTTTTGGTCAAAGCCACCGACCCGCGCATCAGCAAGCCGTGAGCGCCAACGACCTTCGGTAACTTGTTGATGGAAAATGGGCTGTGGCACTCTTAAAATGCGGCTAAGCTGAAAAAAGGAGTTCCAGCCGCAGTCCCATGCGTCTTCGCTTCCGCATCATTGAAGCCATTTTTGCGCTCTCCCTGCTGGCCGGCGGAGGACTCGTCTCCGCGCAGCAGTGGCAGCCTATCGGTCCGGAAGGCGGAAGCGTCCGCAGCCTGTCACAAGATCCCGCGAATCCTGACCGTCTCTTTCTCGGCACCAGCGCCGGACGGCTCTATTTGTCCACCGACAACGGGGCCAACTGGACTCGCTACGCTCACCTGGGAATTTCTCCCGAGATGGTTCTCGACCACATCCTGATCGATCCGGTCGATTCGCTCAGAATGTACGTCTCCGCCTGGAATGCCCAGGATCCCAACAATGATGGCGATGTGTTTCGCAGTCGCGATGGCGGCCGAACCTGGGAAGCAGTGCCCACACTGCACGGAAAGTCCATTCGCGCGCTGGCCATCTCGGCTTCCGATTCGAAGATCCTGGTCGCCGGAGCACTGGACGGCGTCTACCGCACCGCCGATCACGGCGAAAGCTGGCAGCGCATTTCGCCGGAGAATCATCCTGAGCTGAAACAGATTGAATCCATCGCCATCGATCCCGTCAACCCCGACATCATTTACGCCGGCACCTGGCACCTGCCCTGGAAAACCGAGGACGGCGGCAAGAATTGGCACAACATCAAGAAGGGCGTGATCGACGACTCCGATGTTTTCTCCATCGTCATCGATCCCGTGGCCCCCGCCAACCTCTATATCAGTGCCTGTTCGGGCATCTATCGCAGCGACTCCGCGGGCGAACTCTTCCGCAAGATTCAGGGCATTCCTTATTCGGCGCGACGCACGCGGTCGCTGCGGCTGGATCCCGTGGACCACAACATCGTTTACGCCGGCACCACCGAAGGCCTGTGGAAGACCACTGATGCCGGCGCCACATGGCGGCGCGTCACCGGACCCAACGTGATCGTGAATGACGTGCTCATCGATCCCCGCCAGCCTTCGCACCTGCTGCTGGCCACCGACCGCGGCGGCGTGCTGGCCAGCACCGACGGCGGCGCAACCTTCACTGCTTCGAATCGCGGCTTCAGCCACCGCCAAGTTTCCGCCCTGCTGGTTGATCCCGCCAACGACTCCGTGATCTACACGGGCCTGCTCAACGACAAGGAATTTGGCGGCGTCTTCGTCTCCCGCGATCGCGGCCTGAGCTGGACGCAGACCAGCACCGGCCTTGACGGGCGCGACGTCCTGGCGCTGCGCCAGACTGCGGCGGGAACGCTGATCGCCGGCACTGACCGCGGCATCTTTCTGCTGCGCAAGAATGTGCCCCGCTGGGCGCCGCTGAACGGACTGATTCAGGTGGAGACCAAAGAGATCGTGGAAGAGAAAGTTCCGGCGCCGGCTTCGGCTCCCGCGACCAACGTCGCGGAAAAGCCCGCCGACGGCGGCCCCGAAGTTTTCTCCGCGCAAGATCCGGCCGTCATAAAGACTGCTCCGCCACCGCCGCCAAAGAAGATCGTCATCAGGCACGTGATCTCGTCGGAGTTGAAGTCCCGCATCGCGACGCTGGAAGTAACGCCCAAGCGGTGGTTCGCCGGCACCGGAACCGTGTTTCTGGTCAGCGCCGATCTGGGACGCACCTGGCGCAAGCTGGATCTCCCCGGCCTGGCTCCGGTGATCAGCGTGGCTGCCGCCGACACCATGGTGGCTGTGGCTTCACGTGATTCGGTTGCCGTCTCCGTCAATGGCGGTGAGAGCTGGCTGCCGGCTCGGCCCTTTCTGGCCGGCTTCAACGTCAACTCCGTGGCCGTGGAACCCGGCGGCGACATCTGGGTAGCAGCGCACGAAGGCGTCTTCCGCAGCTCCGATATGGGAGAGACCTGGAAGCGGCTCACCTTCCTCCGCCTGGCCAACGTTGCCAGCGTGCAGTTCGATCACGCCAACCAGCGCATTCTGGCCATGAGCGCGGGATCGGGCAGCGTTTTCGAAAGCCGCGACGAAGGCCGCACCTGGCAGCCAATCAACAGCGGCTGGGCACTGAGCAGTTTCAGTCCGGTGCAGGGGCGTCTGCTGGGAACCACTCCTTTCGACGGCATCGTGATCCAGCCGGAGAGTTCAGTTAGCATGCGCTGAGGGAAGGCAGCACTCAGAGACAGAAATGGAAATCCGGGTTGGTTTGATGAAGCAAGCGGAGAGTCCAAACAGCACGGTAATTCGTTGGGGGCTGATTGTCGGTGCAGCTCTCATCATTGGCAGCGTACTCGTTGGTCCCCTATCGTCGTATTTGCTTACCCCCAAGCCAGTGACACGCGAGCAGACCGCGTCCATACCCGAGAAATGTCAATTCACAGCAACAGGAGCCATCACCGGGGCCCTTGCGCTCGGCGATGATGGAAGTCTCTACGCTGCAAGCGAGGACGGTTTTGTCTACACGCTCGACTCCTCCGGCAGCTTGCAATGGAAATTCATCGCCGGTCCCACATTGGCGGGACCGACCATCGGCGCGGACGGGACGATCTACGTCAGCAATAAGCACGAAGCCACCTACGCCATCAATCGCACGGGAACCCAGCAATGGGCAGTGGAGGACAGCCCGCCGGTTGGCTTGCCCGTAGGCGTAAGCTCAGCCCTGGATCAGGTTCGTCTCTATACGCCTTGGAACGGCCAGATGCGCGCGATTGGACTGAACAGCAGAGCCTCGGACTGGAGCGCAGGCAGCGTTCAGACAAATGGCTCGGTAGCAATTCTTCCCAATGGACTGGTCGTTTATCCGGGAGCCGGGAGATTGGAGGCCGTGGATTTCATGGGAAGAACGGTATGGCAGTATCCTGCGATGGGTCCTTCCTCATCCGGAAATACGGTCCTAAACAACGGCGGGCAAGATCTAGTGGGCAACTTCTGGCTGGACTCAGGGATTGCTGTGGGGGCCGACGGCACACTCTATGCCTGTGCGGTTGACGAACCGGGGGGCGAAAGGCGGGTTAATTCCCGGCTGGTTGCATTGGCTCCGGACGGAACATATAAATGGGAATTCCATACCGGGGACGCTTTCCGTGAACCGGGCCAGCCCGGTGATTGCCTCAGATGGAACGGTTTACTTCGGCAGCGGGGACGGCACGCTCTACGCGTTGAGTTCCGATGGAAGGAAGAGATGGGTCCTGAACACCAAGGCGGCCATCGTGGCAACGATGCTTGCCGAAGATGGCACGGTATACGTTTTGAATGTTGAAGCACTGATCGCCGTATCTCCTGAAGGAAAATTGCTTACGAAGAACGCCATCCCTGAGATCCTGGAGCCCCCGCGCACGCAGGTGATCGCCACATCCTTGAAAGAACGTAGAGTGCTCACGAAAATTCCCTTTGATACAAGCGTGTCGCCATCTCCCACGCTGGCGCCCGACGGAACCATATACGTAGGTTCGCATGGAGGCAAGATCGTGGCCTTGGCTGGAACGCATGGGGGATTGATGAATAGTCCATGGCCGAAGTTTCAGGGCGATCTCGCTAACAGCGGACGTTCGCCCGCTCCGAACGCTGAGGGGCGTTGAGCTGATTGCTATTTGCCAATTGTTCTTGCTCTGGTAGACAACTGCCGATAACCGCTTGGGGTCAAGTTTCCCGCCCTTTCTTCCTTTCGGTCCGCACCAAGCTGAGGCTACCCCGTCCTTTTGCGTTTTTTGAGATAGGGTGGGTTTGGACGCAGTCAATACTCGGGATTCTTTCTGCTTCCTCCACGGGAAGAAAGCACCTCGCGATCAACACAATGCAGAGCGCATCATCGCCGCCTGTCCCCATTTTTCCGCCCGCGTGGGTCTACAATAGGAGTTAGCTCAGGCAGCATCCCCAGCGCCTGGCGGCGCTATTGTCTGAGCAGCCACACTTTGCCGGTGGAAGGGGACTGAAAATGACGCAATCCACCATTCTCAAATCTCTGCTTGCGGGAATCGTTTCGCTAACTCTGGCGTGCTTCACGACGCCCACTTTTGCTCAACATGGAGGCGGCCACGGTGGTGGTGGTGGCGGCGGCTTCCACGGTGGTGGTGGCGGCGGTTCGTTCCGCGGCGGCAACGGCGCGGGGTTTCGTGGCGGAAGCGTTGGTGGCGGCAGTTTTCGTGGCGGACCAGGCTTCAGGGGTGGATCAGGCGGATTCCGCGGAGGGCCGAACGGCAGCTTTCGCAGCGGACGCTTCGGAAGCCAGGGCGGACGTTTCGGATCGTCTGGTTTCGGATCGGGGCGCAGTTACGCCGGCGCCAGGAACGCCGGCCGGGGTAACGGCTCCGGCGCCGGCTGGGGTCACGCCTCGCCAACAGCTCAACACGCAATAGCCGACGGTCAGTGGCACTCCTTCAGCGGAGGAGGCAACGCCGGCCGGGGTGGCGGCTTCGGACGCACCTCGTCAACAGCTCACTCCGCGATAGCCGATGGCCGGTGGCACTCCTTCGCCGGCACACGCAACGCCAGCCTGGCTAGCGGCTTCGGGCATAGCGGACAGTTCGGCAACGGTTTTGCCGGCCGCGGCTTTGGACGCGCTGGATTCTTCGGCGGTCGATTCGGCCACGGTCACTTCTTCAATCGCGGCTTCGGGTGCTGCGGCTTCGGATTGGGATTCGGCTTTGGCTGGGGTTGGGGCTGGGGCTGGTGGGGCTGGGATCCCTTCTGGGCTTGGCCGGCTTATCCATATTGGTATTGGGGCAGTCCCTACGGGTGGAGTTACCCGTGGTGGGGATACGATGCTCCTCCACCGTACATCTATCGGGATTACGTCCATGATTACGCCGCGGACCCGGACCAGGACTATGTGACGGCTCCCGATTCACAGGATCAAAGTCCGCCAGATCCCGGCTCACAAGAATTACAAGATCAGAGTTCGCCAGGTCCGGGCTCGCAAGACGATTGAGAAACTCAAACAAGCAGTCAGCAATCAGCAGTCAGCCAGAGAAAAATCGCGGCGGCCTTGAAGACGGTGTCGTTACGTCTCTAGCCAGAACTTTTAGGAAGTAGAACGAGGGTCGGCGGGAAGAAGGACAAGGGGACGAAGTGGCCTAGTTCGTAGTTGACATAACGATGATGTGGTGAAACAATAGCACTTAGCCATTAGCACTTAGCCAACCCAGAAGCCCAAAGGCTCAGAGCGGAAGTCGCGGGCCGCTTCAGGGCGGCCGGAACAATTTGGCAATTGAGTAATTTGGGAATTTTGTAAATGGAAAGACCGAGGAGCGGCACAAGGCGGAGCGTTCGGGAAAGATCTTTGACAAAAAGCTCTCAGCAGTCAGCCACACCGGGGGCCACAAGATGTTGTTGGTTTTGCTAGGTACGAATTAGTAAACCATCCCAATATCTTGTATACGCTGAGTTAAGACCTTTGGAATCATAGTTGCCCGGTGGTTGCCCGGGGTTGCGCTGGGATACCCTGGGATCAGGTGGGATGATTGGGAGACCATACGAGCTTAGGCCATTGGGGGGATCGGATGATCTGGTGATCGGGGGATCTGGTGATCGAAAAAGCAGAAGATTCGCCGGCATCGGGAAAGACAAACCACTGATAACACGGATTCCATTGATCCCACTGATTGCGGGAGAGAGCTATCTTCTTCCTTCTCGCCTCTGCGCCAATACCAGGCCGCGCGGGGTGGGCAGCAGCACTACCGAAATCAGGCCTTCGCTCTCCATGCGCAGCGCGGCCTCGCGCACGGTCTTGAGATGCGAACTGGAGTCGTGCATCAGGATCAGGCCGTTGGGATTGATCTGAGGAAGAAAGTGGCGAACCTCGGGCTCGCGCAGTTCAGGGAGAGAATCGCAGAAGAGAACGTCGATGGCGCCGGGGACTTTCACGTCCATGCTGGACTCGCAGCGGTAGTCCACCCATTTGCCCAGGCCCGAGCCGTCAATCTTTTCCTTGGCCTTGGCGAATACATCTTTGTCGGGCTCGCAGGTGATGATCTTGCCCATGCCGTTCTGCTTGAGCCCTTCGGCCATGTACACGGTGCTGACGCCCAGAAACGTTCCCGTCTCCACCACCAGGCGCGGTTTGACGGTGGTCATCAGGCACCTGAGAAACTCCAGCACCTCGACTTCGGCGGTCATGGTGTCAAACATCCTCCAGCGTTCAGGGTTGGGGCATTCGGCGGTGGCGCGATGGTATTCGGGACGGGTTTCCTGGTTGCCGTGCCGGCTCACGTGGTCGAAGACTTTGCGGACGGGATCGACGTTGCGAAATCGACGCCTCACGATCAGCAGCAGAACGACTCCGGCGATGGCCGTGAGTACGGCCGAAATTTGCGCGTTGCTCATGCCCAGCAGTAGCCGCGGATTGATGCGGATGAACTCCACCAGAAAGCGCGCCAGGCCGCTCATGATGAGGAATTCGCCGGTGATCACTCCCGGCGCCAGGGGATGGCGAATGGCGCGCGCGCCACGGCGCCACAGGTACCAGAAGATCAGCATGCCGGCGATGAATTCGTAGATCGGCGTGGGATGCACGCGGCAGTTGGCTGCCGCTCCCCACTGCACGCAGGTTTCGGTGGTCGGCACCAGTCCGTTGGGGAAAGCCATGCCCCAGGGGAGGTTCGTTGGTTTGCCGTAATCGCCGTCGCCGGAGATCAGGCAGCCCAGGCGTCCCACGGCGTAGCCAACCGCCACTGCCGGGCTGGCGATATCGAGCATGGTGAGCAGGTTCAGGCGATAACGCCGGGCCATCAGCAGCAGCGTGCCGATGCCGGCCAGGAATCCGCCAAACCAGGCAAAGCCGCCGCGGAACCAGTCCACGGCGCCGCTGATGGTGGCAAATGTCGCCGCGGTGGGCCGGTCGGCCGGAGTATCGATGATGTGCCACAGCTTGGCCCCGAGAATTCCGGCGATGGCCGTGTAGGCGACCACGCTGTACGCGTCGATGCCTGGAACTTTCCCGCGACTGGACTTTTTGTCGTCAGCTGCTTCCGCGTCAGTGATTCCCAGCTTGCGGCGCCTGATTTCAAAATCGAAAACGAAGTAAGCGGCCACGAAGGCCAGGCACATCAGCAGCCCGAAGGTAGGAATATCGAATTTCCAGATGTGGATGAACGGAAGCAGTCTGTTTTCCTCGGCGGTGAACCAGTTCAGTATAAAGGACGCCAAATCTAATGCCGTTCCATAACGACTATATCCCAGGGCCTGTGCAGTCAATCCCTGCCACGTCGAGCGGAGCGCTTTGAGCGCAAGCTATGGAGCCAAACCTCTCGAGAGATTCCGGGAATTTCCCCCTGCGATGCCGAGTCAGGGAGCTTCAACCACAAACGATCCCTCGCCAGCGGTTTGGATCCATGCATAAGAGGCGCAAATATCCTCAAAAGAGAATTCCCTTCTTCGGTATGGCGGAGGACGCATCCTCGGGATGTCTCCACTCCTCCTCAGTCGCTCACGCTCCTTCGTGGTCGGTCGACATGACAGGTTTCGGGAAGCGCGAGGATTGGTCACATAGCAGCCTTGCAATGGCCTCTAAGGTTTGGCGGGCGGCGCCGGTGGGCCCTCCGGTTCCCGCGCAACAACTGCCCGCACTGCCAATCGCGCGGGAACGATCAGGATTCGCGGATACGAGCCGTCTTTGCGGCGAAAGCGCTTCAGGCTGTCAACGCCGGTAACGCTCAGCTTCTCTTTGAGCACGGCTCCGGCAGGAAGCTGAGCGGCTTGAAAATTTTCCGGGAGGTGAAAAGTATTGTGCGCCGAGAGCAGCAGCTCGCGTTCGCCTTGCAGGTTCGCTTTCAGGTCAGGATCGAGCGCGAAGCACCAGAAGATGTCCCACTCGCGCGGCTTGCCGTCGACGGTGTATCTGTTGACCACCAGGTTGTGGTTGTATTCGGGATGGGACTGCGAACGGTACTGATCGCCGGGAACCACGACGTAGAGGTTCAGCCGCTTGTCGCGAGGCTTCTCGTCGGCGGGATCCAGGCGCTCGCCGAAGTCCCATGGGCCCAGGCGCGCCTCACGATGCGTTCCCGTGGCCTCAGGAGCGAACACAATGTTCTCGCCCTCATGGAAAGCCAGAAACGGCTTGACCGGCCGGCGCGGAGCGCCCGCGAGCCCCACCGTCGCGACCACGATCCCCAATCTGAACACACCCTTGATGTGACGGTTCAGCACGCGCCTGAATTATGGACAAATTGCCGCTCGCGGGGCAAGCGAACAATCAAAGCAGAAAATGCTAAAGTGATGAGACATGCGTAACATCCTGCAGCATCGTGGATTAAGGCTGATCTTTATAGCCAACGTTATCTCCATGATCGGCAGCGGGATGAACTCCGCGGGCGTCACCTGGTACGTGCTGCAGGCCACGCATTCGGAAATGGCGCTGGGAACGCTGCTCATGCTGCAGACCATCCCCGCGCTAGTCATGCTTCCCTTCACCGGCGTGGTCATCGATCGCGAAGACCGCCGCCGTCTGGTGATGACGCTCGATGCTCTGCGCGGGCTGGCGATTCTGGTGGTCGCGATTCTCGCCTGGCGCGGCATGGCCAAGTTGTGGGAAGTCTATCTGCTCAGCATCCTGGTGGCGGCGGGATTCTGGATGTTCTGGCCCACCATCAACGCGCTCATCCAGGAGCTGACTCCGGAATCGCAGTTCGCGCAGTCGAACAGCTTCCTGCTCGCCGGGTTTCAAGGTGGATGGCTGATCGCCGGCGCCGTAGTCGGCTTCGTTTACAACCACATCGGGCTGGGCGGAGTGCTGTTTATCGACGCCTTCAGCTACGCTGTCTCCTTTACTTGTTACCTCTTTGTGCGACGCGGCAAGCACACCGTTGCTGTCAAATCGCAGATTCAGCACGAGAGCGAAGTTGCGCGCTTCCTGCACGAACTGCACGAAGGCATTGCTTATATCCGCCAGCGGCCGGCGCTGTTGCTGGTGGGAACCAGCTGGTCATTGTTTCTGGGCGGCATGCTCTCGCAGGGCATCATCACCGCGCCGCTTAGCGATCGCATTCTCAAAGCCGGCGCCGTCGGCTACGGCTGGCTGAACTTCGGCTGGGCCACGGGCGCATGCACCGCGGCTTTCTATACGCCGCGCCTCATTCGCGGCCACGGCCATCGCCGCGCCATCGGATTCTCCATGTCGCTGATGGGCTGCGGTCTCATTGCCCTGCCTTTTATCGGGACCCATGTTCACGGCGCGCTGCGCATCGGCGCCTACCTCGCCAGTGGGGCGCTGATCTCCGCGATGCTAGTTTACTGCCTGATGGGATGCTGTCGCGCCCTGGGCGGCGTGGCTATCACCAGCACCATGATGGAGCAGGTCCCCAAGCATTTCATGGGACGCGTGCAGAACACCTTCTTCTTCGCCGGAACGGTGCTTCAGCTGGTGCTGTCGTTTCTGGTGGGAACGGTGGCGCACACTCGCGGGCTGGCCCAGGCCTTCGCCATCGTGGGAGCGGTTTATCTGCTGGCCTGCGCCGCCGGCTCCTGGCCCGCAAAAAGCGTTCCCCGGCCTGCGGAAGCTGAGGCCGTGGCCACCGGAGCCGACGACTAGCCAGTCAACCTTACGCGATCAGCTCGCTTTAGCCTCGCGCGCCAGCCGCGCCTGGGCTGCGTCGTAGCTTTCACCGTAGATGGAGGGCACCTTCCCGCCCATGGGACGCAGGTAAGTCGAAAGCTGTCCGCGATGGTGGATGGTATGGTTGAGCATCACCTGGAGATAGGAGAACGCCGGCCGTTGGAACATGCCGCGAAAATCCACAATCTTCACCAGTTGCTCTCCACTCAGCCCCTCCAGGGCTTTCAGGTCTTCCGAGAAGTTAGCCTCAGACCAGGCCGCAATCTCCGCGCCGTTACGCACTGTCTCCGGCCGAGGCAACGCAGTAAAGTCAAATGCGCCGGCCTTAACCGCATTGCAAAATCTTTTTTCCGAAGCCACGATATGCCATGCCAGCTCCAGGGCAGTCTTGGCCGAGGGATCGGGTCGGTAATCGCTGTTCTCGGCCGGAATCGCTTCAATCACGCGCATGGTGGTCTGGTGCTCAGCCTTGACGTGAGAAATGATGCCGGCGAGCAGGAATTTGGCTTGGTCAATAGTAATTTGTGACATGGAACTTCCCTTCTTGGTCGGATAATTCTAGCAGTAAGTGAACGCTGATTTGGATTTCCCGGCCTCCGCGACCGCTCCATTTTATTCCGCCGGCAGCAAGTCGATCCGTTCATCCGTATCGTTCACCCGAAGAGAAAGATCTGATAGGACCACGCGCCCCGCGAGCGATGGGCGATCACGAAGATCGTTCCAGTGCGTGAACTTCCCTTGAGCGAAATCTCTAAGTTCGCTTCGCCCGACGGGCCGTTCATGTTGATGTTTCCGCTGGGCAGCCAGCCCGGTTGTATGGGAGCTCCGAGTGCGCGCACTACACGGGCATCGTGCGTGGCGACTTCTATGCC
The DNA here is from genome assembly GCA_035307585.1 of Candidatus Angelobacter sp. Lineage (GTDB taxonomy): Bacteria > Acidobacteriota > Terriglobia > Terriglobales > Acidobacteriaceae > Angelobacter. Next base: position 34,170 of record DATGHX010000026.1, read on the forward strand.
GTGGTGATACGGCTCGCTGGATTTCAGCGCACCGAAGATTGCGCCCAGGATTCCCACGACGATGAGCACCAGCACCACGCATACCGCGGCGAGCGCGCCGACAATCGCGACCACCAGCTTTCTCCTGGAAGCTTTGCCTGGCGGAGGCGGCGGGGGAGTTGCGGAATATCCCGGGACCGGCGGCGGTGGCACGTATCCATAGCTCACCGCGTGATTCTACGACGCAACGGTGGGACGAGATTGTGCTCCGTCTTGGAGATGAGAAAAGAATGATCCAAGGCGTTCGGGGTTTCAATTCCCGGTCATTGGCCTTACAATCACCGGGATTTCAATCCTGCGTGCAAGGAGGCCTGCCTTGGGCAAATTTATCGTTGGCGTGATCCTGGGATTGTTGATTCCCGCTGTCATCGGATACTGCTATTTCCGTCTGGGCTACGCGCCTATCGCCACTTCATCCGCGCCCATGCCTTTCGAAAAAACCATGGCCAAGATGGCCTTGCGCGCGCACATCCAGAAGGAAGCGCCCACCAAGGCGCCGCCCATTCCCGTGGATGAAGCCAACCTCACCCAGGGCGCGACTCTCTACGCGCAGAATTGCTCCTTCTGCCATGGACTACCTAACCAGAAGTCGTCGCTGGCAGCCAAGGGCATGTTCCCCATCCCGCCGCAGCTGTTCGAAAAAGACGAGATGGTCACCGACGATCCGGTGGGCACGACCTACTGGAAGGTCTCCAACGGCATTCGCATGACCGGCATGCCCGCCTTCGGCCAGAGCCTGAATTCAAACCAGGTCTGGCAGGTCAGCCTGATGTTGGCCAACGCCGATAAGCTGCCACCCGGCGCCCAGGCCGCACTGGGCACACCGGCAGCGGCGCCGGCGCCGCAGCCTAGCGCTCCGGCTGCGCCGCGCCCATCGCGGAAAAAGGGCTAAGCGGGATTACAGCTTCTCAAAGAATTCGCAGGCCGAGCACGATATAAAGACGCCGCCGGGCACATTGCGCTCGCGGTCTTTGACCCGTTTCACGATCCGGGTCGGCTTGCCGCACTTGGGGCAGTCAGTGCTCTTGGACGTATCCATTACTTTCTTGCGATCTGCGGTCTTGGCGATCTTGGCCATGGTGTTCTAAACGTCTCCTGTCAATTGGTCCCGAAGCTGGAACGGCTCTGGGTCAGTGCGGTAAGAACAATCAGGGCAGAAAAGGCGGAAGCTTCACATGCCGGACCGCAACAACTAATTTTACACGGCCGCGAGGATTTTCGGCCACTTCCGGGTTTGGCAGTAATCGAGCGGCGGTTCTGTATAATGCTGCCGCATTCAAACGTCCGCTGCGTGTCCAGACGGGCTATGAAGCACTCGTGCGCGGCGTACGAAACGAGAGGAGAAAAGAAGTACATGAAGAATATGCGACGGAACGGTTTAACTGCAGCCGTGTTGATGTTGGCGATGCTGTGCACCGGGTTGGCTGCCCAGAAGAAGCCTGCCCAGAACGTAAGCCCACGCCGCCATCCGAATCTGGCTGCCGCTCAACGGCTATGCTCGCAGGCTTTCCAGAAAGTCTCGGCCGCGCAGCAGGCCAATGAGTGGGACATGGAAGGCCATGCGGCGAAGGCCAAGGAACTGCTTGATCAGGCCAACAATGAGCTGAAACAGGCCGCTGAAGCCGCCAACAAGAACGCAAAGTAGATCGCGGGCCTCAGGTTTGTTTTGTGGGCACGCTCCTGCCTGCAACGGGAGCGTGCACACGGTAAGCACCGCCTTTCCCACCATCAACGTTTCCTCATGCTTCCCAAAACCAGTAGGATTGCTCAGACGCCATGCTGAAGACCGAGACGGGCAATCTGGTTCTCCAGACTGACAGCTACAAATTCACGCACTGGAAGCAGTACCCGCCGGGCACCGAGCACGTGTACAGCTACCTGGAGTCGCGCGGCGGAATGTTCGCGCAAACCCTCTTCTTCGGCTTGCAGTATTACCTCAGCCGCTATCTCTGCGGCGCCGTGGTCAACGAACAGGATGTATCGGAAGCGCAGGCCTTCGTCGACCAGCACCTGGGGCCGGGTCTATTCAACAACGCGGGATGGACGCACATCGTCCGACGCCACGGCGGCCGCCTGCCGGTAGAGATCAAGGCGGTCGAAGAAGGCGCCATCGTCGATGTGCAAAACGTGCTCATGACCATCGAGAACACCGACCCTCTTTGCTGGTGGCTGCCCAATTACCTGGAGACGCTGCTGCTCAAGGTCTGGTATCCGATCACCGTGGCAACTCTCTCCCGCGCCATCCGCCATGTCTTCCTGGCGGCGCTCGAGCGATCGGGCGATCCCTCGCTCATCGACTTCAAGCTGCACGATTTCGGCTATCGCGGCGTCTCCAGCGAAGAGACTGCCGGCATTGGCGCCGCGGCCCATCTCATCAACTTCAAAGGCACGGATACCGTCGCCGGCATCCGCGTTCTTCAGCACTACTACAAATCAACCGCGATGGAAGGCTTCAGCATTCCCGCCGCTGAACACTCCACCATCACCGCCTGGGGACGCGAGAACGAACAGCGCGCCTACGACAACATGCTGGCGCAATTTCCCCAGGGCCTGGTGGCCGTGGTCAGCGACTCGTACAACGTCTACGACGCTTGCGAGAAAATGTGGGGCGCGGCCCTCAAGGACAAAGTTCTCGCTCGCGAAGGGACGCTGGTGGTCCGCCCTGACTCCGGGAATCCGCGCGAAGTGGTGCTGAAGGTCCTGGCGATTCTGGGCGACAAGTTCGGCTACCAGACGAACGCCAAAGGCTATCGCGTGCTGAATCCCAAGATCCGTGTGATCCAGGGCGACGGCGTAAACTACTGGACCATTCAGGACACGCTCACCGCCATCAACCGCGCCGGATGGTCGGCAGACAACATCACCTTCGGCATGGGCGGAGCGCTTCTCCAGCAGTTGAACCGCGACACGCAGCAGTTCGCTTTCAAGTGTTCCAATGTTACCGTCCAGGGCAGGGACCGCGACGTGTTCAAGGATCCGGTCGAAGGGCACGACAAGGCGTCCAAGCGGGGACGCCTGGCGCTGCACTTCAGCAACGGGAAGTGGAAGACGGAGCACACGCAGCGCGGCGCCGTCGATCCTGAAGACCGGCTGCGTCCGGTCTTCCGCGACGGCGAACTACTGAGGTCGTACACCGTGAGTGAGATTCGCGATCGCGCCAACCGCCAGGAGGATGTGCTTCTGGCGAAGTAGAGAACGCAGGCGATTCAGACACGCGATTCAGCGCAAAGGACACATGGTCTTCTCCAACCGATACATCTGCGTGAACTGCGGCCTGCAGCAAGACGCGGAAACGTCTCCGCCCGCCCGCTGCCTCAATTGCAGCGACGAGCGCGAGTCCATGACGCATAAGCCGCAGCGCTGGACCACTCTTCAGGAGATGCAGCGGCGGTATAAGAACGTCTTCACCGATCTTGGCGACGGCGTGGCCGGCATCGTGACTTCTCCCGCATTCGCCATTGGCCCCGAGGTATTTCTGATCCGCAGTTCAGCCGGCGACGTCCTGTGGGACTGTTTCGGCTTCCTCGACGACGCCACAGTGAGCACGCTCGCCCAGGCAGGCGGGCTCAAGGCGATCGTGATCTCGCACCCGCACATGTTCGGCAGCGTAGTGGAGTGGAGCCACGCGCTGGGCAACGTCCCGGTCATTGTTCATGCGGACAACAAGCCATGGATGCCGCGCCTGGATCCGGTGATCCAGTGGTGGAGCGGTGAGTCCTGCACGATCAACCCGGCTGTCACCGCGTTTCGTATTGGCGGACATTTTCCGGGAAGCTCGGTCCTGCACTGGCCGGAGGGAGCCGCCGGCCAGGGAGCGCTCTTCACCGGAGACGGCATTCTTCCCGTCGAGGACCGGCGCTGGGTCAGCTTCATGTACAGCTATCCCAACCTGATCCCGGTGGGAAAGCGGGCGGTGGAGAAAATCGTGGCCGCGGTTTCGCCGCTGAAGTTCGACCGCATTTACGGCGGCCCCATGTACGGCAGCGGCGGCGGAAGACCGATTCTTCAAAGCGGCGCAAAGGAAATAGTGCTGCGGTCAGCTAGGCGTTACATCGAACATCTGGAGTCGTGAGCCACTTCGCCCTGGTCGCCGTACATCGGCGAAGAGGCTCCAACCGGCATCAGACCATGCCCGCGGCTTGCTTGAAGCCGGACGTCAGATTCGATGTTTCACGAGCAAAGTCCTGCATGGCAGACGGGCGGACCTTGCGACCGGCTTTGTAGAGCAGAAGCCAGCCCTCGCCACTCTCGATAACCCAGTGATCGTTGGGAAGCAATTCAAAGTACCGCAGCGACGCGGGACCGAAGGCTGCGCGAATGGACGGTTCATCACGGCCCTTCAGCCGGAAGCGCCGGGAAAATTCCGAAGCCGCGTCGAACGTTACGTCCTGACCGCCGAACCAGACGCTCACCTTGTCCGCCCAGTTTGCGGTTGAGAGCCGGAAATTGACAAAGATACGCGGGAGACGAAAGGCAGCTACGGTCTGCCTGTGTGTTTTCGAATTCCTCCCGCGGCCGGTGGTGTAACGGTAATCGAACAGCGAGGTCTCCATGCCCGCCGTCCATCCTCGAAGCACATGCGTAAACTTCCGCTGCCGTCCAGTCGTTAGCAGCGTAACCAGCGGCGCGGGTTCAAAAGGAGTGCCGTCATGCTCGTAACTGAAGCCCATCTGCTGTGCCACCAGCGTTAGCGCTGCGGTTCGCCGACGGCCGAGAAAGACTGAGCCTCCATAAATCAGCAGGGCCGCAGCGATCAGCGCCGCCGCGAAAATCAGCCACGGATCTCGAAGGTCGCCCATCCGACGCATTGTAAGGTGTGCTTTCTGAAATGGGAAAGCCAACTGGCAGCCGTGCTGCAGTCCATCTGCGCGAGGTTCCAGGCTGGACAGATATAATGCAGCGGCGTAAGGAGAAGGAGAAAGACAGAATGACAAAATCGCGGCGGCAGTTCCTGGCAGAAGTCTCGATTGGTCTTGCGGGGGCGGCTGTTGGCTCTCGCGTTCATGCACAGCAACAACCAGCCGCGCAGCCGACTCCTCAGGAACCCGCTCCAGGCACGCCTCCGGCCTTTGGCACCGCTCCTCCGGTCGGTCCCGCAGTTTCAGAATCGACGTTCGCCGAAGCGGAAAAACTGGTGCGCGTGCAGCTCACCGCCTCTGAGCGTGCGCAGGCTGCCGGCAACTGGCGCAGCGCCATGGCTCCGCTCTACGAACGCCGCACCGGCCCGCACAAGGTGGCTATCGAGCCGGTCGTTGCTCCTTACTCTCAGTGGAACCCGGTGCTGCCCGGAGAGACCGCCGGACCGCGGCGCGATCAGTTTATCTGGAGCAAACCCGATCCCGGGCCTCTTCCTTCAAGTGACGAAGACATTGCCTTCGCTCCGCTCGCGCGCCTGGCACGCTGGATAGAAAAACGTCAGATCACCTCGACACGGCTGACGCAGATCTATCTCGACCGCATCAAGCGCTTCGATCCCAAACTGCATTGCATCATCACTCTTACCGCCGACCTGGCCCTGGAGCAGGCAAAGAAGGCCGATCAGGAGATTGCGGCCGGTAAATATCGTGGACCGTTGCACGGCATTCCCTGGGGCGGCAAAGACCTGCTGGACACGGCCAACATTCCCACCACCTACGGCGCGGAGCCGTTTCGCGATCGTGTGCCTAAGACAGACGCTGCGGTGGTGAAGCGCTTGCACGATGCCGGCGCCGTATTGATCGCCAAGCTGAGCCTGGGAGCATTGGCGCTCAACGACATCTGGTTCGGCGGCCAGACCATGAACCCGTGGCTGCTGGAAGAAGGCTCATCCGGCTCCAGCGCCGGTCCCGGCGCTGCGACAGCCGCGGGCCTGGTGGGATTTTCGGTCGGCAGCGAGACCGGTGGCAGCATCGTGGGCCCCAGCATGCGCTGCGGCGTGACCGGACTTCGGCCGACCTTCGGTCGCGTGCCACGTACCGGCGCCATGACGCTGTGCTGGTCGCTCGACAAACTCGGCCCCATGACGCGCGGTGTAGAAGACGCCCTGCTCGTGTTGCACGCTATCAGCGGCCCGGATGCCGGCGATCTCTCCAGCGTCCCCAGCAAGCTCGACTACAACGCCACTGAGCCCATCAAAGGTCTGCGCGTGGGCTACTTCCCGGCCTGGATGAAGAGCGACCCGGCAACCGACGTGGATCGTGCGGCACTGAGGAAGATCGGCGAGCTGAGGATGGTTCCCACCGAAGTCTCCATCCCCGACTGGCCCTACGATTCGCTTGACGTGATTCTCTTTGCCGAAGCCGCGGCCGCGTTTGAAGAACTAACGCTAAGCCGGCGAGTCGACGAGCTCAAGGCTCAGGTGCCTGACGGGTGGCCGAATACCTTCCGCCAGTCGCGATTTCTTTCGGCGGTCGACTTCGTGCAATGCGACCGCCTGCGCCGCAAGGTCGCGCAGGAAATGGCGCGCGTCTTCAGGCAGGTGGATATGCTGCTGGTGCCTTCGCTGCGCGACGAGATGCTGACCATCACCAACTTCACCGGGCATCCATCATTGACTTTGCGCGCGGGATTTATCGAAGTGTCGCAGGCGCGCAGCGACTGGGCGCCCGACCCCGCGCATCCCCTGCCCCGGTTCTCGCCGCCGCGCCGCGTTCCCCATGGTGTTACGCTGATCGGGCGGCTGTTCGATGAGGGGACGATCGTGCGCGCGGGCCTGGCGCTGGAGAAAAGCTTTGGCGTCGCCGGAGAAAGACCCCCGGGGTTCTAAGCAAACCGTGTGGCACAGCCGGCCTCGGCTGTGCAGGTTCTCTTGGAAGCGCCCGGCGTACTCTATTGCGAGATTCGCACGTCCAGCGTAGCGAAACGCCTCAGCTTGACATCGTCTTTGGTGGTGGAACTCAACACCGTGGTCGCAGCCGAAGGATCCCCCTTGGCGTCGATGGTAGTGTCGCGAATGTTCGTCGGCCCGGGAGGTACGTCATTGTCCTGGGTTCGTCCCGACGTAGGCATAGCCACGTTGGTGGTGCTTCCGGGAAATGGGCTGTTGCCATAAGAATGCTCTTTAGCATCCGCTGCCGCCGACACAGCGATCGACGAGAATTGCACCCGCTCCACTATCCCGCGTAACGGCAACTCGCCGTCCTTAAGCAATGCCTTGTCAAAGGCGACCGTCAGTTTGGACTCAGGACTGGCTTTTGTATGCGGCTGGGCCTCCACCACGTGGCCGACAATGACTGTCTTTCGCGGAAGAACGATCTGGCCGCCCGCGCGAACATCGTCCCACAACTTGGTTTTGAATGTGTCGCCGGCATGGACCTTCTTCACATCGACGTCGCCTGACATCTCCACCTGAATCATCGTTCCCGGGGTAATTTTATTGGGTGCGGCTGCAGACGCTGCAGGCTGCTGGCTATGTGCCGCTAGTGAGATCAGAGCGATTGCTGTAGCTGCTATCAAACCCATCATGCGAGTTTTCATACCGTTCTATCCTTGACCAGCGTTCAGAAAAGACTATCGCGGTATGTTGCACCTGCTCAGTGAGGATGTCAATCCTCGCAAGTTCCCTCTGCCCAGGCCTTCACATTACAGTTGGCGAAACTATACCCATCATCTGCAGGCTGCTAATGAGCGCCCTCCGCACAACCGCGGCCGTAGCCAGAAGAAACTGCTTTTTCGCCTGATCCGGTTCGGTGAGTATGTGGTGCTTGTGGTAAAAGTTGTTGAACTGCTGCGCCAGCTGGAAAGCATACTTGGCGGCGTAGGAAGGCTCGGTGGTGGCGATACATTGTTCGACGACGTGCGAAAGCTGTCCCGCACGCAGCCAGAGCTCCCATATCTCGTTGTCTTCTTTCAGGAACCGAGGATCGATCCCGCCGGCGAGAATTTCTTCTCCGTTCAGGTTAGCTTTGCGAAAGATGTTGGTGGCGCGCACCACCGCGTACTGGCAATAAGGGCCGGTTTCACCTTCAAAGCTTAAGGCCTCGTTGAAGTCGAAGGCGATCACTGTGCCCTTGGTGAATTTCAGCATGAAGTACCGCAGGGCGCCGATGGCGATCTGCCGTCCAATGTCCCGCCGCTCGTTGTCCGGCATCTCGGGATGGCGCTGGTTGACCTCCTGAGTTGCCCTCGACTCCAGAGTGCTCATCAGATCGTCTGCCTTCACGCCGTAGCCTTTCCGGCCTGAGACCTCAACGAACGGCCGCGCTTTGTCCTCTTCGCTGAGCACGTACCCCAGCTCCTCCGCGCAGCGCGGCGTCAAGACGACGAACTTGTAGGAGAAGTGATGCTGGTTGTCCGCTTGCTCGGTGTAGCCCAGCCCACGTAAGGCGTCAATCACGCTGCTTTGCGGATCTTCCTGGCGGAAATCGATGACGTTGTAGATGGCGTGCACGCCGCCGAAGTGGGGATGGTCGGGTTCACCCGACTCCGCCGATACCCACACCTGGTGGCCGTCGGGATAGCGGTAGAGCCGCTTGTACCCGAAATCTTTCCCCAGCAACCCAAACTTCCACAGATGGTAGGCAATGTCTTTGCCGACGTAGGTCACCGTGCCGTTGGAGCGAACGATAACTTTGGCGTCTTCATCTGGCCCTTCGCTGGTTGTTTCCGAAGGGGCAGCTGCTTTACCGCCGACGCGGGTCATCACCCAGCAGCCCTTGTTCTTGCCTTGGTTCTCGTAATAGAGCACGCCCTTCTGCTTGAGCTGTTCAAAGGCCAGGTCCCAGAAATGCAGATGAAGTATCTCGCTCTCCTGGGGCAGAAAGTCGTACTCGATGTCGAGCCGCTGCATGGTCTTGAGATGGCACAGGATGATGGCATCGGCGATGAGCTTGCCGATCTCCGCCGCGGGGTTCCCGCCGCGCTCGATGTCGTGTAGCGTCTGCAGGCGCAGCTTAAGCCGGTCTTTGTCTTCCTCGTACCACTGCGAGACCTGGGCGTAGAGGTCCCAGCAGTAATAATCAAACGGCTTGCCGCCGACTCCGGCGGTCAGTTTCTGGACGTCGCTCTGCGATTTCTTCTCCAGATAAAGGAAGCCGACCACCACGTCCGCCACCTGCACGCCGGTGTTGTCGATGTAGTTCTGCACGTCCACGCGTTTGCCGGCGGCGCGAAGCAGGCGCACAAAGGTGTCACCGAGAATGGCGTTGCGCAGGTGGCCGATGTGCGCGGCCTTGTTGGGATTGATGCTGGTGTGTTCCACCAGGATCTTTTCCGCCGTGGACGATACCGGAGTTGTAACCGGTTCACGCAGCAGCACCTTCGCCGCAGCGGCGCGATCCAGCCGGGCATTGATGTAGCCCGCGCCGGCAACCTCGAACTTTTCGAATCCGGGAACCGGGCCCAGCGCAGCCACGATCTCCTCGGCAATCTTGCGCGGCGGCTTGCGCAGCTTTTTGGCCAGCTCGAAGCTCAGGGGCAGCGCATATTCACCCAGGGCGACGCTGGGCGGCTGGTCGACCACGATCCGCTCCAATTCCAGCCCGTGCTGACCTTTCAAAAGCTCGCGGATGCGCTGGGTAAGCTGCTGCTCAAGTTCCAGATACAAGCGGTTTCCTTGTCGTAATCGAAAGTGGTGAATATGCCGGCGAACTGAAGCCTGACCGGATCGGAAGCAACCCGTAAGTTGCTCAAGGATAAGCGATTATAGCAAAGCGGTCGGGCTTCTCCGGTTTGACGGCAGTCAGCAGCTAAACCTATGATGGAAGTTTGCGTCGCCTTGCGGCTGGGCGGGTCGGCAAGCAGCAAGACAGTCCGCTTCGCAGTCCTCACCCTGGAACCTGCCGATGGGGACGGAGCGCCGGCGATGTATCAAGTGGTCTGGCCGGTTTCTTCAAAAATATGCGCGTTGCCTACCTAGAATGCTTCTCCGGGATCAGCGGCGATATGTTTCTCGGCGCGCTGGTCGATGCCGGAGTTCCGCCCCAACTGCTGGCCGACACGTTGGCCGCTCTGGGTCTGGGCGACGACGCGCGGCTGGAAATCTCTCGCGTGGACCGCAGCGGCATCAGCGCGACCAAAGTTGACGTGATCGCAGCCGGGGAGAAAGAGCTGCCGCGCGAGGAGTTCTGGGCGCAGAAAGCGAAGACGCGGGAACATCAACACCAGCACGACCACCGCCATCACGATCACGATCATCACGCGGACCGGCACGAGCCGGCTGAGCCGGCGCAGCACTCGCATCGGCACGCCCATCGCGGCCTGAAAGAGATTCGCGAGATCATCAACCGCGCTGCCATCAGCCCTGCGGCCAAGGCACGGGCCATCCGCATCTTTGAGGCGCTGGGCGCGGCCGAGGCTCGCGTCCACAATACCGGCATTGAGGAAATTCATTTCCACGAAGTGGGCGCTATCGATGCCATTGTCGATATTGTTTGCGCCTCCGTTGGCGCGGAAGCGCTGGGGGTCGACGAATGGATCTGCTCGCCCCTCAACGTGGGCGGCGGAACTGTCAACTGCGCTCACGGGACGTTTCCCATTCCTGCTCCCGCTACTCTCGATCTGCTGCGGGATGCGCCGGTCTATTCCGGCGAAATCCAGAAAGAGCTGGTTACGCCCACGGGAGCAGCCATCGTTCATGTGCTGGCCAAACGCTTCGCAACCTTCCCGGCGATGAAGACCGAAAAGATCGGGTACGGTGCGGGCACACGAAATTTCCAGGGCTTCCCCAACGTGCTGCGGCTGAGCATCGGCGAGGCTGCTGCCGAATCGGAAATCAGGGATGGCGATGTGCGCGTTCCGGTGGAAGAGATCGCCATCCTGGAAGCCAACGTCGACGACATGACGCCTCAGATCTTCGGCTATGTTATGGAACAGGCGCTGGCCGCGGGCGCGCTGGACGTTTTCGGCACGGCGGTGCAGATGAAGAAGAACCGTCCCGGCATGCTTCTGACCGTGCTGTGCCGGCCGGAAGACAGCGCGCGCATCACTCGGCTGATCTTCGCCGAGACCACTACGCTGGGCGTGCGCATGCGCCAGGAAAAGCGCGCCACGCTGGCGCGGCGTCATCTGACCATCCTCACTAAGTGGGGCGAGGTACGAATGAAGCTGGCCAACCTGAACGGCAGTGTCAGCAACTATGCTCCGGAGTACGAAGACTGCCGGCGCATCGCCGAGCTGCAGCACGTTCCGCTGAAGGCGGTCATGCAGGAAGCCATCAAGGTCTATCTGGAAAGGGAACATGCAAAAGGGTAAGGGCCAGAAGTTTTACATCACCACGCCCATTTACTACGTGAATGCGCGGCCGCACATCGGCCACGCCTACACCACGCTGGCGTGCGATGCCATCGCCCGCCGCAAGCGCCTGCTGGGCTTTGACACCTTTCTTCTCACCGGAAATGACGAGCATGGCCAGAAGATCGAACGCTCAGCCACCGCTGCCGGCATTCCCACGCAAGAGTGGGTGGACCAGATTTCCGGCGAATTTCGGCGGTTGTTCGACAAGATGGGCATCGCCTACGACGACTACATCCGCACCAGCGATCCACGGCATAAGCGCGGTGCGCAGGAGTTATGGAAGCGTTTGCAGGCGCGGGATTTCATTTACAAAGGCGCTTACACCGGCCAGTATTGCGTCTCCGATGAAGCCTTCGTCGAGGGCGCGAAGCCGGGCGATCCATGTCCCGACTGCGGCCGGATTACCGAGACCGTTAGCGAGGAGAATTACTTCTTCAAACTGTCCGCGATGGCCGAGCCGCTGCTGAAGTATTACAAGGATCATCCCGACTTCATCCGGCCGGAAACCCGGCGCAACGAGGTGATCGCCTTCGTGAAGGGCGGGCTGCGCGATCTCTCCATCAGCCGCAGCACCTTCAAGTGGGGCGTGCCCGTGCCCGGCGATCCCAGGCATGTGATGTACGTCTGGCTGGACGCGCTGAGCAACTACATCACCGCCGTCGGATTCGGCAGCCCGGAAAAGGAAGAGCAGGAAAAGTACGAGCACTACTGGCCGGCCGACGTGCACATGATCGGCAAGGAAATCATCCGCTTTCACTGCGTTTACTGGCCCGCGTTCCTGATGGCCGCGGATCTGCCGCTGCCGCATCACGTGATCGCGCATGGCTGGCTGCTGTTCGAAGAGAACAAGATGTCCAAGTCGCGCGGCAACATCGTGCGCGCCGAGACGGTAATCGATGTCCTGGGCAACGATGCCCTGCGCTACTTCCTGCTGCGGGAAGTCGTCTTCGGGCGGGACGGATCGTTCAGCTTTGACGCGCTGGTGCAGCGCTACAACTCCGATCTGGCCAACGATCTGGGCAATCTGGCCAGCCGCACCTTGACCATGATCGGGCGCTATTTCGGCGGATCGGTGCCTTACCCTTCGCCTACCGCGGCGCGCAAGGACGCGGACGATGTCATCCGCGACCAGGCGCAGGCGGTGATCGCCGAGTTTGGGCAGCTCTTCGACGACTACCAGTTTTCACGCGCGCTGGAAACAGCGTGGTCGCTGGTGGGGACGGTCAACAAGTATCTGGTGGAACAGGAGCCGTGGATCGTCTCGGAGAAGACGGGAGAAGAACACAAGGCGCGGCTGGCTACGATTCTGTACACCGCAGCCGAGACTCTGCGCATTGTGACCGCGCTGGTGTATCCGGTGCTGCCGGAGTCGACCGGAAAGATCTGGAACCAGCTCGGGCTGGGAGACATTCATAAGTTCAATCTGTCGGATCTGAAGTGGGGCCAGTTGCCGCTCGGAGGAAAACTGGGCAAAGTCGAGCCGGTATTCCCCCGGGCTGACAAATCCGCGATCGAAAGGATGCAACAGATGGAACAGGACCGCGCCACAGCAGCCTCTGTTTCCGCCACTGCCGCCGAAGCGGCGCCTGCCAAACGGGCGCCGGCAGGAGCCGCAGCGGGGGAGACCAAGGCCAAACCCGCCGCAGCTCCCGCAGCAGCGGTTGCGCCGGACGGCAAGATCACCATTGACGATTTCATGAAGGTCGAACTCCGCGTCGGCCAGGTCAAGGCTGCGGAGAAGGTCAAGGGCGCCGACAAACTGCTGCGCCTGGAAGTCGACATAGGAACAGAGGTCCGCCAGGTGGTGGCGGGAATCGCGCTGGCCTACGATCCGGCTACGCTGATCGGGCGCAAGGTCGTGCTGGTGGCCAATCTCGCTCCGCGCAAGCTGCGCGGACTCGAGTCCAACGGCATGATCGTGGCTGCGTCGGTTGGCGAAGAAGGCAAACCGGTGCTGGCCAGCTTCCTGGAAGACGTCCCGGTGGGCGCGAAGCTGAAGTAACATTGCGCCATGCCCTGGGGCGTGATATCACTCCAGGGCAGATATGCACGTTCCCGCCGTTGGTCCTTCGAATTTGGCTGACAACCGGGAATTTGCCGCGCCGCCACCGGATCAGTCCCCTGCAAGAACACATCGCTGGGTCGATCTGGGGTTGATCTTACTGGTGGCTTTTGGCGGCTCGATCGTATCTAGCGCTTACCGTCTCTTCCACCCACTGCCCGATAACTACAGCAATGCGCGATTTGCCACGGGAATCTTTCAGGAACTCGTTGCGCTCACCTTATTCGCGGTTCTTTTCAGTCGCCAGGGACGAAAGGTCAGCAGTCTCGGTCTAAGCTTTCAGTGGACAGATATTCCAATGGGGCTGGGGCTTGTGACCTCCAGCTTCGTCGTAATGTGGACGGCAGAATCCGCGATTGGATCCCTCTGGTTCATCACAGGCCATAACGCGCCGCATTTCAGAAACACAACCGGATTCACCGAAACTTCAAGTTGGATCCTGCTTCCATTTCTATTATTGAATCCTGTTTTTGAGGAGACCCTCGTCAGAGGATACCTGATGACGGAGCTTACCGAACTGCGCCGCTCGGTCTTCGTCGCGGCCTTGGTAAGCGTGGCCGTTCAGACAAGCTACCACCTCTATTACGGTTTGTTTGGGGCTCTGGTTGTGGGATGCGGCCTTTCCGTTTTTGCTTTTTTCTACGCTACCACTCGACGGCTGATGCCCGTCATCGTGGCTCATATGGCGTGGGACTTGACGGCGCTAATCCGTGCTTGGCATCGTTAATGCGTGTACATCGACTCCCACGCTCATCTCGAAGGCCCGAAGTTCGACTCCGATCGCGCGGAGATGATTCAACGCGCGCATGACGCCGGCCTCGAGCGCATCCTCGCCATCGGCAGCGGAACCGGTCCGGGAACGCTGGATTGCGCCATCAAGATTGCCGAACAGCATAACTGGATCTTCGCCACGCTGGGAATTCATCCCCACGAAGCTAAGCTGGCCGGTGAGGCCGATTACGCGGAGATGGAGCAACTGGCGCGGCATCCCAAGATCATGGCCTGGGGCGAGATTGGCCTGGATTACTTCTACGATCATTCTCCGCGCGAAGTGCAGCAGGAGGTGTTTCGCCGGCAGATGGAGCAGGCGCGCACGGCGCGGTTGCCGATCATCATTCACTGCCGGCCCTCGAACAACAGCGAGAACGCCTGGGACGATACCATCCACATGCTGCGCGAGCACTGGAGCGCTACCGGCTTGGGCGGAATCCTGCACTGCTTCACCGGCCAGTGGAAGCACGCGCAGGCGGCACTGGATATGGGGTTCTACATCTCGTTTGCCGGGAATGTCAGCTTTCCCAAGTCCGAGAACATTCGCGCGGCAGCCAGGCAGGTGCCGCTCGACCGCATGCTGATTGAGACCGATTCGCCGTTTCTCGCGCCGGTGCCGCATCGCGGGAAACGCAACGAGCCAGCGTTCGTCGTCAACACCGCGGAGGCGATCGGCCAGTTGCGCGGCGCCGGCAGGGAAGAGATCGGTGCGCAGACCGCAGAAAATTTTTATCGCCTGTTTCCGAAAACCAGGAGCATTTGACCGGCCGCGGTCGCAGCGTCCGCAGCGTCAGCGCGGTATTCCGGCTTGTTGGCTGGTTTGTAGTCCCAACTGCCACGCCAAGAACGACAGCTTCAAAGAGAGCTCATCCACAACCTGGCTGAACGGCCGTCCACCGGAGTGACCGGCTTTAGTGTCGTAGAGCAACACCACAGGCAATCCTGAAGCTGTGTCCGCCTGCAAGCGCGCCGCCATCTTGCGCGCCTGCTCGGGTGGAACGCGCGTATCGGCGTCGCCGCTGGTGATGAATATCGCCGGATATTTCGTTGCCGGAACAACGTGCTGGTAAGGAGAGTAAGCGTTGAGAAACTTGAACTGCGCGGGATCGGCAGCGTTTCCATACTCCAGCAACGCGGGCGGATTGTTGTTTTTGGTGAACTTGTAGTAACGCACCATGTCCAGATCGGGATGGTCGCAGATCACCGCGCGAAACAGCTCCGGACGCTGGGTCAGGACCGAACCCACCAGCAGCCCGCCGTTGCTTCCGCCCCAGATCGCCAGCTTGCTGGGACTGGTGTACTTGTTCTTCACCAGCCATTCGGCGGCGGCGATGAAGTCGTCAAAGACGTTTTGCTTTTTGTCGAGCATTCCGGCTTTGTGCCAGGCCTCGCCGAACTCGCCGCCTCCGCGCAGGTTGGCCACCGCGTAAATACCGCCTTGCTCCACCCACCACGCGCCCGCGCTGTTGAAGTCGGGCGTCAGGCTGACGTTGAATCCGCCATAGCCGTAGAGGACGGTCGGCGTCTGCCCATCGAGCTTGAGCCCTTTGCGGTGCACCAGGAACATCGGTATCCGGGTACCGTCTTTCGACCGATACCACACCTGCTCCATCTCGTAGCGGTCGGTTTCAAACGGAATGGGGTTGCGGAACCACAGCTCGCGTTTTCCTGTCGACGCGGAGTAGCGGAAGATCGAAGCCGGCGTGGTGTACGACGAGAAATACAGCAGGCCTTCATCGCGATCCCAGCGCCCAAGGACACGCGCCGATCCCGGCGAGGGCAGCGCCACCTCGCCCAGGGGCTTGCCATCCAGGGAGAAGCTTGCGATGCGCGCCTTCACATCGTGCAGGTAATTCATAAACAGCTTGCCGCCGATCACGGAGATGCTCTCGATGGCGTCCTCCGACGCGGGCACAATCTCCTTCCACTTCTCCGTCCGCGGATCGCGCAAGTCGATTTTCAAAACCCGGTTGTGCGGCGCCTGCCAATCGGTCTGGACGATCAGGAAGTCTCCCGCAAACTCCGGCCGGAAATGAGCGTCGATGCCGGAGATGAGCGGCTGTATCGGACCGTTCTCGGTCAGATTCTGGAGGAAAACTTCATTCTTGGCCCAGCCTGCCTGAACGTCGATCAACAAATACCGGCCGTCTTCCGACACCAACGGGTCTAACCACGTATCCGGGCCGTAACCCTCGCCGAAGACCAGAGGATCCCTGGCAGGGTCGGAACCCAGCGCGTGATAGTAAATGCGCTTGCCCACATCGCGCTTTCCCAGCGTGTAATAGAACCCGCTCTTGTCCTTCTTCAGCGAAGCTCCCAGATAGAGCGCGCGCGGGAGAACATCCGGCAGGTCGCGATGGGTCTTGAGATCGAAGATGCGAAGCTCGGTTTCGTCTTCTCCGCCGCGGCGCACGGCGTAGAGCATCAGGGTTGCGTCGGCGGAAACGGCGCGGATGCCGACGCTGGTTGTATGATCGGCGCTCATGGGAAGCGGATCGATCAGCAGTTCGTCCGCGCCTGCCGGCCCCTTGCGGCGAAAGATGCCCGGCAAGTCCTGATCCGCGCCCTTCCTGGTAAAGAAGTAGTAGCCGCCCTCCTCGAGCGGCGAGCCCATGGTGTCATGCCGCAACATTTCCATCAGGCGCTTGCTGACCGCCGGACGCATCGGCAGGCCATCCAGCAGCGCATGGGTGTAGGCGTTCTCCGCCAACACCCACTCTTTCGTCTCCTGGCTGTCCTGGTCCTCCAGCCAGCGATACGGATCCACGATCTCAACTCCGTGGATGACTTCTTTTACGTTGTCCTGGCGTGCGGAAGGCGGTTTAGGAGCCTGAGCCTGCGCCTCGGCCCACAGAGAGATCGCCAAGATGCCGCAAGCAAGGAACCGCAGCCAATCTGACATGACTTGCTTCATAGGTTCGAACGCTTCTCTAGAGTCTTCCTACTGCCCGGCGCCCGAATTGGCCGGCGCCCCTGGGACTTTCTTCTCGCCCTTCAGCTCCGCCGCCGTCTGCTGAATATTGCGGGGAATGAATTGTTGAAAGCTCCACTCTCCGCACTTTTCTTTTACTTCGGCGGAAACCGCGTCCGTCAACTCCTGTCCTGACTTGCCTGCCGCCTGGGCCTGGGCGATATCCTCGCGCAGCGCGACCAGATAGTCGCGGAAGTCACGCACGTCTTGCGGGCTGGCCACGTCTCCGTGCCCGGAAACAAAAGTCGCCGAAGGATGATCAGCCAGAAGTTTTTCCAGCGTCTTGATCCAGTCTGCGGTAGTGGCGTCGATCAGGTTCGGGAAATGCTTTTGCCAGATCAGGTCGCCGCCAAAAACCACGTTGGCATCGGGGACCATCACCACGGAATCGCCTCCGGTGTGGCCCAGCATGTAGCGCACCTGCACCAGCCTGGAACCCAGATAGATGTCCACCGCGTCGCTGTACACTTCATCGGGCAGCACCAGCGACTCGACGCGCGCTTTGTCTTCGGGCTTGGCATTGGGAAAGAACTTCAGGTTCTCGGTGCGCAGCCAGGCACGAACATTGCGATGGGCCAGGATCGTAGCGCCCGCGGCGGCGAAGACCGCGTTGCCGCCGGTGTGGTCCAGGTGGTAGTGAGTGTTGACCACGAAGCGGATGGGCAGGTCGGTCACTTTGCGGATCTCCGCCAGCAACTCCTTCGCGGGATCGGTGCTGACAAACGTATCCACCACCAGCACGCCATTGCTTCCCACCACAAAGCCGGCGTTGCTTCCCGCCTTGCTGCGGTCAGGACTGATGGCGGCGTAAACTCCCTCACCGATTTTTTTTACCGTGAAGTCCGGAGCATCGGCGGCCCACCCAGGAAAAGCAAAAAAGATGACAAAGAGGAAGAAGGCAGTCATTCTCGTCCGCATGGCGAGAAATACTATCATGATGTCTTCGGCCTCATTGTTTGCTTCGTCTCTTCGGCGAGGCTTTACTGAGACTGAAGCCTCCCACCTTTGGCGGAAACCATCAGCTTGACCAGTTCTTCGGTGACATTCGGTTCCAGACCTTCTGTGTGTCCTTTGTCAACGCGAACCACGTCGGCGACAATCCGCCCGTCCTTGCAACCGGGGTAAACATAGACATCGGCTTTGCCCGGCGCGGGCAGCAGTCCCCAGGAAGGATTGGGCGGATTCTGACGCGTGCCGTCATAAACGTAGCCGGGCTTGGCGTCCACGATCTCCTCGGGATTTTTACGCTGAGTACAACCCAGTTTTGCGGCCCACTCCGAAGATGGAGGCAGGCCCTTGTCATCCATCTCGCGTTGGCCGGTCTCGTAGATAAACGAGAACTCCGTGGGCGGCGGTTCGCGCAGAGCAGCGAGTGCAGCCGAGATCGTTGCCGGCGTCGGCCCGCCGGTAGTCGGAGACGCGCTGGGCATGCTGGCGCGCGGCGGCCCCCATGACGGGGAGCGTCCCGGCTGTCCGCCCAGCCGGCCGCCGGACAAGCTCAACCAGCCATCCACCTTGTCCTTGAAGAACGCCGTGCGCACCAGCCGGTTGGAAGTCAGGCCGCCCTGCGAGTGTCCCACCAGCCAGAACGCTTTGATGTTCTCCTTGCCAATATCGCTGATCACCTCGATGGCAATGTTCTGCAAATATTCGTCGTCAGCGTCCGACCATACGTGCGTGGGCGAACTCGGGGTGGCGATCACCAGGCGATATTTGTCTTTGTAGTCGAGAAGCGGAAAATAATGACGCTGCCAGTTGGCGTACGACCCGGCGCCATGCAGGCTGAGAATCAACGTGACTTTCTCCCCCGGCTTCAGATCGCAGGGATAGTCGAGGAAGTAGGTGCGGCGGGTCTTCATCTCCACAATGGGGCCGGGATTGATCACTCTATCTGCGGGGCAGTCTTTGTCAGGACAGTGCAGCCACGCCGGCGTGATGCAGGGCGCGCCGCCCAGCTGAACAGAGGTCTGCTGCGCACAGATGGTTTCGGCGAAAGCTACAGCGGACACCAGGACCAGCCATCGTACCCAATCGAATTTATCGCTCATGGCATCCTCCCTTGATCATGAACCAGCGTTTCCGGCGGTGATACGGCTGTTCATTTTTTGCGCAGAAATCTTATCCAAAAAACGCGACCTTGACGACAAATCTTTGCCTCACGCCTTCAAATACCATGGAACATTGATCAGCACCACCGCGCGGCTGCCCATCAGCAGAAGAAAGAACTTCAACAGTTCCGCGCGCTGGTTGTGCAGCGGATAGTGATACCAGTGCTTCTCCACCAGTTCAGGAACGATCACCGCGATGTCGCGCCCGGGATTCTGTTTTTCCGTCTCCGAGACGTACTGAAGAATCGGCTTCAGCACCAGGCGGTAAGGCGAAGCCAGCGTGATCAGCTGCGGCGCCTTGCCGCCGGCTTTGACCACCGGATCGGCCACCAGCCGCGGCCAATCCTTTCTAAGGTCGCAGGTCTCGTCTTCTTCGCCCACGTGCACGGCGCGGATGTCGGAGGAAAGCGTGAGCGCGAACTTCATGGCGCGCTCTGACACCGAAGACCACGAATCGATAGGCACGATCACGATGGGATTGCCGATCTTCTGGATCTCCAGCGGCTTGTCGAGTGCGATCTCCCGCGTCACCTTACGGTAGTGCCGCTTGACGGCCAGCATCAGGGCCATCATGCCGGCGATCAGCAGCGCGCTCACCCACGCGCCTTCGGTGAATTTCGCCACCAGCACCACCAGCAGCGTGGTCCCGGTAGCCAGCGCGCCAACGCCGTTGACCAGTAAGCTGTGCAGGGCGCCGCGGCCGCGGCTTCTGTGCCAGTGACCCACCATGCCCGCCTGAGAGAGGGTGAAGGCCAGGAAGGCGCCGATCGCATACAACGGAATCAGCCGGTCGGTCACGCCGCGAAAGATGATGAGCAATACAGCCGTCAGGACGCTCAGCACGATGATCCCTTGCGTGTAGACCAGCCTGCGTCCGCGGAAGGCGAAGGCGTGAGGCAGGAATCCGTTGTGGGCCACCGCTTTGCACAGCCGCGGGAAGTCCGCGAACGCGGTGTTTGCCGACAGCGCCAGGACCACCAGCACCGAGCCGATGGTGAAGTAGTAGAACCAGCCATGGCCCACCACCGCATCCACCAGCATCGAGAGCACGCTGCGATATCCCGCAGCGCCCGGATCAGTGGCCACGATCTTATAGGCGCGCGCTAAATAAGCGATGCCCGCCAGCAGAATGATCAGGAAGCCGATGATGACGGTCAGAGTGCGTTGCGCGTTGCGGACCGTAGGCTCGCGGAAGGCGCGTACACCGTTGCTCACTGCTTCCACGCCCGTCATCGCCGTGCAGCCGTTGGAGAAAACCTGCAGGATCAGCCACAGGCTGACGGTCGCCGCCACCGGCGCTGCGGAACTCGGCGGCGCGACCACCGGAGCGGGATGGCCGCCGGAGGCAATAGCCTTAAAAACTCCGATCCCGATGGCGCACAGCAGCGAGCCGAGAAAGGCATAGGTCGGGATCATGAAGACCGAGCCCGTTTCGCGCAGGCCGCGCAGGTTCACCAGCGTAATCAGCACCAGGATCCCCAGGCACAGCTCCAGCGTCCGCGGCTGCAGTTGCGGCACGGCGGAGACCAGCGCTCCCACTCCCGCCGATATGCCCACCGCGGCGGTCAAAATGTAGTCCAGCATCAGCGCCGCGCCCGCCAGCAGCCCCAGGTGCGTCCCC
Organism: Candidatus Angelobacter sp.; assembly: GCA_035307585.1. Taxonomy (GTDB): domain Bacteria; phylum Acidobacteriota; class Terriglobia; order Terriglobales; family Acidobacteriaceae; genus Angelobacter. The sequence goes on from DATGHX010000026.1 coordinate 54,953, forward strand.
AGATTCTCCGTGGCCACGGTGTACGAGCCGCCGCCGCCCGGATAAGCCGCAATCGTCTGGCGGTAAGAGAAGTAAACGATGGTCAGCAGCACGATGATCGCCAGGCTGACCGGCAGAATATAGGCCACGCCGGCTACTCCCAGCGGGATCAGCAGCGTCAAGGCGGCTTCCGGGCCGTACGCGGCCGAACTCAGCGCGTCGAGGCCGAAGATGGGGATCCCCGCCGAGGCGTCGATCTGCTCGGCGCGCTCGTCCGACGTCGCCAACGGCTTGCCCAACAGTATGTCGACTACCGACATGCCTTCTCCTCCACAAGCAGGAACAGAGAGTGTAAAGCACGCAAAAGGGGAATTCAGAAAGAGCGGTCAAAAAAGCGCTTCCTCCGTCTGTATCTTTGCGTCCATAGTTGTTATCTTCCTTTCGCTGCCTTTTTTGGAGCAACTGCATGCAATCCAGCCGGCAGCGGGCCACGTACGTAGAGGAAAGCGAGATGCGCGTGACTGGCACGCAAGCGCCAAACGTAGCAGACGACTCGGCCCTGATCGCGCGCCTTCGCATCCGGGACCAGAGCGCCATGTCCGACCTCTATGACCGCTATTCCAGTGTGGTATACGGCGTGGCCCTGCGTGTGCTCGGCGATACCATGGCCGCCGAAGACGTGCTTCAGGAAGTCTTTCTGCAGCTCTGGCGCAATCCTCATGCTTTTGATCCCGGACGCGGGCGGCTCGCTCCCTGGCTGGCGGTGATCGCCCGTAACCGCGCCATCGATCTCCTGCGCAAACGGCCGCCGGAAGAAGAGATTGACGAGCAGCCTATCGCCACCGGCATCAACCTGGAAGACGCGGCTGCGCAGCGCATGGCGATCGAGAAAGTTCGCGCCGTCCTCGCAGGCCTTCCCCCGGAGCAGCGCCGAACGCTGGAGATGGCATTTTTCGAAGGCATGACCCACACCGAGATCGCCGCCAAAACCGGCGACCCGCTGGGGACCGTCAAAACCAGGATTCGCGCCGCGCTGCTGGCGGTAAGAAAAGCTTTTTCATGAAAGACCACGCCCAATTCGCGGAAGACCTGGCGCTCTACGCCATGGGTGCGCTCGACGCCAGGAACTGCCCGGAGATGCAGGCGCATCTGGGCGAGTGCGGCGAGTGCCGCCGCGAACTGGAGGCTCTGCGCGCCGATACCGCGCTGCTGGCTCTTTCCACGGCCGGGCCTGCGCCGCCGCAGCGCGCCCGCCAGCGCCTGATGCAGGCCATCGCCGCCACACCAACCAAAGCGCAGACGGCGCCGCGGGAAAGTGGCTCCGGCTGGCCGTGGCCGCGCTGGCTCTTCTGGGCGCCGCTGGCAGCCAGCGTTTTGCTGGCCGCCTTTCTGGTTCACATGAGCATGGTGCATGACCGCCAGGTCGACGCTCTGCGCGCCGAATTGCAAAAAGAACGCGTCGACCATGCTCGCGCGCAGGAGATCATCGCCATGATGAGCGATCCCAAGGCCGAGCACATGACGCTGGTGGCGCAGAGGACCTCGGCGCAGCCCCAGGTCAAGACCATCTATGTCCGCGATAAAGGCCACGTGCTGGTGATCGCCAACAATCTTCCCCAGCCCCCGGCCAACATGACTTACGAACTTTGGCTGCTGCCCGCCGACGGCAAGCCCATGCCCTGTGGCACTTTCAAAACCGACTGGCGCGGACACGGCATGATGCTGCACGAAGGCGCGGCCGGCGTTGCCGCCAAAGGTTTCGCGGTTACCATGGAGCCCGAGGCGGGGAGTCCGTGGCCGACCTCGGAGATTCTGCTTCAGCCCGGTCAATGAATGTTCGCTCTTCACACATGTCGTGAACCTCATCAACACCCCCGTAAGGGACACTTTATGAAGAAAGCTGCCGTCATACTTCTCGCCGCCGTGACTTTCGCCGTGCTCACTCGGCCAACGTTTGCCGCCGACTCCACCATCCAGGGCTACCTGGTCGATATCGCCTGCGGCACCACCGAAGGCTCGCGGCCCCACTTTGGCATCACCCACTCCGTAAACTGCCTGCGTATGCCCGAATGCGAAGAGAGCGGCTACGGCCTGCTCACCCCGGACAGCAAAGTCATCCGCTTCGACAAGGCCGGCAGCCAGCAGGCCAAGAAGTTTATTGCCGAGCTGAAGAAGACTACGGACGTAAAGGTTGCCGTCACCGGCGCCGTGAGCGGCGAAACCATGACCGTCACCAGGATCGAGTTGCAGTAGAGCAGCAGCCAGCAATCAGCAGTCAGCCAAACAAGAGCTCCATGAAACTGTGGTCCAGGCTCAACTTCACAATACTGCGCTGGTTTTCGATCGCCCGATCACCCGATCGCCAGATTCCCCGCTCACGGGACCGCTCACCTGATCCCGATTGACCCCTCACCGCCGCTCTGCTAGCTTGGTAAGTTTGCTGAGTGGCGGTCGTTCCTCCCTTTACCGGCCACTGTCGAATCCCGTCTCATTCAAAGAGGAAATCATGCCGGTTTTTAAATTTAAAGGCGTCGACTTCATCGCTATCGACGACCAGTTCACCCCGGAAGAGCGCCTGGTGCGCGACACCACGCGGCGCTTCGTGGAAGACAACATCGTTCCCATCATCGAGCAGTGCAACCGCGACGGCCGCTTTCCCAGCGAACTGGTCAAGCCCATGGCGGAGCTGGGTTTCTTCGGCGCCAACCTCAAAGGCTACGGCTGCGCCGGCATGGGCAATGTGGAGTACGGCCTGGTGATGCAGGAACTGGAGCGCGGCGACTCCGCCATCCGCTCCTTCGCCAGCGTGCAATCTTCCCTGGTGATGTATCCCATCTATGCCATGGGCAGCGACGCGCAAAAAGAGAAGTGGCTTCCGGCCATGGCCAAAGGCGAAAAGCTGGGCTGCTTCGGCCTGACCGAGCCCGACTTCGGCTCCAACCCGGCGGGCATGCGCACCCGCGCCAGGAAGGTCGGGAACGAGTACGTCCTCAACGGCGAGAAGATGTGGATCACCAACGGGACGGTCGCCGACCTCGCCCTGGTCTGGGCGCGCTCGGAGGCCGACGACAACAAGATTCGCGGCTTCCTGGTCGACACCAAGACTCCCGGCTTCAAGGCGGACAACATTCACGGCAAGTGGTCGCTGCGGGCCTCGGTGACATCCGGGCTCTCGCTGCAGGACGTGAAGGTGCCGCTGGACAGCGTTCTGCCCGGTTCCGGCGGCCTCAAGTCGCCGCTGGCCTGCCTGAACCAGGCGCGCTACGGCATCGGCTGGGGCGCGATCGGCGCCGCCATGTCCTGCTATGACACCGCGCTGCAGTATTCCAAGGTACGCAAGCAGTTCCGCGATCAGCCGATTGCATCTCACCAGTTGGTGCAGGAGAAGCTGGTGTGGATGATCACCGAGATCACCAAGGCGCAGCTGCTGTCGCTGCAGATCGGGCGGCTGAAGGATGCCGGCAAGTCGATTCCTCAGCATATCTCGATGGCCAAGCGCAACAATGTGTGGATGGCTCTGGAAACCGCGCGCATGGCCCGCGATATCCTGGGCGGCAACGGCATCGCCGACGATTATCCGATCATGCGCCACCTGATGAACCTGGAAACGGTGAAGACGTACGAAGGCACCCACGACATCCACGCGCTGATCCTGGGCGAGTACATCACCGGGGTGAGCGCGTTTTGAAAATCGCCGTGATCGCCGTGATCGGGTGATCTGGTGATCGGAAAAGCAGTAACTGAGATTGGTCGGGAATCGCTAAACTGGTTGTCCGACACCTGATGTCAATCATCACCGGAGGCAAACATGGCAACCCAGGTACCTGAAAAAAACGCCGGCGAGCGAAATTCGCAACCGAAGAACCTGGAGCTGCTGGAATTTGAGCTGGCCCTGGAGTTCGTGCGCGTGGTTGAGGAGGCGGCCATCGCTTCCGCCCACACCATGGGTTTCGGCGACCGCCACAAGGCCGACCAGGTAGCCACGGAAGCCATGCGCAAGACCATGGACAAGGTGCCCATGCGGGGCACCATCGTTATCGGTGAAGGCGAGCGCGACGAAGCCCCCATGCTCTATATCGGCGAGCAGGTCGGCGCCGGCTGGCATGACGGCGCGTCGTTCCCGCAGGTCGATATCGCCGTCGATCCCCTGGAGGGCACCAACCTGGCGGCGACGGGCGCGCCCGGCGCCATCACCGTTCTCGCCGCCTCCGAGCGCGGCGGCCTGCTCAACGCTCCCGATTGCTACATGGAAAAGCTGGTGGTCGGCCCGTCATGCAAAGACGCCGTGGACCTTGACGCGCCGCCGGCGGAGAACCTGAAAGCTATCGCCCGCCGCCTGAGCCGCGAAGTCAGCGACCTGGTGGTGGTGGTGCTCGACCGCCCGCGCCACCAGAAGCTGATTGACGATATCCGCAAGGCCGGCGCCCGCATACGCCTGATCACCGACGGCGATCTCTCCGCCGGCATCGCCGCCGCCGTGGTCGGCACCGGCGTCCATGCCGTCATGGGAACCGGCGGCGCGCCCGAAGGCGTGATCACCGCCGCCGCCATGCGCTGCCTCAACGGCGAAATTCTCGCCCGCCTGGTGGTCGACCGGCCGGAACTGGAAGAGCGCGTGGCCAAGATGGGCATCAAGGACAAGAAGAGAATCTATTCCGCCAAAGACCTGGCCCCCGGCGACCACCTGATCTTCGCCGCCACCGGCGTTACCGACGGCGCGCTGATGAAAGGCGTCCGCTTCTTCGGCGAAGGCACGCGCACGTCGTCCATCGTGATGACCCGTAAGAACCGCAAAGTGCGCTTTGTGGATAGCATCCATCTGGCCAAACGGCAGGATGTGAAGGTAAGGTTTGCATGACGACGGCGAAGCCGTCAGCGATTAGCTCATAGCTCCTAGCTTCTAGCTTCTAGCGCCTGGCCGGCCGCCCCTTAGTACCGAAGGAGTTCAGGGAAAGCGCGATTCGTGGCCGGCGACGCACTGCCATCGTCCGTCGCGATAGACAAAGATGTCGGTGAAGAGGTTTTTCACCGGTGGCTGGTTGCCGTGCCGGATCACAGCCAGGCCGCGAGCGTAACCGACGTTGCCATAGACACGAGCGTGCATCTCGGTCAATTCCACGTGTGAGCCCCCGTCGCCGGCCGGCGGCGCCAGCATCTGCGCGCGGTCCACGACTTGGCCGGTAAATGTGGCCTCTTCGAACTCGGCCGCCAGGAGGCACGCCAGGCCCGCCATATCGCGTTGTTCCGCGACTCTTACCCACGTCTGCTCAATCTGAATCAGTGTTGCCTCATCCTTCTTTTGACCCGTGGTGCAGGCCGCGGCATGGGCCAGCGAGCACAACAGCAACAGACAGAATCCAGATTTCATCGACGCTCCGTTCCGCGACCCGCGAGTTCACGCAAGTCGCAGTCGCTTTGACGCCGCGAGCGAGGAAACGTGAGCGAGCGCAAACGCGGGAGATCCTATAATGGTCGCGTGCGCTCGCGGATCGTGTATATCGTGAACGTAAAAACAGGGACGGCCTGAACCGCGTTATTTTTCCCGCGAATAAAATCGCGCGGTTCAGACTGACTGCTTTCCCAGGGGGCTACTGTTGAAAGGAAGCGAGATCTACGAGATTTTGAAGAGTATCGGAGTGACGCATCTTCACCAGGCAAATTCGGTGCTCACAAGTTGTACGTATCTCCAGCAGGGAGGGATCCTATCGCGCGGGTTTGCCGAAGACCACGGGCTGCAACAGTCCGCGCAACCCACGGACGAACTCGACAAGAAATATGGCCTGTGGCGCACCATCTTTGTTCCCCACGTTGACATCCACCACCGGCAAGGGCAAACCAAAGCTCCAAACCTGTTCGGACCTGTTTTATTCGTTTTGGACCTGGATGTTCTTCTCCGATTGCCTGCAGGCGCCGAAGTCCGCGTGACCAAACGAAGCCCGGCCTACTGGTACGACGCCGAGCCCGATAGCGCACGATGGTTTCAGAATGCGGAAGAAGTGGCGCAAAATCTCAGCCCCGACGATCTCCATAAAATGCCCGCGATTCAGACGCCGTCGGGAAGACTCGACTTCCCGAACCGGCGGGCGCGAATCATTCTGGATGACCCAAAAAGAGAGGCGCTGTCGGGTGAGGATGTCTATACCCGCGCGGAGGCCCGGCTCAGGGAGGCAGCGGCGCAGGGCAACGTCGAGGTCTCCATCGAACGGCGCAAATGCGAAATCGGTTGCATCTGCTCCAGCAAATACGCAACCTGGAGCACGCCAGTTGTAGATTTCTACTTCGGCTAGAGAATGAACCGGACTGACCAGGCAAATGGGCGAAAAAACGGGACGGCCTGAACTGCGTCATTTTTTCCCCGCGGAATAAAATCGTTCAGTTCACGCTGACCCTTTTTCTCCGCCCCGTCTCCCACGCAGACAAAATCCACGAAACAGCTTAAATCGGCTGGTGTTCAATCTGGTACAGTTTTTGGGGCTGCTGCGGGAGTATTTTGGATGTTCCTCGCCAGTGAAAATCTTGGACTCCAGAAAGCAGGTGCAACATGACCGCATCTAAGTCCATTCTGACCGTCAGTCGGGATCATGTGCTGCAAAGCACAAGGACCATCATTTTGCAGCAAGCAGGTTATTCGGTTTCCGCCGCCCTGACTGACAAAGACGCGCTGGGCTTCGTTCAGGCACCGAACAACTTCAGTCTGGTTCTAATGTGTCACTCTGTTCCAGAGGCGAGCAGGATATCCCTTGTGACCAGGATCAGAGAGCTGAATCCAAAACTGCCAATCCTGATGCTATACAACGGGTACGGCCCAACCCGGGCCAAGGTTGACGGCTCATTGCATAGCCTGGAAACACCAGAGGCGATGTTGGACATGATCGGATTCATGACGCGGAATATCGGAGACACATCGGCAGTGATCCATCCGTAGTCGACCGTCTGATCTAAAGGACAGGTAAGTGGTTGCCCTCTGATTAACAATCAGAAAACAGCGGCTGCTAAGTCACAATGACATGAAACATGGCCGCCAAAAGGCCCCAAGAGGTCCCGCAGCTGCCTTGCGTGGCCCAGGTTTTGAGTTGGTTTTTTCCCAACCCCTCGATGGTGAGGGATAAGAAAAGCGTGTGAAAGGTGGCCACCCGCCCGTTTCCTGGCGCCGGAAGGATTACTGGTCGGGATCTCTTTTACTCCATCCCCGCGAGAAGAGAACTGGCCCTGCCAGAAGCAGGAGACCGAAGCCCAGGCGCATTTCTGCCAAGGCGCCATTAATCTCCCGCGCCACGCGCCTATTTAGTTTTCAAAGACCGTGACCTGCTGTCCGCCGAGGCGGCTCCATTTTTCAAGTAGCCAAACTACCAAATGGCCTTCTATCCGCGTTTCATCTGCGCTCATCTGCGGCTAACGGTTCTGGTTTGCCCGATCACCCGATCACCGGATCACCCGATCACGGCGATCACCAGATCCCGCGCGATCACGGCGATTCGCCTACGTTCCTTCCCCCAGACACGGCTTTCTCACCTCCACTCCCGCCTCTAGTTGCATCCGCGCCGCCCTGGCTTTCTCTTTCTCTGCATGTCGCCGGTCAATCCTGTCTCCAAGCTCCATCAATTCCGCCCGGTGGTCCGGATCGATGTTCTCGTACCGGTACTTCTCATGGCGTTCCGGCGTGTCCACGGGAACAGCTTTCTCCTCGACCTTCGCCTCCGTGTCTTCCAGCACCATCTCTCCGGCGTTCTTGTGGAACGTGCACTTGCCGATGTTCGCCGCCGCCGTCTGCAACCCATACAGCAGCAGGCCCGCGTCTTTCGACCCGATCTGATGATCCAGCAGCGCCCGATGCACCTCCATGATCGCCACCTGAATGCTGTTCGCGTCTTCCAGATGCGGCATCCTCACCCGCAGGCTCCGCGCCCGCTCCATCCGCTGATGCGTGTAACACAGCTCGCCGCCCTTTAATCGCGGCGACCCGCAGCGCACCCCGTCCGGCTTCACGTACATGCAGCGTGGAGCGTCATTGGCCCGCCCCAGGTTCTCGCGCAACTGCTCGTATAGTTTTTGGTTGGGAATCTGGCCCTCGGGCATCTGCATCGCCAGCTCCGGATGGTCTTCCAGAAACTGCTCGTACTCCCGATAAGCCTCCCCAATCTTCTGTACCAGCAGCAGGGCCGTCTGCTTCAGCTCCCACAGCCGCGCCGACTCCCGCCGCTCTCTCTCCACTTCAACTTTCACATACTCCTGATAGCTGACCTGCTTTCCATCCACCACAAACGCGCTCATGACGTCCTCATCTCTCTTTCCGCTGACGGCGATCCCGAACCCCCGCTCTCGCTGTCATCTCTCTTGCCGACGGATATATGGGCTTCAGCCCCTGGCTCTTTTTCCGACGGATATATGGGCTTCAGGCCCTGTCTCCTTTTGCCGCCGGATATATGGGCTTTAGCCCCTGTAGGTAACAGGGCACGGCTTCCAGCCGTGCCGTTCAAATAACACCTCGAGTGTTGGGGCTTTCAGCCCCTGCCGTTCCCGCGCAGCTAGCAGCTAGAGGCCAGCAGCTAGTAGCTTCTTTCCGATCACCCGATCACGCGATTCCCTTCGTGTTCCTTCGTGTCCTTCGTGGTTAAGGCTCTTGCCTTTCCGATCACCCGATCACCGGATCACCCGATCACGGCGATCTCTGTTGCCTTCCCGATCACGCGCGATCCCGGCGATCTTTTCTTGCCTTTCCGGCTCCACTGAGTGCTGACGGCTGATTACTGAGTGCTTCTTCTTCCCGATCACCGGAATCCCCGCTCTTGCTGTCATCTCTCTTGCCGCCGGATATATGGGCTTTAGCCCCTGTAGGTAACAGGGCACGGCTTCCAGCCGTGCCGTTCAAATAACACCTCGAGTTGTTGGGGCTTTCAGCCCCTGCCGTTTTTGCGTAGCTAGCAGCTAGAGGCCAGCAGCTAGTAGCTTCTTTCCGATCACCCGATTCTTCCAAGCCCCCTTTACTTCCTCCCATGGTGTCCCAGGAGGACTGTACTTCCGCTCTCCCAACCTTGTCCTGATGGCCACTATTTCCAACCTTAGCTGTTTCCTTCTGGTTCCAGCCAATGCCCAAAGGCTGCTCTTGCATCACCCGATCCCGGCGATTCCCTTCGTGTTCCTCCGTGTCCTCTGTGGTTAACGGTTCTGGTTCGCCCGATCACCCGATCACCCGATCACGCGATTCCCTTCGTGTTCCTTCGTGTCCTTCGTGGTTAAGGCTCTTGCCTTTCCGATCACCGGATCACCCGATCACCCGATCACGGCGATTCCCCTTCATGTTCCTTCGTGTCCTTCGTGGTCAAAGGCTCTTGCCTTTCCGATCACCCGATCACCCGATCACGGCGATCTCTGTTGCCTTTCCGATCACCCGATCACCCGATCGCCAGATCACCCGATTCCTCCAGCCTCCCTCCAAACCAGAATTCCTGTCCACAAATTTCTCCCAACCACCCCCAAACGGCAGTTTCAAAAATCTTTGTAACCTGCAGATTCGCATCAGCTTAGACGGTTGAAGACGATTGAAGACAAGTGAAGACGCGTGAAGACAAATGAAGACAAATCGGATTTGAGCCCCCAACGGGGCGCCAGCCCGTAGCCCACCGCGTAAGCGGTGGGAAGGCAAAAGAAACACATCCAAGCCCCGGCAGGGGCGGCAGACTTCACAAGCAGCTAATCAAAAACGAACCGTGGATCAAACTCCACGCCGTGTCTCTTCACATACAAAAAACGGAAAAAACGGGACAGCCTGATCTGTGCGGTTTTTCTTCTTCGCAACAAAATCGCTCAGTTCAGGCTGTCCCCATTTTTCTCCTCCGCCGATTCCCGCCTGATCTGCGTCGCGTTCTCGACGTGCGGGACGCCAGGGCGGGATTTTAGACATGTGTCGCGCCTCCAGCGCTCAAATCCGAATTCTGTTTGGTTAACCCAGCGCTCGAAGGCATAAACCAAAAGCAGTGTCGCGCTGGGCTACATTCTGACGCGCCTACCGGCGCTGAGCTACCTTCTGGTCGCGCTCCACCCCATCCGGCCAAAAACGGGCCGTCTGCGGACCCCAATTCCGATGCTTGGCGTGTGGTTAGCCCGACAGGGCGGCAGGTCGTAGCCCAGCGCGTGAGCGCTGGGAAGGAGGTGTCAAGAATATAATCGAGCCCCCAACGGGGGCGACAGAGAATGTCACACACCTTCACGAAGAATCACCTGCACGCGGTGTTCAGCACGAAAAATCGGGCCAGGCTTATCTCCTCGGACATCCAGGAGCGGTTGTGGCAATACACCACGGGAATCTGCCGCGGCGTGGACCTGGTCCCGGTGGCCATCGGCGGCATGCGCGACCATCTGCATATCCTTTTTCATCTGCCCCCCAGCCGGTCTCTCGCCGACGCCATGCGCCTGATCAAAAGCAATTCCTCGAAATGGATGAACGAGCAACGCGCCGGTTTTGCGTGGCAGGAGGGATATGGAGCCTTTGCGGTCAGCGCGTCGAATTTGGACGCGGTGGTGAATTACATTCACCATCAGGAAGAGCATCATCGGAAGATGACGTTCGAAGAGGAGTACCTGGAGCTTCTGAAAAAGCACGGCGTGGAGTTTGATCCGCGGTTCGTTTTTGATTAGCCTGCCGCCCCGGCCGGGGCTTGGACGTGTTTCCTTCGGTTCCCACCGCTTACGCGGTGGGCTACGGGCTGGCGCCCCCGTTGGGGCTCTGAACGGGTCGCCGGGGACCTGACGGGACGCTTTCCGGCTCAGGAAACATTCTAAGCCCGGGTTTTAACTGCTGGCCGCGTCCGCAATCTCGGAATCGATAAACGAATCCATCCCGGCGAGCTTGAAGTCTCCGCGATTGTCAGGCAGGTCGAACCTGCGGACAATCTTCGTCATCTTCTCCGCTGATTCCCGCCTGATCTGCTTCACGTTCTCGCCGTCAAAGGGCTCGAGGAGGTGTCCCATGAGTTCCAGGAAGGTCGTGTAGCTGATGATCCCGACTTCGCTGTTTCTCTTCGACTTGGAAAGCCCTTTCCTGGCGCGCACGATAAACACCCAATCCACGGCTGGAACCAGGCAGTACACGCCTTCCGAGCACACAAACCCAAGCTCCAGCTCGTGCGCCCCTTTATGCTGCAGCGGGACGATCTTCGGCACAAAGGTGCCTTCGTCAGCGAACCGTTGTTCGAGGTCTTTCTTCTGCGACATGTATCTCCACATGCGCAATGACTTTGCTCGCGGCATGTGGTCCAGGCTGGCAGCGCGTTGTTGTGACAGTGCCGACGTAGCCCGCCGATTGTGATCGAGCCATGAGTTCAGAAGCGACTGTGCATCCACGCCATAGCGCACGCCCTGGGCGTCTTCTCCAGCCTGCGGGTTGTAGATGGCCAAATTGAAATCCTGGACGAGCCGGGAGACAACCGGTATGGCTTCGTACCCAAAGAAGCTCGCCCGGTTATAGTTCAGGTTGAACGAAAGACCTGTGTCGTTGCAGTCCGCCGGCACTGGAGACTCCTCAGGATCGTCCGGCGGCATCGGAGCATAGCCGATGCTGAAGTAAACGCCGGTATCAGGATTCTGATACCAGAGCTGGTTGCCTTCTCGCCTGAAGTACCCAATCGTGTCCCCCCACTTCGCGACTGCTTCAAAATCAATCCGCTCAGGCTCGCGCCGGCAAAAGAAGAGATCGAAACTCATAGGCCGATCTTATCCCCTGGCCCCCCTACGGCTTGCTGGCCGGCGGTCTCGGCTCCGGCGGCCAGTTCAGCGGCACGCCCTGGAGCAATGCCTTGGCTGTTTCATGGCGCGCCGGGCCGTTGCCGTCGGCGACGGCGAAGCGGTACGGCCGCTCCTTCGGTCCCGACCACAGCGTGACTCCGGCGTAAGCGCCGTCCTTGCGCAGGATGTAGTAGTGCATGCTCACGAAGCGCAGGCGCGTCATGTCGTTATTGAAATTACGCACAATGCGCTTCAGCACCTCCATGCCCGCCTCTTCCGGGGACATGCCGCGGCGCATGTTCTCCACGATGGAGTGGGCGCCGGCGACCTTGATGTTTTCCTCGCCGCTGCCGGTGGCGCCGGCCGCGCCTACGTCCTGATCGCAGTAGCAGCCGGCGCCGATGATGGGCGAATCGCCGCAGCGTCCGGGCAGCTTCCAGGCCAAACCGCTGGTGGTGGTGACGCTCGACATCTCGCCTTTTTCATTGAGCGCGGAGCAGTTGATGGTCCCGTGCGGCGGGTAGAGCACGCAGTTGACGGCGTTCATGCGGTCCGCTTCGGCGATGCCCAGGGCGGCGGCTGCGGCGTAGAGCTTCTGCACGCGCAGCGGCTGGCCTTCCACTGCGCCGCTGTCGGGCTCGGCGGCCGGCGGCTTCCACTTGGGATCGGCCAGTCCCGGCCCCCACCAGTCCTGGTCGGAGTGGTTCTCCTTCCACAGCAGCCAGATCTTGCGCGTGTCGTCGGTAAGCAGGTTCTCTTTGGGAAAGCCCACGGCTACGGCGAAGCGCGTGGCCCCTTCGCCCACCAGCATCACGTGCCCGGTATGCTCCATCACCGCGCGCGAGAGCGCGGCCACGTTCTTGATGTCGCGCACGGCGCCCACGGATCCTGCGCGCCGCGTGGGCCCGTGCATGCAGCAGGCGTCGAGCTCCACCACTCCTTCTTCATTGGGCAGCCCGCCGAGGCCCACGCTGGTGTCTTTGGGATCGTTTTCCGGACCGGAAACGGTGGTGATGGCCGCCTCCAGGGTGTCGGCGCCTTCGAGCAAACGCTTGTAGCCGGCTTCCAGATGATTGCCGCGCGAGGTGATGCCGTTGGCGGCGGAGATCATGATGTTGCTGGGACGTCCAGCGCTCGCTGCCTGACTCCCTTGCGCATTCAGGACGGCGGCGCCGCGGGCGGTTGTTGCCGCGACCGTTCTTCCTGCAGCCGTTTTTCTCACAACCAGTGACGCCGATGTAACCGCTACTCCGGAAAGAAAGTCTCTGCGTTTCATTCGTCCTCACTCGCTCAAGATAAGAAAATAAAAACGCGCAAGGATACCATTTCCTAGACGGCCATTTCAGGTCGCTCCCTCGGCAACCTTAGTTCCCTTGTAGTTCCTTAGTCCCTGTCCTTAGTTCTCTTGTCCTTGTGTCTCGGCGCTTTCCGGCGCATTCATCTGGGACAACGCTGCGGTAGAATACACAGACCCGGCAGGTGGGACTTCCTCGGGCCACCGTTCCTATGCGACTGATCGACAAGCGTTTCAGCGTCATTACCGGCTTTGCCGTACTGCTTACGCTGCTGATCCTCAACACCGCTATCACCCGCCGCCAGCTATTCGTCCAGGACCGAAACCAGGACTGGGTGCAACACACGCAGAATGTGCAACTGGAACTCTCAACCGTAGAGTCGCTTTTGAAAGACGCGGAGACCGGCCAGCGTGGCTATCTCTATAGCCGTGAAGCCAGGTATCTGGAGTCCTACACCGACGCCGCCGGGCAGGTGAGCGTGCACCTTAATAAGCTCGCCGAGCTCACCGCCGATAATCCCGACCAGGGCCGGCGGGTGCTCCAACTGGGAGAGCTGGCGCGGAAAAAGGTGGACGAGCTTGCCCGGAGCATCAGCTTGTTTCGCGACGGCAAAAAAGCTGAAGCCCGCGCGCTGGTAATGTCCGACTCCGGCAGACGCATCATGGAACAGATCCGCGATCTCGCGGCTGAAATGCAGCAGCAGGAAGCTGCTGTGGAGAATCAGAGGCTGCGGATGGTCGCCGCCAGCACAAGGTCTCTGATTGGGAGCATTTACTTCAGCGTGGTGCTGGCGGTGGTCGGGCTCAGCCTGCTGGCGTTTCTGATTTTGCGCGCCATGGCCGACCGTGAGAAACATGCCGCCGACCTGCGCGAGCGCGAAGAGTGGTTCCGCGTGACCCTGAGCAGCATCGGCGATGCGGTCATCGCCGCCGACGGCCAGGGACTGGTGACCTTTGTCAATCCCGTCGCCGAAGAGTTGACCGGAGTCAAACTGCAGGACGCCCGAGGCCGCGAGATCCAGAAGGTTTTTCCCACCTTCAACGAGCAAACCGGCGCCAGGGTGGAAAACCCCGTCGCCAAAGTTCTGCAACTGGGACGCATCATGGGCCTGGCCAACCACACCGCTATCCAGCGCGCTGACGGCAAACTCATCCCCATCGAAGACAGCGCTGCCCCCATCTTCGACGATAGGAAGGTTCTGCGCGGCGTGGTGATGGTCTTCCGCGACGTAACCGAAGACAAAAAGGCCGAGGAGATGCTGCGCAAAGCTGAGAAGCTGGCCGCCGCCGGCCGCCTGGCGGCTACCGTGGCCCACGAGATCAACAATCCGCTGGAGGCCGTGTGCAACCTGATCTACATCGCCCGGCAAAATCCGGGCCTTCCCGCAGAGGTGCACGGTTTCATGGCTACTGCCGAGCAGGAGTTGGATCGCGTCTCGCAGATTACCCGCCAGACACTGGGTTTCTATCGCGACTCAACCACCCCGGCGCCGGTGGATATCTGCGCCGTCATCCAGGCCACCGTCAAGACTTACGAGAACAAGTTGAAGAGCAAGAACATCGCAGTAGAACTCCAACTCTCCGAGTGCCCGCCGGTGGAAGGGCTGCAGGGCGAGTTGAAGCAATTGATGGCTAACCTGATTTCCAACGCCGCCGACGCTGTCGCCATCGGTGGAAAGATTCGCATCGCCGCGCGCCCCGCCGCCTCTGATCAGGGTGGAGGCGTGGAGATCCAGGTTGCCGACAACGGTCCTGGCGTAGCGCCTGCGGATTCAGCCCGCATCTTTGAGCCTTTCTACACTACTAAAGAAGATGTCGGCACCGGTCTGGGCTTGTGGGTCAGCCGCGGCATCGCGGAACGTCACGGCGGCAGCATCGCCGTCAACCCGGGCAAGACGCGGGATCTGGGCGGCGCGGTTTTCACTGTTGTTCTCTGCGGCACCAGCAATGGCGCGGCCATGAGCGGCGCTGCCTGAGATCTATGAGCCGCGGTAGCGGTAGTGTCCGCGGTCTGTGGAATTGCGGCCGGGGGCAAGGAAATTGTCAGCAAGACGAGTAAGAGTCGCGCAGCGACACGCCGGCGCGACTCCACGACCACAACACTCGCGTTCACTTCGCGTTCGCGGGCGGCGCCATTTTGACGGCAGGAGGTCTCTGATTCACGCCGCGGTCCGGCTGCGCCGGCTTCTCGTTCCGCGCCTCCCACAGACCGATGATCAGAAACGGCGCCAGCACTGCCGCCACCCACAGTTTAGCCGAGCCTTTGATCTTCTCTTCTTTTTCCCAGCGGAAGAGCTTCATCCCTACCGTCCACCCGACAATTGCCGTGATCACCAGCGCGCCCGCCGACAGCCACACAATCCCGCTGTCCTCATGGCTCATCAGCAGGCGGTTCACGCCCTTCACCAGGTAAGTGGACGGGATGAAGTCGGACAAGATTTTCACCTTATACCCGAAGGCGCTGGCGGGAATCGTGGCCCCGCTCAACAGCAGCATGGGGAAATAAAGGAGCTGCACCAGGATCGTCCCCTCCTGCATGGTGTTGGCCACTGAGGCGATCACCAGCCCGATCGCGCGGAACGAGACCAGCGCGATCGACACAAAAATCAGCAGCACGATCATGTGGTCCGGCCACGGCATGTAGTTCCAGTAGTGCGAAATCGCCAGCAGCATCACGATGCTGGGCATGAATATCACCCAGCCGGTAACCATCGACGCCGCCAGCAGCGGCCCGGAGGTGATAGGCGTGACCTTATAGCGCCGCAGGATGTTCATTTCCCGCTCCTGGATGGCGCGCACTCCGGCTCCGAACAGACCGCTGCCCAGAATCCCAAGCACCAGCGACATGGTGAGCACATAGGCCGCGCTGCCTGGCGTCGACCGCGCCTTCAAGGCCGAACTCATGGCGAAGAAGAAGACCAGAGGAAAAAGATAGTTGAAGAAGATCACCACGCGCTGCCGCATGGCCAGCTTGATGTCGATCTTGATGAGTTCCAGATAAGCCTTCATGGCAATTCAGTCGCGAAGGTGCTTTCCCGTCAGCTCGACGAACACGTCCTCCAGAGTCGGTTTCTTGAGATGAATATCCTCCAGCTGCAGCCCCTGCTGGTCCACCCACTTCATGATCTCAAACAGGGTGCGCGCCGGCCGCGTGGAATAGACCGTCAGCGTCCGCCCGTGGTCTTCCACGGCGCTGGAAATCGCGTCCGGCCACTGCGGCGTCTCCAGCGATTCCAGCTGCTGCGCGCAGACGATCTGGATGCGCGACTGCGAGTGGCTCTGCTGCTGCAACTCGCGCGGCGTGCCCATGGCCACGATCTTGCCCTCGTCCATGATGGCCACGCGGTTGCACAGCCGCTCCGCTTCTTCGATGTAGTGCGTGGTCAGCAGCACGGTGCGGCCTTCCGACCGCATCTCCTCGATCAGGTTGTGAATCTCCAGCCGTATCTGCGGGTCCAGTCCGGTCGTGGGCTCGTCGAGAAACAAGAGTTGCGGATCGTTGACCAGCGCCATGGCCAGCGCCAGCCGCTGTTTCTGCCCGCCCGACAGCGTCTCATACGCGGCCGCCCGCTTGTCCCACAGTTGCAGACGCTGCAACAGCTTTTCCGAGCTGAGGCTGCGCGTGTAGAACGAAGCAAACAGCTCCATAGCTTCATGCACGCGGATCTTGGCGGGAAGATTGGTAGCCTGCAGGCACACGCCGATGCGGTCTTTGAGCTGCTGCTTCTGCCGGTCGGGATCAAATCCCAGCACGCGCGCCTCGCCGCTGGAGCGGGGCCGCAGCCCTTCCAGGATTTCCACCGTGCTGGTCTTGCCGGCGCCGTTCGGGCCCAGAAGCCCGAAGACCTCGCCCGAGAGGACCTCGAAGTCGATTCCTTTCACCGCCTCCAGGTCGGCATAACTCTTGCGCAGGGCTTGAACCGAGATGACGGCATCGGAAGTCATGAATTAACAGTGTACGGCCAGAATACACTACCGAATCGCCGTGCCCTGGCTGTGCCCCGCATTCCGGCCCCGGCACAAACCCTGTTGATCAATGTGAACGCCGGCAACTATGGCCTTACGAAACTTTACCAGCCGCGTCACGTCTCTGGCGTATCGTTGCCAACGGTGTGAGTTGCAAGCGCATCCTTCTACAAGAGGATTACCAGACGGAGGACTCGATGAAGAAACTATTGGGAATCCCTGTGCTGTTGGCTCTCATGCTGGTTTTCGCCGCGGCGCAGCAGAAAGGCGGCAGCCGCGGCGGCGGACGCCAGGGCGGTCACGCCGAAGTCGGCGGCGGCCACATTCCGCAGCGCGGCCCATCCAGAGCACGGACGGAAGCCCCGCGCAACGAGGTACGCAACGACCATCCAGTTCAGGACAACCGCGGCGGCGATCAAGGTCGCCATTTCGACGACCGTGCCGGTCACCCCAATGCGCCGCACGTGCACGTAGAAAATGACCAGTGGATCGGACACAACGCCGGACGGCACGATGAGCGTTATCACCTCGATCATCCCTGGGAGCACGGACGTTTTGGCGACGAAATCGGCGCGCGCCACGTGTGGCGCCTGGAAGGCGGCGGACCCAGCCGTTTCTTTTTCGGAGGTTTCTACTTCAGCGTGGCCCCGGCTGATATCGGTTACTGCGGCGACTGGCTCTGGGATCGCGATGACATCATCCTCTACGACGATCCCGACGATCCAGGTTGGTATCTGGCCTACAACGTCAGGCTGGGAACCTACTGTCACGTGATGTACATCGGCTGAGCTCGAAGAGTTGTTTCTGGTCGACTTGCGGTCCCGGCGGCACCGGGACCGTTTCTTCTTTTAATCAGATAATCCAGGCTCCTTTCATTGCACTGACGCACAAAGCGGATTACTCTTCTCTCGCGAAATTCACACCGCTCCGGTCGAGCTCTCATGACGAAGAAACTCCTCGCTGCGCTCTTTCCCGTGATTGCGCTTGCTATGGCTGCCGCCCAATCGCCCGATCCTCAGCTTCTTCAGGAAATCCAGAAGATTAAAGCCATCGACAACCATTCTCATCCGCCGCGCGTCGTAGCGGCCGGCGAGAAGGATGATGAGTTTGACGCTCTGCCCTGCGATCCCCTGGAACCCAGCGACCCCACCACCATAGGCCGCCCTGAGAATCCGCAATTCCTGGCGGCGTGGAAGGCGCTCTACCACTATCCATATAACGACTTGCAACCCGACCACCTCAAAGAACTCCTGGCGGCCAAGCAGAAAGTCGGCCAGGAACAGGGTGACAATTTTCCCAACTGGGTCCTGGATCAGCTGGGAATTGAGACCGAACTCGCCAACCGCGTGGCCATGGGCCGCGGCCTGAAGCCGCCGCGCTTCCGCTGGGTGCCGTTCGACGACGCCCTTCTGCTGCCGCTCAACAACTCCAGCGTGGCCAATGAAACTCCCGACCGCAAATTCTTCTACTCGCGCGAGGAGATGCTGCTCAAGCGCTATCTCAAAGACTTGAATCTGTCATCGCTCCCCCAAGCGCTGGAGGATTACACCGCGAAGGTCGTCACCCCGACGATTGAAGAACAGCACAGGAACAGCGCCGTGGCCATCAAGTTTGAAGCCGCCTACTTGCGCACGCTCGATTTCGGACCCGTCCCGCTCGATGCCGCAGCCGCCGAGCATGAAGCCGCCGCCATTTACTCGCACTATGTCCGCGGCGGCGTGCCCGGCAAGGGCGACTACCTCAAGCTGCAGGATTACCTGATGCGTTACGTTGCGCGGGAGGCCGGGCGTCTGGGACTTCCGGTCCATTTCCACACCGGCGGCGGATGCGGCAGCTACTTCATGCTCAACGGCTCCAATCCCGCGAACCTGGACTCGCTGTTCAATGACGCTTCCCTGCGCAAAACCAATTTCGTGATGGTGCACGGCGGCGCGGTCGCCTTCACCAGGTACGCTGACTACCTGCTGATGAAGCCCAACGTCTACGCCGACTTCTCCGAGCAAACATGGCTCATCTCCACCCGCAGGCTGAGCGAGGTGGTCCGCGACTACCTGGAGTGGTATCCGGAGAAAATCATGTTCGGCACCGATCTCTTCGCCAACACGCCGGAGATCGGCTGGGAAGAGGTGGGATGGCAAACCACCCAGTCTTCGCGCGAAGCCCTGGCCATCGCCCTCACCGGCATGATGCAGGATGGCGAGATCACCCGCGATCGTGCCCTCGAGCTCGCCCACATGGTCTTGCACGACAACGCGGCCAGGCTGTATGGATGGAAACACTGACTCGAACGCTGGTGCGCCAGCCTCCCAGTTCTCTTACTACCGCTTAGCCCCAAGGCTATGTTTGCAACCTTCTTCAGCCTGCCGTCTCAAATTAAGACAGTCGCCAAACCTCACGTTTTAATGGCATTTTTCGTCACTTAACTCTTGACTTGGGCCAGAGACGCTGCAAAACTCACTCTGTTCCGATCAGGGGTAAGGTGGGAGGTGTAATTTTATTGGCTGAGGTAAGAATGCAAGAGGCGGAGCCTCTTGAGAACGCCTTACGCCGGTTCAAGCGCAAAGTCCAGCAAGAGGACATCATCAGAGAAGCCAAACGGCATTCCTTCTATTTGAAGCCCGGCGAAAAACGCCGGCTGAAGGAAACTCTGGCGCGAAAGCGCAACCGCAAAAAAAAATGCGCAAAGAGCAGGATTAACGCAGTAATCCGGGTCGCCGTTCACCAGGCGGCCCGGCGACTTGAATCTTATAGCAGGCGTAGTTTTGGAAATTCATAAGAGCTGCTGAAGTCAGGACCTGGGAATCTTAGCTGTAAACGCGGTTTCAAACAATCGCGTGGGCCGAACCGGTGGTAGGTGCTCACCCCGTTCAGGGAGGAAACTTGTCCCAACTGGCTATTTCCGGGGTGAAGCAGGAAGGGGCATCTCTCAATGGAGTTCCAGGACAAGGTTCTCAAGTGCGTAGATTGCGGCGCCGATTTCGTCTTTACTGCAGGCGAGCAGTTGTTCTTCCACGACAAGCAATTCAAGAACGAACCTAAACGCTGTAAGGGCTGTAAAGCCAAGCGCGCCCAGGCGCTCGGGCTTCCCCAAACCGGTGGCAATTACCAGCGGGTCGAAACCAAAGCGATCTGTTCCGGCTGCCAGCGGGAAACCACTGTTCCCTTCAAACCGACGCAGGGGCGTCCCGTGTATTGCCGGGAGTGCTTCCAGCAGCGCAAAGCCACGGCTGCTACTGCCTGATTCTTGTCGGTCTCGACGTCCCCGGATTCTTCAGGGCGGGGTGGTGGTGTGCGCCTTAGGCGGATTTTTTCGCCTCGCGGGCGTTGTGGTTGCTTTTCCCGGGATGGGGTGGCGTGCGCTGGCTCTTGTGCTCTTCGTGCTTGATAAGTAGGGCTTCGATCTGGCGCAGCAGGTCCTCGGTGCCCATGGGCTTCACCAGCATGGACTGCGCGCCTTCCTTTTTCCACTCGCTTCCCAGCATGGGGAACGCCGTCAGGATGGCCACAGCCGGATCGCCGCCGCTCGTCTTGGCCGCCCGAATCACGTCGTACCCGGAGTGCTCGTGCTCCATCTTCATATCGGTGATCACCATGTGGTACTGGTTCTTTTTGAGCTTGCCGATGGCTTCGCGCGCCGAGGTCGCAGTTTCCACCTCAAAGCCGTTGATCTCAAGGATCGCTTTCAGGGTAAGCAGGATGGCTAGCTCGTCGTCCGCGACCAGGATGCGTCTTTTCATAGGATCTCCCAGGAAATTCGGAACAGAGTCGTGCGCAACGGAAAAGTGTGTGATGCGCGCGGCAGAGCTGCAGGTTGTGAGTACCCGAACCTGCTCAGGCAACCTGCTGCAATATTTATAATACCTCTTGTGCCGCAATTCTTTCTGCACAACTTTGGTTGCCGCGCTACCCAGGCTGACGGTAGTGCTATCCAGCGCCGGCTGGCCGGCCATGGCCTGACCCAGGCGGCCTCAGCCGAGGCTGCCGACGTGGTGGTCTTCAATACCTGTACGGTCACCGCCGCGGCCGATCAGGACGCGCGAGCCGCTATTCGCCGCGCCCACCGCCTCAATCCCGGCGCCCGCATCATGGTCACGGGCTGCTACGCGCAGCGCGCACCTAAAGAGGTAAGCGAACTCCCCGGCGTTACCTGGGTGGTCGGCAACTCGCACAAGCATCTGGTTGCCGACATCGCTGCCGGACCCGGTGGAGATCCGGGCACGTTCGTCTCGCGCGAAGCCCTCGCCCTGTCTGCGCCCGCGTTCACGGTGGTCGGCAACATCTTTGCGCATACTGAGCTGATCGCCGCTCCGGTCACCGGCGGCGATGACCTGATCAGCCGCACGCGTCCCAACCTCAAAGTTCAGGACGGCTGCAACAATCGCTGCTCCTTCTGCATTATCCCCAGTGTGCGCGGCCAGAGCCGTTCCCTGCCCCTGGCGCGGGCGATCGAGGAGACTAACGCACTGGTCGCCGCCGGCTATCGCGAGATGGTGCTCAGCGGAATCAATCTTGGCCGCTGGGGACGCGACTTCCAGCCGCAACAGCGCTTTGAGCAACTGTTGCGCGCGCTGCTCGCTGAAACCGCAATCGAGAAGATTCGCATCAGCTCGGTCGAGCCCATGGACTGGAGCGATGAGCTGATTTCGCTGGTCGCGGCCTCACCTCGCATCGCCAAGCATGCCCACGTGCCGCTGCAGTCGGGCAGCGACCGTATTCTGCGCGCCATGCACCGCCGCTACCGCCCCTGGCACTACGCGGAGAAGATCAGGAAGATTCGTGAAGCCATGCCCGACGCCGCCATCGGCGCCGACGTCATGGCCGGCTTCCCCGGCGAAACCGATGAGCTGTTCGAGGAGAGCCGCATCTTCATCGAGCGCCTGCCCTTTACCTACCTGCACGTCTTTACCTATTCCTCTCGTCCGGGAACGCCTTCGGCCGCCATGCCCAACCAGGTGCCGGTGCATGTAGCCCGCGAACGCAATCGCGTGCTGAGAGAGCTGGCGGCAGAGAAGAACCTCGAGTTCCGGCGCCGGTTCGTAGGCCGCGTTCTGGACGTGATTACTCTGCACACTTGCGATGATGAAACCACCGAGGCCCTCAGCGACAACTATCTCAAGGTCGAGGTTTCCGGGTGTCATGATTCGAATGCTCGCTTGGTCGCGCGCATCCAGGGCTTGACCATAGAGGGGCTGTTGGCATGAGCGGGCAAGCCCAAAAAAATTTCCCCAAAAAAAATCTCGCTCTGCTCCTGTTATTGGCGCCGCTGATTATTCCTCTCGTGGCCATTTCCCTGGTCTGCATCGCCCTCAATCGCGGCGTGACTTATTTGCTTATCTGGCTTACCTGGCTGCCTCAAGGCAAAAACGTCCTGTTCGTTTCTTCCGAGAGCCCGGTTTGGCAGCAATACATGGCCGAACAGATCCTGCCCCTGGTTAAAGAGCGAGCTATCGTGCTCAACTGGTCAGAGCGAAGCCGTTGGCCGTGGTGGTCGTTCCCCGCGCATGTATTTCGCACTTTCGCAGGCACCAGGGAATTCAATCCCCTGGTGCTGGTTTTCCGCCCACTGCATCGCAAGCTCTCTTTCCGATTTTTTCGGGCGTTTCGGGACTGGAAACACGGAGATCCTGGGATGGTGGATCAGCTTCGCCGGGATCTGATGGCTGCTTTGCCGCTAACGCCTTCGTCGCCATGAAGGCAGGACCCGCCATGCTATAATTTCCCAGTCGCAGCCGCATATCGGCGCCCGGCATTCCAACAAAAATCAGCTTGGCACGGGTCTGCAGGAGGATTGCATCGACAAACGTTTTATCCGCATGAATGATCGCATCCGCGCGCGCGAGATCCGCGTGATCGATGCCGACGGCAACCAGTTGGGCATTATGGCCCCTTTCGACGCCGTCAAAAGGGCCCGTGAACAGAACCTGGACCTGGTAGAGATCTCTCCCAATGCGGTTCCGCCCGTCTGCCGCATCATGGATTACGGCAAGTTCCTGTATGAACAGGAAAAGAAAGAACGGGCGGCCAAGAAGAACCAGAAACAGATCGTGCTCAAGGAAGTGAAGTTCTCGGTCAACGTCGACGAGCACGATTACGTGACCAAGCGCAACCATGTGCTGCGTTTTCTGAGTGAAGGCGACAAGGTAAAAGCCAGCCTGCGCTTCCGCGGACGCGAAATGGCCCACCAGAACCTGGGCCGCGAGGTTCTGGACCGCCTGGTTAAAGAGGTAGGCGATAAAGGAATTGTCGAGTTCCGGCCGCGCATGGAAGGCAACACCATGCACGTGATCCTGGCTCCACCCAAGCAGATGCCGGGTGGCAAGAAGCCGGATAAGCCGTCTGCAGGATCGGCGGGAGCGCCGGCAGGCAAGAAGCCGGACAAGCCGGCGGCCGCGCCGCAACAGCAGGCGCCGGTAAGCGAAGTGAAGACCGGATCGTAGAGAAGAGCTTCTAGCCATGAGCTGCCAGCTACTCGCAGCTAGCCGCCGGAAGCCAGCAGCTTAGAGTCTTATGCCCAAACTAAAAACACACAAAGGCGCAGCCAAGCGATTTAAGAAGACGGCCACAGGCAAGATCAAGCGGGCCAAGGCTTTTAAGCGCCACATTCTTACCTCCAAGGAGACCAAGCGCAAGAAGCACCTGGCCCAGGGCACCCTGGTCAGTGAAGCCGATCGCCGCAAGGTCGCACGGATGATCCCGTACTAAAAATCCGGGACAGAGTTCAGCCCGCCTGATTGCGGTCAGTGCTGAGGTAGAACCTGAAACAGTGCGCGATCAGGGGACCAAAATCCTTCCCTGTAGCCACCAGGAACAGCCGGACAAAGTTCCGGCACAAAAAAGGAGCAGTCATGCCTCGCGTTAAACGTGGTACCAAGCGCCGCCAGCGCCGCAAGAAGATATTGGAGCGCGCCAGCGGTTACTTCCTGACAAAATCCAAGCTGTATCGTGCGGCGAAAGAGTCCGTCGAGCGCGGGCTGAAGTTCGCCTACTCCGGCCGCAAGCAGAAGAAGCGCCAGTACCGCTCCATCTGGATCGTGCGCATTGGAGCCGCGACCCGCGCCCACGGCCTGAGCTACAGCCAGTTCATCAGCGGCCTGAAGAAGGCCGGGGTCGAGCTGGACCGCAAGGTGCTCGCCGACCTGGCCGTGAACGACCCAACGGGGTTTACGGCGCTGGTGGAGACCGCCAAGCGGGCCCGCGGCGCCGCAGCGTAAACCAGCACTCAGCCGTCAGCACTCAGCATTCAGCCGGGATCGGTTGCGGCCATTTCCTTTTCCGTGAGATGTTTTAGGATTCGCATTTGAGGCACAGCCGAGGGCGGGCTGTGCCACATGAGCTTGATTTGTTCGAGCAGTGTGCTTGGATGCCGAGGCTCCAGTGCCGACAGGCACGGCCGAGAATAGCCCGGCACGTCGACGAGGCGCGAAGGCGCCGAGGAGTAAGTGCCGGGTAAAGCTGTTAAGAGATTTCCGAGCCCCTTTAGGGGCGGCACAATTTACAAGCACAGCCGTGGGCGGCTGTGCCACACGAGCTTCGATGGCGTACACAGTTCCAAAACTCGATGATTACTCGCCGGCGAACCTGGACAAGGCCGTCCACGAGCTGCTTACCGCTCTCCGCCAGGAGGCCGGCGCGCTCAAGAGCGAAAACGAATGGAAGGTCTTCCACGACCGCTGGATGGCGCGCAAGAATGGCATCCTCACCCAGGTTAACGAACTGTGGCTGAAAGCTGCGCCTGGACCAGCCAAGCGCGAGGTCGGCGTTCGCGTCAACCAGCTCAAGGCCGAGGCGGAACAGGCCATTGAGGCCGCGCAACAGCGCGCCACGGGATCTACGTCGGAAGCCCGGCTGGCCGCCGAGCGTCTCGACATCACCCTTCCCGGCATTCGCCGCCCGCTGGGGGCCGAGCATCCTGTCCTGCGCACCATGAATGAGGTCACCCAGGTCTTCCGGGCCATGGGCTACTCCGTGGCCGAGGGCCCGGAGATCGAGACTGACTACTACAATTTCGAAGCGCTGAACTTTCCGCCCAATCATCCCGCGCGCGACACCCAGGACACCATCTTCGTGGCCGGTCAGGAGAAGAAGCCGCAGCGCGACCGCCTGCTGCTGCGCACCCATACTTCGCCGGTGCAGATTCGCGCCATGCTGCAGCAGCCGCCGCCCATCCGCGCCATCGTCCCCGGCAAGGTGCACCGCGCCGACACCGCCGACGCCACGCACTCGCCCATCTTTCACCAGGTGGAAGGGCTGGCCGTGGACACCAACATCACTTTCTCCGACCTCAAGGGCACGCTCGACCACGCCATGAAGGCGCTGTTCGGATCGAATGTAAAGACGCGGTTCTTCCCGTCATTCTTCCCCTTCACCGAGCCCAGCGCCGACGTCTCCATCACCTGCTTCAAGTGCGGGGGCAAGGGCTGCCGGCTATGCAAGATGAGCGGATGGATCGAGTTGCTGGGCTGCGGCATGGTCGACCCCAACGTTTTTGGTTTCGTCAAAAGCAACGGTTACGACCCGGCCAAAATCAGCGGCTTCGCTTTCGGCATGGGCGTGGAAAGGATCGCCATGCTCAAGTATGGAATTGACGATATTCAGTTGTTCTACCAGGGCGATGTCAGGTTCCTGGAGCAGTTCGCGTGAAGAGCACAAACAAATCCACCACAGAGACACAGAGGCACGGAGGAATTAGGATCGAGAACTCCGTGTATGAAAGAAGAAGAAAACGTTTGCCGTTCTAGGCTTCAGCCACTGCAGGTAACAGGGCAGAACTTCCAGTCGAGGCGAACCGTAGGAAAAAGGATAGGCTTTAGCCGCTGGAGATGAGGACTTTGCTGCAAATCGTCGTTGGCGGGGTTTTCATATTCTTGGGGGGTGTCTTGATCGGTGCGGGCAACATGCTCCATTTCCAGGCTGAAGCGGACCTTCTAGAAAAAAGGCCGGAGCTAGGTGATCAGTTTTACAGTTGGGGTCTCTTGCGAAAGCACCATTTGATCGAGAAGCTTTACCGGTCAGAGTTTCCTCATGGCAAGAGAATCCGACAATTCTGGATCTGCTGTGTTGCAGGAATGCTCACAGTGCTTTTTGGCGTTGCAGCTATTGTGACCACTAGATGAGAATTTCACCCGCATGGCTTCGTGAATTCGTGGACATCAAAGTTTCAGATCGCCAACTGGCCGATGATCTGACGCTGGCGGGAATTGCTGTCGAATCGATCAAGACCGACCTCGCGCCACAACCTCTGCTCTTCGAAATGGAGATCGGCACCAACCGTCCTGACGCCATGTGCCATTACGGCGTGGCCCGCGAGTGCTCTGCCATCTATGACACCGCGCTCAAGGCGATCAATCCGCACCTGCCCAAGCCCAAGGCGGCCAGGCCCTTCCCTATCGCCATCGAGGACAAGGGCTGCCTGCGTTACACCGCGCGCGTGATTCGCAACGTGAAGATCGCGCCTTCGCCGGCGAACATCGTAGAGCGGCTCAGGATCGACGATCATGGCGGCGTGAGCAACGCGGTCGACGCCAGCAACTACACCCTGATGGAGTTGGGCCACCCCACGCACGCTTTTGATCTCGACAAACTGGAAGGCGGCAAGATCATCGTGCGCCGCGCCCGCGCCGGCGAGACGCTGACCACGCTCGACGGAGTCGAGCGCAAGCTCGATCCCCAGGACCTGATCATCGCCGACGCCCGCAAGCCGGTGGGTCTGGCCGGAGTGATGGGCGGTCTGGATTCGGCGATCTCCTCGTCCACGAAGAACATTCTCATCGAGTCTGCCTGGTTCGATCCCGCCGCCGTGCGCCGGACCTCGCGCCGGCTGGGCATGCACACCGACGCTTCGCACATCTTCGAGCGCGGCGCCGACTGGAGCAACACCACTCTCGCCTGCGACCGCGTTGCGGAACTCATTCTCAGCTCTGCCGGCGGCGAACTGGAAGGCGAACCGGTCGACGTGATTGCCGGCCACGTGGTGCGCTACTCGGTATGGCTCCGCCGCAAAGAGATATCGCGCATCCTCGGACTGGAGATCGACACCAAAACGGTCACCCGTATTCTTCGCCGCCTGGGTTTCAAGCTGGGCAGCATCCAGGAGAGCTTCAGCCGCGATGTGAAGGTTATCGTCTCCCCGGAAGCGCTGGAAAAGGTTCGCGCCAGGGCCAGAGAACGCGGCATCACTCTTCCCGAATGGAATGTCGATGCCGACCAGGACATCATCGTCGACCTGCCCACCTGGCGGCTCGACGTGGAGCGCGAGATCGACCTCATCGAGGAGATCGCGCGCATTTACGGCTACAACAAGTTCTCCAACACTCTGCCGTCGTTCTCCGGCGGCGTGATCGAGTTGCCCAATGCGGATAAGCAGGCCAAGGTCCGCTCGGTGCTGCTGGCGCTCGGCTACAACGAGGCCATCTCGCCCACCTTTATTTCTCCCGCCGATGCCGGCGCGTTCTCTGGTGCGGTGATGGTGCCGCTGGCCAATCCGCTCAGCGATGAGCAGTCGGTGATGCGCACCTCGCTGGCTCCCGGCATGCTGGCCATGATCGCCTGGAACCTGAACCGCGGGACTTCCGACGTCCGCCTGTTCGAGATGGGCCACATTTTTTATGCGCCCACGGAAGAAGCTGCCAAAGAGAGCCTGATTCTTTCCATCGGCGCTACCGGCAACGCTGTGGAGGCGGGTGTCCATGGCCCCGCCCGCGCGTATAGCTTCTTCGACCTCAAGGGCGATATCGAAAACCTTCTTGCTGCCTTCGAAATAACCGGCCTGCGCTTCGAGCCCGCCGAACGCTTTCACCCCGGCCGCGGGGCGCGCGCGGTTGCCGACGGCGCCGTGGTAGCCGAGTTTGGCCAGCTCCATCCCGAGATTGCCGCCTCGCGCAAGCTGAAGCAGGATGTCTTCATCGCCGAGGTTTACCTGGACCGCCTCTTCATGCTGCCTTTGCGCGCCGGGCGCTACCAGCCGCTCTCGAAATATCCAGCCGTCGACCGCGACTTCTCCTTCGTCTTCCCCGACGGCGTCATCTTCGAGCGGATCGAATCCGAGGTGCACGCGCTCAACATCGCCGAGCTGTGCGGCTTCAAGCCGGTAGAGATCTTCCGCGGCGGCGCGGTTCCCGCAGGGAGGTATTCCCTGCTTCTGCGCGCCGAATTCCAATCTGAGGAACGCACCCTGCGCGACGACGAAGTTGCAGGCTGGTCAGCACAGATCATCGGCGCCCTGGAGAAGCTGGGCGGGAGTCTGCGCAGCTAGGCGGTTTCGCCCACGATCCTGGCTCTTTCCACGTTCTCCAGTCCCACATGGAAACGCCTGGAGAATCGCGATAGAATCCCCGCATGCTATCGCGCCGGAATTTTTTCAAGACCGCTGGCCTGGGCGCTGCCGCCGCAGCCTCCGTGAGTTTTCCTGATCTGCTGGCCTGGGCCGAGCCGCCGCGTGTCCCCGAGCTGGGCGGGCCGGTGCTGCTCAACAGCAACGAGAACGCCTACGGGCCGTTCCCCAGCGTGCTGGCCATCGCTCATCCATTTGACGGCTTCAACCGCTATCCCGACCACCATAGCGACGTCATCAGCGAACGCCTGGCTGCCCGCCACAAGGTGAAGCTCGAGAACGTGGTCACCGGCTGCGGTTCCACCGACATTCTGCGCATCACGGCCAACGCCTTCTCCGGACCGGGACGCAAGGTGGTGATGGCCTCGCCCACCTTCGAAGCCATCGGCAAGTACGCCGAGGCCGTCCGTGCCGAAGTCGTCCGCGTACCGTTGACCGCGAACTTTACCCACGATCTCGGCGCCATGCTCAAGGCCGCCGGCAGCGACGCCGGGCTGGTCTATATCTGCAATCCCAATAATCCCACCGCCAACCTCACGCCGCGCGCCGATCTTGAAGACTTCATCCGCAAGCTGCCGCCGAAGACTCACGTGCTCATGGATGAGGCCTATCACGACTTTGTTCCCGCCGGGCCGGAATACGCCTCTTTCATCGACCGCCCCCTGGACGACGATCGTTTGATCGTGGCGCGCACCTTCTCCAAGATTTACGGGCTGGCCGGGATGCGGCTGGGCTATGGCGTTGGCGCCAAAAACACCATTGCCGAGATCCGCCGCTATCGCAGTGAGGACTGCCTCAACGTCTGCGTGATGCGCTGCGCCCTGACCTCGATGGACGACACGGCGGCGTATCAGAAGTCGGTAGAACGCAACGCCGCCGACCGCGACGAGTTCCAGCGCCAGGCCGCGACGCGCAAGATCAAAACCATTCCCTCGGCCACAAATTTTGTGATGATGCCGGCCAACATGCCGGTGCACAGCGCGATCGACTACTTCAAGAACAAGAACATCCTGATCGGGCGCGCCTTCCCGCCGCTCGATACTTACATCCGCGTATCACTGGGAACGCTGCCGCAGATGCAGCAGTTCTGGCAGGCATGGGATGGGATGGCGAAGGTTGTATAAGCTGGCGTGCGGGATCAGTCTTGCTCGCCCGAGGCGCTTCTCAGACTTAAAGATGTGCCGATCAAATTGATTTAGCCTTACAGTTTGATATTGTTCTTGCTAAGGTGAGGTCCGAATGGCACAGCGTCTGTTCGCCGTCGTTGTTTTGTGTTTGATTCTCTGTGGCTCGAAATTAGAGGCGCAGCAAACCGCAAAAATCCCCCGCGTTGGGTTTGTCGCACCGCAGGGTCGTTCTCTCCCGCTGTTCGATGCCTTCCGGCAAGGCCTCGCCGATCTTGGATACGTTGATGGTCAAAACATCGTGATCGAGCCGCGATTTGCCGAAGGCCATTACGAACGCTTTCCTGAAATTTTTGCTGAACTGGCCGGTCTGAAAGTGGACGTTCTCGTGGTCACCGGCGCTGTAACTGCCCGGGCTGCAAAGAAAGCAGTCAGCGACATTCCACTGGTGTTCTCGATCGTAGTCGATCCGGTTGCAGACAATGTCGTAGCAAGTTTGGAACAGCCCGGCGGAAATCTCACCGGGGTGACGTGCTTCGATCCCCAGCAAGCCCTCAAGCAGCTCAAACTCCTTCAGGAAGTCGTCCCAGGCCTTAAGCGCGTGGCGGTATTGGGGGATCAAGGCGTATCCGAGGCTTTGATGAGCGCGAGCGAGGAACAGGCACGGGCTCTGGGCTTACAGCCTCAACGGCTTCGAGTAGCGGGCCCCAATCCGGATCTTCAAGCAGCGTTCGCCGCCATCAGGCAACAGCATGCGGACGCTCTGCTAGTGCTGGAGGAACCGGTACTTGGAGTTTACGCAAAGGAAGTCGCCGAACTGGCAGCCAAGGACCGCCTTCCCACGCTCTTTCCTCCGTCCCGAGTGGCGGCAGGCGGACTGATCAACTACGGAACCAGCCAAACCGAAGCAATTCGCCATATGGCGCGCTATGTGGACAAGGTCCTGAAGGGAGCCAAGCCGGCCTCGCTGCCTGTGGAGATCGTCAGACGCTATGAGCTGATCGTGAACTTAAGAACAGCCGGCGAGATTGGTGTCACAGTCCCGCCCTCCGTGCTTAAGCGTGCAGACCAGGTCATAAAGTAGAGTCGGCTTCGCCAGCTACAAGCCTTGGCTTCAACGCCATTTTTGCGCAGGTTCCTCGATTTCCCGCGACCAGCAGGGCCGGAGTGTTCAGATTCTTTGCTTTAGGCTCTTTACCCGGCGGACCAGGAGTCTAATCAGCAGTGTTGTGCCTAGCATGAATAGATAGCCCACCACGATGCAAATGGGAATGAAATAGGCATCGAGCATGGCCACGCCATGAGGAGCGGGCCAGGCGGCAATCGTGAATCCCTGCTCTCCGGCACGGAACCCCACATTCTGCGGAAAGAACGGCTTGAGCAGGGCGCTAATGTAAAAGCTTAGCGCTACCAGATACCCGACCAACGCGACCATAAACACCGCGAATCCTTGAAATCCGGTAAGCGACCAGCGCAGCGTGGTTCGCAGGATGGAGAGCGGCGAGATTCTCCAGGCTGATCGCGTCATGATCCGCTCCACACGGTACTGGCGCGCGATCTCTTCGGGCGTTCCCAGCGCTTTCAGGACGGCGCGGCATTCGTCTGCGCCGGCGGCCGCGTTCTGCTCCAGCCGGTCGAGCACGTGGGCGCGGAGTTCGCGCGCGAACTCCTTGCGGTCGGGCGCCGGCAGGTCTGACATCTTCCGCTCCAGCTCGGAAAAATAATCTTCGATCATCGGATTGCAGGCCGTGTTGAGCATCACTTCCCCTTTCCATTGAGGACCGGCTTCAGCAACTGGTTCAAATTCGCGGCAAAGCTGTTCCAGAAGTGCCCCATGGAGATGACTTTCTGCCGCCCGGTCGCCGTCAGCCAGTAGTATTTGCGCGGGTGCCCAGCGTCAGCCTCGACCCATTCCGACTGCAGCAGTCCTTCTTCCTTGAGCCGCCCGAGAATGGGATAGATCGTGCCTTCGGCCAGCACCAGGTTGGAGTTCTCCTCCAGCACCCGCAGGATCTCAAGTCCGTACAGGCGCTTCTCCCACAAGCTGGCCAGGATGGCCAGCTCCAGGCAGCCCTTGCGCAGCTGGGCCTCCCATTTCTCGCTGGCTTCCGCTTTCGTCGAGTTCCTAAGCAAGACCATATACCTTGTATCGCTATGTATATTGCATTACCATGGGCCGTGTCAAGATCTTTTTTGCCGGAATCGATTCGCGGAATAGGCGAAGCCCGCCGCAGCCGGGATCACAGGTTCTTTCGAGGGCATCTCGGCGTCGCAGGGATATCCCCCATAGCGGCCGCCATGCAGACACTCCTTTTTCCACACCCTGCTGCGCTATACTGCGCTCACGCACGTCTTATTAAAATCAAAGGGCTGTGTAATTTATGTCGCTGAAAGCAGCAAGAGAGTTCACTACTGAGACGCTGAATCATCCGGGCGATGAGTTCCCCGCCCTGGAAGAGAAGGTCTATAAGACCATTGAGCTGCTGAAATCGGCGCGCGCCGGACAGGCCGCCGCCGAGCGCGACGCCAATCGCGTGCGCGAGCAACTGGAGCAGCGCGAAGAAGAGCTGGAGCTGCTGCGCTCCGAGGTGGTCGCGCTGCGCAAAGAGCGCGAAGAGGTGCGCAGTCGCGTGGAGAAGATGTTGAAACAGATGGATTCTCTGGTGGCGGAGAACCCCGGCGCATGATCGCCCACCAGATGACCACCACACAGTTCGAACTGGACGGCTATCGTGTGGTGCGCAGCCTGGGGATGGTGCGTGGCATTATCGTTCGCTCGCGTTCCATCTTCGGCACCATCGGGGCCAGCCTGCAGACCCTGGTCGGGGGCAACATTACCCTGCTCACCAACCTTTGCGAGAAAGCCCGCGAAGACTCCTTCGACCTGATGCTGCAGCAGGCCGCCGTTGTCGGCGCCAACGCCGTGGTCGGGGTCCGCTATGACGCCACCGAGATCATGCAGGGCGTAACCGAGGTCCTGTGCTACGGCACGGCGGTGGTGGTGGAACCCGATTCCGGCTCCTGAGACTTTACCCTGCAGCACCCCTGCTCAACATTTTGCTTGACCCTGCATCGAATCAAACGATAATCAATGCATAAGCAGTCATTTTGAAGGAGCGCAGCTTGGCAACACAACCCTCGACAACTCCGCCCATTCGCGTGGAGATCTACGACCAGGTCTACAACCTCCGCGGAGTGGACGCGGAATATATCCTGCGCCTGGCCGAATTCGTGGACACCAAGATGCGCACCGTGGCCGAACAGACCTCCACGGTCGATTCCCTGCGGCTCGCGGTGCTGGCCGCGCTCAATATCGCCGACGAATTCCACGTCCTCAAGAAAAAATATGAAATGCTGGACGGGGAGTACCGCCAGCGCGACGGCGCCCTCGCCGCCGTTCTCGATGAAGTCCTGCGGGAAGAACGCAAGGCCGGATAGCAACCCTTCACCCACAGAGAACGCAAAAGAATACGAAGTGCTAGTGCCAAAGACCACGCGGCTCATATCCTTGAATTCTGGTGAGGAGCCGGGCCCTGCTTGCCTCCCAAATCGCCAAAACAGAACAAGTTTTAGAACCTGTTATGACGCGAAAGCGTGCGTTACGGCTTGCACTCTACTTCGGTTTTCTTTAGCATCGTCTCTGAAAACCGGCCTGCAACGCAGGTGAGAACGGTAACCGTTCATGAACCAACATTCAATGAACAGGGGGCCTGACTCGTATAATAACGGCTCGGTGTGCGAGGTTCCGCCAGTACGGAAATGCCTAAAGAGCCGCGGCGGGTTCCC
>DATGHX010000027.1:0-2506 GCA_035307585.1 Candidatus Angelobacter sp.
TGAGCGAAGGGTCGATTCTGAATACAAGAAGATGATCTGTGGGGAACCCCGGCCCCAGGCTCTCGAGGTTGCGTAAAGTACGGACAAAGAGGCCTGCACCGAACAACAGCAGCAGCGACAGAGCGATCTGAATGCCGACCAACATCCGGCGAAGAGAAATGCCGCCGGCTGAGAGCGCGCCTGACCTATCTTTGAGCGAGAGCGTAATTTCACTGCGCGAGCCACGGACGGCAGGCAGAAGTCCGAAGACAAGGGCGGTCAGGAGCATGACTCCCATAACGAAAGCCAGCACGCGTACATCAGGAATGGGGGAGACAACAAACTCGGCCGCCGCATCAGCAGGCAGATAAATGCGCAGAAGAATGCGGTCCGCCAAAAAGGCCAGCGCTAGTCCCAGCATTGCTCCCGCGCCCGCCAGAAGCAGACTTTCCACCAGCAACTGGCTTACAAGGCGCGCCCTCCCGGCGCCGATGGCGAGGCGAACCGCAAATTCCCGCTCGCGCGCCGTGGCACGCGCCAGCAGCAGATTGGCCAGGTTGGCACAGGCAAGGAGAAGCACCGCCCCGGTAAGCGCGACCAAGAGCCATAGCGGCTTTCGCATGTACTCGCGCAGCCCGTTCTCTGAGCCTGGCAAAAGTTCCACGCGGTTACGAAGAAACGGTTGCCGATCCGCAGGCGTCGTGGACCTCGTGAATTCAGGCTGCTGAACCTCCATTTCGAGAATGCTATGCATGAGCGGCTGCAGCGAAAGTTGCGCCTGCTCAACGCTGACGCCGGGCTTGAGGCGACCGTACGCGGTGACCCAGCTCAGCCGACGACGCCGGTCCTTGAGCCCGTCCGAGTGCGGCGTCATCTCCGTCTTCATCATGATGGGAACGAAAACCTTCGCGGGTGCTCCCATTTCCACACCGTCAAAACCTTCCTGCGCGACTCCGATCACGGTCATCGCCTGACTGTTGAGGGCAATCGTCCGTCCGACAATTTTGCGGTCACCGTCGAAGTAGCTCTGCCAGAAGCTGTAGCTGAGTACCACGACCGGCTTGCTGTCAGGAACCGCGTCATCGTCCGGAGCGATAGGGCGGCCCAATGTCGTCCCCACGCCCAGTACTGGGAAATACGAGCCGGAGACCAGTTCCGCGGGTATTTGCGCCGATCGATCACTATCGCCGATGGTGACGGTGGCTGGAAACCGGCAGAACATTCCGGAGAAGACTTGATTGTTGTCGCGCAAATCTTCAAACATCGGCCAGGAAACGGTGTTGGGGCCGTAACTGTTGCCGTAGTGGTTGCCGGTCTCCCGGACGATCACGAGCTGCTCGGGATGACTGACGGGCAAAAGCCGCAAAACCACCTGATCCAGGAGGCTGAACATCGCCGTGTTCGCACCGATACCAAGCGCCAGTGTGGCCATCGCAACCAGGGTGAAAGCAGGATTCTTCGCCAGCGTTCGAACCCCGTACCGAAGATCCTGCACCAGCCAGTCCAACCAGGCTCCCGCGCTAACCTCGCGAACGCTCTGTATAACCTGCTCTACCCCTCCTATATCGCGACGAGCATCGCGGTAGGCCTCTTCGGGAGACAACCCTTCCCGGATCTTTTCCGCCGATACCAGTTCCAGATAGGCCTGGAGCTCCTCATCGAGGTCGCGATCAAGTAGTTGTCTGCGGAACATATTGTTCCAAAGCGCGCGGAGTCGACTGATCACAGGAGCCTCCTATGTGGTGCGCAAGGCGGTCGCCATGGCAAGAGATATTCGTTCCCACCGCTCCGACTCGGTGTGCAGTTGCTTTTTGCCGGCCTTGGTCAACGTGTAGAACTTCGCGCGCCGATTGGTTTCTGATTCGCCCCAGAAAGATGTGAGCCAACCGGCCTGTTCCATGCGGTGCAGGGCGGGAAACAGGGATCCCGCTTTGACGTCGAATGCGCCGCCAGTGATTTGCGCGATTCTGCGCGATACGCCCATCCCATGCAGTTCCTGGAGGGCAAGGGCCTTCAGGATCAGCAGATCGAGCGTGCCTTGCAGGAGATCGGATTGAGAGGCAGGCATGAACTCTCCTATCGTCTGTCTATAAGACAGTAGCACTGCTCTTATAGGCAGTCAATAGGAGTCGCCAATTTGCGGCGGAAACCCCCACAACAATCTCATTCGTACCGTAGCGCCACCATCGGGTCCACGGCCGTAGCCCAGCGTGCTGGGATGAAGCAGGCGAACAAAGCCACAGCGCACAGCAAGAGGGCGACGCTCGAAAACGTCAGTGCATCGGTGCTGGTTATGCCAAGCAGCAGCCCGCTCAGGAATCGAGTTAATGCGAACGATAGCGCCAGTCCCAGGGCAACGCCGATGAGCAGCAACCTCAAGCCATGACTGAGCACCAAACGCAGCACATCTTGTTTAGTGGCTCCCAGCGTCAAGCGGATGCCAATTTCATGTATGCGCTGCCTCGTGGTATAGGAGGTAACGCCGTAGATTCCGACCGCGGCCAAAACCAGAGCCAGAAGCCCGAAT
>DATGHX010000028.1:0-157295 GCA_035307585.1 Candidatus Angelobacter sp.
CCAAATCGGTGTCGGCGGGAACAGGCGTTTTCAGGTACCCAGGCAGGCTATCGTATAGGCCGGCCATGTCCGTGGCACCCTGAATATTCGAATGACCGCGCAGCGCGTTCACACCGCCACCGGCACGCCCGACATTTCCCATCAGGAGCTGTAAGATCGCCGCCGTGCGGATAATTTGTGTCCCGAAGCTATGTTGCGTCCAGCCGACGGCATAAATAATCGTCGCCGCCTTCTTCATGTCTCCATCCTTGCGAACGGACGTGAAAAGGTCGGCAGCGCGAAGAAATTGGTCCCTGGGTATGCCGGTAATCCGCTCGACCATCTCCGGCGTGTAACGCGAATACTGCTGTTTCAGTAGTTGGAACACGCAGCGCGGATTTTGGAGCGTCAGGTCGTACGCGACATTGGGAGGAAGAGAGGGTAGCGGCACTGGTCCTGCTGTCTTGCCAGGCGTGGGTTCAGGTGCTTTGCCGCTGGGCCCCGTGACCGCCTCATAATTCCAGGTGGACTTGTCGGCGTAAGTCCCGCCCGCAGAATCGAACCCGGAGTACAGTCCGTCCTCGGGCAGTTTGAATCCTTCCTTGACGACAAACGCGGCGTTTGTATAGTTCACCAGATAATCGTGCGCGATCCGGTTATTTTCGATAGCGTAGCGGATCACCCCGCCAAGGAACGCAATGTCCGTGCCGGCGCGAATTTGTAAGAAAAGATCGGCGGTGGAAGATGTGCGGGTGAATCGCGGGTCTACAGAAATCAGTTTGGCGTTGCGGTTGCGTTTGGCCTCCATCGCCCACTTGAATCCGCAGGGATGGTTCTCGGCCGGATTTCCGCCCATGATCAACATCATGTCGGTGTTCTTGATGTCGATCCAGCCGTTGGTCATTGCCCCGCGTCCGAATGTTGGTCCCAAACTTGAGACCGTGGGGCCGTGTCAAACACGGGCCTGGTTTTCCAGGTAGCAGACCCCCAGGCTGCGCATGGTCTTGACGACCAGATAGTTGAATTCGTTGGTGTCAGTGCAGCCGCCGTTGAAGGCGATGGTTTCCAGGCGGTTGACGGTATTGCCGTTGGCGTCTTTATCGACGAAGGTGTCGTCGCGGGTCTTCTTGATGTGGCGCGCGATCTCGTTGATCGCCTGGTCCCAGGAGATGTCCTCCCAGTGGTCCGATCCCGGGCGCCGCACTTCCGGCTTTTTCAGGCGGCGCTCGTTCAGGACCTCGTTGTAGAGCGAGGCTCCCTTGGGGCACAGCGTGCCGCGATTGATCGGGTGATCGGGGTCGCCTTCAATGTGGACCACCTGCGTGGTCACGTTCTTGGCCTTGTCGCCGAGCGTGTGGATAATCACGCCGCAGCTCACAGAGCAGTAAGGACAGGTGGAACGCGTCTCCGTGGTGCGGGCGATCTTTAATTCCTTTGCCTGCGCCAGAACCGGGCGGGCATCAAAACCCAGCAGCAGGGCTGCCGCTCCTCCGGTTCCTACTTTGAAAAACTCACGTCTGGACAAGCCCATGGTATGTTCCCTCCTGTAGGTAAGGGCCACAATTCATACACAGCCGCACAATGCAACTGAGCACCCGAGCTGTTACACATCACGTCGCCAGAATGGTAGGCTTCCGGGTGAAAAAAGTCCAATCCAGCCCTCTTGCCATCGCGGATTGTGGAAGCGCACATGCCACCACCGGCCCGACATCATCCTATGCGGCGGCGCCCTCTCAATCCGGAAATCCAGAGATTGCGGCTGTAATTTTTTAGCAAACAAACTTGATTGCCGCAATCATACCTTGGTATGAAAGGCGAAAAAACTTTGGCAGATGGAGTCGATCCGTGCCCACCGCACTCTGGTATTCTCACAGCCGGATAAGGAAAGCACTCCATGTCAGCTGCACAAGCCTTAAAGTTCCGCGCGTGCATTCTCCTGCTAGCGATGGTTGCAGCTACGGCAACGCAGGTTGCCTGCGCCCAATCCACCGACACTCTGCACAAGCTCAACGAATCGGTGGATGCCCTCATCAAGAAAGTCTCGCCCAGCGTGGTGCAGATTCTGGTCACCGGCTACGGGCCGGTTGAATCCGAACGCGGCAACACCGCGGTGGTGATCGGCAGGCAGAGAGGGATCGGCTCGGGATTTGTGGTGGATCCCGAGGGATACATCGTCACTAATGCTCACGTGGTCACGGGAGCGCAACGCGTGGAGGTGGTGCTGCCTGCGGAGATGATGGATGGCTCGCTGCAGTCGATTCTCACCACCCGCACCAACATTGTTCCGGCGCGCGTGGTGGGCGTGACGCGGGAGTTCGACCTGGCGTTGCTCAAGATTGACAACACCAAGCTCCCGGCGCTGCGTATCGCGCCGTTTCGCACACTTCGCCAGGGCGAGGTGGTGTTGGCCTTCGGCAGCCCCGAGGGTTTGCGCAACAGCGTCACCCTGGGCGTTGTTTCCGCGGTCGCGCGCCAGACAGACCCCGATTCTCCGCTGGTCTACATCCAGACCGATGCGCCTATCAATCCCGGCAATTCCGGAGGGCCGCTGGTGAACGTTGATGGCGAGGTGGTGGGAGTCAACACTTTTATTCTGTCTCAGTCGGGAGGCAATGAAGGGCTGGGGTTCGCCATTCCCAGCGGAATTGTCAACGTGATCTACCGGCAGCTGCGTAAGTACGGGCACCTGCACCGGACGGAGATCGGCGTGTCGCTGCAATCGGTCTCGCCGCTGCTGGCCACGGCTTTAAAGCTGCCGCGCAATTACGGCGTGATCATCTCCGATGTGCTGCCGGGCGGGCCCGCCGAGGCTTCAGGGCTGCTGCCGGGCGACCTGCTCATCTCAGTTGACGGCCGCATGGCGGACAGCGTTCCGTATGTCGGCTTCATCCTTTTCTCGATCACGGCCGGCAACAAGGTGCACCTGGAAGTCCAGCGCGCGACCGATCATCTTGTCTTCGACGTGCCGGTGGTAGAGCGCACCGACAACATGGATCAAATCACCAGCCAGCTGGATCCGGAGAAAAGCCTGGTGCCGTCGCTGGGAATCCTGGGCATTGAAATCGACAAGAACATCGCGAACATGACATCAGGGCTGCGCGATCCATTCGGCATCTTCGTGGCGGCGCGTTCCAATGCCGGAGGCCGCGAAGTGCCGCTGCAGGCGGGAGACGTGATCCGCACCCTGAATGGGCAACGCGTGACTACGCTCGACGAGCTCCGCGGCCTGCTGAAGGCGCTGCCCCCGCAGGCGCCGGTGGTGCTGCAAATCCAGCGCGATCAGAGGCTCATGTTTGTGGCCTTTACCTGGGACCCGGCGCAATAAAGACCGCTGGCCTCTGATATCCTGTTCGGTTTCAGCTATCAGAGGTGAGTCGCACTATGCTCAGCATGCAGGGAAAGAACGCCGTGGTTTTCGGACTGCGCAACAAGCGCAGTATTGCCTGGGCTATCGCCCAGAGCCTCAGCCAGGCGGGAGCGCGGCTGGCCATTTCTTATCAGAACGAGCGCCTTAAAGAAGAGGCGGACGAGCTGATCGCGGCCCTGCCCGGCGCGGAAGGCTTTCAGTGCGACCTGGCCAACGATGCCGAGATCGACCAGCTCTTCGCCCAGCTCAAGCAGCGCTACGGGCGGCTGGATGCACTGGCGCATTGCGTGGCCTTCGCTCCGATAGAGGACATGAAAGCGGGGTTCGTGAATACCACGCGCGAAGGTTTCCGCGTCGCCCACGATGTGAGCGCTTATACGCTGCTGGCCGTCAGCCGCGCGGCTGCGCCTCTGATGACCGAGGGTGGCGGTATTGTGACGCTCAGTTACTTCGGCGCTGAAAAAGTGGTGCCGGGATATAACGTGATGGGCGTGGCCAAAGCTTCACTGGAAGCCACGGTGCGCTATCTGGCTTACGATCTTGGCCCAAAACAGATTCGCGTCAACGCCATCTCGGCCGGGCCGGTAATGACGCTGGCCGCGCGCGCCATCGGCGATTTCCGCGACATGCTTAAGAACCACGCCGAACATGCGCCCTTGAAGCGCAATGTAGAAGTGAAAGAAGTGGGCGACACCGCGCTCTTCCTCTGCTCACCGCTGGGCAGCGGGATCACCGGGGAGACGCTCTACGTGGACTGCGGGTACAACATTATGGGGTTTTAGAAAAATCGGGTGATCTGGCGATCGGGTGATCTGGTGATCGGGTGATCGGTAAAACCAAAGGCAGCATGGCAGACGGCCAGCTGCTTCCTACTTCAGGCACTGAATACAATCAGCCACATTGGCGTCAATGCCCGCTTCGCGGTTGCAGGGTTCCCTCGCTACGCTCGGGATTTTAGAACAAAGTGCCTCTCGTCCCCCGCGTCCTGCTCAATCGCAATCTCCACATCCCGATCTCTCACAAAGCGCTCAAACTTCTCACCCCACTCGATCAGCAGGATGCTGTCCGGGGCCATCAGATCGTCCAGAGCGAGCGTATCCAGCTCGCGCGGAGTGTCGATGCGGTAGAGGTCGATGTGATAGAGCGTAACCTTCGGGCCGCGATACTCGTGGATGAGCGTGAAGGTGGGGCTGGTGACGCCCTGGGCCTGCGCGGCGTGAAAGCCTTCGGCGATGCCTTTTACCAGCGTGGTCTTCCCTGCTCCCAGATCGCCGCGCAAAACCACCAGGCTGCCGGGCTTGATCTCGGCGGCAAGCTTCCGCCCCAGAGCGACGGTCTCTTCGGCCGAGTGAGTGTGGAAGGTCTTCATTTCCCAAGCCAGAATACAGCAGTTGGTTAGCCGTCTCGAAGCCGCGAAGAATGCCTCCGCTTCCGTAGACTCGAAGCCGGGAATGTGTTCTGACGGAGACAAGCACCAGTTGGAGTGCCGGAGCCACTCGGCTATGGGAGATTCATGAGCGAGCGGTGGCGCCCTGGGCGGCAAGGTGTTCCAGCTTTCCCAGCTGCGAAGGCTCACCCATGACGATCAGATAGTCGCCGGCCTGGATCGCCTCCTGGGCGGTGGGATTGAAGCGGGTTTCCCCGCTGGTGCGCCGGATGGCGAGAATCATGATCCCGAACTCATGGTGGATGCGGGAGCTGCCGACCGTGGCTGCGGCGAGCGAAGAACGGTCGCCCACGCGGATCTCTTCGATCACCATCTCCAGCGTGCCCGAGCGATCGGTGGCGATATCGAGAAAGTCGAGCACGTTGGGACGCAGAAAGCTCTGGGCGATGCGGTGTCCGGCGGCGGCGTAGGGCGAGATCACGGCGTCGGCGCCGGCGGTCTTGAGGTGCTTCTCGGCGCTCTCTTCGCTGGCCCGGGCAATGATCTTCAGCCGCGGATTGAGAGCCCGCGCGGTGAGCACGATGTAGATGTTGGTGGCGTCGGTGGTGGTAGCGGCGACCAGGCCGGCCGCGCGGTCGATACCCGCGGTGGTCAAGGTCTTTTCGCTGGCGGCATCGCCGAGGATCGTGAGCCACTTGGAATCGAGATCAGCCAGGCTCTTCTCGTCGCTCTCCACCACGACAAAGGGGCAGGGCTTCCGCGACAACTCCCGCGCCACGCTGTGGCCCACGCGGCCGGCGCCACAGATGATGTAGTGGTTGCGGAGATTGGCGACGTCGCGCTCCATCCTGCGTTTCCCGAAGATCTTATGCAGTTCGAATTCTAGCAAAGCCTGGGTGGCCGCCCCGATCATCAGGAAGACCATGGCTACCCCGGCGGTGATCAGGGCAACGTTAAAGACGCGACCGGCGTGGGACAGAGGATGAACTTCCTGGTAGCCGATGGTGGACAGGGTGATCACCACCATGTAAAAGCTGTCAAACCATCCCCAGCCCTCGATGAAATGAAATCCCACGGTTCCCGCGACGGTCAGCACCAGCAGGCAGAGGGTGAAGGCTCCGAGAAGACGAAATGAATGCAGATTCACGCGCGGCTCCCCGGCGGCAGCGGCCGCGGGAGAAGATCAATCATCAGAGTACCGGTAATTCTAACGGCCCGGCGGTACGGTGACAGCTACTGCCTGTTGGACGTGGCTGTGCTTGCGTCCGTAGAAGAAGTAAACGAACATGCCGATGATCAGCCAGACCACCAGGCGAATCCAGGTGGCGCCGGCCAGGCTCACCATCATGGCCATGGAGATCACGATGGCTAGAATCGGCGTCACGGGGATCCAGGGCGTCCTGAAGGGCCGCGCCAAATCGGGGTTGCGGCGGCGGAGCACCCAAATGCCGGCGGAGACGATCACGAAAGCCAGCAAGGTGCCGATGCTCACCATCTCATCCAGCACGTTGATGGGCAGCGACGCGGCCAGCACGGCAACGAAGAAGCCAACAGTGATGGTTGAGATCCACGGAGTCCGGAAGCGCGTGTGCACAGCGCTGAACATTTGCGGCAGCAGCCCGTCTTTGGACATGGAGAAGAAGACGCGCGATTGTCCCAGAAGCATGACGAGAATGGTGCTGCTCAGACCCATCAGCGCGCCGATCTTGACCAGCAGGCTGCCCCAGCCCACGCCGGTGCGGTCGATGCCGACTGCCAGAGGATCGCGGACGTCAAGGTCGCGGTAGCTGACAACACCGGTCAAGACGGCAGCGACCACGATATACAGAATGGTGCAGATCACCAGCGATCCCAAAATTCCCAGAGGCATGTCACGGGCAGGATTCTTGGCTTCCTGGGCGGCGGTAGAGACGGCGTCGAAGCCGATGTAAGCGAAGAAAATGATTCCTGCTCCGCGCAAGATGCCGCTCCAGCCGAACGCGCCGAAGCTTCCTTCGTTGGGGGGAATGAACGGATGCCAGTTCTGGGCCATCAAATTGGAGTGTTTGAACAGATAATTGCCGGCCACGGCCACGAAGACCAGCAGGACGCACACCTTGACGATCACGATGGTGGAGTTGAAATTGGCCGATTCCTTGATTCCGATTACCAGAATGATCGTGGTCAAGGCGATGGCCAGAAAGCCGAAGAGGTTGAAGGTCCCGAAGGTGTGCTGTAGCGTGGCCGGATCGATGCCAGCCTGCTTAAGCTTGGGCATGATCAGCTTCACCGGCTCCCAGTGGCCGTTGTAGAAGATGAACTCGTCCCAGCGCGTGCCGGCGAGGGAGGCGGGCAGCTTGATGCCGAAGTCGCCCAGCAGACTGATCAGATAGCCGCTCCACCCGGAGGCCACGGTGGCGGCGCCGAAGGCGTATTCCAGCACCAGGTCCCAGCCGATGATCCAGGCGAAGATCTCGCCCAATGTGGCATAGCCGTAGGTGTAGGCGGAGCCGGCCACGGGGATCATGGAGGCGAACTCGGCGTAGCAGAGCCCGGCGAAGAGACAGCCCAGCGCGGCCACGACAAAGGAAAGCACGATGGCGGGCCCGGCGTGTTCGGCCGCGGTGGTTCCGGTGAGCACGAAGATGCCGGTGCCGATGATGGCGCCGATGCCCAGGGTGATCAGGTTGGTCGGACCCAGGGCGCGCCGCAAGGTGTGCTCGCCGGTTTCCTTCGCCTCATTGAGAACGACGTTGAGAGGTTTTGTCGCTAACAGGTTGGCCATAGGAAGTGCATCCCGCCTTGAGCAATGAACAAGTGTGCAAAGCTCGCTATTGTAAGCGAAAAAACGCTCCGCTCAGGGCGGGGGCCCAAAAAATTACCGCCAGCATCAGTCGCCGCTCTTCGCGACAACGCCCGCCTGTGCGCCGGCCGCTGCTTGCTGGACCCGGCTATGATGCCGCCCATAGGTAAAGTATATGACCATTCCGATCGCCAGCCAGATAATCAGTCGCAGCCAGGTATCGAGAGGCAGCGCCGCCATCATGGCAAAGGACACCAGGATTCCCATGATCGGAGTGAACGGCACCCATGGCGCGCGAAATGGACGCTTCAGCTCGGGACGCCGCCGGCGCAGAATCCAGACTCCCACGCAGACTATAACGAAGGCAAGCAACGTACCGATGCTGACCAGCTCTCCGAGAATGCCGATAGGAATTACAGCGGCAAAGAAGGCGCAGAAAAGGCCTACGATAATTGTGGACTTCCAGGGTGTGCGGAACCTGGGATGCACTTCACCGGCCCATTGCCACAACAAACCATCGCGCGACATGGAGTAAAAGACGCGTGACTGGCCGAGCAACATCACCAGCATGACCGTGCTCAGGCCCGCAATAGCTCCGGAATTCACGAGCACGCTTCCCCACCAGACTCCGGTCTGCGCGATCGCCAGCGAGACCGGCGCGGCCACGTTCAGCTGCGAGTAGTGAGTGACGCCGGTGAGCAGCCAGGAAACCAGAATGTACAGGATCGTGCAGACGGCAAGCGACCCCATGATGCCAACGGGCATATCCTTTTGCGGGTTCTTGGCTTCCTGAGCGGCGGTAGAGACGGCGTCGAAGCCGATGTAAGCGAAGAACACCACAGCCGCGCCGCGCGCGACACCCGACCATCCAAATATCCCGAAGGCGCCGGTATTGGGAGGCACAAAGGGAGTCCAGTTGGCCTTCGCCGCCGACATGTGGTTCATCACGAAATTGCCGGCGACAACGATAAAGACGAGTACGGCTGCCAGCTTCACGAAAACGATCGCAGTATTAAAGTTTGCCGACTCTTTGATGCCCACCACGAGAATAGTGGTTACAATCGCGATCCCGATGAACGCAACAAGATTGAAGACCGAGGTGGTATGCGGCAACGAATGCCAGTCAATGCCCGCCTCAGTCAAAGTTTTTTGCACGGTGACCAGGGGAGTCCAGTGATTCTGGTAAAGGACCATCTGCGTGCCTGGAACGTTGGTGATTTGCGGAGGCAGTTCGATGCCGAAACCCTGCAGAAAAGCCACCACTGTCCCGGCCCAGCCGGAAGCCACGGTAGCGGCGCCGAACGCGTACTCCAGGATCAGGTCCCAGCCGATAACCCAGGCGAAGATCTCGCCCAAGGTCGCGTATCCATAGGTATAGGCGGAGCCGGCAATGGGAATC
Organism: Candidatus Angelobacter sp.; assembly: GCA_035307585.1. Lineage (GTDB taxonomy): Bacteria > Acidobacteriota > Terriglobia > Terriglobales > Acidobacteriaceae > Angelobacter. Next base: position 8,915 of record DATGHX010000028.1, read on the forward strand.
AGAGATGCGAACTCGGCGTAGCACAGGCCCGCAAAAGCGCAACCCACACCGGCCAAAATGTAGGAGAAGACAATCGCCGGGCCAGCGTTGGCGGCAGCAGCATGGCCGGTCAGCACGAATATGCCCGCACCGATGATAGCCCCGATTCCCAGGGTGATGAGATTGACGGGGCCGAGAGCGCGTTTGAGGCTGTGCTCGCCGGTTTCGCTCGCTTCGGCCATAAGCATATCCAGAGGCTTGGTTGCCAGCAATTTGGCCATGCGGATTCGTCTCCTTTGGTTATTCTGCGTTATGCGCGAGCCGTGGCCCGCCGCGCCGCGACCAGATCAGGTACACGGGAACGCCCAGCAGGACGATGAACAGGCCCGGCCAGGTGTACTGCGGCTGATAACGCAGCAGCACCACGTCGATGAATAAGGCCATCACGATATAAATGGCGGGAAGCACTGGATAACCGATGGCCCGGTAGGGGCGGTCGGCCTGCGGCTGGGTGCGGCGCAACACAAACAGCCCAGCAATGGTCAATATATAAAAGACCAGCACGGCAAAGATCACGTAGTTCAGCAGGTCGTTATAAGTTCCCGAGAGGCAGAGAACGCTGGTCCAGATGCCCTGCACCATCAGCGCATTCCGGGGCGAATGGTATTTGGGATGGACCGCGCCGGTAGCCTTGAAGAACAGTCCGTCTTTGGCCATGGCATAGTAGACGCGGGCGCCGGCCAGGATGAGCCCGTTGCAGCAGCCGAAGGTGGAGATCAGGATGGCCACCGCCATCAGAGCCGCTCCCGCCGGACCGAACATCTGCAGCATGGCGGCCGTACCCACGCGGTCCTCCGGTTTTCCGGCTGCGATTTCGGGATGATCCGTGGCGTACTGGATTCCGCGCGAAATCACGGTGGTGCCATGCGGATCGCCGTCAAACGGAAGGTGCATGAGGTAAACGAAATTCACAGCTATATAGAGGAGAATGACCACGCCCGTTCCCAGCGCCAGGGAGAGCGGCAGGTTGCGGCGTGGATTCTTGACCTCGCCGGCGGTGAAGGTCACATTATTCCAGGCGTCGGAAGAAAATAACGAGCCCACCTGCGCCACTGCGAGAATGGTCAGGACGCCTACGAACGGTCCGGCCGCGGTGCCGCTGGCGGTGTGCAGCGAGCCCGATCTCCAGAAGTTGCCAAAGTTTGCGGCAATAGCCTGCGCGTTGCGGGCAACGAATACTCCGGCCACCGCCAGAACAGCCAGCGCAAACACCTTGGCGATGGTGAAGACGTTCTGCACCGCGGCGCCGGTCTTGATCCCGAAGACGTTGACTACGGTTAGAAGAATCACGACGATGATGGCGGCCAGGTTCTGCGTATTCAGGCCCACGTCCATCCCACCCAGCGCGATGTCTTTGGTGATGTGCCACACGGGCATGGGGCCGTTCCCTATGTGGACGATCCAGGTGTTCGCGGAAATCGCGGGAAAGAAATAGCCCAGGTATTTACCGAAGGCTACGCCCACAGCGGCGACGGTGCCGGTCTGAATCACCAGGAAGAGAGTCCAGCCGTAGAGAAATCCCCACAGCGGCCCGAGCGATTCGCGCAGGTAGACGTACTGGCCGCCGGCGCGGGGCATCATGGCCGCCAGCTCGCCGTAAGAGAGCGCGCCGACGATGGTCATGAAGCCGGTGACCACCCAGGCCATGATCAGCAGCCCGGGGGAGTTGACCTCGCGGGCGATCCCGGCAGAGACAATAAAGATGCCCGAGCCGATCATGGAGCCCATCACCAGCGTGGTGGCGCTGGTCAGGCCCAGTCCTTTCACCAGCTCAGGATTGGCGGCTTCAGAGTTTGTGGGAGGTCCCGATCGAATGTCTGCCGATGTCGACATTAGGTCCTTATGTTTTACCCCAAAATGCTCAGAAATTGCTCTACTGCTTTCGCCGGGGAATCCAGAAGGTCAGATATCACGGCGACCGAGTGGGCGCCCGCCTCCATGACCTGCCGGCAGTTTTTCCGGGTAATGCCCCCGATGGCGACCAGCGGCCTGGTGGTGGCCGCGCGCGCCTGGCGCACGCCATCGAGGCCGATTACCGGATCGGGATTGGCCTTGGATGCGGTAGCAAACACCGGGCCCACAGCAAGGTAATCGATAGGCAGCGCGCCGGCCCGCCGCACCTGGTCAAGATTATGGGTGGAAAAGCCGATGATCAGCTCTGGCGAAGGGCTGGGGGACTTGATGGACGTTGTAGACGTAGTGGACACGCCCGCAAATATCTTCCGCACCGCTTCCGGTGACAGATCGTCCTGGCCCAGATGAACGCCGTCGGCATCGGCGGCGATGGCCAGGTCGGCGCGGTCATTAATAATAAACACGGCCCGGCCGCGGGTAACGCGCCGCAGCTCGCGGGCACAGCTCAGAAAGCGGCGCATATCGCCGGCCTTGTCGCGGAGCTGAATTAACCTGGCTCCGCCATCCAAAAGGGCCTCGGCGAAACGCGCGGCCGCCAGCGCCGGGTCGGCGGCAGCAGCGAAGCAGGCGAGGTCGATGATCGGGTAGAGCCGGGGAAGATTCATCCAGTGCAAACCAGTAGACAGCAGGAAACGGCATTCAGGCAAGGCAAGGGAATCTGGTAAATGGGTAATTTGGTAATTTGGCAAATGAGAAAACAGATCGCGGAGCGCCGGGCCAAATCTGATGGGCAGTTCAGGTGTAGGGCGTCCGCGTCAGAAGTAGACCAATGAAGCCGTGCCTGTGAGCTCGGTGGTGGTGTAAGTCTCGGTCTGGCCGCGATTCATGGCGGGGATCACAGAGAACCTGTGCACGGTGGTGATGCCTACGGCATGAACGGGCGCGGGAGCCCCGGGCTCTTTCAGATTCACGCTGGGCAGCAGCAGCGTAAAGGTCGTCGATCCAGAATCGACCGTCATGCGGATGGTGACCGAGATCAGCGTGCCGATATCGGTCTTGGTCTGGCGAATCTGGCCGCCGATGAACGAAAGCGTCTGCGTCGCGTCTTTATAGGTGAAGTGAGGCTGCCCATTCAAGCTGGTGGTGCTGTAGTTGATCTCCAGCCGTCCGCCTGCCAGATGATAAAGGTTGGGAGACGCCGTCTCCTGGGCCACCTGGGCCGGCAACAAGCCAGGCACAAAGAGCGCAAGCCAAAGCCATAATCGCTGCTTCATAAGACGAGATTATGCGCTTCGCTGGCGATGTCAAGATTTCCCCTTCCCGTATTGATGGCCAAGCACACACTCCGATCGACAGGCGCGGACGAAAAGCCTGGCCCAATTGACTGATGTGTTATATATATAACTGCATAATGATATGAAAATATCTCTATGGATGGCAAGAACACTAACAGGAAGCTGCTGCTGATCAGCAGCTCAAACATCTATGGCCACGGGTACCTTGACCATGTCAGCGAACACATCTGCGCTCTGCTGCGTGGAATCCAGCGCGTGGCCTTCCTTCCCTACGCCCTGCATAACCGCGAAGCCTACGCGGCCAAAGCACGCCAGAGATTCCTGAAGATGGGCTTCACGCTGGAGCCGGTTCACTCGGCCTCCGAACCGCGCCGCTGCATGGAAGAAGCCCAGGCCATCTTCATCGGCGGCGGAAATACTTTTCGCCTGCTGAAAGCCCTCTACGATTACGACCTGCTGGAAGTGATCCGCCGGCGTGTGGAAGACGGGGTTCCCTTCATCGGCTCTAGCGCCGGCTCGATCGTGGCCTGCCCGTCGCTCAAGACCACCAAGGACATGCCGGTGGTCCAGCCGCCTTCCTTCGACGCGCTGCACCTGGTGGAGTTCCAGATCAGCCCGCACTACCTCGATCCCGATCCGGCGTCGACGCACATGGGTGAGACGCAGGAAGAGCGCATCCGGCAGTACCTGGAGGAGAACGACCGGCCGGTGGTGGGCCTGCGCGAACCCACGTGGCTAGCCGTGGAGGGCGGCGCAATTGTTCTGCGCGGAAGCACCACGGCGCGAATTTTTCGCCGCGAAAGAGACCCGGTGGAAATCTCGCCCGGCGCCAACGTCACAATGGACCTCGCGGTCGCGAACGGAAGCAAACGATGACACCGCAGACGGACAGCATCCTGCTCTCCGGCGACGATGTGATCGGCCTGCTCAGCCTCCAGGAATGCATTGCGGCGGTCGAAGAGGCATTCCGGCGGCACGGTCTTGGCCTGCTTCCCCAGCCTCAGGTGCTGGGCATGCACACGGCGGAGGGCGGCTTCCACATCAAGGCCGCGCTGGCCGACCTGCCTGCGCCTTATTTCGCCGCCAAGCTGAACGGGAACTTCTTCCACAATTGCGAGCGATTTGCCATGCCCAATATCCAGGGCCTGATTCTGCTGGCCGACGCGCGCAACGGCTATCCGCTGGCGGTAATGGACTCCATTGAGATCACCGTGCTGCGGACGGGAGCGGCGACTGCGGTGGCGGCCAAATTCCTGGCCCGCGCCGGCTCGCAGGTGGCCACCATCTGCGGCTGCGGAAACCAGGGACGCGTGCAACTGCGGGCGCTGGCCACGGTCTTTCCGCTGCGCCGCGCGCATGCCTTTGATGTCAACCAGGAGCAGACGCGGCGCTTTGCTGACGAACTCTCCCACGAACTGGGGATCGAGATCGAACCGGTTACCGACCTGGCGGCCGCCGCGCGCGGCAGCGATATCTGTGTCACCTGCACGCCGGCAAAAAAGTTCTTCCTGCATAAACATCACGTTTCCCCGGGAACCTTTGTGGCCGGCGTGGGGGCGGACAACGAAGACAAGCAAGAGCTGGATCCGCGGCTGTTGGCCGCGAGCATGGTTGTCGCAGACATTCGCGAGCAGTGCGCCCGAATCGGAGACCTGCACCACGCCATCGCGGATGGACTGATGCGGTTGAGCGACGTGCACGCCGAGTTGGGCGAGATCGTCGCCGGGCGGAAGCCGGGACGAAGCTCGGATGACGAAATCACGGTCTTCGACAGCACGGGAACTGCGCTCGAAGACGTGGCCGCCGCTGCCGTGGTCTACGAGCGCGCCGTGAAACAGGGCCGGGGAAGGAGATTTCAGTTCCAACGGCGTTGAGGTCGATCACCGGAAAGAATTGAATGTTATAAGTGTATCTGCGTCTGCTATGAGCGCATCGTCCAAAGACAAGCCGGCGTGGTTGATGCTGGTTTTTACGCTGCCCACGGCCAAGGCCAGCGCGCGGGTAGGCGTGTGGCGCAAGCTGCAGCGATACGGCGCCCTGGCCCTGCCCGCCTCGGGATATGTCCTGCCCAACAACGCCATGAACCGGGAGCGCTTCGAGTGGCTGGCAGCCTCGATTCGCAGCTCGCGCGGACAGGCGGCGGTGGCCGAGGTGCGCGCCTTCGACGAGCTTCGCGACGAGCAGCTCGAGCGCATGTTCAATGAGGCGCGCACGCGCCAGTACAAGATCGTGGAACGGCAGCTGAACGGCCTCTCGAAAAACCGGGCGCGAGCGGAAGCCGGCCTGGTCCGCGTAAAGCGCCGCCTGCAGCAGATCGCGGAAATCGACTTCTTCGGCTGCCCTATTCGCGCGCGAATCGAAGAAGCCGTGCTGATGCGCGAGAGCGGGGGCGAGGCCGGCGCCGGCCGCAGGCGCGGCAAAGCCGGCGCCAAGGACTACGTGGGGCGGACGTGGATCACGCGCCCGCAGCCGGGGATCGACCGCGTGGCCTCGGCCTGGCTCATTGTGCGCTACATCGATGCGCGGGCCAAATTCGCCTTCGACAAAGACGCCAGCCGCCATCCCGACGCGGTTCCCTTTGACATGTTCGGCGCCGGAGGCTTCGGCCACTCCGGCAACGATTGCACCTTCGAAACCCTGGTGAAGAGTTTTGGGCTCAAGGATTCGCGCCTGCGACTGGTGGCGCAGGCGGTGCACGATGCCGACCTGGCTGACGACCGCTTTGGCCGCGAAGAGGCCCTGGGGATCGACCGCATCCTGGACGGCTGGAACAAGCAGGGCATGGCCGGCGAAGAAGTCCTGCGCAAGGGCATGGAGATGATCGAAGGCCTTTACAACGGAATCAGGTGAGCCGGCCGCGGCCGGGAGAGTGATTTATGCCAAGCACGGCGGAAGCGCCGGCACGAGTCTCGCTGACGGAGTTCACGCTGTATTTCCTGAAGCTGGGCTGCATCGGCTTCGGCGGCCCCATCGCGCTGGTGGGATACATGCAGAAGGACCTGGTCGAAGAGCGAAAGTGGATTCCGCAGGAAGACTATCTGAACGGCCTGGCGTTTTCGCAACTGGCGCCGGGACCACTGGCGGCGCAGCTGGCCATGTATCTGGGCTATGTTCGCGCCGGATTCTTCGGCGCCACCATCGTGGGCGCGGCTTTTATCCTGCCTTCATTCCTCATGGTGCTGGCCATCGGCAGGGCCTACGTGAGCTTTGGCGGATCGCGCATCATCTCGGCGCTGTTCTACGGCATCGGCGCCGCGGTGATCGCCATCATTGCGCGGTCGGCCATCAAGCTGGTCAAGAGCTCGGTCAAGCGCGACCCCTTGCTGTGGGCGGTCTTTCTTGCTCTGGGCATCTCGACGGCGATCACCGAACGCGAGATCGTCTGGCTGTTTCTGGCCGGCGGAGTTCTGGTAATGCTGGCGCGCACCGGCCTTTCCGCCTGGCAACGGCAGCGCTCCGCCGCTTTGCTGCTTCCTCCGCTGGCGGGAATCTTCACCACTACCGGCTCGCTGTTTCTCTTCTTCGTGAAGTCGAGCCTGTTTGTGTTCGGCAGTGGACTGGCGGTTGTGCCCTTTCTTCATGGAGGCGTGGTGCAGGAGCATCACTGGCTGACCGAAGCGCAGTTTCTGGATGCAGTGGCGGTGGCCATGATCACTCCCGGGCCGGTGGTGATCACGGTGGCCTTCATCGGCTACCTGGTGCAAGGAACACTGGGGGCTTGTGCGGCGGCGCTGGGAGTGTTTCTGCCGGTCTATCTGTTCGTGGTGGTGCTGGGGCCGTTTTACAAGCGCTTCTCGAAGAATGCGCAGATACGGAACTTTGTTCAGGGAGTTACCGCGGCGGCCACGGGAGCCATCGCCGGGGCGGTGGTGGTGCTGGGCCGGCATTCGATCAACGATTACTGGACGCTGGGTATTGCCGTGGCCACACTGCTCATCCTGATGAAATGGAAGATACCGGAACCTTTCATCATCGGCGCGGCCGGGCTGGTGGGGATGGCCATCCGCCTGAGGTAGTATTTTTCCGCCGCGACTTACAGGTAACGGCCCGTCAGAACTTTACCAAATAGGACAATGCAGGCAAGAAAGTGGTACCTGGGCGAAGCCGGCCAAAAACAAGCTTGACAATTAATAGTATCGTGATATGTTCGTTACGTTATAATATGTGTACTGCAAACCGCAGGGCCGCCCCAGGGCGGGTTTTTTGGGTCTTTGACAATTTAGCCATCAGCAGTCAGCACTCAGCATTCAGCTAGAAACGGCTAAGTGCTTTGGAATGCTAGATGGCTACATTTTCATCCCCGGGATAAATCGATCTGGGATGGGGGTGGGATGGGCGCGCAGAACTCCTTTGGAATGCTAGATGAGGCTTTAGGGGGTAGGCATCGCGGTGATCGGGTGAACTGGGGAGCGGGTGATGGGGAAGGTGGACCTGTCGGCAGTCGGCACTCAGAGAGATTAAGCTACCGCATCGGGGGCGCCTTCGCCATGTTCCCGCTCATGCCGGATCTTCGCCATCAGCCTCTCCATATATCCGGTATCGAACCTGGCGGCGTGGAAGTCGGGATCGGCGAGGATGCGGCGGTGCAGCGGGATGGTGGTGTAGATGCCCTCGACGATGAACATCTCCAGGGCGCGGCGCATGCGCATGATGGCTTCTTCGCGGTCGCGGCCGAAGGTGATCAGCTTGGCGATGAGCGAGTCGTAGTACGGCGGGATGTATCCTTCGGCATAAGCCGCGGTGTCGACGCGCACGCCCAGGCCGCCGGGAACGTGAAAGGTGCGGATCTTCCCTGCCGAGGGAGTGAACTTCTCCGGATGCTCGGCGTTGATGCGGCACTCGATGGCGTGGCCGCGCTGGCCCCGGCGGTCGAGGCGGGGGATGATCTCGGCCATACGGGCGCCGGCGGCGAGCAGCAGCTGCGCCTTGACCAGGTCGATGCCGGTAACCATCTCGGTCACCGGATGCTCAACCTGGATGCGGGTATTCATCTCGATGAAGTGCAGGTTGCCGGACTGGTCCATGAGGAATTCCACGGTGCCGGCGTTGATGTAGCCGATCTCAGAGAGGCAGTCGGCCAGCTTGGCGCCGATGTCCTTGCGCAGTTCTTCGCCGACCTGGGTGGACGGCGCCTCTTCCAGCAGCTTCTGGTGGCGGCGCTGGATGCTGCACTCGCGCTCGCCCAGGCTGATGACTTTGCCGTGATCGTCGCCCAGAATCTGGAACTCGATGTGGCGCGGGTTCTCGATGAACTTCTCCATGTAGAGATTGCCGTTGCCGAAAGCCGCCGCGGCCTCGGTTTGCGCGGCATTGAACGAGCCTTCCAGCTCTTCTTCCTTGCGGATCACGCGCATGCCGCGGCCGCCGCCGCCGGCGGAAGCCTTCACGATCACCGGGTAGCCGATCTGGCGGGCTGCCTGGATCGCTTCTTCGGCGCTGCCCAGCACGCCTTCCGATCCCGGCAGGATGGGCACGCCGGCGCTCTTCATGGCCTGGCGGGCTTTTTCCTTTTCGCCCATCAGGCGGATGACTTCCGGCGGCGGGCCGATGAACTTGATGTGGCTGGTCTCGCAGACTTCGGCGAAGTTGGCGTTCTCGCTGAGCAGGCCGTAGCCGGGATGGATGGCGTCAACGCCGGTGATCTCGGCGGCGCTGATCACGGCGGGAATGTTCAGGTAGCTCTCCGAGGAGCGCGGCGGGCCGATGCAGATGGCTTCGTCAGCGAAGCGGACGTGCAGGGAGTTGCGGTCGGCCTCGCTGTACACGGCCACGGTCTTGATGCCGAGCTCTTTGCACGCGCAGATGACGCGCAGCGCGATCTCTCCCCGGTTGGCGATGAGTATTTTCTTGAGGAACGTCATTTGCGCGGGCGGATGGCGAATAGCGGTTGACCATACTCTACGGCCTGGCCGTTGCTGGCCAGCTTCTTGACCAGCTCACCGGCCATGTCGGACTCGATCTCATTCATCAGCTTCATGGCCTCGATGATGCAGAGCACCTGGCCGGCATCGACCTGGTCGCCGGGCTTGACGAAAGGAGGCGAGCCGGGCGCGGGCGATTCGTAGAAGGTCCCGACAATGGGCGACTTGACCACGTGCAGATCCTCGTCTTCGGCGGGAGCGGCCGGAGACGCAGCGGCTGAAGCAGCCGGCGCCTGCGGGGTCACGGTAGCGACGGCAGGAGCTACGGAAACGGGAACGGGCGCGAAGGCAGGTACAGCGGACACAATGGGATGGGCGGCATCGGCGCCGCGCTTGATGCGCACCTTGACGTCCCCGCGCTCCAGCTCAAACTCAGAGATGTCGCGCTCAATGAGGAAATCGATGAGTTCTTTGAGTTCTTTCTGGTTCATGAAATTCAGAAGTTAGTACTTAGTAGTTAGTACTTGGCAAGTCTCAATAGCCTTTCTGGATTTTCGAAAGTGTTTGGCTAAATACCAAAAACTAAGCGCTAAATGCTGCCGTTCACAACGTAATCAGATCCTTCGGTATCGAGGTCAGGACTTCATGCCCGGATTCGGTGACCAGAACCATATCTTCGATTCGTACTCCGCCTTCATCGGGTATGTAGATGCCGGGTTCGATGGTGACCACCATTCCCGGAGCCAGCTTCTGCCGCTGGCCTTTGGCGAGCCGGGGAGCCTCATGGATCTCAATTCCCACTCCATGGCCTGTAGAGTGGGTAAAGTAGGACGCGTAACCTGCTTTTTTGAGCACTTCCCGCCCCGCGTGGTCCACTTCGCCCACTTCTGCGCCGGGGCGCACTGCCTCAATGGAAGCCGACTGAGCTTCGCGAACCGCCTGATACATACTGCGATGAGTTGCCGAAACCGGGCCGACGTGCACGGTCCGGGTCATGTCCGAGCAGTAACCCGCGAGTATAACACCCCAGTCCAGGATTATGAATCCGGCGGCCGGGATAGGGTGGCTGGAGGCCCGGCCATGGGGCAGGGCGGAGCGCGGTCCGGCGGCAACGATGGTGTCAAAGGACATCTTCTCCGCCCCCAGACCCCGGGCCTGGAACTCCATCTCACCGGCGATGGTGGCTTCGGAAATCCCGGGCCGGATCTGCTGCAGAGCGCGGTCGAGCAGGCCGGCAGCCAGCCGGGCCGAGGCACGAATGCGTTGCAGCTCGTCAGCGTCCTTGATAAGCCGAAGTTGTTCGACGAGGCCGGCCAGAGGCTTCAGCCGGACCTTGCTGCGCAACTCCTGGCTCAGCAGCCGGGCGGAAGCAAATGGCAGGTGCTCCGACTCGAATCCCAGGGCTTTGATTCGTGCGCGCTGCACCCGCTTGCAGGCTTCGATCAGAGCGGGTCGCTGCCCGATGACGACACCGGCTGCGTGGACCTCATCGGCAGCCTGCTGCGTGTAGCGGCCGTCAGTAAAGAGCCACGATCTGCCCCTTTCAGCGGGCACCAGCAACGCCCCGGAGCTTCCCGTGAAGCCGCACAGGTACATGATGTTGGGAAGGTAGGTGACGAGCAGGGCGTCAACACGCGCGCAGCGCAGGGCTTCAGCCAGCTTCTTCTGTCGATCGGAGTAGATCATGGGCAAGACCTATTCTATTCGCAGCACGGCTCGGGAAGCGTCAGCGGCGGTGATTCAATGGAATCGGAAAAGAAAAACCCCGGCCAGGTTCGACCGGGGTTTCTCAGAGGAGAACAGCTAAGTTTCGATTATCTTAGGGGTGATGAAGAAGATCAGCTCAACCGTCTGCGTGTTGACGGTCTGGTGTTTAAACAAGTTGCCCAGCATTGGGATGCTGCCAAGAATCGGGACCTGGGCGATCGCCAGGTTGTTCTGGGTCTGCACGACGCCGCCGATGACGACGGTTCCACCGTCTTTCACCAGCACGGAGGTAGTTGCTTGTTGTGTATCGAGCGCCGGATTCAACTGCGACCCGGTCACTCGGCTGAAGTCCGGCGTGGTGTTCTCCACGTCTAGATTGAGGAAGATGGTGTTCTCAGCCGTGATCTGCGGAGTTACGGTCAGGCGCAGGAAGGCGGCGATGTACTGCACGGTCGGGGGACCGCCCAACTGGGCTTGCGTCACCACAGGAATCTGCGCACCTTGTTTTACTGTGGCAGCAATGTTGTTCTGTGTTGTGATGTGCGGCCGGGAGAGAATCTTGATTAGACCGCGGCTCTCTGCGGCCGACAAGATGAAATCCAACCTGAAGTTATTTGTAAAAGTAGAGAAGCCAAGGCCGCTGGTGGGTCCGCTGGAACCCAGGTTCGAAAACAGCGGAATGGAGCCTTTGGTTGTGCCCGAACCTAAGAGATTACCTGTGGACGGACCAATCGTCGTAGGCAGTGTGGTTGTTGAAGTCGGGGGCTGCAGGCCGGTGGTGATTATCGGGCTGTCACCGACCGAGGGGGCTCCAAATATTTTGGCGTTCCCGGTGGCAAAACCCACCGCCAGTTGCGTGCCGATATCGCGCGCGAACGACCGCGTGGAAGCCACTACGCGGGCTTCAATTTCCACCTCAGGCGTTTTGCGATCGAGATTCTTGATAAGCTCTTCGATCTTGGGCAATGTGCTGGGAATGTCTTCGACGATGAGCGCATTGCTGCGCGGATCGGCGACCACATCCCCTCGCGGCGAGAGAAACTTCTTGACGATGGTCACCGCGTCCCGGGCCTGGCCGTAGCTCATGTAACGGGTGATGGTCTGTTTGGGTACGGCCAGAGCCTGCGCGTCCTGTTGGGCCCTACGCTCGTCGGCTTCAGTCTTGAGTGTCTGCAGCGTGGCGATGCGCAGAACGTTGCCTTGCAGCTGGCACTCCAGGCCGTTGTTGTTGAGTACGATAGCCAGCGCCTGGTCCCAGGGCACGTCATTGAGATAAATGCTGACCGTCCCTTTCACTGCGGGATCCAGCACGACGTTCAGGCCGCTGATTTCCTGAATGACTTTGAAGAAGTCTTTCAAGTCCAGATCTTTGAAATTCAGTCCAATCGGTTCGCCGGTGTAGTGTCCGCTGGTGCAGCTGCTGACCGGGCCGGAGAATGTACTCGACGTTCCTGCCGCTGCCTGCTGCTGCAGAGCCGCATTTACCGTCGCCGGCTGCACGCCCAGGCTGGCGTTGGAGTAAGGTGGCTGATTGTAAGTAGCTACTTGCGGGGCCGCATGGGCGAAATGGGACGCAGCCACATCGGCTCGAGTTGCCGCGTTGTCCGTCTTCTGCGCGGTTTCAGCTGGCTGATGGACCGCGGCGGACGCGGCAGTCGTGACCACAGGCTCAGAAATAGCGGAAACAGCCTGAACCCCCGGCATTGCGACTTCGGTTTTGGCCGTTGCCACCGGTGTGGAGGTCTTTTCATGCAGCGTGAGAAGCAGGTTGTTGCCCACGGGCGCAAGATCGAAATCGCCCGCCGAAACCAGGTCAACGACCACGCGCGTGACCGGCGGATCAGACTGGAAGCGGCCCACGCGAACGTCTTTCACCACGGAGCTGTCGACGGCGATGTGCCGCGCGCGCCCGTCCAGCACGGAGTTAGGAATGTCCACCACCAGCCGGTCGGGACCGGTAAGTTTCATGGTCTTGGCCGTGAGCGGACCGTTTCCGGCAATCTGGACTTCGAGATTCTGCTCGTGGCGCGAGACGGAAACTTTCTCAATCCGGCTCATCGGCGAGGCTTTGCTGCGCGCAGCAGCGGCTGCGGCAATAGCATCCTTGCTAGGCAACACAGCTGGAGCGCCGGTCAAGCGCACCTCGATGCCGCCTTCGATGTCGTTTACCTCGGATTTGGCCCTGGCGATCAGGTTGAGCTCGATCCTGGTAATCGCGACGCCGTCGGCAGCCCGGTAGGCAACCACCTTGTAAGAACGCACGCCGGGCGCATAGACGCTGTGCAAAGCGGGATCGGGGTGAGCGAGCAATACCCCTGCCAGGTCAATCAGCATCAGGTTGTCGGTCGGCCGGTACTCTGTATGCGTGAATGCTCCGCTCGCGAGGATGGTCACCAAGCCTTCGTTTTGACGGCTCGTCACCACCACTCCCGACAGTTGCGAAACGGATGCTGTTGCCGTCGCGCTTGCAAGCGCGAACAGCAAGATAAGTCCCAGCAGTTGTTTTTGCCTCATTTCCTTGTCTCCCCGCGCGGCGGACCAACCGCCGGCCGTGCCCAGCCCACTGAACGCCCGCTGCGAGCAATGACGCTCAGAACCAGCCCTCTTCGGGCTTGCGTACGATTTCAGACTGCTTCCCCCGGTTCGGCCCAACAGCCGACTGCGAATATGACTTCCTCCGCCTTTATGTTGTCGGACGGAGTTTTTTCACTACCTCACGCGCGGTTTCCCGGCCCAACGCGTCTTTCACGAACTCGCGAAACACGATCGAGTCCGTCGTGATCTTTTCCACGCTGCCGTTGAATACCTGATCGTTTTCGCGCAGCGTGTAGGTATGGCGGGTGCTGTTGGCGACTACCGCCATCATCTTCCCGCTGATGTCTTTCACCGTCCCTTGCAATACCAGCTCGGGAATCGAAAGGCAGCGCTTTCCACCGGTGCAGCCCGGGTTCGGACCGACGTTCCCGACCGATCGAATGGGGCTCACAAACGGATCTCTGCGCCCATTCTGGCCAATCGGCCTGGACGGAGGTTTCTTCTCCGGTGCCGGCGCTGCAACTGCAGTCGTCGCCGTTGCCGGGTGCGCCGGAGTGGCTACGACGGTAACTGGCTTCTTGGTTGCATCTTTCGCGCTTGCCGGCGTTGTACCTTTGCCTGCCGTCTTGCCCGGGGCAACCGAAATCGCGCCGACCGCTTTAGTCTTGTCTGTTGTTCCCGTCTTGCTCTTGGTGGCCAGGGTGCCGGTGGCTACCGAAGACTGGGCCTTGGTTGTCGCCGGTTTCACCGCGCCTTTCGCTGGAGATGCGGTCGCGCTTGCTGCAGGCGCTCCCTTGGAACTTGGCGCCTGCCCTTTGACGGTCGTCAAGCTCCCAGTCTGACCGGCTGTCTTGCTCGTTGCAGAATTCGCTGCCGGCGCGCCCGATGAGGTCTTTGCCGCTGGTGACGGTTGGCCCGATGCAGTCTTTGCTGTCGTGGTCGAGCTGACTGTGCTCGAACTCTTCACCGTGCTCGAAGTTTTCGTCGCGCTCGCTGAGGTAGGTGTCGGTTTTGCCGATCCTGCGGGCGTCTTGGCTGCCGGCGAGGGCGTGCCTTTGGCGGCCGGCGATTTGCTGGGCGACGCAGCCGGCGTCGCCGTTGGACTGGCGTTAGCGCCCGGCGAGCCTGCGGGATTCTGCGCAACAGCTAATCCTGTCACAGCGGATGCGAGCGCGAGAATTCGAATCACCTTCATTTCAGTTCCCCTCTGCTTGGCTCAAAAACGAAACCCCTATTTCTTGACTGCCGGCGCTGCTGGAGCGGACGGCGCCGCTGCTGCTCCCGGCTGCCCGGGCTGTCCCGGCCGCTGCGCCCCCGTAGCAGCCGCAGGCGGATTCGCATCCGGTTCGCGGCTGAAGAATGTCGTCGCCGTACAACTGGCTACGATCGTCTCCCCCGGAGTATAGGGATATGTGCCTTTCACCTTCGCAGCGTTGGTGTTTTTAGTGCTGGCCAGCTGCAAATTGTCGATATTTACGATCCGCTCCAGTTCGCCAACCCGCTGGAAGAAATTCAGGACTGAATAGTACGGACCGTCGATATCGATCGAAAACGGCACATCGCTGTAAAACTCGTGATTGGCGATTGGCATGGCCGTGTAACGACGAATCTCAATACCCGAGGTGGCCGCCGTATCGTGCAGGATCCGGATGAACTGGTCGGCATCCTTGTCTTCCGGAACCACTTTCTTCTCTCTTTCAATCTGCTGTTCCAGAATGGCCATGTCGCGATTCAATTGCGCCAGCTTGGGCACAAACTCTTTGAGCCGCTCGTTTTCCGCCTTCTTGTCTTTGAGTTTCCGGTCAAGCTCCTGGTTCTCCTGGTTCTTGCCGCTAAAATACAAAAAGTAATAACCGGTCCCAACCATGGCCCCGAGAAGGAGCAGAACCAGTAACCTTGTACCGGCCGGCATTTCGCTGAATTTCGCCATAGATATTATCCCTAGCCCTTGTAAAACTATGCCTTCTGCTGCACCTTGCTGGAGAAGCCGATCTCGCAAATCAGTTCGAACTTGAACGCCACAACTTCCTTCACGCTGGCGTCCTGCGCGGTCTCCTTGATGTCTACGCTCTTGAATGCTCCCGTTTTCCTGAGGTTCGCCATCAGATCTGCCACCGCGTCCGGACTCAGCGCCATGCCGATGAAATCCAGGTTCTTGCCATCGGAGGTCACGCTGTTCAGCCACACCGCGTCAGTCTTATTCACGGTCTCGGCAACCAGGTCGAGTAGAGTGACCGGACCTTTCTGCGCCTCCTTCAGGTCATCGATTACCTTGACCCGGCGCTCGAACATATCGGCTTTCTTCTTGCTGGCTTCGTACTTGGTCTTGACCTCAGCCAGCCGCCGATTCTCGGCCTCTGCAACTTGCATGTCTTTTTTCAACTGAGTGGACGTTCGGTCGAGGTACAGCCACGAAACCACGATTCCTATCCCCACCGCACCGAACACGATCAACGCTAAAACAATCGTGCTCGATCCCTCGCCAGGTACGGAGATGGTTGGCATGCTCGGACCGGCACGCCGGCCGCGCTTCGATTTTGCAGGTGCCAGAGAACTTAGATTGATGCGGATCATAGGTTTTCAAAGCTCCTCAGGGCCAGACCCACGGCCACCGCCAACTGCCCGGGGTTTTGCTCCAGGATCTCGTTTTCTCCTGCATCTGATGGCGGCATGATCCGCTGAAACGGATTCATAATCTCCACCGGAAGCGCGAACTCCTGGCGCAGAGCTTCCACCAGCCCCGGCACTTTGGACGAACCGCCGGCAATGTAAATCCGGTCAATATGCTCGCCCGGCGCCGTGGCGCGGAAGAAGTCGAAGGTTTTCTGTATTTCCAGGACGATGATTTCCGTTACCTGCTGCAGGATCGGATGCTTGGCGTCTTCACTGACGGTGCCGACTTTCTTGCCCAGCTTCAGCGCCTCGGCATCCTCGAAACTCAGATCGAGCTCTTTCTGCAGCGAGTCCGTGTACTGGTTGCCGCCCACGCTGACATCGCGCGTAAACAGCGGCGTAGTGCCCTTCACAATGTTGATGTTCATCACGCTGGCGCCCAGATTCAGCAAGGCCACCGTGGTATCGTGCGCCGGCTGGTAGTTGTATTCGTAGCAGTTCTGCAGCGCAAAAGCGTCAATGTCCACCACCGCCGGCGTCTTTCCCGCCAGCGAAAGCACGTTGGTATAGTTCAGGATCTTGTCCTTTTTTACGGCTACCAGCAGCACGTCCATCTGCTGCCCGTTGTTTTCCGGGTTCAGGATTTCGAAATCCAGATTTACGTCGGCGATGTCGAACGGAATGTGTTGGGCGGCTTCCGCGGTAATGCCCTCGGCCAGCTCGGCTTCGCTCATGGGCTGGACCTTGATCGGCTTCACGATCACTGAGTGCCCGCTCACCGACGTGGCCACGTTCTTGGTCTTGATCCCGTGCAGCCCGAAGATCTTGCTGATGGCGCTGGAAACGCTGCCGGAGTCGACGATCATCGAGTCCACCACGATATCGCTGGCCAGCGGTTCCAGGCCCAGGTGCGAAACCATGACTTCGCCCTTGGCGCGCTTCAATTCAATCGCCTTGATGCTGCTCGAGCCGATGTCCAGGCCTACTATCGATTTTGCTGATCCAAACATTGCTGTTCCGCCTTGTGTTCCTGAGTTACCCGTGCTTCAACCTAACGTCCGCCGGCCGCTTTGGCTGCCTTCGGCTTCTTCTTGGCACTATTCATGCTCATGGTGCTCTTCTGTTCCATCCACTGGTCGAGAATCGTCTTCTTGAACTTCCAGCGGTTGCCCAGCTTGAATGCCGGGATCTTTTCCTCGGTGACGTACTTGTAAAGCGTGTCGGGACTGACCCCCAGATACTGCGAAGCCTGTCGGATGTTCATTACCTCACGCGAATCTGTTGCCATAACGTAGCCTTTCCACGTTGGGTTTTGGCTTTGATTTTCTCGGGGGGAAAACTTCAGGTCGAAGCGAGTTATATCTGGGCCAACTTAGGACGTCAATAGGGAATTTCCGTGTTTTTCCCCTGTTACCCCGATATCTTTAGGGCTAATACCTTTTTTTTGCCCCAGTAATATCAAAATCCTGAGTCACCAAGTTCATAGCACCACAACATATAGTGGCATTGATGCACACGGTTCGCTATCTGGCCGAAAATGGTTACCGAAGGCCCGGCACTGCATGGTTGGAATGGTCAAAAAGTAACGGGTTGGGCCTGCATCATTCGGAATGCGCATCCACGGGCCCGCCGGCGCAATGATTATTTCGGCGCATCCGGAGGCGGCTTGGGAATCCGCCACTTAAGCAGGGGCAAAACGCTGTTGTAATCGTCAGTCCAGAGACGCAGTCCTTTCACCGTACCGCTTTCGGCAATGTTCTCGGCAATCTCACTCCGGGAGAGAAACTCATCGTTAGCCGTGACCAGCACCCAATCGGCGCTGTATACGCCTATATCATCCTCATCGTAGGAGGCTATATAGGCCGACTCCAGGTCGGCGTTTTCCGCTTCCTGCTCCACCACCGGAATCAGGTTCAGGTACTTGTTTGACACATGGATGGCGAGGATGCCATCAGGCTTCAAGTGCCGGCGATAGAGTGCGATGGCCTGCGCCGTCAGCAGATGGACGGGAATCGCATCGCTCGAAAAAGCGTCCACGATCAGGACGTCATAACCTTGCGGCGGCTCCGCCTCCATCGACAGCCGCGCGTCCCCGGTGACAATGTCGACCTTTGCCTTGGAGTCGCGCACGTAGAAAAAGGTGTTCTTTGCAATGTCCTCCACCAGCGGGTTGATGTCGTAAAAGCGGAAAACGTCGCCGCTGCGCCCGTAGGCTGCCAGCGTGCCCGCACCCAGTCCGATAATTCCCACCCGCCGCGGCCGTTTTTCGCAGCAAACGTCCAGCGCCAGGCCCACACCCGAGTGATGGCCGTAGTAGGAAGTCGGGCTGTCGCGAAGCTCGGACGTGAAGATCTCCGTCCCGTGAGTGATAGTGCCGTTGTAGAGAACGCGGGTAATACCGTTGAATGGAGCGCTCAAATCCTCGCTCACGCGCAGCGCGCCATAAAAATTTCGGACTCGGACCGTGGTGTGCTCGTCGTCTTCATGCGCCTGCGAATAAATTAGCAGTACGGCGATGCCGATCGTCGCAATGCCCCAGAAAATCCGCCAGCCGATTCCCAGCGCCCAGGTTACGGCAAGAATCAGCAGCGTGGTCACGACCAGGCCGCACATCAGCTCGTAGCTGCCGGAAAATATCAGCGGCGCCGCCACGCCCACGAACAGCGAACCCACAGCGCCGCCGGCGGAGATCATGAGATAGAAAGACGTCGCGTACCGCGGCGAAGGACACAGCCGGTGCAGCTCCGCATGGCAAAACAGGCACAGGATCAGCAGCGCCAGGCTGTAGAAAGGCAATGACAGCCACAGCGGGATTTCCGATCGCCAGTAAATCGTAATGTAGACCAGCCCGCCTAGCGCGACCGCGGTAAAGCCTAGCAGGCACATGCGCGCGATGGAAAGACCAAACACCGGGATGCGCACGCGCAGCAGCCGCGGCATCCATTGCCCGCGGCTGAAGGCGATCACAAAGCTCAGCAGGTACATGGTGAGCGGGACAATCCACAACAGAGGCACCGCGGCCACATTCTGCACAATGTGGTTGGTCATCGCGCACAACAGCAGCGACCCGCAGCCTGCCAGCAGAAGCCAGAGAACGCGATCGCTCAAGGGCGGCTGAGGCTCTTCCTTCAGCGGCGCATCGGCAGCGATCTTCGGTTGCTCCACTGTCACCACGGGACCTCGTGCGGCTCGAGCCTGAAAGAAGGCGATCCCCGCGCACGCCAGTGAAAACACAATGAAACCGGAAAACCAGATCACGCTCTGCGCGCGCAGGCTGAAACGCGGCTCAACCAGCCATGGGTAGATGAGCAAGGCCAGCAACGACCCGAAATTTGAAAGCGCGAACAAGCGGTAAGGCGGTCTTACAGCCACGGCTTCTCCGCCGGCTGTCCCGGCCGAACGACCGGGCCCGAAGCCTATCGCATACCACGATTGCAGCAAGGGATTGTTCGCGGAAAGCACCAGGAAAGGCAGCCCGATCAGCGAACCGAGAACCCAGAACACGCTGGTGATCGGATGCGCCGTCGAGGCGTGCAGCGCAGGATGAAGATTCATCCCCGCCTGGATCACGCAAGCCGCCAGCAATCCCACGTAGACCAGCGACTGGGCGCGCCGGTGCAGCCGGTTGGCCAGCCAGTGCGCGCAAAGATAGCCAAAGAGAAGCGCGACCTGGAAAAAAACCAGGCAGGTGGTCCACACCGCCGCCGACCCGCCGAGCAAAGGCAGCAGCCGTTTGGCGGCGATCGGTTCCACTAAAAAGAGCAGGAAACTGCCAAGAAAAATGGCGACTGCATACAGCCAGTTGATGGGAGACATGAGCGAATTAAGATAGCATGCCGCCCGCGGAATCCGGCGCGCCATTCACCACCCTGCTGTTAACATTCCCAGCAGAAATCCAGGCTCAATCTGCTCCCGCTATGAACGCCTATCTGATCGGCATACTGATCTACGCGGCTGCGCTGATGGCACTCGGTGTCTATGCCAGCCGGCGTGTGAAGTCGGCTTCGGACTTCCTCGTAGCCGGCCGACGATTGGGAGCGGGATCGATCTTCGCCACTTTTCTCGCCGCCAACCTCGGCGCTGGATCCACGGTGGGAGCCACCGGGCTTGGCTACCGCTTGGGCCTCTCCGCCTGGTGGTGGGTCGGCTCTGCCGCTTTCGGTACGCTGATATTGGCCACCCTGCTGGGTCCCAGATTGTGGGAGATCGCCAAAGGAAATTCCTTGAACACCATGGGCGATTTCCTGCAATGGCGCTATAGCAAAGCCGTCAGAGGGACCATCGCCTGTCTGCTGTGGCTGGGGACGCTGGCGATTCTCGCCGGACAGTTGATCGCCATTTCCTGGATCCTCAACGTTGTGCTGGGCTTGCCCAAGTGGGCGGGATGCGCCGTTGGCGGCCTGGTGGCGATTGCCTATTATTCGGCGGGCGGGCTGGTGGCTTCGGCCTTCGTCAACATCATCGAATTGACAGTCACCATGTCCGGCCTGTTGCTGGCTGTTCCCTTTGCCTTGCACGCCGTCGGTGGCTGGGCACATCTTGTCGAACAAGTGAATGCGGCGCAAAATCAAACTGCGATTGCTCCTGCGCAACTTTTCTCCTTCACCGGCGCAGGCGCCCGGCAGATACTTGCTTACTTCGCTATCCTCGCGCCGTCCTTTATGGTTTCACCCGGCCTGGTGCAGAAACTATATGGCGCGCGGAGCCGCGAGGCTGTGCGGCTGGGCGTGGGGATGAACTCGCTGGCCCAGGCCGGATTTGCCGTTGTTCCCGCGGTTCTCGGCCTGTGCGCGCTGGCCGCGTTTCCTCACTTGAGCAATCCCGAGCTGGCCATGCCTGCGGTCATGATGAAGCTGCTGCCCAGGTGGATGGGCATCTGGGCGCTGGCTTCCATTTTTTCCGCCGAGCTCAGCGCCACTGACACCATCCTGTTCATGCTCTCCACTTCCCTTGCCGTCGATCTCTATAAGACCTTTCTCAATCCCCAGGTGTCCGACAGGAAATTGCTCATGGTAAGCCGCGCGACCGGGGTTCTCGCCGGACTGGCCGGCGTCCTGCTTGCCGCCTTTCTCTCTTCGATTGTGGCCGCGGTCAGTATCTTTTATGGTTTGCTGGCCGTATCGTTGTTCGTTCCCGTGGTTGCCGGTCTGTACTGGAAGCGGGTGAATTCGCAAGCGGTTCTGGCCACCATCGCCGGAGCTCTTGCGGCCACGCTGCTGATTTCCTATTACACTCATGGCCGGGGACTCTGGCTGCTGTCACCGCAGGCTCTGGGAATCATGACTGCATTTCTGATCGTCGCTGTGGCGACTATCCTCGGAATCGGAAGACCGACGAAGGACCAGAAGGGTGAACAGTGCGGCCGATGACGCGCCCAGGAACTTTCATGCAACGTAGGGAATTCACTCAATCGTTGTTAGCGCTGATGGCGGCCGCGGGCAGCGGAGGCCCAGCTCTCGCCCAACCAGCTGCCCAGTCAGAATCCGAGCCGGCGGCTTCATTCGGACTGAGCCTTACCGCCGTGACTGGGATCAAAGTCGGCCACTTCACCTCTCAGCAGCGGCCTACCGGATGCACCGTGGTGCTGTGCGAAGCCGGCGCAGTTGCCGGAGTCGACGTACGAGGCTCGGCCCCGGGCACGCGCGAAACCGACTTGCTCAACCCCGTCAATGCCGTGCAGCAGATTCACGCCATCACGCTCACCGGAGGCAGCGCCTTTGGTCTCGATGCCGCCACCGGCGTCATGCGCTACCTGGAAGAGCACGGAATCGGGTTCAAGTTTGATCCGCAGGCTCAGGGAAGAAAGACTGGATATCGCGGCGTAGTTCCCATCGTGCCTGCGGCGGTCTTGTTTGATCTGGATGTCGGCGATGGCGCGATCCGGCCCAATGCCGAGTCCGGTTACCAGGCCAGCCACGCCGCAAGCACTGGTCCCGTTGCCGAAGGCAACGTTGGCGCGGGCGCCGGCGCCACGGTGGGAAAGATGTTCGGCATGCAGTTCGCGATGAAGTCCGGCGTGGGCTCGGCAGGCATCAAGGTCGGAAGCTCGGAGATCGTTGTGGCGGGCCTGGCAGCGGTCAATGCCGTGGGCGACGTCATTGATCCTGCAAACGGAAAGATCCTGGGCGGCGCGCGCGCCGCCGATGGGCGCGGTTTCCGCAACTCCATGGCGGAGATCCTTCGCGGCTATCAGCTCGTCCCCACGGCGCATGCCAGCACCACGCTCGGCGTAGTCGCCACCAACGTGGCTTTTGACAAGACGCAAATGACCAAGATCGCGCAGATGGCGCACGACGGCCTGGCGCGAACCATCAATCCCGTCCATACGCCCTTTGACGGAGACACCATCTTCGCGCTCTCCACCGGCTCTCTGAAGTTGAATGTGAATCACGGCCTCATCGGCGCTATCGCCGCCGAAGTCATGGCCCAGGCTATCATCCGCGCAGTCAAGATGGCCAGAGGTCTTCCCGGCCTACCGTCGTTTGCGGACATCACGGCAAAGGGGTAAAGGCGGCTTTCGCGATCACTCGCCTGTGCCGAGTTTCCTGCAAAGAACCCCTAGAGCGTCCTGCTCCGCTGGAGTGAGGCGTCCCAACACCTCGGTGATGCGCCGGGCATGTTGCGGGAAAATTCGTGAAATCAAGCGCCGTCCCGCGGGCGTGATCGAGGCCAGGATGAAGCGCTTGTCTCTTCCCTGCTGCCGCCGCCTGGCCAGCCCCCGCTTCTCCAGATTGTCGACCACCATGGTCAGATTGCCGCCGCTGGTGAGCACGCGCTTTGCCAGGTCTCCCAGATTGAGCGGCCCCAGATGATAGAGAGCTTCCAGCACGGCAAACTGCCCCAGGGTCAATCCGGCCTCTTCCAGGCCGACGCGAGCGTAGGCCATGGCACTGTTGGCTGCACGAGCCAGCTTGATATAGGCGCTGAGAGCGCGCTCTTCCGCGGCACTGTCTTTGAATTTGCTTTTCTTCATGCGGGGCGCAGGCTATCGACACCAGACCTGGAAATGACCCAGCAATATACCAGATAAAAAAGCCGGACCTCGCGGTCCGGCTCAGGCAAAGTGAAGGCTTACTGAATGTCGAAGTGCTCGGGATGCAGCAACGGGTCGGACTTCACCAGCACCGTCTGGCGGGTGAGCTCTTCCATCTCCTGGATCCAGCGCCCGCCATTATTCTTGAGCGCCTTGGCCACCTCCGGGTTCACCCGCAGCATGATGTCATGCTCGAAATGGCGGCACATCTTGCGCATCTCCACGTAGATCTCATTGCAGACGGTGGTGACCGACTTGATCATTCCCGTGGCCTGGCAGGTGGGGCAGGGCTGGCCCAGGGTGCGCTCCAGCGACTGCTTCACCCGCTTGCGGGTAATCGCCACCAGTCCGAAATCGTTGAACTGCAGGACCTTTGAAGGCGCGCGGTCGGCCTTCAACGCGTCCTCCAGGGCCTGCATAACTTTCTGCCGGTTTTTGCGCTCGTCCATGTCGATGAAATCGATCACGATGATTCCGCCCAGGTCGCGCAGCCGGATCTGGCGCACAATCTCGCGGATGGCATCGATGTTCGTGCGCACGATAGTGTCTTCCAGGCGCGCCGTCTTGCCCACGTACTTGCCGGTGTTCACATCGATAGCCACCAGGGCTTCGGTCTGGTTGATCACAATGTAGCCGCCGCTCTTCAGCCAGACCTTGGACTTGAGCGCCTTGTTGATTTCCTCAGTGATGTTGAACTGCTCGAACAGCGGAGTTTCCTTGCTGTAGAGCTTCACTCGCTTCACCAGCGAAGGCTGGAAGCGGCTTACGAAGCGCAACACCCGCTCGTATTCCTGCTCGGTGTCAACCCACACTGCGGAAAAGCTCGTGGTCACCTGGTCGCGCAGAATCCGCTCCACCAGGTTGAGGTCGTGGTAGATCAGCGCCGGAGCCTTGGAGTTATCGGCGCGGCCGCGAATCTCGTTCCACAGGTTGATGAGGAAGCGGATGTCGGCGCGAAGATCGTCTTCATTCGCTCCCCCCGCTGCCGTGCGCACGATGAAGCCGCCCTGGGCCTCGCCGCGCTCGCTCAACGCGATCCGCTTCAGGCGATGCCTCTCTTCTTCCGACGCAATCTTTCTTGAAACTCCCGTGTGATGCACCGTGGGCATGTACACCAGGAACCTGCCCGGCAGAGCGATGTGGCTGGTGATGCGCGCGCCCTTCTTGGCGATGGGCTCCTTGGCAATCTGTACCAGGATTTCCTGGCCTTCCTTCAGAAGATCGCTGATGGCCGGCAGCTGGCGCGGCGCATGATGCCGGCGGCCGCGCATATTGCGCCGTCCGCCCGGACGCCTCTGCCCGCCACCGCGGCGCTCTCCACGGCGATCGGAACGCTGCGGTTGCTGAAACCCCGCAGTGCCTGCCGCGCGATGCTCGGCGCGAGCGCCTTCCAGGTCCTCGCCATGCTCGCCCGCAGCTGATTCTTCAAAACCGGCTTCATCTTCATCATCCAACTCTTCTTCTGCCCCGAACACACCCGCGGGTTCGCCTTCCATCTCTTCCGGCTCCAGGCCTTCGCCCTCATACTGTCCGGTGGCATGCTCATTCACGTGCGCGTCGCGCACGGCTTCAATCAGCTCCCGGCCGGCCGCGATCTGGTCCTGGCCCATGACTTCTTCTTCCAGCTCTTCGAATTCTCCCAGGTCGGCGTCTTCCTCGAAGCCCGGCAGCTCGCTCTCTTCTTCTTCGATCTCTTCTTCCTCCAGAAGACCGCTGCCCGAAGCCCGCCAGGGATCACCCGATTCGGGATGTACATGGGGCGAGAGCGCGGATTCTGTCGACTCAAATTCCGTGCCAGCCGGCTTCAATTCGGATTCAACCGTTTCTTCCTCAGCGATGTCGTGCTCCACGGAGCTTTGCGGCTCAGCAACGTCAGCCCTGTGAATCTCGATCTCGGATTGTGACTCTGTTTCCTCTGAAGAAGGAATCACCAGGGGAGCGAGGCTGGCGGTTCCGTGACTTGCTTCTTCGGCATGCCCATGTTCCTGCGCGTGCTCGGCTTCATGCACATGAGGAACCGGGCCGGCGGATTCCAAGTCCTGGCGAACGCCGTGCTCGTGGCCGGCGATCTCCGGATGCTGCTCCGCAACCGGCATTGCAGTAACCTCGGCGTGGCGCGGCGCGCGAGAGCTCTGTCCGCGATATTTGGAGATGGATTCGCCGGGCAGAACCATGGAATCCGGCGAGAAATCCGCTACATTCAGCGAATACTCGGTCGATGGCCGCGCGGTCCTGACCGGAGCCGGCTTGCGCTCGGCCGTCCGGGAAGGCTTCGACTCTGAAAGCGGCTGGTACTTGGAAATGGATTCACCGGGAAGCAAAATGGGCTCTTGCGCAGGACTGCCGGAATGCGAGCCTTCCGAGCGTCCGCTCCCGGATGATTCCGTGGCGCGATTGCTGCGCTCGTTGCGGCCGCCGCGGTCTGCGGATTCGGCCCGCTCACTGCGTTCGCCGCGATCACTGCGTTCGCCGCGATCACCACGCTCTTCACGTTCCTGGAAGCGTCCACCGCGTCCCCGGCGGCGACGGCGTCCGCGCCATCTGCGGGCGCCTTCTCGATCCTGTTCCTCGGCGCCGCCATTGCTCGCGCGCGCGCCTTCGGCAACAGTCTCTTCCTGCTCATCAGCCGCAGCCGGTGCGCTCTCAGAAGATTCCTCTGCTGCCTCTTTCGCGTGGCCATTCGGCGCCTGAACGTGTTCTTCTTTTTCGCCAGGCGATTCCGGGCCGCGAGACTCTACCACCCGCGCGCGCGACACCGCCTGTTCCAGGCCCTCGGTGTCATCGTCTTCTTCTTCCAGAAGGAAGTCGGAGACGTAAAGGAAGGCGTCTCGTTCCAATCCGATGTTGACGAACGCGGATTGCATTCCGGGAAGCACGCGCGTAACCCGGCCCTTATAGATGGAGCCGGCCAGGGTGTATTCGTTTTCCCGCTCGTAATAGATTTCAGCTAACTGATCTTCTTCGACGATCGCCACTTTGGTTTCGTGCGGCGTCGAAGAGACAAAGAGTTCTTTCGACATTGATCACTTTCCGGTCTAGCCGGCCGGATGTAAGAAGAACGGCGGAGCAGGTTCAGAAGGGTAGGAATTATCCGCGCCGGAATAGGAACGGCGCAAAGCTGTCTGCAGGTCTTGATTTTTCTTTCCTGACGCGAACGTGTGCGGAGCTCGCCGGGTGTGGCCCGGTAAAGGCTCCCTCACTATGCAGATAAGCTTGTTGAAGAATCTTGATACCCTGTGCACGTCCTGAGTTTGTGGCCACCCAGCGATTCGCGGGGCCGTTCCCCACCCGGGCCGTGCTCTCTGAATTTCTCTCCGGCTCGCTTCTAAGTAAAAGGCCGGCTGCCCTCTCTTAAACGTCAGGGCACAACGTAAATATCTCTGTTTCCCTGCGCCGTTTCGGGCGCAATGTTTTTTGAATCCTGCGTCAGTTCACGAAGCGGCGCATCCGAATGTTCATCACTATCCCCAGCGCCAAAAACATGAACAGCAGTGAAGAGCCGCCATAACTCATCAGCGGCAGCGGAATTCCGGTGACGGGCATAAAGCCAACCACCATTCCGGCGTTAACCAGGACGTGAAACAGCAAAACTGCTACCACGCCCATGATCACAAAGCTCCCTGCGCGATCAGGCGCAGTCTGAGCGTTGTGGATCAAACGCATCAACACCATAAAGTATAGCAGCAACAGGGTTAACGCGCCCACAAAGCCGTGTTCCTCTGACCAGGCCGCAAAAATGAAGTCGGTGTGCGGCTCGGGAAGGAACAACCCTTGTGTTTGCGACCCTTTAAGCACTCCCTGGCCCCAGATGCCGCCGGCTCCCACGGCGATCTTGGATTGCTCAAGTTGGTACCCCGCCTTCTGCGAATCCGCCTCTGGATGGAGGAAGGTGGTGAGCCGGTCTTTCTGATACGGCTTAAGGCCGTAGTGCCAGATCGCCGGAGCCAGCACTCCCGCGATCAGCAGAACCACGGCCGCATGGCGAAACTTAATCCCTCCCAGAAACAGCGCCATCACCGCCACGGGAACATAGGTCAGAGCCGTGCCCAGGTCGGGCTGCTTCAGGACCAGCAGCATGGGGACGGCAGCGATCGCTCCCGCCTTGATGACGTCAGAGAGGGAGGCTCCGCGGTCGTTCTCTTCGGCAAAGTACTTGGCCAGCGCGATGATCAACACCAGCTTGACCCACTCCGAAGGCTGGAAGTGTTGCCCGCCGGGCAAAAGTATCCAGCGGCGGGCGCCCAGATATTTTTTCCCAAACACGGCCACCGCAACCAGGGAGATCAGCGCAGCCGCATATAGCCAATGCGCGTTTTCCAGCAGCACCTGATAGTTGACCAGGCTGACGGCAAACATAAGAAGCAGCCCGAATAGGATCCAGTAAATCTGCTTGATGTGAGAGCCGGCGAACTTGGTGCCGTAGGTGGTGCTGTAAATCTCCAGCACTCCCAGCCCGCAGATCAACAGCACAAAGCCCAGTAGAACCCAGTCGAAATCGCGGAAGGAGATCAGGCGGCGCATCAGTCGGTCCCGGCTGTACCCACAGCGGCTGTACCCACAGCGAAAGATGCGGGCTTCAAATGTTTGCGTCTTTCCGGCGTCATCCTGACCAGCATGGTGCCGCCCTGAAAGTGTCCCGGTTCGTTCCCACCCTCAGCGTCATTCTCGCTGGGAGCGCTCCACAGCCCGGCGATGGGCACCGATCCCGGATCGAGCTTGTCGCTGAACAGCAGCGGATTGTTGCGCACCCGTCGCTGCTTTTCAACAAAGAGCTTGATCACCTGCGCGGCGATGCGCGCCGCCAACGGTCCGTGTTCGCCGCCTTCAAAGTAAACCACCACCACGATCTCCGGGTTGCGCCGCGGAGTGACGCCGGCAAACCAGCCGTTACCCTTGAGTTCGCCTTTCAGATTCTTTTCCTTTAGCCCGTGCGTTTCCAGATAGTGATGGCTCACTTTCTGCGTGCTTCCCGTCTTGCCGGCGAAATCGACTCCCTGCAGATGTGAAGCGGCTGCCGTTCCTATCGGGTTCACCACGTTGGCCATGGCATCGGTGATGGTGATCCAGCTTTGCGGGTCAAGAGGCAGATGCACGACCTCGGGCTGGCCGCCCTCCGCCTTCGCCAGGTACTTGTATTCCGCAGGCAGCTGCTCCAGATCGACTACGTGCGGGCGGTAGAAGGTCCCACCCATGGCGATACCGCCAATAGCGCGCGCGATCTGAATCGGACTAACCGCAACAGCACCCTGTCCGATCCCAACGGAAATAACCTCTCCGGCGTACCACCTCTGGTGGAAGTTCTTTATCTTCCATTCTTCTGACGGCATCACGCCGCTGACTTCGTTGGGCAAGTCGATCCCGGTCTTTTTGCCGATGCCAACCGCTGTAGCCCACTTGGCAATCTTCTCGATTCCCAGCTTTTCCGCGAGCGTGTAGAAGAAAACGTCGCAGGATTGATAAATGCCCTTGGAGATGCCCACGCTGCCGTGCGCGCGTTGCGGATCATGCTTGATCCAGCACTCGTGATAGCTGCCGAAGAAGATTCCGCCTCCCTGGCAATTCACGTTGAGCGTCTGGGCCACGCCTTCCTCCAGGCCGGCCAAAGACATGATGATCTTGAACACCGATCCCGGCGCCACCTGCGCCTGGATCGCCTTGTTCAACAACGGGTGGTCCGGATCGTCCGTCAGCTGCTTCCACTCTTTGGCGGAGATGCGGATCGCAAAATCGTTGGGATCGAAAGCGGGACGGCTGACCATGGCCAGGACTTCGCCGTTCCGCGGATCCAAAGCCACGATCGCCCCGTTCTTGCCCTCCAGCGCCTGTTCTGCTGCCTTTTGAATATCGATATCAATGGTCAGCTTTAATTCCTTGCCCGCCACTGCCGGGACGTTGGCGTCTTTTGGACGGCCGACCTCCTTGCCCTTGCTGTTCACCAGCACTTTGCGCGAGCCATCTCTGCCTTTGAGAACGTCGTTGTAGTAGAGCTCCACGCCCGACTGGCCCACGATGTCGCCGCGCTCGTAGGTTTCAAATTGCGGGGTATTCAGCATGTCTTCGCTGACCTCGCCGACATAACCGATGAGGTGGGCCATGAAGCCGTCTTTGGGATAAAGGCGGCGGTGCACCATGAGCGTTTCCAACTCGGGAAAGTCATCCTTATGCGACTCGATGAACGAGAGATCGTCGTGCGTAATGTCGTCTTTCACGATGATCGGCTGGAACGCGGGCAGATGGGCAAGCTGGGCACGGCGGATCTTGTCGAGAATTTCATCCACGGGAATGTTCAGGCCCGCGGCGATCTTCTGCGCGTCGGCATTCAGGTCGCGCATCTGGTCGCGCAGCAGCAGTGCTGAAAACGATGGATAGTTCTTGACGATTTCCTGTTCGTCGCGGTCCAGTATCTTTCCCCGCGGCGCCACGATGGGCACGCGCTTGATGCGCTGCTGCTCGGCCTTGGTCTGTAGCTCTTCCGTATGCCGTACCTGCAGGCTCCACAGCCCGTAGGCCAGCACCAGAAAAGCCAGCATGATCACGTACTGAACGGCGGTGAATCTAGCAGACGAGATTTTTGCGTCGCGACCGACCATACTCTTGTGCGCAGAAGGCGCAGGAGAGCTGAACTCCTGAACATAGAGTACCGCAAACAGCGGCCACCCGCTCTCCAACGAAGCCCTGAACTGGAGTTACTGAAGTATTAATGTTGATGCCAGACGGCCGGTTACCCGATTCAGACTCGATACTTAAGCCGGTCCAGTCCGGTGAACAGGACTACGGCCATTAGACCGTTGGCCAGCGCTGAAACCAGGGTGTGTGCCCACAGCCACGGCTCGCGCGTTCCCACCAGCCCGAGGGCGATCACCATGTACAGAATCCGGTGCACCAGGCAGAAGGCAAAGGTCATCAGGAATCGCGACCCCGGATTGTCCACGTCGATCCGGACGCCCAGCGATGAAGCCAGGTAGCCGATCATCGTCTTGGCGATCCCGTTCAATCCGATCTTGGTCCCGGCAAAGACATCCTGCAGGGTGCCGATGATGGCGCCGGTCAGCAGACCGGGAATCGGACGCCGCCGGGCGACTGCAAAGAAGATGGTCACCAGCAACGGGAAATCGAAGATCCGCAGGAACCCGAACCAGCGGGAGACGAAGATCTGCACGAACAGCGCCAGCAACGGAATACCGATCGATGCCGGCCAGCTGAACTGGTGGACCTCAATTTCCTCGCGCGAGGTCAACGAAAGGACCGGGCTCATCGCGGCGGCTTCTCCGGGTCACGGCGTTGCTGCGCCTCGGGTGTCGCGCTGGGCGAGGCTTCAGGAGTTTCGGCCGCGGCGGGCTGCTTGGGACTAGCGATCTTCTTGGTAGCAGTGGCAGGCGCCGGCGACGCGGTTATTAGTGCCTCAGTTTTCTTTTTGCCAGCAGCCGGCGTGGGCGAACCGGAAGGCTTGGCAGATCCCGCCGCAGCGGTCTTTGCGGCGGCGTGCTCCGGAGTTGGCGTCGGCTTGGGAATGCTTGGTAGTTTTTGCGCCAGAATGTCGGCGGCGCGCCGTGGCTGCTCACTGCTCGCGGACTGTGTCCGCTCGGCAATGCTGGTAACCACCAGCACCTCTTCCAGACGATTCAGGTCCGCGGCCGGTTTAAGTCTGATGCTGAGGAACGGGCCTCCATCGCTGTCCTGCCCGACCTTGTTCACGATTCCTACCGGCAGTCCTTTGGGATAGACGCGGTCGCCGCCGCTGGTCATAACCCGTTCGCCCACGTCGACCTTCTCGTCGGACATGATGTCGTCCACCCGCAGATCACCGAGGTCGCTGCCATGCAGCACGCCCTGCAAGCGTGAATTTTCCAGGATCACTCCGGCGCCGCTGTCGCGGTCACTGATCAGGACCACCTGGGAACTCATGGGGTAGACTTCCTTGATTTTGCCGACGATCCCATCCGGCGTAATCACCGCCATGCCCGGCTTGAGATCTTTGTGTTTATCGATATAGATAACGTGGGACTGCTCGCTGCCGCCGGAGCCGATCACCTGCGCCGCTATCGTCTGGCCGACATATTGTTCCTTGAAGTCGAGCAAGGCCTGCAAGCGGCGGTTCTGTTCTACGTCCGTCTTGAGGCGTGCGTTTTCCAGCCGTAAGCGGCCAAGTTCCT
Source organism: Candidatus Angelobacter sp. (assembly GCA_035307585.1). Classification (GTDB taxonomy): domain Bacteria; phylum Acidobacteriota; class Terriglobia; order Terriglobales; family Acidobacteriaceae; genus Angelobacter. The sequence goes on from DATGHX010000028.1 coordinate 40,005, forward strand.
CCTGCAGATCGCGGTTCTGCCTATGCACCTTGCGGAGATCGACGTAGCCGTTCCAGGTGTTGCGGAAGAAATGGCTGGTCGCGATCAGGGCGCGCTCGAAAGGAGTGATGGCGGTCACCGTCCAGACGCGAATCAGCGGTGGCCCCTCCGCTGCAGGTCCACGGGCTTTGACCTGGGTGGCCAGAGCAATGACCTGAATAAAGAGAACGGCCATCAGGACGAGCGGGTTTTTGTACCGGCTGAAGAAGTTTTCCATAACGCCGCCGGGAAAGCCCGCTCCTATTCGATAGAGATCTTGCGCAGCAGCTTGAAGTCGCTGAGCATCTTGCCGGTGCCCAGGACAACGCTGGCCAGCGGATCATCGGCGATCGAAACCGGCAAGCCGGTTTCCTCGCGAATGCGTTTGTCCAGATTCTTCAGAAGCGCTCCGCCGCCGGTCAATACGATGCCACGATCGCTGATGTCGGCGCTGAGCTCGGGAGGCGTGCGCTCCAGGGCTACGCGGATGGCGTTCATGATGGTGCTGATGCACTCGCTCAGAGCCTCGCGAATCTCGCTGTCGTCGATGGTGATGGTCTTGGGCACGCCCTCAATCAGGTTGCGGCCCTTGATCTCCATGGTCAGCGGCTTGTCCAGCGGATACGCCGAACCGATTTCAATCTTGATCTGCTCCGCGGTGCGCTCTCCGATGAGCAGGTTGTACTTGCGCTTGAGGTAATTCATGATGGCCTCGTCCATTTGGTTCCCGGCCATGCGCACGGAGCGGGAATAGACGATGCCGCTGAGAGAGATCACGGCGATGTCGGTGGTGCCGCCGCCGATATCCACCACCATGTTGCCGCTGGGCTCGGTGATGGGAAGCCCGGCCCCGATGGCGGCCACCATGGCCTGCTCCACCAGGTGAACTTCGCTGGCTTTGGCCCGGTAAGCCGAGTCCATGACCGCTCGCTTCTCCACCTGCGTAATTTCCGAAGGCACGCCGATCACAATGCGCGGGTGCACCAGCATCTTGCGGTTGTGCGCCTTTTGGATGAAATAGTTCAGCATCTTCTCTGTAACTTTGAAATCGGCGATAACGCCGTCCTTCATCGGCTTGATGGCGACAATGTTTCCCGGCGTCCGGCCCAGCATCTCTTTGGCTTCCTTGCCCACAGCCTCGACTTCGCCGGTGTTCTTGTTGATCGCCACAATGGAAGGCTCGTTTACGACAATCCCTTTGCCTTTAGCGTAGACGAGGGTGTTGGCGGTTCCCAGATCGATGGCCAGGTCGCTGGAGAACATGCTGAACAGCGAGCGCAAATTGTGAATGCGCGAATTCTCTGATTTAATTCCGTTTGAAGACATACAGTCTCTTTCTTCTCTATTCTCCGCGCGTCCGGTTTTTATCCTGTCTCGCTGCCGTTCCGTCCCTGGAAACCGCCGTAAACGCGAAACTCTCCGCCTGATTTTGCGAATCTTCTACTTTCAAACAAAAAACTCGACCCGGCAATAAGGGATTTTACTGGATCGTCACCGTTTGCTGCTTGGTGCTCACCCCGCCTTTGGAGTTCTGCGCCGTAACGGTGATGATATTGTCCCCTGTTGGCAGGGAGCTGGTGAAGTGATGGAAGCCTCCATCCACATCCGTGACCGCCTCCTGCCCGTTCACCATGACCCTGGCGCCGGGTTCGGTCCGCCCCCGCACCTCGATCACATGACCATGTTGCACCAGGTCACCCACTTCCAGCGCGATGCTGGAAGTCTCATTCCCTTTAGGCACCAGGGTAAATTTGGACTTCTGGCTCTCCACCGACTCCTTGCCATTGTCTCCAACCGACCGCACCTCCCAGTAGTACGTTCCCACGGGCAGGTCTTTCAGCACCACCTGGGGGGTAGCGATATTCCGGTCGAACACCATCGACGTCGTGGTAAAGAACTGGTTCTTGGAAATCCTCAGGTGATAATTGTGGACGGCTTCTACCTCTTTCCAGTAAAAGGTCACGCCGGCATCGTTGGGAGCCACCGAGATTTGCTGGTTGTCAAAGGGACCGAGCAGTATCGGCGCTCCGATCTCCGTGCTCTTGGCCATCTTCTTGGCGTCGTCGGTGGGAATGCTGACCTTTTCGTTGGCCGTCAACCGGACCGCTTCCTGACCTCCCTGCCAGTCGCGCCGAACTTCGCCGCTGCCTTTCTTAATGACGATTGAGCGCTGGTCGGTGTGCGCATCATTCTGCACCTCAGCCGCGCTGTCGGGAGCAAACGTGGTGGTGGATCCGGCCACACTGACCTGCGACCTGGAACCCGGGGTAATGTTCGATGTAGCCAGGTCTACGGTACCGGTGGTTACCTGCACCGCGACTTGCGTCTGCTGCTCCGCGGTAACGAAGTTCTCCTGAATGACGATCAGGGAGTCAGGTTTGACCGTGTAGTTGGTGCCGTCGGTGAAGACCACCTTGGCAATTCCCTCGGGCGAAGTCTGAATCACATCGTTCCTCTCGAGAGCGACACCGTAGTCGGCAACCAGCCAGGTAGTGCTACCGGCCTTCTTCACCCGCACCACTCCATCAATATTGGTGAAGTGTGCCTGCTGCTGACCGGGCTCAATACCCGCTCCGCTGGCGGTATCGCCTAAACCAACTTTGGCCAGAAGTTTGCTAAGTCCGGCTTCACCGGCAGCGAATACCCGGTTGGTGAGGACAGGAAAAATCAGAGATAGGGCCAGCAACCCCAGCGCCAGCACCGCCATGCACGCCAGAAAAACGCTGCGATAGGTTATGGTGACGTAAGAAATCTGAAAGCCGGATTTTCGCTTTTGCGCCACTGACTTGACAGGGGGGAGTTTTGCCGCCGTTGGCTATCAGACTAACACAGTTCCACTGAGCCGCGGCCGCACCGATCCTGCCCAAAGGTGCATCGAACCCCGGGAATTCCGTGCCGCCGTAACCGGTCCGCCCCGTATCAAACTTATGCAAGATGAGGAACCCTCAGGAATACCTAGATTGGTTCAACCTGGAAGCATGGGACATGGGCCCGGTCGAAGAGAAAGCGGGACAAAGCCACCTTGCTCCGCTTTTGGGCCCAGGTTGGTTCCTTATAGAGAGCTCATGTTCGAGAGGAATTCTCCGTTCGAGCGTGTCTTGCCCAGCTTGTCGATCAGCAACTCCATGGCTTCCACGGGAGAGAGCGGGTTCAACACCCGCCGCAACACCCAGATGCGAGTGAGGTCTTCCTTGGGGATGATCAGCTCTTCCTTGCGGGTGCCTGACCGCTGAATGTCGATGGCCGGGAAAACGCGCTTGTCTGACAGCTTGCGGTCAAGGATGACTTCCATGTTGCCGGTGCCTTTGAATTCTTCAAAGATCACGTCGTCCATGCGCGATCCGGTCTCGATGAGGGCCGTGGCCGCGATGGTCAGCGATCCGCCTTCTTCAATGTTGCGCGCGGCGCCGAAGAAGCGCTTAGGACGCTGCAGGGCGTTGGAGTCCACGCCGCCGGAGAGCACCTTGCCGGACGGAGGCACAATGGTGTTGTAGGCGCGCGCCAGTCGCGTGATGGAATCCAGCAGGATCACCACATCGCGCTTGTGCTCCACCAGACGCTTGGCTTTTTCAATTACCATCTCCGCGACCTGCACGTGGCGGGCCGCCGGTTCGTCAAAGGTCGACGAAATCACTTCGCCCTTCACCGAACGCTGCATGTCGGTGACTTCTTCCGGGCGCTCGTCGATCAGCAGAACGATCAGCACCACCTCAGGATGGTTGGTGGTGATGGAGTTGGCGATATTCTGTAGGATCATGGTCTTGCCGGCGCGCGGCGGAGAAACGATCAGGCCGCGCTGCCCTTTACCGATGGGCGTGAGCAGGTCCATCACCCGCGCCGTGAAGTTGTCGCGCGTGGTTTCCAGCTTGAGGCGCTCCTGCGGATAAAGCGGCGTCAGATTGTCGAACAGGATCTTGTTGCGCGCTTCTTCCGGCGACTCAAAATTGACGGCTTCGATCTTGACCAGCGCAAAATATTTTTCGCCCTCATGCGGCGGCCTCACCTGGCCGCTGATGGTGTCACCGGTCTTTAGATCAAATTTGCGAATCTGGGAAGGCGAGACATAGATGTCGTCGGGACCGGGCAGGTAGTTGTAGTCCGGTGAACGCAGGAAGCCATAGCCATCGGGCAGGATTTCCAGCACACCCTCGGCAAAAATGTGCCCTTCTTTTTCACTCTGAGCCTGCAGGATTTTGAAGATGAGGTCCTGCTTGCGCAGGCCGCTGGCGCCGGGGAGGTCCAGGGTACGCGCGATCTTGGTAAGCTCAGTTATATTTTTTTCTTTTAACTCAGCGATTGTCATAGTCACCTACGGGATTGATTTGGGAGGATAAAGCTTAGCGCCGGCGATTCAGAGGCGAGAACTTTTTGAACTCCCGCCAGGCTTCCGCCCGGCGGGGTAATTTCAGGAAAAGATATTATGCAGCGCGACGCTGAGGTTCGGCAACTTTTTCTGTTGTCGCGGTAATTACCTCTTCAGTTTGAGCGGCGTCGCCTACCCGCACCAGGACGTCATTCATCGTCTCCTGGATCCGGGTGTTCGGCTTATGAAATTTCCGGGTCGCCTTCGACACGAGCTGGCACAGAAGATAACGGTTGGTTACCGTGTCCAGCGCCTCATATATAAGATCGGAACGCATATGTTTCTCCTCCCATGGAATAAAGATGATCTGGTTATCAATACGAACGACCTTACGGCTGTTCCTGGAGCTTCGATTGTGACTGTTGGCTTAGAGTTTCAAATCTTCTGATTTAGCTAACTCGCAAGCCGGAAAGCGCAGGAAACATGTGCTTGGCGCAACCGCTCAACGCCTTACCACGCAGATGTCTAGGGAAATTACCAGAGTCCTTGCGTGCCTATTAGACGCACGCCGCGTGTTCCAAGTTGCTTAAAAAAAACGGGTGCGGTGGGCCTTTTACTCGACGAAACATGGCGACCCAAAATCCGTGGATGCTTTACATTATCTGGAAAATCCCAGGCCGTCAAGAAATTTCTCTGCGTCGATGGTGCACTAAGTCCTTAATAATCTTCATCTAAGACCGTTTCTCCGTCATCTACTTACCTTTTAGAGTCTGGCCCGAACAGGCTCAATTCAGGAGAGGTGTTCATGAACGATCCGCGTTACCCCATCGGCCGTTTCACCCCGGACTCAAACCCGACGTCGGCAACCCGCGGCCGGCATATCAATGAGATCAGCACACTTCCCTCACGCTTTCGCCAGGCCGTTGCCGGGCTGTCGCCCCAACAGCTGGATACTCCCTATCGCGACGGTGGCTGGACCGTGCGCCAAGTGGTCCATCATGTGCCTGACAGCCACTTGAATGCCTACATCCGGTGCAAATGGACGTTAACCGAGGCCAGCCCTACCATCAAGCCGTATGACGAGGGTGCCTGGGCACGACTCAAGGACAGCGAACTCACTCCCATTGACGTCTCTCTGAATCTGCTCGACGCAGTCCAAACCCGTTGGGTCGTCCTGCTTAGAACGCTTGAGCCCGGGGATTTTGCACGGGAATTTACCCATCCCGAAGCCGGCCTCAAGAATATCGACTGGTTGGTGCAGCTTTACAGCTGGCACGGGAACCATCATCTGGCGCACGTCACCACGCTAAAGAAAAGACTGAACTGGTAGCCTGCGCGATGCGATGACTACGGGCCCAGCTAGATGGCCGGGCCCGCGCAGTTCTTCTCGATAATCGAGCGCAAGTTCGCATTAAGGTCCATGAACTCAAGGCCGTAGCGATAACCGTCCGCGTTGCGCACTACGGCTTTGACTTTGACATCGGCAGTGGCATGGGTAAAGTTGATCTCCAGTAAGATCTCCGCGCCTACGGGAATGGCACAGGGAATATAGGCGCCCATGCCGCCATGGCTGAGGTTGTTGGCCCTGCCGAAAGCCGGCTTCTCATCGGGAGTCTGGACCTTCAGGCGGGCGTCAATTCTGTAACGTGGCCAGCGCCGCGCCTGCGCGCCCTGATCGGGTTGGTTCATGACACTCCAAACTTCTGGTGCATCTCGATGCACGGAATCTGCTGCCAGCATTCGCCTCTTCTCTCTCCGGCGAAGCGTTCGTTCATAACCAATCTCTAAAGCGGTCAGGGCCGTTTCGAAGAGTTTAACTTACGGTCCATCTCCTCGATTACCGTCTTCCACATGTCGATCTCGAGCTGGAATTGATGCTTGAGCGGTGACTGCGTGGTGTCGACGAAGGCCAGGTTCTTTTCCATCTGCTGAACCAGGCCTTTCATTTTCTGCAAGTCCTGGCGTAATTCCTGGATGTCATTCTGACCTGGGCCCGCGGTCGTCGCCGCCTGCACCGGCGACACTGCCGTTGCCGCTGCAGGCAACTGAGCGGCATGAGTAATACCCACGTTGAGAAACACAACGACAATGAGGGCGGAAGCAAGCCGCATAAAAGATTCTCCTCCGGCTAACTCCAGGGAACCGAGCTGCCGCTTCCTATGCTAAATCAAGGCCATCATGAAGCTGCGCGGCAAAATTACTTGGTCGCGCCTGCGGTAATCGTGTCTTTGTACACCACGCCGCCTTTCATCACAAAGCCGACTGCTTCCAGCGCGCGCACATCCTGCAGGGGGTCGACGGTCACGGCAATTATGTCGGCATATTTGCCCGCTTCTAGCGTGCCCACGTCCTGGGCGCGTCCGATCAGGTCGGCGGCGCTGCTGGTAGCCGCGCGGATGGCCTGCGCCGGCGTCATGCCGTATTTCACCATGTAGAAGAACTGTTTCGCGTTATCGCCATGCGGATAGACGCCGGCATCGGTGCCGAATGCCATCTTGGCTCCGCCTTTCACCGCCCGCTCAAAGTTCTCACGCTGGAGCCGGCCGATTTTCTTTTCCTTATCGACGTTCTCCTGCGGCAGGCCGAATTCGATCGCTTTGCCCAAAATGTAATCGTCGTTGTAGATGTCCATCACCAGATAGGTGCCATGCTCCCTGGCCAGGCGGATGCCTTCGTCGTCAATCAGGCTGGCGTGCTCGATCGAGTCGATGCCGGCAAGAATTGCGTTCTTGATTCCCTGCGTCCCGTGCGCGTGCGCCGCAATCTTCCGGCCCGCCATGTGCGCCTCTTCGGCAGCGGCTTTCAGCTCTTCGAAGGTAAACTGCGGAGCGCCCGGACTGTCGCCTTTGGAGAGCACGCCGCCCGTGGCCAGGATCTTGATGACGTCCACTCCGTATTTCACCTGCGCTCTAACCACGTGCCGAACCTGATCAACGCCGTCGGCAATCTGGAAATTGCGCTCGTCGGGAAACATGGAGACGCGGGTCTGCGGCGAATAATTGTTCAGATCGCCGTGACCGCCGGTGATGGTGATTCCCGGGCCGCTGGCCACGATGCGCGGGCCGGGGACGAACCCATCATTTATGGAATTCCGCAGGTCGACGGCGAGAAATGGCAGCGAGCCGACATCGCGAACGCTGGTGAAACCGGCTTCAAGGGTCCTTCGGGCGTGCACGACGGCAGCGAATGCACTCTGGAAGGGCGTGTTCTTGAAGTGGTAGATCTCGTCGTAGCGATCGGCGCGGGAACCGAGGTGAGTATGACAGTCGATCAAGCCCGGCAGCACCGTGGCCTGCGAAAGATTGATGACGGTGGCGCCCTGCGGAATTTTCACGCCCGCTTCCGGACCCATGCTCCTGATGCGCTCGCCTTCCACCACGATCACTACGTCTTGGCGAACGTTATCTCCCGTGCCGTCAAACAGCCGGCCGGCGCGGATGTAGGTGGTCTTAAGCGCCGGCGTTGGCGCGGGCTTCTGCGCGGCAACCGCCGTCACAAGCAAAAGGATCAGTAAGAGACGTTTCATAATTTCCAGGCTCCGCAGAGGATCCCGCCGCCATGACAACTCGGCCACGACGGGCGACAGCTGGCAACGATTCCATCGGGCTCATTGACGGCGAGTTCTTGACGACAGGATTTGTTTAATTTGGTTCGGAGCGAAAGTATACGCGGATCAGTTCACGGTAGTCGATTCGGGAGAAAGAAACTGCAGCCAGACTCTCCAGCGATCGTATTCACGGCTGTGCGACACGGCGGTGACTACGGCCCGCTCCACCTGGTTCTTGGCGAACATCAGGGTCATGGGAGTTCCCAGGTTGACCAGCGGACCAATCATCATGGAAGCATGGTTCTCGCCGACCGGCAAAATCAGATCGCGCTCCTGGAAGGGCACGCCGTTGGCGGCGACGCCGCGGAGGATGGCGATGGTCCCGCCTTCAGGAATGTTCAACCCCGGCGTCTTCGTTGCCGCCTCTTCCCGTTTCCTCTGCGCACCTCTTGTCTGGACGCTGCTGGTCTCTTTGGGATCGAAAACCTTCACCGCAGGAACGCCCAGCTCCCAGTCTTCGGGCGGGAAACAGATGCCCCAGAAATTCTCGGGCCGCCCGAGTTCAATTCCATATTCTTTCTCGCGTGTATCCGCCCAGACAACGTGGCCGACCCGCCATTTGTAAGGCGCCAGCAGGGCCAGGCGCACTTCCATGCTGTTCTCTAAAGGCACGCTCGAACGGATACGGGCTCCATGGCGGTTGACGAGGATGGTTTCTGCGGCGCCGCTGATGTGCGTGCCGTCACTTTTCTGGCCGGAAACGGCGAGCGGCAGAGAAACCAATACCCGAGAGCTTCTGCGAGCTCGCCCAGTAGTGGGTTGTGTCATCTGTCAGGTCCCAGCAGTTTTTAGGCTAGGGAGACTATAGAACTATCGGCCAGAATCCGTATGTTACTGCAATGTCATCAGTGCCCGTACCAAAAAAGCCGGTGTTCGCTGTCCCAAGGTAACCTTCCTGATAAACACTTGAAAAATATGGGCAGGATAAGGGCATGGCGCCTTCAGGCGAAAGGCAACAAAACGGACGGTTAGAGAGTTTAAAGATTCTATTTTGCCACTTCGATCGCGGCCACATGAATGGTATTCGCCGGCTTGTCGAGAGGGCCGGTGATCTTCACCTTCTGACCGGCAAAATCCAACGCCTTGGTCTGGTTGTCGAGCTTGTAGATGGTCTTACTGGACGCATCCACCAGGACCAACCCGTACTTTTTCGCGCATCCGCGGACGCAATTTGCCGGAGAGTTAACGCTGAATTTCTTCATCACCGCATCATGAGAACCGGGGGCCGCACACTGCCCGTCGGAGATTTCGCCGGTAAACACCGGGCTGGCCGCCTCGACCTTGGTTTCCGGAAGGGGAACAAAAGAAAAGGTCTTTACTACCGGAGCCTGAAAAGCAAAGCAGCACATGGCAAGAGCGGTTATACCAAAAAAGACAAGAGGAGCTTTCTGCACGGAACGGCCTCCTGAAACAGAACCCAGTCAGCCTATAAGGACGGAAGAGGCCCGGCTGTGACGTTTGTCACACTGTTTTGAGACCTAGCCGCCGGCCAGATGTTCCTTGAAGAACCTCACCATCTCCACCGTGGAGCGAATGCGGTTGGGAATCTTGCGAAAACCGTGGCCCTCGTCGGGAAACAGGACGTACTCCACCGGGACGCCCCGTTGCTTTAGGGTGCTGACGATCTGCTCGGCTTCAATGACCGGAACATTGGTGTCGTTGGCGCCGTGCTGCACCATGGTCGCCGCCTTGATCCGGTCTAGTTTGTAAATAGGCGACAAACGATCGAGCATTTCTTTCTGCGTGGCCGGATCGCCGTATTCAACGGTGGAGATGGCGGCCATCCACGGCTCGGTGTGCTGGAAAAAGGTAATGAAATTGACGATCCCGAAAAGATCCACCCCGGCCGCGAACAGGTCTGGGTATTCCGTCAACCCGGCCATGGTCATATAGCCGCCATAGGAGCCGCCGGTAATGCCGATGCGTTTGGGGTCGGCAATGTGATTTGAAACCAGGTAATCCACGCAGGCCTTGATGTCTTTCACTCCGTTGAAGCGGAGCTCTCCGTTATCCAGATTCACGAACTTCTTGCCGAAGCCGGAGGATCCGCGGACGTTGGGCGCGAAGACGCCAATTCCCTGCGAGAGCAAGGCCTGATAATCGCTGCGGAAGCTCGGGCGCTCTTGCCCCTCCGGCCCGCCGTGAAAGCTCACCACGTAGGGAGCCGGCCCGTTTTGCCCGGCCGGACGATAGAGCCATCCGCTCAGTTCCAGGCCATCAAAAGATCTGAACGTCACCAGCTCCGGACGGACCAGAGTTCCCAGGTCCACGCCGGCATGCGAGCTGAAGGTCAGCTGGCGAAACTGCTTGCTCTTTATGTCCAGGATCCACACATCCGCGGGCTGAGCCGCGCCGGTGACGGTCAGGGCAAGCTTCGATCCATCGTGGGAGAAAGTCATGCCAGCAGCAATCTCGCCGGGGATTTTCGGCCCGGGAATCTGTTTTCCGCTGCGCAGATCGAAGAAGGCAAGCTCATCCCTTCCCCTTACGTTCCACGATAGAGCCGCCATGGTGCCCTGATCGTTGATTTCCAGGCCATCGAGTTCGCCATCGGTTCGCTCGGCCAGCGTTTCCATGGATCCGGGATTGCCGTCAGCGCCAAGGCGCACGCGGCAGAAGGCCATCAGATCGCGATCTTTGTTGCCGCCCATATACACAGCAGAGCCATCCGGCGCGATGCTGCCAAAAAACTGGGCGACACCGCTGTGTTGAGTAAGGAGGCTCTCTTTGCCACCGGCAAGTTCGAGGAGATAAAGATTGCTGTCGCCGCGGCTGCGCACGCGGCCCAGCAAGGCGCGCTTGCCATCGTGAGAGATGCTGCCGATACCACCTACTCCGGGATTTCTGGCCAGCAGCTTTACCTCGCCGGAAGCCAAGTCAATCATGAAACTGTCGCGAGCCGCCGGATTGTCGCGGGAGGAATCGATGGCGAGATGTTGTCCGTCGTGCGTCCAGGCTCCGATGCCGTTGTTGTCTTTGCCGCCCAGAGTCAGCCGGCGCAGACCGGCGCCGTCAGGCTTGACCACGTAGACCTGAGAATTCAACCCGCCTCCGGGCGCGATGTTTACCGCCAGCCAGTCACTGGCCGGCGACCACTCGGCGCCGACCACGGGATCGTCGCCGTTGGTGACCATGCGCGGATAGCCGCCCTCCTCCGGCACAACCCAAAGCTGCGGCACACCGCTGAGGTTGGAGACGAAGGCCACCCATTTGCCGTCGGGCGAGAAACTGGCGCCACCGGCGCCGCCAATGCGCGCCATGCGGCCGACCGCAGCAGCCAGATCGGCGGATGCGGCTTTGCTCGCAGGTTGCGCCGGGTTCTGCGCAAGCAACGAGAGACCTGCAAGCACAAGACAAAACCAACCCGCCAAAAACCGTGCCTTCATCGTGATCCTCCTATGGTTGAGTGCGTCTATTTAGATCGAGATCGTCGTGCCCGGTTAGCGGGCTTAAGTCCAATACGTGCGGTCCAGCGTGCGGTACTGGATGGCCTCCGCGATGTGCTTGGCTTCAATCTGCGGATTCGCCTCGAGATCTGCAATCGTGCGCGCCACTTTCAGGATGCGATCGTGGGCCCGCGCGCTGAGCCCCTGCTGCTGCATGGCACGCTCCAGCATACGCTCGCTGTCGGTGCCCAGCTCGCAGTAGGTGCGAATCTCGCGCGATCCCATCTGGGCATTGGAGAAGGCGCGCTCGCCGGCGGCAGCGAAGCGGTTGAGCTGGACCTCGCGGGCGCGCTCCACGCGCTCGCGAATTTGCGTTGAACTTTCCGACTTGCTGTCACTCCCGCGCAGCTCTTTGTAGTTCACTGCCGGGACGTCGATGTGAATATCGATGCGGTCCATCAGCGGTCCGGAAATCTTGGAAACGTAGCGCTGTATCATGGGCGGAGTGCACTGGCACTCGCGCTGTCCTGATCCCCAGTAGCCGCAGGGACAGGGATTCATGGCCGCAGCCAGCATGAAGCGCGCAGGGAAGGTAAGCGACATGGAAGCCCGGGCGATCGACACGCTCCCGTCTTCCAGCGGCTGCCAGTGTAGCTACTCACGGGAGAATTGTAATTCCGGTGGGTTGGTAATAAAAGACTTTCCCGCAGCCGAACCTTGCGCGGGAGCAGTAGACCTGGATAGCCGTTGGTTTGGTCGGCAGGCCGCCAGCGGGGCGACACGGCGCAGTGCTTCCCCACTGCGCCTTCCAGGTCTTTCGGAAAAAGCGGGAGTCACGGGAAGGTGACGCATGCCGCAGACCAACGATGAAAACGTGAGTAACCAGCGCTGGCGATTTGGACGGCGACGTCCCGGCCTTATCCCGAACACCGCTCAACCCAAGCCGTCTTTCGATGATCTGCTTCGCCAAGTGTTCACTGTAGAAACTCACGCTGGCGCTCTCAAAACCCCCCGTTTGGGGGCTGCCATGATGGGCCGAATTGCCGCCACGCGACCCCCAGCTAAAGCCGGCAAAGACCTTCTTCGTATGCCGTTCAAAGAGCGCGCCGGCTTGCTCTGGAAGCAGGCCACCGACACTGCTGGCCATCGGCGTCCGGTTGACAAAAACCAACTCGTGGCCATCGGGAAAAAGCTGGACCGACATTTCGTACTCGAGGAAAACCTTCCCAAGAGCCGACTGAGAGCCGTTCGCCTGAGCAACAGCAAAAACTCCAAGAGGTCAGGATTGCAGGTGAAGACATTTGAAAACATGGCCCGGTCTAGCTGGGCACGGCGGCTGTTCGTTCGCACTCTCTCTGAGGCGAAGGCCTTCATTTCCAAGAAGAGCAGACGAAAGGCGACCTAATTTTCGACAGAATCTTTCTACTCAGTCGTTTTTTCCTCAACCGCATATTTTCTGGATAAAGAGAGCGATTTTTGTCGAAAACCGCGTGTGCAAAGGTGGGCAAAGGCGGCGTTCCTCGCTTTCTGCGATACAACGACAACAATGTCGCAGACCAACATCAGGAACGATTATGCCGCAGCGAGTCAGGCAATTGACCGCGCCCTGCTCACTCAAGGCGCTCGGCTATCGCACCTCTCCCGGGCTGAAGTTTTGCCAGCGATCATCGAGATCAGCGGCCTCAGTGAAACCGAAATCGCGAATTACTTCGACGATGGTCGGGAGTCCTTTAGGACGGATGGCAGCGATATCGCTCTGCGACTCTTCGCAAACCTGAACCTCTGGGTCGACAAACTCAGCTTGATCGAAACGCCAAACGGTGGGTGGCAGCTCGAAGCCAACCCGCGAATTTCTGAACTCCGTGAGAACTTACGGCCTTTTGGCTTTTTTGTGGCCTGCTGCATTGACGCGGGTGGCTTGATCACAGTGAGTCCAGCCAGCGGACGGGATTGCCCTTTTTATCGTCTGGTGCGGTTCAAAGACATGAGGATGAAGGGGCGGCGCCCTTGCCCATTCGTGGTCCGACGCGAGCGAGCACACACACCAAAGAAATCCAGCACGCCGGAGCGACCCAGGATGATCGTGGACGCTGGTGGTCAGGGCTTACTTGCCCTTAACGGTCCGAAACCCACATGGCAAGGCGATCCGGAGAGCGCAGCATGATGCTCCACCCCGTCAATGGCAGTTGCTTTGAGGCTGCAGGATACGACCTCCGCGGCCGAGAGTTTCATGCGCGTTTCCGTGATGGTCGCTCAATCGCTTACCAGGGAGTCGACCTTCGGACCGTGCGGGCATTCTTTACAGCGAAATCGAAGGGCAAATTTTACTGCGAGCGTATCCGGGGGGTTTTCCCCCAGGCCGGCGGAAGCAAGACGCGAGCCGCCAGCGTCGCAGATCAGGAGCACAAAACAAAACCGGACTGCTGATTTTTCCGCGGTGGACGCGAGCCAGCAGTCCGGCAATCTTCGTACGAGGTGATCAAGTGCAGAATAGCACGACCGTTCGTAAAAGGAAACAAGAGTTAAGCGTTTATTGGCGCGAAGAAACACAGCGCCTATTGATCGAACTTGAAACCGGGCAGGCAGCGCCGACACCGTGGCAGCCTCGCCCGATGCAATTAGGAACACATTCGGGACGTGAGCATCGTCAAGGGGCAGCGTAGAGGCCAAATCAAGATTCTTCCTGAGCAATCAGGCGTCTCTGGTTATGGGCCTCCGCGAGTCGGTTGGCGCGTCCGGTGAAACTAGCGATCGAGATCAACACCAGGTCTTCGATGACAGCAACGCCGGAGAGAAGTCAAGAGCGCTGCTGGCCGGCACGGGCAAGATGGCCGTGCTGAAGGCTTCCTGGGAGAGACGTAAAACAGCCGACCAAGGACCCCTGCGGGGTTCTCAAACGGGGCCAGGGCAAGAGCGGACGAAGCGAGGCGATGGCGGCGATGGTCGCAAGGAATTTTGCTTTGCACGTGAGAGCTGAATGGTTAGCTCTCCGTGTGCTCGGCTCTGGACGGGCTCAGGTTGCAAGGTTTGTAGAGAGTATTTAAGGGGTTAAGAGGAGACAGTCAGAGAAAGACAAAAGGCGCAGCCCAACGCAGGCGGCACCGAACAAAAAACGAGGTGATCACGATGGCGAAGAAAGAGGACGACACAGGCGCATACGCAGTGCCGAACTGGATGAGCATAGATGATTTTCCAGATCTATTCAGCTTGCCACCGTACCCGCAAAGCTACGAAGTTTCATTGGGAGAGGAGCGCGGAATGCCGCATTTCAAATTCAACGCGGTCGGATCGGTCGAGTTGTATGACGATCCCCTTGGGCACCCGGTTCTGACTCTGACGCCCGACGACGCAGAAACCGTGGGCGCGATCTTCGCGCACCTGGAGCGCAATCGGGAGAAATGGCAAGCCACAGCGAACCAGCGCAAGCAGGAAAAGACAAAAAAGATCGAGGCACCCCCAGAAGAAGCCAACCAGGCGGTTCTGCCGGGGCCAGCCGTGAGTGGCCAGGGCAAGGTAAAGCAGTTCGCGCTCAGCGCGGGATAGTGGATTTTGATCGAGGACGGAAGCGGCCTGGTGCTGGCTGCTTCCAGGTCTCGGGGCGATGACTGAAACGCCACAAATCCAGTCAAGCACCCAAGCCTCCACAGCGGGAGTGTCCTTTGCCCCATGGAATGATTCACTTGATCTCGTCGGCCCAGGCCGAAGCGCTTTTGCGCGGTGAGCAGATTCTTTGTCGGTGGCACACTCACGCCTCTCGAAGAAACGCACGCAAACTGCTGCGGTCGGAGACGGTTGAGTGGGCCACGATGCCGGACGGAAGGGTAAGCTCCGAGTATCTGATCGTCCAAGAGCCTCGCGCGTGGCATCCGCGCAACGGAGTAATGCAACTGCTCCCGTTAAGCGAGATCTTGGGCGGACGAAGGCCAGCACAACGCGGTCGGCGTATTCACATGCGGCCGCAGCGTGCACCGCGGCGCAGGACCCAAAGGCAAGGGCTTCTAGAAATCGAAAAGTGATGAGGAGAGACACTACCATGTCGACGCAGCCAAAATCCTTGTTTGAGGATCGGCCAGGGCAATCTTTGTCGTCCGAGGCCGCGCTCTTCAGGTCAAAGGTCGGTAACCTGTTCGACGACCAGATAAATCCGTTGATCCTTGCAGCTGCTGCAGGATTTGATGACGGCCTGGTAAGGGCGACCGCCCGCGCTCGCATCGAGTCTCTGTGCTCCGATGCAGTGGTCCTCAATCCTTTTTGCACTGGCCGGCTGCACGAGATCGGCTATCGAGAGCCAACAGATGACAACGCCCAAGCTGCGGCCGACCTCATGTTCCTGTACGCCGAGCGAGTCCTTCCGTCCATCGTGGCCCGAGTCAATGTCGAGGCCAACTCCGTGCCCACGGCCGCCGAAATCACGGCGATGGGTTGGCCCACCGGAGCAATGCGCGGGCTGGCGCTGGACAGCGAAGGTATGGGCATTCTTCTTGAGCGCGTCAATATCGCCCTCAAGGAGCGTGTCGACAGGGATCTTAACAGGCCACTGGCCGACCTGGGGATCACAGGCCTTGCCGCTGTAGCCGCGCGCAACAAGATTGACGAGCAGTTGGTCAACGCCTTCTCCAGTCCGTTCTTCCAAGCGATGTGTGATCAGGTGCCGCGTACCAACTCTTCGCTGATGGCCCGCATTGCCCTTGGCTACGCCATGCTTGCCCGGACGCTTCCCGACATTGCCGGCCAGGTGCTTCACGATGCTGCACTGCCGGGGAGTATCGCCGACCGCGCCGAACCCAAAGTCATCGCCTGGGCCTTGCGGCGAACCGTGGTTGAACAAATTTCGATTATTGAGGCGCTGGAAGATGTGCCGAGTGTCGTGCCCGACTTGGTGGCCCAGCACGCAGCGGAGCAGGCGGTGCGGACTGCCCACAAACCAAGGCCCCGGTCGAACAAGAAAGCGCGAGCGAAGGGGCCGGCGCTACGCCGTGGGTCTCGGTAGGGCAGGAGCAGGCTCGGGGAATTTCCCACGTTTTTCGCAGAAGAAAATTCATCGGTCAGAACCAACTCTTAGCGGTTGTTCATCGGTGATCTTATGGCGGCATGCAAGGCGAAAGCAAAGTCTGGCAAGAGATGCAGGGCGAAGGCAGGAGCCAAGGGCTTCTGCTCAATTCACCAGGCCCCAAACCGGGCGGTTGAGCTGTCGCGGAGGGCTGTAGAGGCGAGGCGTAAGGCGGCCGAGGAAGCTAAAGAGCGCGGGAAGATGTTGGTTCCGGCGCCGAAAACAGCTGAGGAACTGAAGGCGATCATTTCGCAAGTAATCCGTGGCGTTCTCGCAGGCACGATCGAGGATTCGACCGCTCGCGCCGTCGCGAGCCTAGGCACGGTGATGCTGAAGGCTTTTGAGCACGTGGACATAGCCAGTGAACTGCAGAAGCTTCAGCAGCTCCTGGGAGAACGCAGCGTGCCGATTAGTGCCAGGGTGATCTGAAAATGGCCAACTATCGCAAAATCGTGAAACTGCGCCAGTCGATTCATACGAACCTGCTGTTGGAAGTACTGCACAAATTTCCGTGGCATCAGGATGAATATCTCGAGCGGCGAAACGTTGAGAGGCAGATGCTGCGAGTAATTGACGCGATCTGCCCTGACCTCCCTCCGCAATATCTGGATTTTGGCCTCCTTGGAGGGCGTTTTGTCCAGGGATTGAATCATAATGAGCTCGAATGCTTGGCAAGTCGCGGCCATCTTGATGGCACGCTGGGCAGAACCCTGGAGGACATCCGCCACTTTTGGGAATATCGCCGTTGGCGCAACGAGTGGCCGCTTACCTTCATCACGGTGCATGAGGTAGAGCAAACCTGCATGTTGCTTGTGCAGACCAGAGACAAGACGGATGCGGAAAAAGAGCACTTCGCGGTCCACGGAGCGTGGCCGCAAACTTCAGCAACACGGAGGACAAGCCGATGATTCAGCGCGACAACGCCATCACCTTCAGGGCGGACGGCCGCAAAACGCCGGCGCAGGCATTCGCCTCGCACAACTTTATGCGGAGCCTCGTCAAGCTGACCGACGTCCTGCAGTATGGCGAGGGCGTGATCCCGGTTGTATGCGTGAAAGTCGTCACCGACCATGCTCGGTGGATCATCTGCACGCCAGATCAAAAGCTATGGTCGCCAGCCGTCGGTGGTCCGGTGGCAGCATCGGATGCACTTGGCAAAAACGTCTTGGCCGAGGACGGAAGCGCGGACAGCGTGACTGCGGTTGAGCCGGCGGGCGAGCAGCATGTTTGCGAGTTAAAGCTGCCGCCTGGAACACGCTACTTTGCCGGTGGCCTGGTGCTGGTGGCCTAATTTCGCAAATACGAACGAACTTGAGCCCGCCTCGCTGGCGGGCCTTTTGCTTTCTGGAGAAAACACAATGGCCTTTGATCTCGCAGCCGGCTTGGACATAGACGACGAGAGTCAGGCGCAAAAACCGTCATATGAGGAACTGCTGCGCCAGTTGAGCGGTGGTTCCGCCGTTGGCGGCGGTGGTGTCCTCATAGATCAAGCTTTGCGGGCTTCGGCAGGATCCTCGTCGAAGGCTGCATCGGCGACAAATGCCCGGCAGATCCACGGCGATATGGAGCCACTGGATTCGCCACAGCCGGATGAATCCAGAACCGACAGCCGCCCAACAGCCACGAGTGGAAGTATTGAGAATCACCTGACGGGCGACCGATTTCTTACTCACAACGGTGAAGACTGGCGATACGGCGGAAAGTCGGGTTCGATACAGACCGATGATGGCAAGCGCCTCGCGCCGGCGGATGTGCACCAGGGCGCAGCAGATCTGGGTGAGGCGCTGAATCAGGCTTTCCGGAGCCGTGCCCGCACACTTACGACTCCTCACGGTGATTTCGTCAACCGCGGACGGTTTAACGCCGATGACCAGGGAACATCGACGGCGTCGGCATCTAGCCCAGCTCCCTACGGGGACGCGAGTACCGGGTCGAATCCGTTCATGCGGGCTGGTTCACCGGAGAGAATCGCAGCGTTGTCGAAGACCCTCGGGAGTGTTCCCGCGGAGTCGTCAGACGAAGCAGCGCTGCAGGCGCATCTCCGTGAACGTCTGGCGCAGAACATCGATCCCACCGACCGCAAGTACCGCATGGGCTTCGGAGGGCGACTCGCAGGGGCTCTCACCAATTTTGCTTCTGGCATGGCCGGCCGCGGCCCGGCAGTTTACATCGGCCCGGGAGCAACCAACAGGCAGTTCACCAAAGACACAGGTGCCCGCCAGCGCGATATTGACCGGACTCAGGCGCAGATTGCCAGTCATGACGAGGAATTAAAGCACGCGCGACAAACATTTACCGACCGGCGCAACGAGGAGCTGTCCACAGTCAGAGAAGCGAATGCCGACGAGCGTGAGCGCCACAACCGGCAAATGGAAACTCTCCGCGGCCAGTATCAGAAGGATTTCGATGACCTCAAAAAGCAAGCGCAAGACGCCAAAGACCAGGTCCGCGACATAAGGTACGACAAGATGACAGGGCACTACATGCGCGGTGGCAAGGTCTACGCTCCAAAAGGCGTTGAGGAAGGCGTCGTCCTCGAGACTGCCAACGGCGTTAAGAACGGTCCTTACACAAAGCTCTGGATGACCGAGCGGCGCAATCAGCCCATCAATCTCCGCACCGGTCCCAAGCTTTCGGCCCGCGACCAGATGCGCGTGAACACTTACGCCCGTGAGCACGACGTCGATCCCGGTGATCTCACCTTCGACCAACTGAATGAGGCGCTGGGCGGGGGAAAGAAGAAAGCAGCGCAAACATTCAAAGACTCGGCGGCCGTGGATAAGTATTCCGACCAGTGGTATCGGCAGCGGGAAAGCCAGCTCCATTCGACGGAGCGCGCAATAAAGAAAAAGTACGGCGACCCCGGCGACTTGGACCGTGATGACAAGGCCAGGATTCAAGGCGAGCTCGATGCTGCCTACAACGGCTACAGGAGCGATACAGAAGCTTTCGAGGGTCGCAAGAAGGGCTACTACTCCGCGGTCGGCGCCGGCAAATCGGTCTCGATCGACGAGCAAGGCCAGATCCTCCAGGACCCGAACACTGTGAGAGTGCAGAAGCCCGATGGCACCACCGGGACGATTCCGCGTGCCAACAAGAGCAAGCTCCCCCGCGGCTGGAAGGTCATTGGTGAATAAGGCATTGGCTCGCGTTCCAAAAACCCATCGGCGGGCGTACTCGCAAGCGATTGAAGTACAACGGGTGCGGTCAAGGCGAGAAGGCGTTCCAGAATCACCTGTTTTTCGAACGACTATGGAGATACTGAATGGCTGACGGATATGGCGGCGCGGGCGCGACCGTCGCGGACGACGAGGCGCTGGGCTTTGAGCCTGATCAGCCCGTAGCTTCGCAATCGCCTCGTGCCGCCCAGGGTTCCAGCACAAGCCCGAAACCGGCCGACGATGATCTCGGTTTCGTGCCAGATAAGACAACTCCGCCTCAGCCACGCGCAGCCCAGCCCGCGCGCGGAGCAAGCGATGATGATTTGGGTTTTGTCGCTGACGCACAGAAAGCGCCGCCCATGTCGGTGCGTCCCTACGGCCATGCCGTTGATGACAAGGGCCAGCTCCACACCATCAGGGCCGATAAATCCGACCAGGAGATTTACAACGAGTCGCAGGCAGACCGAGCCGCAGCCCAGCCTTCAGGGCTGCCCGGAGCAGGGCGCGAACTGACTACTGGGGTGCGTCAGGCTGCAGCGGCGGCCAAACCTGCCATCGCCCAATATCCCGAGAACCAGCCAGCGCCAGATCCGGCTTACGTTGGCCGCAAAGCGACATGGGAATCCCTGATGCGCCAGGGAGAACCTGCAGCCGCAGGAACCTTCGAGGAAGACCCCGAGCAGGAGCGGAGGATCAAGGCGCAGGAAGAGGCGCACGCCAGCGAGAGCGCAATTCCGCAGGCGGCCATCCCGGCCCTCGCGGCGGGCAAGAAAGTTCTGGTCGATCCCTTCGAGCGAGCGGCGCAGGCCGGAGCGAAAGCCGGTGGAGAGATGGCGGAAGGCGGCGCCGCAGCAATCACTGGCGGCCCGGGTGGGTTTGCCCAGCCAGGAGAAGCCGTTGATCCAGAAAGCGGATTGCCGTTGCCGCGCCCCCAGGAGTACTCGCCCGAGGTCCTGCAAAAACTGCGCAAAGAACATCCGGCGGTTGCCGGCAGCGTGCGCGCCGCGGGAGAAGTAGTCGGCGGCATGGCGGCGGATCCGCGCATGTGGCCATTCTTCTTTGCCGGGCCGGAAGTCTCGCCGGCGCTGAGAGCAGCCACCGGAGCAGGGTTTGCCGGACAGATGGGAGCAGGAGCGGTCGAATCTGCCAGCCATCTCGCCGACGTAATGAAGCGCGACGATATCCCCGCAGACCAGAAATGGGAATTAGGAGCAAATGCGGTCATCTCCACGATCATGGCGGTCTCTGGTGGCAAACACTTGGGCAGGGGAGAGATAGAGAGTACCCTCCGCGACTTCTCCCAGCTACCCGCTGAAGATCAGGAGCAGATTCGCCAGCGCATCAGGCAAAAGGCTCCGCAGTTAGCCGACGAGGTTGACAAGGCCAGAACCGTCCAAACCTTCCTGCCGTCGACAAAGACACCAGCGCGAGGACGCACGGCGCAACCAACTCCTCCCGCGCCAGTCGCGTCGCCGGCTGTTACCGCAGCCACAAGCACAATGGCCAAGGCCGACCAGGTCCGCGAGATGGCCGCGCGGGTCGCCCGAGGCATGCCGCCAGTCGAACCGCAGCCGCAGCAACCAACACTCGGGCAGCAGTTTGGTAACCGTCTTTCTGGGCAACAGGTCGAACATCTCACCCGGCATATAGCCGACGCGTCGGACGACCAGCGCGATGCTCTGGTGGATGAACTGCACCAAAGCCTCACCCAATGGATTTCCGACAAGAATGGCCGCGTCGTGATCGACGGCCACTTGCATCTGGCCAAAAACCCGCAGCAAGCCGAAACACTGGCCCAAAAGCTGGTCAATGGCGCCGTGCAGATGCACGACAAGATGCGCACGACGCCCGCAGTGCCACCTGAGACACAACGCGAGTTGGAAAATCTCAGGCCGACACCTGGGGCAAGGCGTGGTCGGTTTTCCGAAGGCGACGAAGTTCCGGCGATGGTGAGCCCGCGCATGATCGCGGACTACGAAAGCGAGGGCTTCACGATCACGCCAGAAGGCAGATTGGCCAGGAAGCCAGCGCCGGCCGCCCCACCGGTAACGACAGAGCATCCGGAGCTCGCAGCCCAAGCCGATGCCGCGCGGGCGAATCCAGACGTGCAGAGATTCCTCGACCAGTCCCGGCCCGAGACCATGGGCGCCGGTATAACTCAGGACTCGCCGGCGGTGCGCGCTGTTGCAGAGCAAGCCGATGTCGCACCCGGCCAGGTGCCCGAGATCGGGGTAAAGAAAGAATCGTCCGCGGATGCGGCGAGGCTCGCGCAACCGGCAAGGCCGGTGTCCAATGCTCAACTTGAAAGAGTAGGCACCGTCGACAAAGAGACCGGCCGCGTCATCCTGCAGCCCTCTACTTCCGAGTTGCAAAATGAGCGCCTTGCCGCCGAGGCGGCACCGGAGCTCACGACCAAGCTCTCCCACATGGCTGCGTCAGTTCCCGGCGCAGAGTTTGTGCGCTTGCGCCCGCAAAAGAATCTTGAGCGGATCGGACAAAAAACCGAAGACGACAAGCCAGCCGAGACTCTTTCTGATTACATAGCTGGCCAGATCACAGCGGACACGCCAGAGGCCAAGGATCGACTCATTGCCGAATTGCGGCGCAGCTTCCCTGTGATCGATGTTGAAGACAAGTTCCTGACCGGCAGGCCCGACAAGGCGGGCTACGCTTCGGCCAATGTCCAAGTGCAGCTACCTTCAGGACTAAGTGCGGAAATCCAAATTATTCCCCGCGAAGTAAATGATGTTTACGAGCACTCGCATCACTTCTACACCGAAGGCAGAAAAGCCGAGCAGCGCGGCGACACGGCTGCACGCGATCGCCACTATGCGCGGGCGGCGTCGATCACCGGGGCCGCACTCGATCGATTCAAGGAACGGAATGGGATAGAGACAGGTGCCCAGCATGAGATGGTGGCCAGCGACACCGTGGGTAAGCTGCGCGAGGCCATCAAGCACCTGCCGAATGGTCTGACCAACCCATTCACCCACGAAAAGATCAACCTGGCCGTCGAGAATCCGAGCGATGCCGACCTTCGCTGGTATGCGCAGGTAATCATCGACAACTACTTGGACGGAGAGCTGCAGGGTTTTCCGAAAGACGTGGTAGATGCGGTCATTGGCTCGATTAAGCCGGAAAACCTGGAACGGTTGCGTGAAGCCAAAGCAAGCACGCAACATATCGACTTCGGTGGTCTGACAGGAACAGAAGCGCCACCAGCCAGGCAGCGAGTCGGGCGAATTGAGCGAGAGATCGACGACATTGCCGAGAGAGCGAGGGAGCGCCAGGAAAGCGCATCTGATGCCATGCGCGGCCTCCGCCCCGCTGCTATCGACTGGATGACGCAAGAGGAGACTAAGCGCCTCCATGAACTGCAGCAGGAGCTTGGATCGCTGACTCGCGAGGAGCGGTCGCCGGCTGCCGCCAGAGAGCGTGTTGCAGCAAGACGCGCGGCGAGATTGCCGGCCGGTCGCACTCTCGAGGGCAAGATTGGCGCGAAGACGAACCTGAAGACCGCCGCGGGCGAGTCGCTTCCAGGCAGGTACAAGCTGGTCGAAGCCGACGACCTGGTGACGTCGCACCACCCCGTCAGGTTCACGTCGGATGCGCGCTACCCTCAGGGCGTTCAAGAGCGGAACTACGACCGCGACAAAAACGCGCAGGCGCTGCTGATTCAGCAAGAGCAGATGTTTGACCCGGACTACCACATCAACACAAATCCTGATGCCGTGAACGGGCCGCCGGTGGTCACGCCCAGCGGAGTCGTCCTCGGTGGCAACTCCCGGACCATGGCAATCCAGCGCGTCTATCACCACGGCAACGAGCAAAACTACATCGATCTGCTAAAGGACCGGGCATCCCATTTTGGGCTTAGCGCCGATGACGTCGACCGTTTCACTCGCCCGGTGCTCGTGCGCGAGATCCCGGAGCCAAAGTCCACAGAAGAAGCGCGGCGCCTCGGGACCGACCTAAACAAATCGCGGACCAAGGCGCTGACTCCGAGCGAGCGTGCGGTAAGCGTCGGCAAGTCGGTATCAGAGGACACGCTGCGGTCGATTGCCGACATGGGCGTGAGCATCGGACAGCACGCCACGCTACGCGAGATCATGAAAGACAACGGGCCGGAGATCATGCGTCGGGTCGTTGCTGATGGCGCAATCACAGAGCGCGAAAAGCCAACGTTCATGGACACCCAGACTGGTGGCATGAGCGAAGAGGGTAAGACCCTGGTCGAGCGGATGCTGCGCGGGCGCGTGGTGCAAGATCCGCAAGTCCTGGACCGCATTCCAAAGTCCACCTTCGCTAAGCTGGACACTTCGCTCGCCGATCTGGCCTACCTCGATTCTCGGGACGATGCCTACAACATCTTGCCCCAGCTCAAGCAGGCGCTGGAGGCACACGCAGAGATGGCAGCGCAAGGGCTGACGGTCGACGACTATCTGAACCAGGGCGGGTTCTTCAAGCCGGATCAGTCTGCGCCCGTTGCGGCCTTAATCAAAAAGCTTGCGGAAAAGCCGCAAGCCGTGCGCAGGGCCGTTCACCAGTTCGCCCAGGATGCGGCGATCGACAAACCGGGCCAGGGCTTCCTGCTGGCAGAGAATCAGCCTGATCCGCACGAAGCATTCAATGCTGCGTTCGGGTCACATGTCACTGCGGCCGAGTTGAAAGAAAGAGCGGAAGCCGCAGCCCCACGGCCGAAACATGATTTTGGTTCGACGCAAATCAACATTGCTCCTGGAAGTGAGTTGGGCCGGGCGCATGCTGCAGCGGTTGCCGCGATTCCCGAGAAGCACATCGGCAAAGAAGGGCGGGAAGCGACGCCGCACGTCACGATCAGGTACGGGCTCAAGGACGACTCTCCGGAAGCCATCGAAAAGGTGAGAGCCGCGGTCGCTGGCGTCCGTCCGTTTGAGGTTCCCGTCGGCAAGACCGATATTTTCCCGGCGACAGAACACTCCAGTTTTGATCATCCGGTGATTGCACGCCTTGAGACCACGCCAGAGTTGAAGGCGTTGCGCGATGCAGTAGAAAGCGCCGGCGGGTTCAAGGAAGACAATTTCCCCGAGTATAAGCCGCACGTCACGCTGGCGTATGTAAAGCCCGAGTTTGCCAAGCAATACAGGGGCGGGAGCCAACTCGAAGGCCAGACTGTGCCGGTGCGGGAGATTGCGGTCTCGAAACGCGACGGCAGCCAGGAAGTGATCCCGCTGGGCGAGCGGCGCACGAATGCAGCCACGCGCAAGCGCGTCGCGGAAATGTCGCCCGAAGAGCGGAGTCGCGCACTGCTCACCAGTGACAAGACAGGTCTGCCGAACTATCGAGCCTTCCAAGAGTCCGAGCGCGACCTGGCCGACTCGCACCCGCACATCGGATATGCGGACTTGGACGACTTCAAGAGCTTCAACGCAAAGTTGGGCCATGCCGCGGTCGATGAGATTGTGCTGCCCGGTGTGGGCAAACTCTTTCGGGACGCTGCGGCCAGAGAAGATGTACATGCTTTCCATCGCTCAGGCGATGAGTTTCTCTTTCGGGCCACAGATCCTGACTCGATCACACGCGTGGTGGGCGCCGTCAACCGCGAACTGGCGGAAACAATTTTCAAGTACGAGACTCCTGACGGTACAATACTGGAGCAGAAAGGCACGGGTCTAAGCCATGGCACAGGACGAGACGAGGTTACGGCAGAACAGGCCGCTGGCGACGACAAGCAGCAACGGAAGGAAGCCGGTCTCCGCAGCGGCGCGCGCGACTTACCGACCGTGGATCAAGAACGTGCCGGACGGCAGCAAACTCCTCAGTATGCAGCTTCCGGACGGGGCAACCTTCAAGAGAAAACCGCCGAAGCGTCGCGCGTAACACCCACCAGTAAACCAGCACTTTCTGATTTAGAACCCGGCATCGGGCCGGGAGAGCTATCTAAGGGCGACCGTGTAACCCTGGTCGATGGACGCCGGGGCATGGTGCAGTACGCGCATCCGGAGATGGGACTCGCCCGGGTCAAGTTTGACGACGGCAAGACAGAAACCGTTGGGTTGAAGTCAATCAGAGACAACAAGTCCAGGGCGGGAGAGGCCGGCTTTGCTCGCATGGACTTCGTGACGGCGCCGGTCACCGCGCCGATCCAGGCGCTGAAAGCGGTCAACCGCTTTTATGACCAGAGAGTGGCCAAGCTGATTGAGCGCACCGGCATGGGGCGCGCACACGCCGATATCGAAAAGCATGACCCGGCTCTCGCCACCGCCATGCGTGTGCGCGACAACGCGCCGGCGTACTTCCGCGTCAAGGCTGAATCGATCATCAATCGCGTCCTCGAACCCCTCGGTGGCTCGCGTGCCAAAGAAAAAGGCTTTGTGCTGCTAGCCGACCAGCAAAGCCGCGACTGGCTCCAGGCAAATCGACCGGACGAATACGAGAGGTACAGTTCCGACCCGGATATTCGAAAGGCGCTGGATATCTACAAGCCATACGAGGAAGATCTGCGCGAGGCCCGGCGGTCCCTCGGTGGCCAGGTAATCGAGCAGGACTATCTGCGCCGCGTCTATGACCAGCACACCAGCGGCATCGGCCAGGAGTTTACGAAGACGCAGGGCAAGCATGGCCCGGCTTTCGATCGTGTCATCACGCCGCAGATGGCCGACCGCAACACGCGCACGGCTGATCCCGCCTACTACTACGCGCACGGGCTCCATGAGTTTGGGCCGTCGTTCGGCACCAGATACGTCGGCACGATGCTGAAAGTCGCAGAGCACAAGGCCGCGATGGAGGCTATCTCCATGTCCACCCTGGTTGAGCCGGGTGATGATCTGCCTCACATGATCGAATACAACGGCCAGGAATATTACCGGCATGACATTGCCCGCCTTATCCGCGACTCGCAACCGGGAAGCGCTGGCAGCGCAGCGCTTGCAAAGGCGCTGGGCATCGACGAGCTGCCGAAACCCAAAGACGTTCAGGAGTACGCCGAATATCGGCCGTTCAGCAACCTGGTTGCTGCGGCCAGGATCGCTAAGGAGATGGGCGCCGGCTCATCGCCAGAGGCGGTGTGGCAGACGAAGTACCTCATGCCCAAGGAAATTGCTGAAGCTCTAAACAAAGACGAGGGCGTCAAAGAGGCCACAGTCAACCCGCTGCGCTCCGCTCTCCGGGCCGTCAAGGGCTATACCCAAAAGCAAATTGTTGGCTTTGGTTACGGAATCCCGCACATGGGCAACATCCTGCGGCGTGTTATGCAGTCTGCGCCCATGGGCGTAGCCGATCCGCGCGGTTGGGTGGCCGCGGTCAAGGTCGCGTTCTCCAAGGACCTCAAGCGGCGCGGTATCAGCGGAATTGATGACCCGACCTTCGACATGCTGTTGCAGCACGGTGGCATCTCGAAGGACGGCGTCGATCGTTTCAAGCAGTATGTGGAAGCGAACCTCGACCCGCGTACGTGGGCGAACGCCCTGCGCGAAGGTGGAAGGGCCGAGGCTCCCATCACTGTCAAGTCTGTGGGTCAAGCACCTATTCGTGCTGCGGGCCAGGTCATGGAGACGATCGCCCACGCCGGCCACAAGAACCTGTTCAAGCCAGGCGGCATCGACCAACGCGCCCGCCTCTATATCGCCGACTTGCTCAAGTCGCAGCGGCCAGACCTCACTCACGAGCAAATCTCGCAGGCGGTCAACGAGCAACTCGGGCGGTATAACAAAGGCACCTGGACCAAGCTGCAGCGCGACATCGCAGACTTCATGCTGTTTCCGGGCTGGGATTTCTCGTCGGTCAACTGGATTCTGCGGCATCCGATACGCACAACGCTCCCGCCTGCGCTGCTTATCGTGATCGCGAATAACGTTCTATTCACCCTGGGCCAGAACCGGGAAAAAGATCGTTGGGACCCCGTTCGCTTTCACCTCGGCGGGCGCTCATGGAAGACGAATTTGTTGAGCGAGCACATGGCTGAAAGCCTATGGGGCCCGGCGCTGCGCTACGGGATGGCGCGCGCCGCGGGCAAAGGCAACAAGACTGCGGTGGGCGAGGCGGCCAGTGGGATTCCCAGCGATGTCGCTGGACTGGGCACGCGCGCACTGAATCCCCTACTTTCGGCGCCACTGGACCTGTCGTTCAATCGCCTCTTTCCGGGCAGCGGGCAAGAGATCGTGCCGCGCGCTGATGCCGGGAAGCCAGGTACGGTCTTTCCTAGCAAGGCAGCTGATGATCTGGCCGCCTATGGCATTACCCAAGCTGTGCCGGCGGTGCGACGGCTCACAGATCTTCAGTCCGGGAAGGTCGACGAGCTCGGCGCGGCCGGCTCGCTGGTCGGAGTTTCCACACACAAAGACGAAAAGAAGAAAAAGAAACGGTAAGGAGAATCAAATATGCATCCTGCACCATCATCGCTGTGGCTGGGGGAACAGTTCCGAGGCCCTATGCAGCCGATACAGGAGTCGCACACCTATTCGACCGTAACGCCGCGAACGCGCAAAAAAGGTGCGATTGTGTCAGATCCTGTGCCCAAAACGAGGAAGTGCCTGGAGTGCGGCCGCTCCTGCGCGTTGTTAGCAGACGATGCTCCCTACACGGGAATCGCGCTCTGCCCAGAGTGCAGGGCACGCAACGTTTTCAGAAACTCGGCCGACCCGGCTGAGGTCATGCCCCATCAGCTCGATGATTACTACATCGAAGTGCTGCGCTACGACGTGCAGACGGTAACCTATTGCCTCCAGCTTCTCGACGTAGTGGCCGGCCCGGGGTTGATACAGATGTGCCTGCGATCGCTGCTGCACGACAACCGCGAATATCGCTTCCCGAATGTCATCGATGTCCTCGCTGAGGCTCAAACACTCCTCACTCAAGCGGATGTGTCGCCCAAGCCGGTTGCGCCACGGCTGTTCAAGCCGTTGTTCGATGCCGTTGCCCTCGAAAACGATAAGGAGCTGCAAAAGCATTGGGCAATGCTCCTGGCCAGCGCCGCGGCCCCGACGACGAAAGAGGGAGTCTTGCCCTCCTTTGTGGATGTTCTGAAGCAACTGAGCCCTGAACACCTGGAAGCTCTTCGCTATGCGCATGGAAGTGACGCGCGCAGCGCGCTCGTGGTCGCTGACTTGATGCGCCTGGGATTGCTGACGTGGACAGTCAAGGGGCAGGACTACGTGCTAACCAACTTTGGCCTGGCATTCTTCAAAGCATGCCAGCCAGTTCGTCCCAAGTAATCGACTGAGACAAAACAAAGGTATTTCAAGGCTCGCCCGAGTGGCGGGCCTTTTTGCTTTGCGGAGGAAATACAGATGAAGGCAATGCGAATTGTGGGATTGATACTTGCGATGTTGGCAGTGTGCAGCGCAGTCGCGGGGGCTCTGCCTGTGCTGCCTTCGCCACCGCCTGGGGGGACGATCGTTGGCCAGATCCAGACCACGACCTCTGGGCCCGTCGTCGAGGGCACGCTGACCTTCTCGCTCACTCAAGCGGCAGTCATCGGCGGAAGCGCGGTAGTAGTGCCCAGCCAGGTGTCCTGTTATACCGATGCGTTTGGCAACGTGGTCGGCGAACCTGATCCACTGGTGCATCCAGTCGTGACAACCAACACCTCGAGCGGCACGCTGGCTGCGGGCACCTACTTCACGGTCATCGCCTACGTCGACGCGACCGGCACTACGTTCTATTCCCCCGAGACCACCACGGTTCTGAGCGCGCAAGGTTCGTTGATTGTCGCGGCGCCGGCCAGGCAGCCGGCGGGCGCAACCTCGTACAAAGTCTTCATCGGTACGAGCTTGCTGACCGAGACACTGCAAGGCTCAGTGACTGTCTCCCCGGGATCCTGGGCGAGCTTTACGCAGAGCGCGACGCTATCTGTGGGCTCGCCGCTGCCCAACTCCAACAGCACGATCTGCAAGATCGCATTCAATGACCAGATGGTGCCGACCTTCACCAGCTACGTGGTCTCGCTGACGGACCAATTCGGCAGCCCCATCTCCGGCTTTCCACAGACCTGGTATCTCTCGGGCGGCGTCGGCGGGACGATCAACCTGAGCCAGGGAACGCCGCTCTACTCAGGCGTGGTGCAGTACCCAAGCGCGATTGTGGCTACGCCGGTGGGAGGGGCAACGCAGAGCATCGCCGGCGGGCTAAACATTAACGGTCCACTGACAGCCGCGAGCGCGAATATCACTGGACCGTTTACTTCCCCCATCTTTAACGCCACTACCGGTTTCCAGGTCGCCGGCGCGGCCGCGGCCAATACCTTCCTCAAAGGCAACGGCACGAACTATGTGCCCGGCTCTCCGGTTCTGGCATCTGCGGACTTTGCCAACCAGGGAACCACGACCACGGTGCTCCATGGAAACGCTGCCGGCAGCCCCAGCTTCGCCAAAGTAGGCGTGAACGATGTATCGGGATCGACCGGAAGCGGCAATTTTGTCCTCGACACAAGCCCGACTATCAACACGCCGACATTCGGGACGTCGGTTACGCTGAATAGCGAAACCCAAGGCAGTCTTCCGCATTTCTGGTGCTCCGGCTTTTTACCGGCGATCGCCGCAACCAATGGCTTCATGCGCTGTTACACGTTGAAGCCGGTGACCATCGAGGCGCTGTCTTACACGACCTCGAGCACGCCCGGCGCTGGATGCGCGACCCAGCCCACCGTTGACGTATGTTACGGCACGCCCTGTAACACCACCTCATCGCAGATGACACTAACCAATGGCCAGGCGCTCGGGGATCTCACGGGAATTAACTTTGCCGTTCCCGCAAACACAACCTTTGCGGTGAGAGTCGAGGTAGGTCCAGCGGGCTGCAGCACAGCTTGGACGAATGTTTCGGCAAGCGCAGCGGTGCACGAGCAATGAGAATCCTACTCCTCTGCATCGTACTGGCCTGTCTCGCGCTGCTGACGTCATGCGCGTATTCTCACGCCGAGCAGGGGGTGACTCTGGATTGCAGCCAGGCGCAGCCCGTTGGACAAAACGACGACGGCCGCGGAATCCTCAAAGTCGCCTGGGGACCGTGCACGGTAAACGCCAACGGTGAGCGGTCGGCAAATCTGTCGACCACGCTCTCGTACACACTCCAACACAGCATCTCCGCAAAGTCGCTCGATGCCTGGATTGGCACGCAGTGGGGCTCGAGGATAGAAGTTGGTTACGATCTGCTCATCACCACGCCAAATGGTGAGCAGGCGCTGTTCTACAACCAGTTCGACAAGCACGTGGACCTCCAAGGCAACCACTTCCGCCAATGGGCGGTCCCCCTGAACCTGCCGGCTGGGACCAAGATCGACATCGGCCTGTCACTCGGGATCCAAAATCCGTCGAAAGATTGCCCATGCGGCATCCACGCTGCTTGGTACTTCAACCACGGAGTCGAGTAAGTGAACCATTGGAAGGACGTCAAACTGCTAAGATCGCCGCCTATGCGTTTTATTCCGGTACTCTCATTAACCCTACTGGTCGGACTTCTTACGGCACCGATCCCCATGTGTCGCGTCCGATTCTCTCGCTCTGGCACACTCTTTCTCGCAGCATACACCCCTTATGGATTCGCGCTTGCTGCGGATGGAGCAAGCCTCGCTCCAGATGGGAAGGTGAGACAAGCACAAAAGATGTTCCAGGTCGGGAAATCTGGAGCTATCGCCTTTGTCGGATATCCGACCGTGCAGGATTCCGGTGACAGAAAGGAAGAGGTGGACGCGGTTGCTATCGGGACTAAATGGGCAGCAGCTCACCCTGATGCAGACATTCGCATTGCGAACACGGAGATAAACTCTATAATCGCGTCATCATGGACACGCTTCTTCGCCACGAGGGATCCCGGAGA
The DNA here is from genome assembly GCA_035307585.1 of Candidatus Angelobacter sp. GTDB lineage: Bacteria > Acidobacteriota > Terriglobia > Terriglobales > Acidobacteriaceae > Angelobacter. Next base: position 71,323 of record DATGHX010000028.1, read on the forward strand.
GGCGGCTGGCCAGATGCGCCTGAGGGTGATTTGCATTGGGCTTGCGGATGGCGCGCCTGTCGCCATCAGGACAAAGTACTTCGTACCTGAAGGCTCTGGTAAATCCACCAGAACAGAAGTTTTGGCCAGTATGGAGCCGGCACGGCCTGATCTTCCTTGGATATTAGAGCTTGGAAAGTGGAAAACCGCCGAGGAGCTGACTGCTGGCAAATCACCTGCATTTCGGAGTTTCAAGTCTGAGCCGCCGATGCAAAAGTTCCGCTTATCTCGAGGCAATGGCCTATCACTCCAGGATTTTGTAAGGACCTTCGATGTAATTCTGCGGGCTACTGAGTCGGAAGAAGGAAAACAGTTCGACACCGACCCGGCCGTGGTGGGCCCGCCCAATCGCTTTGCATTGATCGAACCAGTAAAGGGATTCTCCTGGACCAGTCCCAGGTGATCGATCATGTCTCGGCAGTTGCATGGCGCCAGCGCCGCACCATTGTTCCAGACGTCAGGACTGGAATGTGCCCGCAACTTTGCGTGGATTTCCTCCAATGGTGAATCATCGTTGTTTCGCGGGTGTCGTTTTTCCATGTGCTCCTGATTTGGGGCGGTCGATTTCCTCACCACCTCGCATGAGGCCGATCACGAACGCGGCCAGAAAAAGCGGGATCAGTATTGTGGCTGTAGCCTTCGCTGGTCCAACTCTCCGTGCCAACCGCGGTCCAACAATCAGAAACGCAAGAATCCACGAGGCACTCAGGATCAATACCGGATAGTCCACCCCTGCGGGTATCACATGGTTGACAAATCTCATGAGGAGCGGAAACTTGTCTGTGATCCAGTCAACATCCTCGGCAAGATGGAGAATCTCAACGAGAACGCCCAGCCATCCGGGAATTGACAGAATCCCGAATAATTTCTTCCGCTGTGGGTTTCCATCTGTCATCGGAGCATCATGGCTTCTTTTCTTCCCAGTGCTTCGGGATGAGTATTTTGGCTTCCATAAGGGACAGGGCGACCACAGAAGCGGCGGGCTCTTTCTCGTACTCAGGATGCCCGGCGATGCACTTCATGAACGGCGCGACGTATTCCTTATAAGGGATCGGTTTGTGGGAATCGGCCAGCTCGTATCGCAGTTGAGGAAACAATCCGACGTCCATGGCTGCGATCGTGCCGAGGACGCCGATAATGTAGTTCAGGCAGCTTGATGCGGCGTTGAGCTCTTGCCACGCGACCGCCTTCTTAAGATCGATTTCTAGAACAACAAGGTCGTAGGACTTGCAGAGTTGCTTCAGATCGCCAGCTGTGAGCGGGATTACGATCTTCTGCTGCTGACACCACGCCGGCGCAAAGGAAAGAAGAGCAAACAAGAAGACAGCGGCTTTCATAGTGCAGCGCATTCTACAATGGATTCCATTGCATCCGGGCAGTCGGAACACTAGATCGCTGGCCTTTCTGATCACTGCCAACCGAAGGGGGGTGCGATTCTCTGCCTCAGAGGTCTTCATGCGCCGAGTTCTCCTCTGCTTGCTTCTCGCTGTCTTGAGTCCGGCCGCCTGGTCTGGTACTCCCCTCGCGCCTGAGGAAGCCAAGAACCACATTGGCGAGACCGCGACCGTCTGCGACGTTGTCTCCGGCACTCACTACGCCGCGTCGTGCTCAACCGGGACCATCACAGCTTGTGCGCGGCCGGCCGGACATTGTGGCGAAGGCGCCTGGGCAGGTTACGAATCGACGAGCCCAAATCAAAAGAGTGATCGAGTCGGCTATGATCCATCAAAGTTCCAGACGACTTGCTCCATCACCCTTTCCCACTGCTCGTCATCCATCAATCCAATTTGCTTTTCCAGGTCAGATTTAAGAACCGGTTGCATGTAGCCAAACAGCAGCCGGCTGCTGCTGTCGAGCTTATTAACTGAATTACTCTTCACAACGATGTCCGTCTCGGCGTTGATATCCGTGTTGTGGGACATTGGGACTACCGTCACACATGGGCAGGTAAGCGAGTTGCAGACGCGTTCATTAGAGAGCACTAGCACAGTCCTAAAATCGTGTTTTTTGCGATTGGTGGGTTCAGTCGCATCAGGAAAAGCGATCAGATCGTCTTTGAGGCGGTAGATTCCTCGATGGACGATCTTCAACTTCCCGAGCCCTAGTCTGTGGAGGGCGTCAGCCAGTCCCATTCTTTACTTAGCAGTACTGTTTGCGCGTTTACGAGCGCCTTCCAGGGCTTTGTAAAACTGCAAGCCTTCCTGCTTTATCTCCTCGGGATCGCCTTGCGCCTTGTGTACCCGGCAGGCAGTCTTGGCCCGGAGATCCTGAAGCCGTGCGGTGGATCTGGATCTCGCCTTCGTCTGAGCTGATGTGGGCATTTGGCAGCCTCTCTTAGGAGTCGATCTTGGCATCGTATTGTACTCGCGTTTATAAAATATGCGGCTGACTGTCAGCACTTTTTGAAAGTTAGAACACTGATTCCGGCGCGCTGTTGTCCGGGGCAACCATTCTTTACAAGCAATTGGACTGCCAATAGTCGCGAATGTAAGCCACTGCTTTTAAGAACGCAGAAACCTAGCAGTCTTGTGGTGTCAAATAAGAGAATCCCAATCTTTCAAGTCGCCTGGAATGACAGAATGTGTCGACTGGATGACACTCGCCGACTATCAACCAACCGGCCTGGCATTCCTTCGGGCGGCTGTGCAAGCTGTTGCACATTCAGCGAACACAGATTGGTGTAAAGGCTCATATCCGCACCGAAGCAAGTGGGCAGCGACGGCCAACTCAGATACCGTACCCGATACCCCATTCATGGTCCCTAGGGGGGAGTGCAACAACCGCGGCAAATCGTTTTCCCCTGACAGCATCAAATCTTTGTGACTTCATGATTCAGAGCGGATCGTCTTCAATTTTTTGGCCTTCAAAGGTGATATCCAACGGGGTAAGCTCGCCACAGTGAATGCACCTGACAGGATGGAAAAAGATCTCGGCTCTCGTAAAGTGCCAGCAGAGATGGTGAAAGAAATCGTTGAGTGCGTCCTCTGTGAGGCCAGCAATTCTCGACGACTTTCCATCAATAAATACCTGTACCCCAACAGGCGCTATCTTTTTGAAGTCGATATACCGACCGAGGTGGCCCGCTGGATCGCTTGGGAACGGCGGCAGGTAAAATCTGTTGTGATTGGCATTCATCTGCACCACGTCGCGGTCAGATAGCCTTGTGCCGTCTTCACGAACATGTTTTTTCTCGTCTTGCAGCTGCGCTAGATCATTTACCGGAGCAGCGAGCCACACTCGGCCGCCAGGTTTTCTGCCATCAGCCAAGGCGGTTAAATCGGCGTCGACATCACTTCCCCACGTGAGGAACACGGCCAGCGATGATCGTGCGCGACTTGCGACATCCGCACCCTTTGTGTCGGTCAATTCCTTGGCCGGCTGGGCTGGATCAACTGGATGGAGCTCGCGTATTTCGCGCTGGGTGTATTGCTTGGGGACGTTGAAGCCGATTTTCATGAGGGTATTTACGGGCGGGATAAGGAACGGAAGCGTTACCCCGGGGAAGACATCTCCAGGCGAGATGTCCTTTCCCGGTTTGTTCCAAAATGGAGTCCCCTTACTGGTCTTAGTCATCCACGTCGATGTAGATGCCCTGTTGTGGGTGTCGTTCAGATTGCGTCTTGCTTACAAGCGTCAAAGGAGACTGTCGGCTCTCGATCGGGCGAGGAGCCGGACGCTGAACTACCTTCATCTGCCTGTAGAGATCAATGGTTTCCTGAACAAGATGCGCGGCGGCCAATCGCGACCAGGAAATCGAGTTATTCGGCAGGCCTACAACGAACCTCGGACGCGCAGCGCTAGTCGCCATGGCTACTCTCTCGGGCGGTTTTTTGTTTAGTGCTTTGTTCATCGGATTGAGCCTCAAGCCTTTCAAACATCTGTGCCAGGTGATCCTTCAATTGGACGAATGAGGCTGCCGGCATAATCATTTTTGATACGGTCTTTGCTGAGCAGGTGAAATCCTTATCGGCCTCACCACGTTTCGCTTTCTCGATGCTCGCCGCCAGTTCACTTAGATCGACGAACATAAACTCGAGCTGTATGTCGTTTCCAACCGAACTCACAGCCAGAAAGTTTGCAAACATTGGCGCCACAGCGTCGCGGTTCTGGTCGGCCGTGATCGTCACGTTGCCGGTAATTTGGGGCATTATTGTCCTTGAGTTGGGATGCGATGACGTGAGCGATTGTTGTCAGAGCGGCCCAGCGAGGGCACGTCGTCTCTCACAGTCTAGGCTCCCTCCTTGGCTCAAGAACAATATACAGGAACGGGCTTTTTGGCCACAGAAAAACTCGAGCGTAGCCAAAGCGTCCACAGCTATTGGTGCCATCTCCGACCCGAACCTCCCGCCATGTCCTCCCGGGGCAATTCTCGTCATACCATTTTGAGAATCCACCACAACGACAGGATTCAATTTACTAGTCTCGGTCTTCCGCCCGCAGTGATCCAGGTCACGGAGGTAACCGGTTAACCCCTCCGGTGCACATCTGCACGTCGCTGACCATTAGGGAGTTATGTAAGCAGGCCCCGTTTTGAGACCTGGTTGTGTCAACAGATTGGCACTTGTTGGCGGTTTGAGCCGGTCTAACATTAGACCTTAAGAGACCTGTATCAAGACCTGCGACAAGGCTCAGGCATGACGTTTGCTGCCGCGCCGCGTGAGGGCGATGGATTCCTTTAGAGCGCCGGCGACATCGGCCTTATTGGTCAATATCTCAGCCGGGGCGGGCATGTGCGATTCACGGCCGAGCCAGGCACGCAATTCATCCGGATCCGCGACGGTGAACCGACCCTCGCGGCGGACCGGCATGCCGTCCCTCGCCCAACGGTGAGCGGTTGAGACCGGTATCGCCAAGAAGGCGGCGATTCCCGTCCAGCCCTTCAGGGGCTGAGTCTTGGATTTCGGGCGCCCCTTTTTCCCAGACATTCGTAACAGTGTAACGCTGACGCCGACAGACCAGGATCAAGTCACCCATGAATTAGCCCAAAGGGGCCACCAGCTCTGCAGCTTTTAGGGTTTCGGCTTAAAGAGCGCCCTGCTCTTTCTGGCACCCTCAAAATCATGTGCGTCGAGAGCCGCCACAACCGCCTCCGCCACGCCGGATGCGGTCGGATCAATATAGAGAACATGGTTGTTGAGGAACTGCACGGACCATTTTGTGTCCGTTCCCCATGATCCCTCGCAAGCGCTCGCGGTCGTTACTGAGGCAGTGTAGCCGATCTGTCGTCCTGCCTGGTTCTCGTTGGCAATCGCCAAGAGGCTCACGTAGACGTCGGCCGTGCGTTCGTTGAAAGTAATCTCCACGTCTCTAATTGCCCTGACCCGCTGCTTCACAGCGCTAACAACCTCTGGTGGGGTGTGCTCCCCACCTTCGGCGAAATACACGCTGATTTTTTCTTGCGGTGCGGTCGGCCCGCAGTGATAGGTCACCTGATTTTGCATTGCCTTGGCATTCCAGAGATAGATTCCGGTGGCGAGACTGGTCAATTCATCGGGCGTGAGCTTCTTCAATCCATATTCATCAAAGTTTGATCGGGTGATGCCGAGCGTAGCTAAGTACTCTGCCCACTCTGCATGCACAGATTGAGGAGTAGTTGGCCTCGAACTGGCAGGGCGCTGCGGAGATTGTCTACTCTGGACCTCTACAATTATCAACACGAGAAGAAATACCGCCAGCCCCCCCCGCTTCATCGGCACACCTTCCCGTACGCCGGCCGATAGCCCTTCTTCTGGGCCTCGGCCTGGTTCATGTACTCGCCGTGCTTGGTGTTGCCGTACCAGCGTGTGCCCGGGCAGTGGTACACGCCCGAGGAGGTGTTAACCCAGACCTTAACATCGGGATTGCCCCGGTCGGCCTGCGGAGCAGTAGCCGTGGTCGCCGCGGGAACGAGAAGCGGAGGCAATAATTTGAACGCTATGTTGTCACGACAGCCTGTCCAACATCCCCTACAGTTCGGGCCTTCGCTGCACTTCTCGCCGCAGTTCTTGCGGTTGCAACCGTATGATCCGCAGCCTTGGCAGCACTGCTTTCGGTCAGCAGCAGCGGGTTGCGATGTGGGCGCTTGCGCCTTTGCAAGATAAGACGGCGACAGCGAGGTAGCGAGGAGCAGAAGCCCGAGGAGTCGTTTCATGGTCGTCCTCCGAAACGAAAATGTCGTGGGCCGAGTGGGGTGTGAGGCGAAGTGTAGCCACGCCAAGCGACGAACGCAAGCGCAAACCGGCGGGAGGTGTTCTTCGAATTTTCTTAGAAATAGCGCATTTCCAGACCGTCGCTCAGTCACCAGATTCTTGAGCAGCGATTACTAGCCCTCTGTGACCCCCGTCCCTAGACTCTCGGGACGTGACGGAGTTGCTGCTGCCCCCGAAAACCCTTGCTCGCGGCCGCTGAGCTGGCTATCTTTTCCCGCATGGCTCAGATCGTGTACCTGACAACGCGGGCGCCGTCCAGGTTGGCAGACGATCTCCTGCGGGCCGGCCATAGGGCCTGGGAGTGCCTGAGCGTTTCAGAGGTACTCTACATCTGCGAGCAAGAATGGATTGACGCCGTCGTGATTGCCCCGGACGTCGAGGACGCTGACCTGGTCGAGGCCCAACTACGCCATGTCACCATCCGCCTCCAGCCAGAAGCCTCAGCGAAGGATCTCGTCTGGGAGTTGTCGCAGCTTTTCCCTCCGATGAGCGCCACGGTTCAATAGGCCTCCTGTGTTATCGTGTTCCTCGTGAACCGCGAAGACATCCTCGACCAACTTCAATCCCAGCGTGACCGTGTGAACGCGGCGATTGCAGCATTGAAAGGCGGTTCCGGTCGGCGCCCCGGTCGCGAGCACCGCACATTGTCGGCCGAAGCTCGCCGCAAAATCAGCCAAGCCCAAAAGAAGAGATGGGCGGCCCAAAAAAGAAAGTAGCCTTCTCCGAGACCCCAAGATCCTGCGTTGTACCGGGTGAGGGCTCAAACTGCTTGCCTCCATGTCGCTCGTGGCCTACTATTTCCCCAACACACCCCAATCGGCCACATAAATCTTTCTTCGGAGATCGACCATGAAGAGATTTCTTCGGCCTTTACTGCTGATCGTTCTCGGCGTAGGTCTCGCGCTCTCTCAAACCGCCACAGTCACCCGCAACGTCAACCTCCGGTCCGATCCCTCAACGGACAATCCACCTATCGAGAAGCTGAAACCGACCGCCCAAGTGACTCTCGTCGAGCCAGGCCCAACGGACGGCTACTACCACGTCACTGCACCCGACGGCCAGGACGGCTGGGTGTGGGGGAAGAATATTCAGATTCAAGCGGGTTCGCCCAGCCCTACTCCGAGCCCAACGCCCTCTGGAAGTCCCACTCCGTCACCAACAGCGAGCCCAACGCCGCAAGACCTCTTCTCGCAACTGATGGCCGCGAGAGTGACGGCGGTTCCGCAGCCTCTTGTCGAGAACGGAAGCGTGACTTGCGGGCCCACGGGCGATGCCACCAACTCTACTGCAATCGGTCTGAATACCAACAAGAACCGCACGGATGCGCCGGTCGCCTCGGCCTACGTCCAGGCCAACTGGGACGATCTCGCGAACCTCCCATCGAATCGCGTCAACGATTTCGTGGGCGCTCCGGTTGCTGTCGTCGGATACCTTTCACACAAGATCAACGTCGAGAATACCGGTAGCGGCGAGTCGACGAACTGCCATCTCCTCGGCGCTGACGAAGTGGATTGGCACATCTACCTGACCAAGAGTCCCAATCAGGGCATCAAGGACGCACTGATCGTCGAAACAACGCCCCGCACCCGGCCCTCGCACAAGTGGACTACGGCAATGCTGACGAATTACGTGAACGCCACCACGCAAGTCCGAATTAGCGGCTGGCTGATGTACGACTCGGAGCACGTGGGCGTGATCGGCAGTCAGCGGGCGACGGTCTGGGAGGTCCATCCGATAACGCGGATCGAGGTTCAGCAGAACGGACAGTGGGTCGACCTGGATCAGTGAGGAGCGGGCCGGACCTTGATCTTCGTAAAATATTCGCCATATAATCCTCAACATGCCAGCCGAGGAATCCAAGAGCGCCGGGAAGTTGATCTACCTGGGTGCTTGTCTGATTGCGGCCGTTCGCCTGGCACGCGAGGAAAAGTGGGACAACAGCCCGCGGGTGGCCAGCCGCATCGCTGATTCGATTCAGCTCGCCCAAAGGATATGGGAGCGGGTGCGGCGAGAGCTTCCACACCTGTTTGCGTGACCTGCTAGAATTTTGGCCACCATGTGCGTCCTGCTTCTATTCGCCTTGCTGGCCATCTCACAGCCTGACGATGACAGAATGCATGAGCGATTATATGAAATTTACGTGTGGGCAACCGTCACGGGCGCGTGCGTCGCGCTCAGTGCTCTCCTTGTTCTTATCTGGCAAACACGCATAACACGCAGATTGGCACAGGTCGCTACAGTGACTGCCGACGCGGCGAAGGACAGCGCTGAGATCGCCAAAAAGGCTCTGCATCTTGCGGAACGTGCCGACATAGCCCTCGAAGCCGCTGGGCTGTCCACCGGCCAAGAAATCGGGAAAAGCACCGAAGTGGTATTGCGATTCAAAAACTTCGGACGTACCCGAGCCAATGATGTCACTTTTAAGGTGGCCCTGACTGCTCCTGGAGTGCCGGAATCAACAAGTACGCTCGGGCCTCTCATATTGGCGGCCGGGGCGGAGCAATCGGTCACGTTCAATAGGCTAGTCGATTGGCTCTCCGGCGAGACCTTCAGCAGAATTAACACGGGACAAGACATAATGTGTTTCGCTGGCGACGTCACCTATAGAGATGTGTTCGGGGTTCCGCACACTACTAAATACAGCGGCACATTCCTACCCCGAACGAGAACGTTCATGATTGGCGATAATCAAGGTGATTAGTTTTCGATCCCCCATATTCTAAAAACATTTCTTTCTGGAACACCGATTCCAGCCAGGATCGCTGCTGGATCCTCAACAGGTTGCGGAGCAACCGCCGGCAGGGTTTTTGGAACGCACTGAAGATTTTTAATTTGGAACAGGTTTCTTGAATCCGGGCCTTTGAAATAATCGAAGGCTCTTGATGTCGGAAGAACGAAAAACGATTACCACGGGTGCGGAAGCGCACGACGAACACGCGCTATGGGAGAACACCATCGGCGCGCAGTTCTCCTCGAGCCTGCACACGTTCATGCGGCTGCACAGCTGGCCCGCGCTGTGCTCAACGCCCGCGGAGCTCGCCGAGATTATCGCCGACCAGGCCGAGGAGCAAGCCGGCAAGCCGCTGGACCGGCAATTCCTTCGAATCACAACCCTGGCGCTGCTGGTCCAGTCTGCGACGACATCAATGCAGAATCTGGTTGCTGAATGCTCGGCAGTGTGCGAATCGCCGATCGAGATGGCAATGTTCTTCGCACTGGCGATTGTGGCGCGTGAGGGTGACCGCGGTGTGACGTTCGTGCTGCCCGGTGGACTCATGGGAGATGCGGAAGGGGATTTGCATTTGACTATCCAGCCGCAAGCCCAGATCGGCGCATACCGCGTGGATTTCCTCCTCACGGCTCAGCTGATCGAAGAAGAGGGCCGGATTGCCGTCTATCGGAAACAGGCGGCCGTCGAGTGCGACGGCTATGAGTGGCACGACTCGACGAAGGAACAAGCCATTCGTGACCGGCGCCGGGACCGCGACTTGCAGATTCAGGGCTTCAGTGTGTTCCGCTACGCCGGCGCGGAGATCTGGGTCAACGTGTTCAAGTGTGCCCAAGAGGTCATCTCGTTCCTGGTGGATGCGGTTGAAGGCCAGCGGGTCGCTGCGTCGCTGCGCGGGAAAGGTCCAGGGCGCGAAGGTTCACAGCAAGCGTGTGCGCAAGCCTCAGGCTGATTCCGGCAGGCTCTCAGGGTCGTCGGTGGCGCCGGCATTACCCGCGCGGTAAACGGTGCCCACTCCCGCGCCAAGCTCTTCGGCGATCGCTCTCCACGACTTCCCTTTCCGTCGCATCTCGATCACCTTGGCAGCGTCCACGTCTCGTGTCGGACGGCCCAGGCGCTTGCCCTTCGTGCGGGCATGCCTCAGTCCAGACCGGACTCTTTCAGCAATCATGGCCCGTTCAAACTCGGCAAGGGCGCCGATGATTTGAAAGGTCAGCCGGCCGGTGGGCGTGGTCAGGTCCAGGTTGTCCTTCAGGCTGACGAAGGCGACACCAAGAGCATGGAGATCAGCAAGGGACGTGACCAGACCTTTAAGGGAACGGCCAAAGCGATCTACCTTCCAGACCAGCACCGTATCAAACTCCCTGCGGTAAGCATCTGCCATCAGCCGATTCAATTCCGGGCGTGATTCCTTGGCTCCAGAAATGCCACTGTCGACATATTCTCGCCGGATGGTCCACTCGCGTCTCTCGCAGTATTCCCGTAACTCTGCGAGCTGCATCTCTGGGTCCTGGCCCTTGTCCGATGTGCTTACCCTGGCGTAGAGGGCTACGCGCTGTCCCGATGTGGTACTTTTGCGTGAAACCATTGTGCCTCCTTTTCAGGCGTGATGGGTTTGGGCGCAGCCTGGATCGCGAGTCCTTGCTGCGCCGTTGTCTTTTCTTATGCCGGGCCTTCTCCGACATTGGCCGAATTGCGCATCTCGCGGACGATGCTAAGTGCGGTAGCCGCGTCTATTCCTGTCTCTTTCACCAGAAGCGCGGCTTCTCGCATCACAGAGAGCGCCGGGGCACTGACTTTTGGTGTTTCCTGGGCTTTAGTAGGTGCAGCCTTACCAGCCAAGCAATTCAGAGCGTCGGCTCGTGCCTCGATCCGGACTCGGCTGTAGTACCGAGACATGCGGATCGCCTGGTGGCCGGCAATAGATGTGATCGTCTCGTCGGGCGCGCCAGACTCAAACAGTTTTGTGATGACCTGGTTTCGCAGGTTGCGATGCTGGAACCAGTCGAGGCCAGTAGCCTTGCGCATCGAGCGAAATGCGGAGCGGATGAACCAGGGCGATGCTGGCCGGGTCACATCGTACTCGCCCTTTTTCACCCGGAAGGGGAAGAGATAGTGATCCTGGCGGCAAGCGCCTAAACTCCTGGCACGGTCCACCAGACCTTGCACCGCTTCGAGCGCCGGCGGGTTCAGCGGGATCGAACGGGCGCGAAACTCATTCTTCACTCTGGCATCGTTGACGCGAATGATTGGCGGGGTGTGATCGAGCAGGATGTGCCTCAGCTGCAGAAAGCGCAATTCGGCACCGATGGCCGACGTGTTGTTCGCCAGCATGCACGCCCAATACGCGACACGCCATTCCAGCTTCCCGGCCGTGACCTTAAAGAACCTCTCTTCTTCTTCTGCGGTCAGAACCTTCGGTGGCGTCCACTGCGGAGCCTTGAGCGGCTTGTAGTGCCGGGAAATCGGATGCCACAGGTCCACCTTCTGGAGAATCTGGCGAAGTGTGCAGACCTCATGGTTGACCACCTCATGTCCGACCGTCTGCCTTCTGACTCGCTGGTAGTCGAGCACATCAGCCAGCGCTACCGCGGAGAGTGGCTTGTCGCCGAGAACTTTCGCCAGATTCCGAACGTAAAACTCATAGTCCGTGGCGGTGCGTTCTCGGATATCGGCGCGATGGTCGTCAAGCCACAGTTTAGCGGCTTCTCGGAGCAGCATGGTGGGCTGGATGGTACGTCTCATGCCGCACCCCCGATCTCCTCGCCGGAGATGATCTCCAGCACCTGATCTGAAGTGAGGCCAGCTTTTTTAAGCCTACCGACCAGACCAGCAATTGAGAGTCCGCTGCTATTCGGCAATGGGGAGAGGCGCTGCTTTGGGCGCGCTGTCTCGGTTCGAGAGTCAAGTGTTTGCAAAGCAGTTAATTTGGATTCCACACGTACATGGCTGTAATGCCTCATCATCTGCACTGAGACATGGCCGGCGATGCTGCGCACTGTTTCCTCCGGCGCGCCCTTCTCCAGCAGCTTCGTCACTGCCTGATGCCTCATGTCATGCGGCCGGATGCGATGCGAAATGATGCCCTTCTCAACAGCGGCATCTACCAACTCCCGCCATTGGGTTTTGATCCACGACTCTGTAGCTGGGCGTGTGGGATCGAAACAGTTGCGCTTTATGCGAAACGGGAATACGTAGTGATGTGGCTTGACGCTCCCGAGAGCTCGCGCCCGGTCGAGGATGCGCTCCATGCACATGGTCGCGCGCTCATTCAACGGAATCACGCGGGCCCGGTACTCGTTCTTGACGCTGTCGCTCGGGATGAATAGCAGGGGAGGCTTGGCGTCGAGCTGCACGTCTTTAGTGCGAAGGCCGCGCAGTTCACAGCCTGAGGCTGAGCTGTTGACTGTGAGTGTCGCCACTAAATAGGCCAACTCCCACGATGGATTCGAGGCGGCAAAGGTAAAAAAGCTGTCTTCTTCTGTGCGTTTTAGCACCCGCGGCGGTGTCCACTTTGGAAGCTGTAGTGGAGTGTAGCCATCGGCGAGAGCATTCCAAAGCTGCGCTCGCTGCAGGATCTGCGAAAGCGTGTTGAGGTCGTGATTTACTGAACACGCGGAGTAATCTTGCGATCGCGTTCGCTGGTAATCGCGGAGGTGCTCATTCCTGATGTCCTGAAGCGGCATCCCGACAAAGTAGCCAGCCAGGCGTTTCAAATAGTCCCCATAGCAGTTGATGGTGCCAGGATCGAGGTACAAGGCCCGTTCATCGAGCCACGTGCGGGCTGCGTCCTCGAAGAGCGCCTCACCCGTGATTTGCTGTTCTGTCATGCTGCAATCTCCTCTCCGCGTCCGCAAGGGACGTGAAACGGAATGATAGTTCCGATCTTTAAGCGTGGCGATTCATCCGACCCGCCTGTATTCCCGGAACCGTGGGTTTCTCAATTCGCCGAATGTCACTACACTCAGCAGTGGGTTGGGGTTTTCCTCGCTGGAGATGAAGTCCTCCATGTCGAGTGTCCGGTCCGTCATGGATTCAGCGAAGGCGAATGACTGCGCGTGGTGGCGGCACAGACCGTCGTGGACGGGCGGCCAGGGGCACGCGAAGTCGGCCTTGCAGCCTGCCGAGTCGCGCACCAGCATTGGTTTAGCGGGAGTTGCCGGGTTCGGCCTTACTTCCGGGACAGGCGCGCAAGACCGAGCGCGCTGCACTAAAGAACACTGAGACCGATGGCCGAGGCGCTTACCGCAGAGGCAGACCTGGCCGTTGCGCTGCATTTGCTCTGCGATCATGGCAACGGTCCCTTTCCAAACACCAAAACGCGCGCGAATATCCCGGACGCGTTCGAATGAGAGCAGGCTGTTGCGAATCTGCTCAAAGGTTTCCTCTGTGACGCCGTTGGCTTTCCGGCTCTTGCAGGCCCGGCAGAGCGCACAGCATTCAGACAAGTAGCGACGAAGCGACTCAGGACTCAGGTAAACAAGGACCTTGACCGGCCGGCCATCGAGGCGTGATACGACAAGGTGACGGCCCTTGCCACAAAATGCGCAACCGTTGTGTCGCAGCCATACCTTAATAAACCCACGGTTTCGCTTGGCGAAGACCCAAAGACGTTTAGCTGTGGCACTACGCGGCACGGGCCACCGCCTTCTTGAAAAGGATGCAGCCGTACCGGTTCAGCTCCCATTGCCCTGCGTTTGCCAGATCGCGCCGGATGTCGGCAGTGGCTGGACTGTCACTTTGCGGCAGTTCTTGATTGCAGCGCAGAGGCTCAGCCGTCCCGCTGCTCAGGGGTGGAATTTCAAGAAATGAGGGTGTAGCGTGGGGAGTAGCCATCTCGAAAGAACCTCTCTTTCGTTGTGGTGAGCCGATCCGGAGTGTTATCAGCACTTCGGGTCGGCGCTTTTTCTTATACAGCGTGCATTGTTCCAAAAACCCTTTCCAGATTGCAAGGAAAAAAGTTACTTAGAAATTATTACACCACTGTGTTGATGCGGTCTTATGCCAACCCCCTTAATAAGCGCGGCTACCGCAGATATGCACAGATATCCACAATTGACAGCTAAGGGGCTTGGCACTACACTCCGGCCTATGGCGAGACAGAAAAAGCCGACACTTACGCCCGAGGCCAAGCGCTTCTTCGTTGCAGCCGGCAGCCGCGGAGGAAAGAAGCGAACCGCCGGCATGAGCAAGGCCGAGCGGTCTGAGCTGGGGAAGAAAGCCGCACGCGCCAGGTGGGCAAAAAAGAATGGTTAAGGCAATGCCTGCGGTCTTGGGGGCTCTTTAAAATCGAGGTGTCCACGCCGAAGTCAGTTCGTCTTATCTAGGGCTGCCGTAAGACTCACTTGTGACCCTGGGAGGGCATTCAGATCGCGCGACCAGTCTTTGTATCCCGCTAAAGTTAGTTTGATTGTGTGCTTTCCTGGTTTGAGCTTCAGAGTGGCGGGCGCGTTGCCTACGAAATCACCATCCACATTCACGTCCGCACCAGCCGGCGCCGATACCAGCGCGATGGTAGCGTCAGCCTCTTGACCGGTAAGACGGCCTTGCGCCGCTTCGGGCGCCGGAGTCTTAGCTGCATCTCGCTCCTGTTCCAAATGACAGTTATGAACCTTCCCTTTTGCATCGGTTAAGTAAACGGTATTCCCGTCAACGGCAAACTTCACGGGCTGATTGACGGTTATATCGATCCGTCCTCCGGTGCGGTTCGCGATGTACACTTTGCTTCCGGCCTCTATCGTGTAGTGGGTCCGGTGATAGGTGCCGCCACAAACGCCTCCAGAGCATCCTGCATCTTCGAGGGTTACGCTCTGGTCGATCAGTGTGCCATTTTGCCAGGTCAGCGGTTTCTTGTCTTCTGCGGTGGCCGACGACCACACCAGCAAAACCCAAAGAAGTATTCGCATAGCTCACGTTCCTGAAATCGGGTGAGATCATAGCACGAAAGATTTTCCGTTGGAGCCGCCGGGAGACCGCGGCAGGCAGCTCGCCCAGGTGGGCCTGGATGAAGAAAGGGTGGCGTAGCCAGATCCACGCGGGGGCTAATCGACGCTTGGGTGTAGAATGGCTGGCAGTGAAAGACCGCGCAGACGACCCTCTCGGACTGCTCATAGATCGACCACCCGAGCCTACTCAGGAAGAAAAAGAGCGCGCTGCGTGGCACAGCTTGCCAAGGCTGGAACGGTTCAAGGCCCACACCAAAGGGATACTCATGTTCTATGGGTTCCTGCTCGTCATCGAACTGCTCACGGGAGTCACAGTAAACCGACCATGGGGAGCGCTGGTCCTGGCGGCGATTTATGTTGTGACTCTGATCGTTTGTCTCAAGGACTAACCTCGGCACACTCTACTCACACACTGCCTACGCCGCACCCACGCGAGGGTCACGCGATACCTACGCGCCACGGCACGAACGTTTTTAGCCCTGAAAAATCAGCAACTTGGTAGGCTGATTTTTAATGGTCGCAATTGTTGATTTGCAAGGAGTAAAAGACGTCTCCTTGTTAGTTCCTGTGCGGCTGCTGTTAGGTTCCAGTATGGCTGCTGTAGCTTTGTGGCGGTCCACGGTAAGCCTGTTCAGGGGTAGAATGCAACCATGGACGCGCGGACGTGCCCGCACCCGATCAGCGCGCTACGCGATGCCACTGCTGAAACCAGCGGCAACACCATCACCATCCGCGCCACTTGCGGCCAGTGCTCGGCGCCGATCACCAAGCAATTTCTGACGCGCGCACCCGAGCCAACCTCGGCCAGATTCACGACGCCAGTCAGCGAGATGGCCACGCTCGGTGGCGCGTTCCCGGCGCGGAGAGCTCGCTAATTTTCTTTTTCACTTCCCAAAGTCCCGTCGATTGCGTCATACTGTGTCCATTAAACGTAAGTACCCGTAGTTGCAAATAAAAAGCTGCCAGCCCTTAAATGGGAATGCTGTAGGATCGTGGTGGCCGAAAAAACGGGGTTATACCCGTTTTGCGAGCCCAGCAGCCAGTACCCATCCCGCCGAAATATGCAGGTCAAGAGTAAAGATTCTTGGAGGCCTGCATGCCTGATCTCCTCAACGTCCTCGGACTAGCAAACAAGCTCAACGTCCTTCCATCCTGGGTGCGCGCGCGCCTTCGCAGTCGCACCCCGGCGCCGCTGAAAATCCCCGGCATCGTGCGGGTTGGCAGGCATATCCGGTTCCGCCCGGACATCATCGACGCCTGGATCGAGAATGGCTGCAAGCTGCCCTTGCCTAAAGCTGGCGGCGCGAACAGCGACGGCAAGTTACGGAGCCGAAAGTGAGCGCCGCTTTGCTCCCGGCCGTGGTGAGCGCATGAGCGCGCTGCCAAAATCGCAACTACCGGATATCGTGCGCACGGCGGTTGAAATCGCGCAAGAGCGGAGTAAACTGCTCGGTCGCATGAGAGCTGCATTGCTTTCTGGCGACGACAAACGGGCGCTTGAGTTGGCCCGGCAACTGTGTGGACTTGCAGATGACGAAAAAAGCGATCGAGCTAATCCGAGTATCCACTGAGGCGCAGGCCCAGGATGACCGCGGGGGCATCCCGGCGCAGCGTGCGGCCAACCTCGTCACAGCGGCGCGGCATGGCCTGGAGATCGTTCGTACCTTCCAGATTGAAGATGTTTCCGGCGCCCGCGTGCTGGCTTCTCCAGAGATGCGAGAAATGCTCGGAATGATCGAATCTCCTGAGATTGCCGGCGTCGTGGCGAAGGAGTTTTCCAGGCTAATGCGACCCGAGGACCTAAGCGATTTTGAAATCCTCGCGCGGTTCAATCGGACGAACACGGTGCTTTACCTTCCTGATGGACCTGTGGATCTGAGCAACAAGACCGGGAAACTTTTTGGAGTCCTGCGCGCAGCAATGGCTGGGTACGAACGGGCTGAAATCCTCGAGCGTCTGAATGCCGGCAAAGAAGCGATCCGCAGAGCAGGCAGGCACGCCGGCGGCGATAATTCCCTGCCCTACGGCGTGGCATGGGACAGACAGCAAGGCTGGCGCTACCTGCCGGAAGCCGAGCAGGTCAAGCAGGCCTTTCGTCTGGTGCTGACTACGACCAGGCCATATGCGTCGATCGCGGCCGAACTGGGCATCCCGCGTACCAGTTTGCGCGTGATCCTGCAGAATCCAATATGGACCGGCTGGAAGGTTTACGACCAGCGCCGCGACCCCAGGCCCACCGGCTATGTCGCCCGCGAGGACGGACGCCAGGGCTACCGGCGTAAGGTCGCCCGCGACCCCAGCGATGTCATCCGCAAGAAGGTCCTACAGGGCATCGTGACGGAAGAGGAATTTCAAAGGGTGCAGGAAATCCTTGGCGATCGCGCAGCCCGCGAGCGCATCATCCGAACCCAGAATCAGCCGCGCTACACCTTCAACGGGTTCCTTGCCTGTGCGGTCTGTGGCGATCCGCTATACACCCATCGCAACATGAAAGCCGCTTACTTCATCTGCAAGCGCAACGGCACCAGGGCACGGAAACGCGGCGATGGATGTACGAATCCCTATATCCTGGCCAGCAAGGTAGAACCAAAGGTCGAGGAGTTACTCACGAGCCGATTGCAGGATCGCAACACCCTGCACGCCATCATGGAAAGGTATCTCGCTGGCGCCCAGAAGCCCGCCGGCGTGGTCGGGGTGGACTTGGAGGCTGCCAAGCAGCTTGCGGCGAGCCTGGAAGCCAAGCGGAAGAGAATACTGGATAGTTTTATCGATGGTGTGATCAGCAAGGCAGAGCGCGACCGCAGAATCCAAGCCATCGACACTCAGATTGCCGGCTGTCAAGAATTGCTGAGTGACGCCGTGACTCGCGGCCCAGTGCGTCCCAAGATCACAGTCGGCCAGCTCGCGGCGGTCTTGGATGTGTTTGCTGGGTTCCAGTTCCTAGCGCGCGACCAGAAACGGCGAATCCTGGCGGCGGCCCGGGCCCGTGTATTCATGGAGCGATACACCATCGAAAGACTGGAGATTGACATACCGCAGGGTTCTACGTGGGACCAGGCGAATGGTAGTCACGTTGACGGCCACTTTCCAGCGGCTGGCGCATGACTTCCAGGACGTTGCGCGGAAATTCCGGCAGCTCATCAAGGAACAGCACGCCGTTGTGCGAGAGCGAGACTTCGCCGGGCCGGGGAATAATACCGCCGCCGATCAGGCCGGCGTCGGAGATGGTGTGATGCGGCGCGCGAAAAGGCCGCGCCAGCACCAGGCCGGCTGCGGCGTCGAGCACGCCCGCCACGCTGTGAATCTTGGTCGTCTCCAGCGCCTCCTCGAAGGTCAGCGGCGGCAGGATGCTGGGAACGCGCTTAGCCAGCATGGTCTTGCCCGAACCCGGCGGACCGATCATCAGAATGTTGTGGCCGCCCGCGCACGCAACCTCCATCGCCCGCTTAGCGGTGAACTGGCCGCGAACTTCCTTGAAGTCGGCGGCTCCGGTTTGTTCCCTGACCAGCAGCTGCGAGGCATCGATCTTCAGCGGAGAGATCCCGTTGCCGCTGTTGAGCAGGTTCACCACATCGATGAGCGATTTGACCGGATAAACATTTACTCCGCTGACCACCGCCGCTTCGCGGGCATTGACTTCAGGCACGATCAGGTTGGGAATCTTCTTCGAGCGCGCGGCGATCGCGATGGGCAGCGCGCCGCGCACGCCACGAACGCCGCCGTCGAGCGAAAGCTCGCCCACCATCACGTATTCCTGCGGCTCTTTCTTCAACAGCCCGCCGTAAGCGCCAAGGATCCCCATGGCCATGGGCAGATCGAATCCCGAGCCTTCCTTCTTGATGTCCGCGGGAGCGAGATTGATGGTGATCTGCGTCTGCGGGACTTCGTAGCCGCAGTTGCGGAGAGCGGCGCGGATCCGCTGGCGGCTCTCGCGCACCGCCGCATCCGGCAGGCCGACGGTCTGGAAATTCTCTTCCGGCGCGCGCACGCTGCTGACGTCGACTTCCACCTCAATGATGCTGGCGTCGATGCCGTACACCGCCGCGCTCTGCGTCTTAAAGAGCATTCTTACCGTCGTCTAAGGTTCGGGGCAAATTCTACAGGAGTTCGCGCGTTTTCAGAAATTCAGCAGCGACAGCGATTGCAGGCGAAGTTTCTGGCTTGTTGCCCGGGCATTACCAAGGTGCCACGCCGGGTTCCCGAGGGTTGAATCCGGCGCTCTTTGAAAGTACTATCAGCTCACTCTCCAGCGGCAGGGCCGCAGTGCGCAGGAAGCGGAGTTGAAGCAGTGCCAGAGAAGCCAGCCAGCCGACGAAAATCCACGCGGTACCGTTGTACCGGCGGTATGGAACTGCGACGATCGGAAAATTCCCCTCCCATCTTTGCTAATTTGAGCGATATCAGCTTGGAGGGATGCTACGTGGAATCGGTTTCCACGCTTCCCGCGGGCGCGGAAGCGGTTTTCCTGATGCGCGTGCACGGGGCGGAGGTGCGCGGGCGCGCCCGGGTTAAGGCTTCGCATCACGCCGTAGGTATGGGCCTGGAGTTCCTGAGCCTGGCTGATGAAGATCAGCAACACCTGGATTTCGTGGTAGGCACGCTGGCCGGAGCCCAGGACATGGACGAAGGAAAGCACACCGTGGTTCCCGAAGATCCTCCGGAGAGAGTTCCGGTGCAACTTGCTACGCGGCCGAGCCACGTTGCCTCAATGACTCCCCCGCCGCGGCCGCCGGCATCGGCCTCGGGCGGCATGCCGCAGAAGATCATGCGCGCCATCGCCGACCTGAATGAGCTGGAACAGAACCTGGTGAAGGACCGCATCGATCCCCGGCTCATCGCCCAGCTTCATGACTCGGTGGAGCACGTCCGTCAGACCGCGTTTACAGTGCAGCAGTGGGTGGAGTTGCACACCAGCGGCGGTGATCCGTTTGAGGTCCTGCCGCAACTGGAAGCTGAACGCATGCACATGCTCACGCAGCTGGCCCACAACGTGACCGCCGACATCGACGCCACCAGCATCAACAACTACACGGTGGGAATTAACGAGTTGTTTGCGAGCATTGACCAGCTTCACCGCAGACTGAAGAAGCTATTGCACGGAGGCGAGGAAGAATAAACCTTTCCCGAGCATTAGCGAGGGATCCCTACACACTATCTTTCTTCCCGCTTTCTTTCGCTTACCTCTCCACCGCCATGGCCACCGAATTGCCGCCACCGAGGCACAGCGCCGCGATCCCGCGCTTAGCGTTGCGGCGCATCAGTTCGTAGATCAGAGTTACCAGGATGCGGGCTCCGCTGGCGCCGATCGGATGACCAAGCGCGACGGCGCCGCCGTTCACGTTGACCTTGGCCGGATCCAGTCCCAGCTCTTTGATCACCGCGACCGACTGCACAGAAAATGCCTCGTTGATTTCGTAGAGGTCCACATCGTCCGGCTTCCACCCGGTCTTGGCCAAGATCTTGCGGATGCCGTCGACAGGGGCCATCATCACCCACTCCGGAGCGATGCCGCTGGTAGCCTGGGCCACGATGCGGACCATGGGCTCCGCGCCCAGGGCTTTCGCTCGGTCAGCGGACGTGACCACCACAGCTGCCGCGCCGTCGTTCATGGTGGAAGCGTTACCCGCGGTGACGCTGCCGTCCTTTTTGAAAACCGGCTTCAGGTTGCCGAGCGTGGCAACTGATGTATCCTCGCGCGGCCCTTCATCTTTGTCGAAGAGCACCGGCGCTTCGCCTTTTTTCCTGGCGGGAAGCTCGACCGGCAATACCTGGGTCTTGAAACGGCATTCCTTCCATGCCTGCACAGCCTTGCGGTGGGAGTTGACTGCGTATTCGTCCTGCTGTTCGCGCGTGATCCCATACTTCTGCGCGACGTTCTCGCCGGTCATGCCCATGTGATAGTTGTTGTAGACGTCCCACAGCCCGTCGTTGACCACCGAGTCGATGATCTGCGAGTTGCCCAGGCGATAGCCCTTGCGCGCCTGCGGTAGAAGATAAGGAGCATTCGTCATCGACTCCATGCCCCCTGCCACCACGATCTCCGAGTTGCCGGTCTGGATGGCCTGTGCCGCCAGAGCAACCGACTTCAATCCCGATCCGCAAACCTTATTAATGGTCATGGCGCCAACGGCCGGCGGCAGTCCGCCGTTCAACGCCGCCTGGCGCGCCGGATTCTGCCCCAGGCCGGCGGCGATCACCAGTCCCATGATGCATTCATCGACCTGCGCCGGCTCGAGACGGGCGCGCTTTACCGCCTCGCGCACCACCAAGGCGCCAAGCTGGGGCGCGGAAAAGCCTTCCAGCGATCCTTGAAATTTGCCGATGGGCGTGCGCACGCCGCTGATAATGACGGTGTCATTCATAACATCTCCTTAGCCAATCCCAAACCGTCCATTATAAGATGGCGGCGGGACAAAAACGTTCCTACTTTCCTATGCCCAACGAGCCTATCGAGAGCCCGGCGCAGCCGGGTAGCGAAGCGCCAGCGTCTCCCACAACCACTAAAGCCATTGCGCCGCTCTGGAATACGCTGCTTGTCATGGCGCTGATCCTTGCGAATTCCCTGCTTGGCTCCACTAAAACATCCCACATCAAGGCGGGCAATGCTCGGATTCTTGTTTACAGCGGCACATTCGTCGTCGAACTGATTCTCTTTCTGATTATGTGGCTGGGGATCCGCAAGCGGATCCGCGTCCGGGAATTGATCGGCGGGGGTTGGAACAAGGTCGAAGACTTTCTGCTCGACTTGGGCATCGGCATCGTGTTCCTGATTGTTGCCGCTTTCCTCTTGGCGGGATTGCGCATCGCATTGGGAACGTTGGACCTCACACACCTGGACAAGCAACTGGAAGAAACCAAGCGCACGCTCGGCCCGCTGATCCCTCACAGCAAACTTGAGGCCGGTCTTTTTGTCCTGTTGAGCATGTGTGCCGGCTTTTTTGAAGAAGTAATCTTTCGCGGATACCTGCAACGGCAAATCGGCAATGTCAGCGGCAGGATCTGGGTGGGCATCACCGCCTCCGCGGTTCTCTTTGGCGCGGCCCACGGGTATCAGGGATGGCGGATGATGATTGTGATCGCGGTCTTCGGCGCGTTCTTCGGAATACTCGCTCACTTTCGCAGGAGTCTTCGTCCCGGAATCATCGCCCACGCCATTCAGGATGCGTATTCGGGTGTAGCTTTGTTCTTCCTTGTAAATCGTTGAGCGGGTCACCGGCGAGAATTGAGCTCCGCTACCAAGAAGGTCATCAATTTTTCTCTTGACTTCGATTTTCAATAACTCTATACATTCATCAATTGCGGTTTTTTCAAGGGACCGCATCCACGAAAAGTGGAAAGGGAGAATAGAGACATGGCAACCAAGAAAAAGGGTGGAAAAAAGAAGGCCGCGAAGAAAAAGTAACTGGCCTTTACCCGAACAAGACAGGGGGACGCGAAAGCGGCCCCCTTCGTTGTTTTATGTCGCTGCGCTCCAAACCGCTCGACTGCATCTTTCGTTGCTCCGGTTCGTGAAGGCCCATCGGCATCGGTCTCGCCGCGCGAGCCGGGCTCGACCTCATCAAGCAGTTCCTGTCGCCGCGCTCCAAACCGCTCGACTGCATCTTTCGTTGCTCCGGTTCGCAAAGGCCCATCGGCAGCGGTTTCGCCGCGCAAGCCGGGCTCGACCTCATCAAGCAGTTCCAGTCACTGCGCTTCAAACCGCTGGACAGCCGGCTCCGGCGCGTGCCCTCATTCTTCTTTCTAAATTGGTCGCTGGCGCTCCAAACCGTTCGACTGCATGGCTCTTTTACTTCGGTTCGTGAAGGCCCTTGAACCCGCAAGATCGTTGAACATCGCACAGGCAGGAGTGCCTGTGCCACACAAAAGCTGTTGGAATTTTGGGATCTGAAGCGGCCAAATGAGTTAAGGGCTGGAGCGTCACATACCCGCGCCGAGCGGCTTCTTTTTGTCCTCAAATAATGCTTGCTGCTCACAGCCGTCCCCAGCCAGGCTTTCCACGCGCAGCTCTACCTTATTGAGAAGCCGTGAGCCTTCTTCCAGCTTGGCGGCGGCGTTGCGGATGTGGGCGCCGACGGTGTCATAGGCCTTGCCGAATTTCTCCAGCTCGATGCGCAGCGATTCGATTTCGCGGACAATGGTCTCCGCGCGCTGGCTCACCTGCATGCCTTTCAGGCCCACGAGGATGGTCTGCAGATAGGCGTAGAACGAATTGGGAGAGACCGGCACCACGCGCTTTTCCAGGCAATAGCGGTAGAGCTGAAAGGGATCTTCTTCGTTGCGGATCACTGCTTCGTAGTAAACGTTCTCGGCGGGAACGTACATGAGGGCAAAAGGCAGAGTGCCTTCGGCGGGGCGGATGTAGCGCGCGGCGATCTCATCCACTCGCCGGCGCACGTCGCGCATGAAGTCGCGCCGCGCTGCTTTCTTGTCTTCTTCGGCGGTAGCCTCGGCGAAACGGCGGAAGTTTTCCAGCGGGAACTTGGCGTCAATGGCAACGTTGCCCAGAGGGAGAAAGAGAATGGCGTCGGTGACCTCGCCGGTGGAGAACCTGTGCTGGACCGCGTACTGCTGCTTGGAGAAGACCAGGCTGAGCAAGGCTTCCAGCTGCTCCTCGCCCAAGTTGCCGCGCAGCTTGGGCGCGCGAAGGACATGTTCGATGGCGGTGACGGCGCGCGACAGCTCGGAGAGCTGGCGGGCTTGCTCCGTCATCTCGCCCACCTGCTTCTGCAGCCCGGCAAATGTGGTCTGGACGGCGGCCACCTTCTGGTTGAAGGTCTCGGTGTTGGCCGTCATCACGTTGGTGCCCTGGTTGAGCTGTTCGGTCACCTGGCGGTTGATGTGATCCAGGCGGCTGCTCAATTCGCCGGTGGCGCTGGCCAGCGAGGCCTGCACGTGCGCGGTCACCGATTGCAGCTGGCTGTTGATGGCCTGGATGGATTTCTCCGTGGTGTCGCGCAGCGACTGAACATCATTGTGCAGGACGGCCGACTGCGGGTCGCCGGACTGAGGCCTGCGCAGTAGAAGAACGACGCTGACCAGCAGAGCCGCGAAGGCCACGACAATGGAAAGCGTGATCATCCGTTGCCTCCAGCGGCTTTTCCTTCGGGCTGCGGCACGAGCTCCTGCACCGGGACGAAGACGCGCTGCTCGGTCGCCGGGCACAGGCGGCGGTAATTGCACCACTGGCAATGCTGGCCGGTCCTGGGATCGAATTTGCCGGCGGCGATGCCGCGCGCCACGTCGTCGATCCGGCAGCGTGCTTTTTCCAGCTGCGACTCGGTGCGCGCGGTGATTACTTCCTCATTGCCCTGCAGGTTGAGAAACACCAGCTCTCTGGGCACATAGCCCATGGCGCGCGCGCCCATGGCGTAGATGGAGAGCTGCAGGCTGTCCTCAGCGTAACGCGGAGTCTTGGCGGCTCCGCTCTTGTAATCGATGACTCGAACCACGTCGCCACCGATGCGGTCCATGCGATCAATGCGTCCGGTGATCTTCTGCGCGCCCAGCTTGAAATTGAAGGAAATCTCGGCGCCGATCACATCCATGGATCCCCGCGGGCGCGACTGCAGCAATTCGCGCAACTGGCGCTCGCCCATCTCCAGATAGAGCGCGCGCTGCACGGGATCGTCGAGCACGGCCTTGCCGAACTCCTGGCGAAAGGCCGCGACGGTGGCATCGGTCGACAACTGAGCGGCGTGGGGCGCGGGATCGTAGTACTGGCGCAGCACAGTGTGCATGGCGCTGCCGTATTGCAGCGCGGCGGCGGCCTCGCCGGGAACGCGCCAGTCTTTTTCGAGCTTGAACATCAGCGGGCAGGTGGAGTAGCTCTCCACGGCGTGCGCGCTCAAGGCAAGATCATCGACTTTGAATACCGGAGGCAGAAGCATCCACTCCCCTGCGGGAGAAATCTCTACCTTGGCTTCGCGCCTGATGGCCGGCCTTTCCGCGATGCGGCGCAAGAGCGAAGAAGACAGCGTGCGGTCCTGCAACAAAGGACGCAGGAAGCCGGGCGGCGTGCTGTCTTTTCCCCGCCCCGGGCGGGAATGGATGGAGAGACGGTCGCGCGCGCGCGTGATGCCCACGTAGAACAGCCGCCGCTCTTCCTGCTCATGCACCTCGCGGCTTTCACCCAGAGCGACCGAGCTGCGCAGCGCCGAGGGAAATTCGAACAGCGGTTCGCGGTAGGAGACCGGAAACCCCGGAGCAATGGCGCGCAGGATCCACACGTGGGAAAACTCCAGCCCCTTGGCGCCATGGATGGTCATCAGGCGAACCGCTTCGGGGTTGGCCTGCTCGGCTTCTTCCATCTGCTGTTCAGAGAGCATGGGGACGATGCCGAAGCCGCCGCGATAAAACGCCAGGTACTGGAGGAATGCCGCCAGCGATTTATCGGGAATGAAAGGCTTGGTCTCCCACTCGTTGAGAAAGCGGCGGATGGCCTTCACCACGGGATCGCCTTCTGGCAGAGCGAACTCGCGAACCAGGTAGGTCAAGGCGCCGGCGGCTCCGAGCTTCTGTTGAGCGACGAACT
Source organism: Candidatus Angelobacter sp. (assembly GCA_035307585.1). Lineage (GTDB taxonomy): Bacteria > Acidobacteriota > Terriglobia > Terriglobales > Acidobacteriaceae > Angelobacter. Next base: position 96,754 of record DATGHX010000028.1, read on the forward strand.
CGCGGGCCGAGTCCAGCGCCGCCAGCACGCGTTTGCCCGATTCCATCTGTTGCAGCACTTCCTTGAAGGTGCGGTCGCGGCCGGCCTCAGCCAGGCGCTGGCGCAGCTCCGCGGGCGAGGCGGTGAACTGGGGCAGCGCGTGAATGCGGAAGAGGCTGTCGGCGTCGCGGTCGTTGACCACGGCGCGCAAAATGGCGAGCAGGTCTCGCGCCATGGGCGTCTCCAGCACATCCATTCCCTTCACCAGAAACGGAATCCGGCGCGCGGCCAGGGCTTCGATGATTTTTTCGCGATGGAAATGCGAACGGTAGAGCACGGCGAACGACGGCCGGTCGTTCTGCGGCAGAGATTCCCGCCACCGGGCGATCTCTTCGGCGATATCTACGGCCTCGCCTTCATCGGCGGGAGCGATCACGGCCTCCACAGGATCATCAAAGACGAGCTGGCCGCCATCCATATCGCGGCGGTCGCGGCCCGAGACCAGCGGCCGGCGTTCGAACTCCACGTCTCCGCACAGGGAATCGACGTGGGGATTCTGGTCGATGGCGGCGTAGGCCACGCGCAGGATATTGCCGCGCGAGCGCTGGTTTTCGGAGAGCACCACGCCCTGGGTGCGCGGAAAGCGGCGCTGGAAGTCTTCAAAGGCGGCGCTCGACGCCCCGCGGAAGCGATAGATGGCCTGGTCGGGATCGCCGACGGCGAAGATGTTCTCCTCTTCCCCTCCCAGCAACTGGGCCAGATAGATGTTGCTGGAGTTGCAATCCTGAAATTCGTCGATCAGGATGAAGCGAGCGCGCTGCCGCTCCTGTTCGAGCAGTTCGGGATCGGAGCGCAACAGCTCGACCGCGCGGCTGATCATCATGCCGAAAGAGCCCAGGTTCTCCTGCTTCATGAGGCGCATGGCGTTGGCGTACACGCGCGCGATCTCGCGCCAGCGAACCAGGATTTCTTCCGTCCCCAGTTCTTCCACTTCCCTGGACTTGCAGTTGCGCGGCAGCCCCGGGCCGGCGGCAAGAGAATTCACGTAGTCCTGAAATTTTTCGGGGCCTATCAGCTCCTCATGGCAGCGGTCGAAGAAGTTGCGCAGGTCATCTAGAAACTGGCCGACGTCAGAGGGCTTGATGAACCGGTCCAGGCCGAGCTGGTCGACGCGCTGGCGCAGGAAGACGTAGACGTCTTCAGGCGTCAGAACAAAAAAGTCCTTGCCATTGCGCTTCAGGATAGAAAAGCAGTAGGCGTGAAACGTTCCCGCCCAGATAGGTGCGCGGCGGCGGAGCCGGCGTTCGACCCGGACGCTCAGCTCGGCGGCAGCATTCTCAGTAAATGTGATAGCCAGGATCTCGTCGGGGCGGGCGTGGCCCTGCTCGATGAGCCAGGCAATGCGCTCAACCAGCACGGTGGTTTTGCCCGTGCCCGCGCCGGCCAGAACCAGAAGAGGCCCGGAGAGGTGCTCGATCGCGGTGCGCTGGCCGGCATTGTGCATGACTTTCGCTTTGATCAAAGTGGCCACTCTGCATTATGCGAAAATTAGGCGAAGGTAGCAATGGGATTGTCGAAGAAAGTTGAGGAAATGATAGGAAAACACCTTACCACGGAGGCACAGAGGCACGGAGGGTGAAAAAAGTAAATGCTAATTCAGGCTTCGCGAACGGGTTCGCTCTCTTCCCTTGAAACGGCTGCGAAGCACAAACCGGTTGAAACCCCAGCCAATCAAAACAGCAGCACTCCCGAATACGCCCGTTGCCAGCAAGAAAAACAATTCGTGCTTCGCCGGATCTGTCGAGTGCAGCCCAGGTGAGAGGAACCAGACAATCAACAACCCAACTGCTGTAAGCGCGACTGCGCCGGCAAGGAGGCCACGAATGTCGCCAATACGGCGACCAGTGACTTTCCTGAAGCCCCAAAAGAAACAGAAGCCTATGACAAACAAGATTCCAGAGGCGATCCACAGCGCCTGAAAATTGATCGAGTTTCTGAGAGCCTCTAGCATGATCGGAGCTTCTCCGTGCTCCGCGTCTCGTGACAAGGTGTTCAACTTAGCTCGGCCATGACAACGGCCACAGCCGCGATCGCTGCGGTCTCCGCTCGGAGAATGGTATGCCCAAGGGAAGCCGATTTCCATCCGGGGTCCACAAAGAGCTTGATTTCTTCCGGCGTCCATCCGCCTTCTGGGCCAAAAGCCAGAGCTAACGGCGGGCGACAATTGGCCAGGGCGGCCTTGAGCGAAACAGCCTGCTCGGCTTCCGACAGGACGATACGGCTTCCCTGCACCACCGAAACAATCTTCCTGAGCGGCGCCGGCTCCACGATCTCCGGCGGCACGGCCCGGCGCGACTGCTGCGCCGACTCGTGGACTATCTTGCGCCAGCGCGCCAGACGGCCGGGAGCGGCTTTGACCAGATGCTGGGCGCTGCGTTGAGCGATGATTGGCGTGATTCGGGCAACACCGAGCTCGGTCAGTTTTTCCAGCGCCCATTCCAGACGATCGAACTTGAAGATAGCGAGATAAACATCCACGTGAGTCGGAGCAGCGCTCGCGACCTCAGGGCCCAACTCGAACTGGACCTCACGATCAGTGGCCAAGACCACCGTCCCCAGGCGGAGCGCGCCGTCAGCAACGACCTCGAATTGTTCGCCGACTTTGACCCGCAGCACGCGAACCAGATGGGCCGCATTCTGATCTATAAGGTAGGCGCGATCGCCGGCAACGCGGTCGGCAATCCAGCGGCGGCGGGTCATGAGGTTACTGCCTGGTGAGCATGACGGCAGAGCCGGCGCTGAGTCCGAGGTAAAGAATTCCCAGAAGACGGCTCTGGAAGACGAGCGAATCGAGGCTGCGGAACTGCGCCTGAAAGAAGAATTCGGCGGCGCTCAAAAACGAGAAGACTACGCCGATGGCCACCCAGGCCTGATGGTGTCCCAAGGGAATAAAATAAATTCCGCCGAAAATCAAGCCGACGGCAAAGAACATGAGGGCCTTCACCCGCTCGCGCGAGAGCGGCTTGTTGCGCAGCCGTGCCACCTGCAGTTCGGCAAAACGGCGAGGCAGGAGCACGCGGATGGCTCCGGCCATGCCGGCGATGATGATTACGAACCAGAGGTAGTATCTACCCAAAAATTTCTTTCACCTTATCGAGGAGACTGCGGGGTTCGGGTTTGTTTTCGACGGTCGAGGTGGCGCCAAGCTCCTGCAACAGCTCGCGCTGACGCTTGCTCAGCCGCGACGGCGTCTGCACGCGAATTTTGACGAACAGATCGCCGCGCGATGACGACTGCAATCCAGGCACACCCTTGCCGCGAATGCGGATGGTGGTACCGCTCTGCGTCCCGTCCGGCACCTTCAGCTTGTGCTCGCCTTCCAGGGTGGGAATGACGATCTCATCACCCAGAGCGGCCTGGCTGAAGGAGATCGGCACGGAACAATAAAGGTCCTTGCCTTCGCGCTCGAAGAAGGAGTGCGGCTTCACGTGCAATACAACGTAGAGATCGCCGTTGCCGCCCGGGCCAACGTCGCCCTGTCCCTGGTAGCGGATGCGCGTGCCGTCTTCCACGCCCGCGGGCACGCCGACGTCAACCGAGCGCTCGTACATGATGCGCGCGTCGCCCTTGCATTTGCTGCAGGGATCGGAGATCACGCGGCCGGCGCCCTGGCAGGCGGGGCAGGTGCGGGCGATGGAAAAGAAACCCTGCTGATAACGGACCTGGCCGTGGCCGCCGCAGGTGGCACACTTTACCGGCGACTTACCCTGCGCCGATCCGGAGCCGTGGCACAGCTCGCAGGTTTCGTAGCGGCGAACTTTGACCTGGCTCTTCTTGCCGAACGCAGCTTCCTCAAAGGTGAGAGTGAGGTCGGCGCGGGCATCGCCGCCACGCTGCGGGCGGGCGCTGCGGCCTCCGCGGGCGGCCCCGAAGAGATCGCTGAAGATATCGCCGAAGATGTCGCTGAAGTCGCCGAAGGCCGAGGGATCGAAGCCGCCGAAACCACCGCCGTTCACTCCGGCATGGCCGAACTGGTCATAACGCTGGCGCTTCTCGCTGTCGATCAGCACGCTGTACGCTTCCGTGCATTCTTTGAACTTTTCTTCGGATTCAGCGTTGCCCGGATTGCGGTCGGGATGGTGCTGCATGGCCAGCTTGCGGTAGGCGCTCTTGATCTCCTGCTCGGTAGCCGCGCGGGTCACGCCCAGGATTTCGTAGTAGTCGCGTTTTGTCTGGGTTGCCAAAATCTATTCTCGATCTGCTTTCTCTTAAATTTCTACCGGCTGCAGCGCTTCATTCTCTTCCCGGCCAGCCCTGGATTTTTACGCCAAATCAAAGTTGTGGTCAGGCAAATCAGCCATCGCGTGTTCCTGTCGCCTTACGATGTCTGGATTTGCTTCCGGTAACCTAGCCGGCTTTTTTGGCCACGCGAACCATGGCCGGACGCAGCAGGCGGTCCTTGATCTTGTAGCCGGGCTGCAGCTCCTCGAGCACATGGTGGTCGGGAACCTCATCGCTCTCGACCATCTCGATGGCTTCATGCACCCGGGGATCGAAGGCCTGCCCCTGCGCGGGAATGCGCTGGATATTGAGCTTCTGCAGGGCATCCTGAAGCTGCTTGTAGATCAGCTCCACGCCCTTGTGGAACTCTTCCGGGCGGGCGGAAGAATTCTTGAGCGCGAGCGCCAGATTGTCGATCACCGGCAGCAGGTTGCGGGCGGCGTCGGCAACGGCGTACTCGCGGAAGTCGGCATTCTCTTTGGCCGAGCGCTTGCGATAGTTATCGAATTCGGCTTGCAGCCGCGCCAGCCGGTCAAAAAGATTGTCGCGCTCTTCGCGCAGTTTTTTAGCCTCCGCCTCCTGAACATTCTCCACAGCGGCGACTGTCTTCTGCTCGGCAGCGCGGGGGCTCTTCTCCTCAAAGCCGTCACCGGGCTCGGCGGGAGGAAGTTCATGCTCCAGGTCAGCCTTACCTCGCTTGTCTTCTACGCGGAAATCCGCTTGTCCGTTTGACTTGCTCATGTCCTTTACATCCGGTCGATTAATAGGGATTTTCTTCACTCTTTTTCACTCAGCAGCTTGTCGAAGAGCTGCGCCATGTAAGAAACTGCGGTGATGGTGTGCTGGTAATCCATGCGCGTGGGACCGATCACGGCCAGCGATCCGCGCATCTCGCCGCCCAGCCGCGCCGGCGCTCCGATGAGCACGAAATTGCGCATCTCGGGAACCGCCTCTTCCAATCCGATCACCACGCGAACCGCCTCCTGGCGGGTATCGAGATAAGCGGCCAGCAACTGCGCCACGCGTTCCTTTTCCTCCAACGTGCGCAGAAGTTCGCGCAGGCGTTCGCGGTCCTCTTCTCCGGCCTGGGCCACCAGATTGGATACACCCTCTACAAAGATGTTGCGCGAGGGGTCATCGGCTGCCAGAGCCCCGCTTTTGTAGAGCTCTTCCAGGCTCTTCATCAGGCGGTCATACTCGCTGCGCTCTTGTTCGATGCGCCGGCCGAGCTCAGACTTCAGGGTGTCGATGGTCCAGCCGCGGAAATTCTCGTTAATGTAGTTGGCCGCGGTGTCCAGGTCTGTCTGGTCCAAATCCTGCTCCAGGCGCATCATGCGGTCGTGCACGACGCCGGAGCGGGTGACGACAACGGCCAGCACCTTCTTCTCGCCCTGGCGCGAGAAATAAACGTGGTCCAAAGCGTTCTTCGGGCCGGTGTTGGCAATGGCCACGCCCACCCCGCTCGAGACCAGGGAGAGCACATGCGAAGTCCGCTGCAGGAACTCCTGGATGTCGACGGTCCCCTGCAAGGTTCCGGCAATCAGATCCTGATCGGCGATTGAGACCTCAGCCTTCCCGGAGATCTGGTCCACGTAATAACGGTAGGCCTGAGCCGTGGGAACGCGGCCGGCAGAGGTGTGGGGTTGGCCGAGGAAACCGGCATCCACCAGGTCAGCCATGACGTTGCGTATGGTGGCCGCACTTAACCCATCCTTATTCTGTCGCGAAAGCGTGCGCGATCCCACCGGCTCACCTGTAGATATATAGGTCTCAACAATGGCCGTGAGGATCTCGCGTTCGCGTGGCCCGAATTGTCCCGGACTGGGCATCGGACTCATTAAGTCCTTTTGATACAAACGTTTACTGGGAGGCTACACCGACCCCGTATGATAGATTGTAGGAACTTTAGTCAGAGACTGTCAAGGTGGCACTTGCAGGGGCAGAGTGCTAGACGGCGTTCTTCTTAAGCCCGTGGCGAGTACTACTGAACCTGGATTACGTTCCCCGGAGCTTTGCTCTTCACTTCCTCAACGCGCGCCACCACCTGTTTGGCAAAAGCGTAAAGGGATTTGGCGTGCGGTGAGTCTTCACCCTCGAGGACTGTGGGCTTGCCGCTATCACCACCCTTGCGAATGTCGGGATCAAGCTCGATGGAGCCCAGGAAGGGCACGCCGAACTGTAACGCAGTGCGCGCGACTCCACCCTTGGAGAAGATGTCGATTTCCTGGTGGCAGTGGGGGCAGACAAAGTGGCTCATGTTTTCGACTAACCCGAGAATATCGACGCGGGCAGTGCGGAACATCTCGATGGCTTTGCGGCCATCCTGCAGCGAGACGTCGGAAGGCGTAGACACTACGACAGCGCCGGTGAGGGGAACGGTCTGAAAGAGCGAGATCACCACGTCGCCCGTGCCCGGCGGCAGATCGACCACCAGGTAATCCAGCTCGCCCCACTCCACCTGCTGCAGGAACTGGCGAATGATGGAGTGCAGCATAGGACCGCGCCAGACCAGAGGCTTGTCGCCGGGATTGAGAAAGCCCACGGAGATGATCTTGACGCCGAAATTCTGCAGGGGCTCGATGTGGTTTTCGCCAATCACACGGGGCTGCTGATTGACGTTGGTCATCAGGGGGACGTTGGGCCCGTAAACATCGGCGTCGAGCAGCCCGGTGCGGAAGCCCATCCTGGCCAGGGCCACGGCCAGGTTCACGGCGATGGTGGTCTTGCCGACGCCGCCCTTGCCCGATCCGACAGCGATAATGTTGTTGACGCCGGGAAGCGGGAACGGCCCCGGCATTGCTCCTGGCTGTCCATGTGGATGTCCGTGTGCCATGGTGAAACCTTAATTATACGGGAAGGAGGCGGGCGAAGCGGCGAATGGAGAGAATCGCCGGAATCGCCGTTATTGACGGAACCGGAAAACATCAGAAAGCCACGGAAGGGGCCAGGGAGTAACACGAAGGTAAGTGCTTTAGCATTCAGATCAGCCGACAGATCCCGCCATTAACCGATCACCCGATCGCCCGATTCTTCATCCTTCGTTCCAGATAAATCTGCAGGTAGCACTCGGCCTGGCGCTGGGCGCAGGCATCGTCGAGAGTGGAGAGCCAGCGTTGCGTGGAGAACTCAAAGGCTACTTCTCCGGCGCCGGCGGGAGCGTGCTCGCGATCGAAGACATATTGCAGCACAATTCTGTCGTCCTCATCCTTGGCTATGGCGAAGCGGATCGAGTCGGCGCGGCGTTCGCCGGGCATGCGCGAGCAACCGCGAGCGTGGCCCAGATTGCAGAGATCGCGCAGGGTGACCTCGTCGGGAAAGCTCTCTTCCGCGCCCGCGCGGCATGTCCCGCAGAATCCGGCGCCCAACGGCAGCCGGCGAGGAAACTGCCAGCCGATGGTGAAGCTTCTCTCTTTAGGAAAAAAGTAAGGACAAGCCACAGCAGCTTCATGTTAGTGCCGATGCTTGTGGATTGTGTAGAATTTTTTGGAGCCATCCGAGATGACGGAAAACACCCAACCCAAGCCTGACCGCCTGAACATGCTGCTGGAGTTCCTGAAGCAAAATCCCGATGACGCGTTCGCCCGCTACGGCCTGGCCATGGAGTACTCACGCCTGGGCCGGAATGAGACGGCGCTGGAGCAGTTCAGCAAGCTGATCGAGATGCATCCGGATTACACCAACGGCTACTTCATGGCCGCGCAGACTCTGGAACGAACGGGACGAACCGCCGACGCTTGCGGCATGCTGGAACGCGGCATTGAAGCGGCCAAACGAACGGGCAACAAGCACGCGCTGTCAGAGATGTCGGGGATGCTGGAGGAGATCAGCCGCTGAAGGACGAGTGCGGTCGTTCGAACGTGGAACTGGAGAATGTGAGACGTGGCAATGCCACGTCTCTACGTTGAGGGTTTCGCGATTCCTCTTCTTTAGCTTACTTCGGGGTTTTCGCCGCCGCCTCCGCCAACATTTGTGACGTCGGCTTCAATTGCTTGCGGATCTGACTTTCAACAAACCCGGGGAAATTCTGATAGAGCTTGATGAAGATCCAGTAGTACCAGGGCGTGACTGCCTGGCGCTTGCGCTGGAGCACGGCCTTGAGAATGTCGCGGGCCACAACTTCAGGGCCGACGGCCTGGCGGGCGGCTGCGCCTACGCGGTGCGGCTGGCTGCCTTTGATCATGTTCCTCGTAAAATCGGTGGCGATGTAGCCGGGGCAGATGGTGACCACGTTGATGTTGTGGCGGCGCAGCTCCTGGCGGGCGGCCATGCCGATGGCCTGCACCGCGTGCTTGGTCGCGGCGTAGCCGCCCATGTAAGGCATGGAGATATGTCCGGAAACCGAGGAGAGGTTGACGATGTCGCCGCCACCCTGGCGGCGCATAACGGGGATCGCGGCCTGCATGCATTGCACCAGGCCGAAGAGATTGGTGTCGAAGGTCTGGCGCAGATCGCTGACTTTCATGTGCTCGATGGAATCGTTGATCCCGATTGCAGCGTTGTTAACGAGGATGTCAATGCGGCCGAATTTTGAGACCGCAGAATCCATTACAGCGCTGACCTGCTCGGGTTGGGCAACATCGCAAGCCAGGCAGAGCGTGTTGTCTGCGGTGCCGCCGATGCGCTGCGCGGCCGCCCGCGTGCGCTCCACATGGCGCGCGCAGATAACCAGCATGGCGCCTTCCTGAAGAAACAGTTTCGCGATCGCCTCGCCGATTCCCATAGAGGCGCCGGTGATCACAGCAACTTTGCCCTGAAGTTTCATGACAGCTTTGTAGATGCGGGCGGCAGGTTTCGTCAAGGCGCGCTTTTCACGGCGGCGCAGCCGGGGAGCGTTGAAAACTTATAGAATAATTCGGTGAGCCTGCTCTCGCTATTCCCTCTCGACGTAGTTCTTTTTCCGGGCGCGCCGCTGCCGCTGCACATTTTTGAGCCGCGTTACAAGGAATTGATCGGCGAGTGCCTGGCGCAGAAGCTGCCGTTCGGCATGGTGCGGTCCAAGGAAAATGTGCTGGCCGAGGTGGGCTGTACCGCGGTGATCGTGAAGGTCAACAAGAAATTTGACGAGGGACGCCTGGACATTGTGTCCCAGGGCAAGCAGCGCTTTTCCATCGAGCAGATCAACCAGGAGCGATCGTTCCTGCGGGGCGAGGTGCAGTTCTTTGACGACGAGCCCTCACAGGTCAGCAAAGACGAAGCGGAGACGGTGATCCAGCTGCACCAGCAGCTTTTCGCCGTGCTGGGACAGCCGTCCGACCTGGAGCCGCGGTTTCCGAGTCTCTCCTTCCAGCTGGCGCACGAGCTGCCGGTGGACCTGGACTTCAAGCAGAGCATCCTGGAGATGAAGTCGGAGGCGGAGAGAATCGAAACTTTAACCGAGTATTACCGCGCGACCATCCTCAAGGTCGAGCTGACGTTGAAGGCGAGGGACATGGCGAGCGGCAACGGCCATGTGCGCTGACGATCACTGCGGGTGCTTCTTGTCCATCAATCCCACGCGGTCGACACCGGCGCGATGCGAGATATCGATCACCTGGGCGACGTTCTCGAAGTTGACCTCTGGATCGCCACTCAGGAACGCGACCTTCTCCATCCGGCGCTGGTAGATCCTTCGCAGCCGATCCTCCAGCGTATCCCAAGGGACTCTCTCTTCGTTGATTTTGAGCGCGGGGCGCTGATTCTCGCCGGCATAGAGCAATTGGATGACAATTGTTCCTTCGGGCGGGCGGGGTGAGACTTGGGCGGGCTGAGGGATCTCCGCGGCTTCACCCACGCGATGGTGCGGCAGCATCACCATGAAGATAATGAGCAATACCAGCAGAACGTCGATCAGCGGCGTGACGTTCATTTCTGACGAGACGTCTTTGCGCGATCCAAGAATCATAGACATGGCCCGGTTCCCTGTCCGACCGGCGGTGGGTATGACCGCCAATCTTTGGATTGGATTGCGTGCGCTGGATTAATTGGACACTCGTGCGAACCGGGAAGTTCCCGCCGATCACGCCTCCAGGGCCTAAGCAGCCGGCTTGGTCTTAAAGAAAGCCACCACAAATAAGACCCCCAGCAGCATGTCCGTGCCGGCAAAAATGAGCTGGTTGGCGGCGGCGCGTCCCTGCAGATGGAGAACCACCAGGGCGGTGGTGTAAGTGAGCTTCTCCAGTACGGAAGGAATCATCAACAGGCGGAAGCGCAGCGGGTCAGTGGCGATGATCGCGAAGGCAACCTGCCAGGCGAGAGCCACGCCGACGAACCCGTAGTAAAAATCGGGATGGGTGATGAGCGGCGGCGACTGGCGGCCGATGAAGCCGAAAAGGAAATACAGGGGAATGATGGCTACAAATCCCCAGATAGCAGCGCACCAGAAGACAATTTTTGCGAATCGCAAGGGGCTTCCTTTCAAATGTGGAGTGATCGATGGTCCCGCTTCCCTGGCCGAAATTATGATTGTGTTTCCCCGGGCTCGACAAGAACGCAACTAAATTTTCTGAAGCAAACATCCAGACTGCTCGTCTAATTTTTTAGCACCTTATCCTGCTTCCTGAAAGGAACGACCCGTGAGCAACCCCGCAACTTATCCTTACGAGACGCGATTGAACGTGCTGCACAAACCGCTGGAGCTGATCGACATCCAGGCGCTTTCCGACGCCTGCACCCACAAGTGGTACAACCAGACGCTGTGCGAGGTGAACGCCTCCGTGGTCCGCGTGGGCGTGATTGAGGGCGAATATCACTGGCACAAGCACGACGAGGACGATGAATTCTTCTACGTGGTTGAGGGCCGGCTGCTGATCGACCTGGAAGGACGCACGGTAGACCTGGCGCCGCGGCAGGGATTCGTGGTGCCCAAAGGCGTAATGCACCGCACGCGCGCGCCGCAGCGCACCGTGATCCTGATGGTCGAGAACCGGAGCATTATTCCGACCGGGAACTGAAGCGACCATCTATAAGTATCTTTCCTTCAGGATCGCGAGGTGATGCGCGGTATGCCCGGCGACGATGTAGGCCATGGCCCTCACCGTGAACTGATTGCCGCTGGCCGTGCCGCGCTTTTTCCAGGCCTCGTCAGGAAGATTGCGGAAAAGGGAGAGCGTGGCCTGGCGGATATCGCGGAACTCGTCGACGTGCCGCGCCCACGCTATGGAATCGGCCTGCGCGCCGGCAACGCCAATGTCCTGATCGAAGCTGGGCAGCGGGCTATCGAATCCGCGGGCAAACCATAAAGCGCGGGAGACGAAGACGCGCTCGGCGTCGTTGACATGGCTCCAGGACTGGCGAATGGTCCACTTGCCCGGGGCGTAGCGGTAGAGGGACTTCTCTTCCGAGATGCCCCGCAACACCGGCGTGACTTCGTTCACTTGTTGCTCCAGGACGCTCATAACATCGCCGCTGGAAACGAGGTCAATGTAGGTGAAGTAGTAGGGAGCGGCTTCCGTCTTCTCAGGAACTCCAATGATCGTGCTCATGCCGTATTCGATGGATTAAGTGGGGCTAAGGCTTCGATTAATCTCTTTTTTGCTCTGCATGTGAGAGGAGGCGGAAAGGGGCACGTTCGAGATCGCGGAAACGGCCAACCTCCGGTCGGGAGACACATCCAACCTACAACGTTCCTTTCAGCGCCCAAAACCAGCTTCGTCGAAATGCCTGAGGCTATGCACGATTGCCCTTTTCAGCCTGCAGGCCATTCATCACCGGAGGAAAAGTATTTTATGAGAAAACGCGTATGCAATCTGACTCTGCTTCTTGCGCTCGGTACAGGCCTCGCGGCGGCGCAGACAATGCCGCGGCAGCAGCCCCCGAATCAGACGCCGCCAACCTTGCCCGATAACCAGCAGCCCGCGACCGGCGTTCAGACCCACATTCCGCCTGCCGACCCGGCGGCTGTACAAACGGGTATCCAATCGGCTCTGCAGCAGGAGCCAAGCCTGGCTGGTTCCAATATCAATGTCCAGGTCAACGACAAAGACATTGAACTCACCGGCTCAGTGCCGAACAAAGATGCCAAGAAGACAGCCGAGCGCATCGCGAAAGATCACTCCGGCGGAATGGACATCAAGAACCACATCAAAATAGAAAAAGGAACCGGCATGGGAGACCAGGCCAATCCCAAAACCCCGGATCACTCGAAATAGCTTACTAAGATGAAATCAAGGCGGCTCGAAGAGAGCCGCCTTTTTGTGTCTAACCATTCGCATCGCACGCACTGAAGTCACGCTTTCGCAACCTTCTCGCCGGGAGAACCTGAAGGGCGGCATTCTCGCAGTTACTATCTTGCTAACTTCCGGATGGTAAGATGGCAAGTCTCCAAGAAAAAGCTTGTACACGCGCCGCTTCGGCGCGAGAGGCACGCGGGCAAAGCTTATCCATCGCCGAGACCAAATCGGAGGATAGAAAGTCATGCAGGCATGGCGTTGGGTCTTTCCGGCTGTAGTTCTGACGATCATTCTCAGCACCGGCTGCGCGCCCGGTCACTCTCCGGGCGGACCGCCAAACGGTACCACGGTGACTTTTACTTTCGTCGGCGGCACGCCGACGGCTGCAGCCACGCAGATCTCCGGGGGCGCCTTCACCACCGCGACTATCACTTCGGGAAAGCTGACGGTCAGCCTTCCATCCGCAACAGCAAAATACGCTGTTGCCTACGTCTGCCCGGCGATGACCGTTGGCAGCAATAACGTGATCAACGAGTCGGTGATAGAAGCCACGCCTGCCGATGGTACGGCCTTCACCATATCCTGCCTGGGCACTCCCGCGACCGGCACGGCGACCGGTAGCGCAAACGCGCTGGCAATTCCCGGGGCCACTGACATCCTGATTCGCAGCAGCCAAAACCTGGGCGGCAACGTTGGCTCGACCTCAGGAAGCTTCAGCGTAAGCCTTCCCACGGGCACCAACAACGTTGACGTCGCTGCCATTGCCGTGGATGCTTCGGGCAACGTGCTGGCAGTCAAGATCGTCCGCGCGCAAACGGTTCCGGGAGCGATCAATGGCGGCAATCAGATTGTGTTCGCCGCGTCCGATGAGGTAAGCACGCAATCCATCAACGTCAACAACGTTCCCGCCGGTGACACCAACCCGCCGTCAGTGTTCGTGAACTACTTCACCGCCAACGGCGCCGTGATTGTTCTCAACAACAACACTTCCGCAACCTCGTATCCGGCGGTGGCCTCGACGGAAACCCAGGCAGGCGACTTCTACCTGTACCAGACCGACACCAGCGACACGGCGACGCACAAGTCGGCGATCGGAGTTACGCAGACCACGACCACCGGTGGAAGCTTCACCAACCTTGCGCTGCCCACGCCGTGGTCGTTTAGCGGTCCTACTGCCGCTGCATTCCCGACCTTCACTTTCACCTACACCGGGTTCAACGGGCTCGCGGCCATTTCACAGGAGGCCGAACTCCAGTGGGCACCCACGGGCACCACGGTCAATACCATCACTGTGACCGCCACGTCTTCTTTCCAGAACGGAGCCACCACAATCACGATTCCCAATCTGACCGCGCTGGCCGGATTTCTGGCCTCAGCCACGTCGGGCACCACGGTGACCTGGGTGGCTGACATCTTCGGCGGCACAACACAGGACTTCATTTTCTTGTCCAACACGCCGAGCAACGCCACCATTTCCGTAGTTCAGAACCAGGGCACATACCTGGAACCCTGAGTTTTCAATCCCAGACGCGGCGCTGCGTAGGACACAGTCGCAGCGCCGAGTGGGCCGCGAACCGTCGTTCTTCTTCCACGAATTGTGACGATCACTTGCGCCGCCTGCAGCTTAGAGCTGTGCGGCGGGTTACCATATTCAAATCAGCGAAATGAGCGACGGGAGATGAGATTCGGCAAACCCAAGCCGCAACCGGTGAGCAATGGCCGGTTCGAATTGGAAAGCGACGGCCACGTGGCTTACCTCGAGTACAACCTTGCCGGCAAGGTGCTGCAGCTTATCCATACCGAAGTTCCGGACGCTCTCCGCGGAAAAGGCATGGCCAGCGAGCTGGCGCAATCCGCCCTCAACTGGGCGCGCGAGCACCAGGTGAAAGTTGACGTGATCTGTCCCTATGTTGCCGGCTACCTTGCGAAGCATCCGGAGTACTCCGACATCGTTCTCAAGTAACGGAAGGACCGCCGGGCGAGACATCTCTAAATGCCAGCCAGTGAACTCTCAACTCAGGTTCATGTCCGCAGCTCTGAACTCTTGCGGCTTTTCCCGGCAGAATGCCGGAGACCGGCGGCTTATCTTCCTAATCAAAAAAGGCAACGCCGCCCTCGCAAGAGGGCGGCGGTTTCAGGTCTAAAACAGGTTTCAGGGATGAATCTCCCACACGCCTCGCCCGAAGCTGGCGATGCGCATGAAGCTTGCATCCGGTGCGATGTAAATGTCGTCCACTTCCACGAACGGGAGGCCGGCGCCGAACCGGCTCCAGTGCGCGCCGCCATCGGTAGTGCGATAGACGCCGAGGAAGGTACCCGCGAACACGGTGTTTTTATCGACCGGACTCACGGTAAGCCGGATCACAGGAACATCGGGCAAACCGGTGCTGGAGTTGGCGAAGGTCACTCCGCCGTCAATCGATTTGGCCACGCGTGCGCCTGAGACTGGGCTCTCGGATGAGATGTACAGAGTGGTGTTGTCGGCCCATTCCACATTGGAGTTGAATCCCTGCCAGCCGGGGATGGCGCCGATAAGTCCGGTCTGCATCCACGACGCGCCGCCGTTGTGCGTGACCACCACGAAGCCGTTGTTGCAGACCACGGCTACGTGATTCTGCCCGTCCGGCAAGGGGCTAACGCCGATTCCATGCGGAGTATCGCGGAAGATGCGCGTGGGCCCAATGCCCGGTGACGGCGGAGTCACGGGACTGCCGGGAATCCGCGTGTGCCCGATATCGGTCCACAGCCCGCCGGCGTTGGTGGTTTTGTAGATTTGGCGGCTGGTGTAGTTGAAAAACACCTGGCCGGTGGGGTCGGCTGCCGCCGAGGGCGTGGCGTAAGCAGTAAAGAAATTGCCGAAGTGGCGATTGATTCCATTAGCGGCAAAGGCCCACTTGTTCTGGATGTTGGGCGGAGTGTGCACGTCCACGATCGTTGCTCCGCCGGGGAAGCTGCCGAAGGCCACATCATTGGTGACAGCGGCGCGGCTCCAGGCGGTATCGATCCCATCGCCGCCCAGCGTCTGCTCCCAGATGCCGGTGGTGGCCACCCGTGAGAAGGTCCCGTTGTCCTGCGTGCCGATGATGGTAAAGAAGGAATTGTTGGGAGAGACGGCAATCGAGTATGCCAGCTCGGTGATGATGCCTTCGTTCTTACCGTCGTCCCAGGTTGCGCCGCCGTCGTTGCTGACGAACAATCCGCCGTCACTCCCGAACAGAACCTGCTTGGTCACGGGTGAGATGGCGGCAGCGTGGTAGTCGGCGTGGACGTAGGGCAGCTTAAACAGCGCCAGCCAATCCGCCAGGATATTCCACGTAGCGCCGCCATCGCTGCTCTTGGCGGAAGACAGCTGGCCGCCGATGTAGACGGTGTTACGGGCGGAGTCGTTGGGATCGACCAGCAACATGTGATTATAGAAAGCCTGGCCGCCCATGATGTTCATGTCCGGCGCGTCAGGATTGGGATTGAGAGGAGTCTTGCCCGGCAAACCCAACGGCGTCCAGGTGGCGCCGCCATCCGTGGAGCGAAACAGATCCAGCTGGCTGCCGTCTTCCTGCGTGGCCGTAAAAGCATAGACGCTGGCATCACCTTTGGCGCCGACGCCGAGCGTTATGCGACCCGCCTGCACGGTTCCTGTGGGCGCGGGGAAAGTCTCCGACAGAGCGGCCAGCGGCTGCCAGGTAGCTCCCTGATCGGTAGAAACCGCCAGTTTGCCTACACCATCGGTAGCCGCGGTGCTCGCGAGGCCGACGATGGGTGACTCGGTCGCCGCCACCCAGCCCAGGCTGGTGTTGGCGATGCTCCACACCGTTTGCGCAAACAAACCGACAGGCGTGGAATACAAAAACGGATTGCTGAAAACAAAGTTGAAAGTCGCACCGCTATCGGCGGAACGAAAGAGGCCGAAATCGGTGGCGGCCAGCACCACATCCTGTGTCCCGCTGGTATCAACTTTAAGATCGCGCACGCTGGCGGCGGAGGTTCCGAACGCGGTCAGGCGCACTGCCGGACCCCAGGTCTGACCGCCATCGATGCTCTTCAGCACGTACGCGCCGGCCGCGGCGTCGCCGTCAAACGGGTCGCCCAGGCCGAGATAAATGGTGTCCGGCGTCCGGCCGAAGGCTGCCGATCCGCCTGACGTGGTGACCACGCCATCGGTCAGCGCTACCCAGTTTGGCTTGTTGCTCTGGAAGTTGGTGGTCTTCCATAGGCCGCCCGAAGACGTGAGGAAATAAAGAGTGTTCGGATCGGTGGGATGGGGAAGAATGGTGCGCGCCCGCCCGCTGTCGGTGACCGTACGCAACACCCCGTTTTGAATATGGTTGCTCTTGAGTGGTCCGAGATTGAACCACTGTGGGATTCCGGCTACGGGAGCAGCGCCGGGCAGTAGTCGCGGATTCAGCGCGCGCTGCTGCTGCGCCTGGGACATCATGTCGCCCACGAAGTCAGGATTGACGCCGCGCCGCTGCCGGTTGGCTTCCAGGCGAAGGAATGGATTGTCGGAATCTGCCGGTCCCACTGTCCAATCATGGTTCAAAAGAAAAATGCTGGTGTATCCGGAATCGTTGGGATCAGAGCCCGTGGGTGCGGGAGCGTTGGGCAATGGAACTGGTTGAGGGGTATTTCCACTCTGCGCAATCGTGGGGAGAGTGAAGGCCAGAAAGACAAGGAAAGAGCGGGTGACTCTAGACCACATAGGAACCTCCGGAGATCGAGAAGGGTGCCGGTGAGAACAAGGAAGGCCGGGCACTTACGTTGCGACTAGAAATTCTACTCTCCGGCAATGAGTCTGTCGAACGGCAGGCCTGCCTTTCTCAAGCCGGAACTACGAACCGAACTAAGGCCGCAATGTTCCGTTCTGATGAAGTAGTAGGTGAAGCCGGCTAGGCTTGCTATACACCAGGAGCGCGTTGACCACCACACCTTCTGCTCTGAGCTGGATTTCATTATCGCCGCCTCACTTCAGAAGATTCCCGGCACCAGCGCCCAGCTCTCGCGGCGATAGGCCTGGTAACTGCTTCCAAAGGCTGCGTTCAGGTTAGCTTCTTCCAGACGTATCTTCCGCCAGTACGCAAACGCAGCCAGCAGCAGGCCGCCTAGCGCAAGCCCCTCACCGGTCACCAGCGTGACGCCTAAATACATCGTCAGCAGCGCCGTGTAAATCGGGTGGCGGAGCTTGCGGTAGGGCCCCGAACGCACAAGTTCGTGATCGACCTTGATGCTGATCTCGCCACTCCAGTTGCGGCCGAGATGACGGCGCGCCCAGATCGCCAGCGACAATCCTGCGTATTCAACCCCCAGGCCGAGCGCCATAATCCAGACAGACACCGGCAAAAATCTGCCCAGCACGCGGATGGGCGCGATGGCCATCAGCAAGGCCAGGTTGGTGAGGATCACGTGAAACGAGCGCGATAACCTCGATTCGGAACTCTTAGCTTCGGCAGCGCCGTGGGCCGCGACCTCCCAGTACAAGCTAAACAACACCCAGCCGGCAACGGCGGCCACCAGCAGCCCCTTATGCTCCAACAGTGGCTGATCAAGAGCAAAAAGAGAGAGGCGCGGCTGGCGTCCACGCAGGCTGGGGGCCAGCGCTCCGATGACCGCGCCAACCGCGGCGGAACTAACCAGGACGATGATTCTCTTGCGCTGCATGAATGACGTTTCCTTCTCGTAGCTACGCGCCAAGTTCCAAAAAGTTACAGGTAAGCGCGGTGTCCTTTGAACCAACAAAGTCTGGACGCGCAGCTCTCGGCTTCCGGCGGGCAGACGTCTTCAATGTGCTTCCATCTCGGCTAAGCGGCAGATAAATCCCCAGCCGCCGCCAAGCTCGCTCACTGCCAGAATCAGCTCATTGCTTCCCTTCTTCAAGGGAAGATATACCGCGTCGTTTTCCGGATTGACGATGCCCAGAAATCCGGGATCGCGAAAACCCTGCGCGCTGCGGCCGCGGTACAGAATCTTGCCGTTCAGGAAGACGCTGACCTCGTCGCTGTAGCCGATGTCCAGCCGTTTCACCTGTTCGCGGTCGGACTCGATGCTGGTGCGCGCGTAGACCACCTTCATTCCCGGCTGCGGTTCCAGGCGCTTGGAAAAATCGCCTTGAAACGAAACCCTGATCTGCGGCTCATCGCGATATCGATTGATGACCACAAAGCCGGGCGGCTCCGCCTCCACATCCTGCCACTGAATCGCATCGCGCTCCGAGGCGAGCAGCGGGCGCTCCAGGTTGCGCGCCAGCGCATCGAAGGCCGGCGACAAGCTCCACTTCACCAGAGTGTCTTTGGGCATTGCCGGCAGCCGCCGCTCCCAGGGCGCTTCGGAGGTGGTGCGTATTTCGAAATTGGAGAAGCAGGTCGCCCCGGTGAGATCGAACAAGGGCACCTCGCCTTTCTGCACCCCGCTCTTCAGATCGTTGATCACCAGCGCCGGCTTATCTTTGTTCATGTCCTGCACGTACAGTCTGGCTTGCGCGCCGGTCACTTCCAGGCGCATGTGGAACCAGACGTCTTTGGGAATCTCGATGGCGCCGGTGAAACCCGGCCCGTTGTAGATCTGCCAATTGCGGCCGAGGTTGAGGATGGGCGTGTACTGCATGGCGTCAGGGAGTCCGGACTTGTGCTGGCGCAGATAGACCTCCTCGGCGTTGTTGCCGGCGATGCGAAACTGAATACCGAAGAAGCCGCGCCTGGCTGAAGTGGCGGCGTCCACGTCGATCACGGCGTCGCGCATTTCAAAATCCTTGAGCCCCGCTCCGCCGCCGTCGAGCATCAGGCACTTGCGGCCAAGGAATTCCGACGGCTTGGCGTTGCCTTCCAGATCCCAGCGCGGCGAATCCACAGGAACAGAGAGCGTCTGCGGCGCCTGCGCGCAGCATGCGGACGCGAACAGCAGAGCAAGCGCGCAAAGAGAGAGATGTCGAAGCATGTCTTGCCTCCAGCCATGTTGGAAAGTGACTTCGCCTGCGGCGTTTGGGCAATCTGGTCCTGAGCCGTCGGGCGGCTCGCGCTGACCACCTTAGACGTGCTCTGCCTGCGGGCGTAAGCAGCGCTGAAGTCCCGCGCTCCGGCTTAACCAAAATTCGTGAGTACATCGCTCGATTCCTCATTGCACACCTTGACACCGGGTTGTTAACGGGAGTATTAACACGGGGCTTTGCGATGCGCCAGCATCGCGAAAAAGTAAAGATCGGTAAAGATCAGCCCCAGGGAGAACGCGAATGCGTCGAACTTTACTCGCAGTGATCGCAGCAGCGTTTCTGGCGGGATTCTTCAAAGCGCTGGCTGCCCGCAACACGCCCGCGCCGCAAGTCCTGTGGCTGGTGGATCCCAACGACTACCTCAGGCCGTTGGTGTTCGACCTGAGAGGGTTTTGATCAAACACGCTGTTGAGGAACCGTAGTTTCAAGGCAGCACGTTTTGGTAGTGAGCTAATGCAGTCTGCCGCTGGGAACGGCAACAGTCTTTGCATTAGCTCATTTTTTGTTGTGCTGGCGGCGGTGAGTCACTGGCTGAGCACGACCAGCGCGTTGTCGCCGTTACTGCGCTGCGCATGTCCGCCGACGCAAACTTTCGACATCCCACACTCGGCGCAGCGTCCGGAAGGCATGGATTCAGGATTCAGGCGCGGCTCAGCGCCCAGCCAGTAGAGCATGTTGGCCATCACGCAGAATCCGGTAGCGGCGAACCACACCATGGCGCCGCCGACAAAGAGCGTAAACAGCGCAAACCAGCGGCTGTAACCGAGGATCAGCGCCGAGGCCACCGAGATGTTGATTCCCACGGCCAGATAGATGCGCCGCTCCAGATACCAGCGATCGGTCTGCATGAAGTACAGGTTCCAGCGCACCGGCGTTTTGGAGCCGAGCATGGGCGTAAATCCAAACAGGCGCAGCACATTGCCCACGGGACAAAAGCCGGTGAAGGCCACGTTGATCGAGACCAGCCCGGTCGCGGTCACTCCCAGGATCCATGCCGGCCGCACCAGCAACGCCAGCGCGGTGCTGGCCAGCAGCACCAAGCCTGCGATCAGCCACACCGTCCTCTCGATGTACCAGCGTTCGGTGGGCACGATATAAACGCCTGAATGTATTTTCATGCGCAGACATTACCACCACTATCTGTTCAACTCAACCAAAGTATCAAATTATCTAAGACCGGCAGCGGCTGCGGTCGACCGAATGGGACCCAGCCGGGTTAAGTATTTTTTTATGCACAGCGCCGATATTCCGTGCGCCGAGCCCTGCAATCGGCAGATAATGCGCGCATGGTTCCCTCGGAGCGCGATAGGCCATTTCCCTGGATGGCTATGGTTCGCATTGTCTATGTGATCCCGCTCGCCGTCGTGTATCTGGCGGTGAATCTGGCGCGACGCGCCGGGCGCTGGTATGACATTAGCCGCGCTCATAGCTGGACGAAGACTCATGCCCGCGTCACCGGAAGCTATGAGATCGACGAGAACCAGAGCGCTCTCTCGCGCAACGGCTGGGGCGACGATCGCGACGACTCTGACTACCATCCGCGCTTCGCCGTCGCCATCCAATACAGCTACCGCGCCGGCGGAGAACTCTACTCCGGTACTTATTTTCTTCCCCATACCTTTACTCGAGGCGATCTGGCTAGCGAAGCGGAGGAGTCCTGGGCCGACCGGAAGATCGTGGTGCGTTACAATCCGTCGCGGCCGCGGCAATCATGTTTTCTCGTTGAGGACGGCGCTCCCGGCAGGCCGCACATTCCGCGGCTGCTGTCTTATAGTCCGTACATCACCGACCTGCGGTTAGAATAGACAAGGGCTTTTGCCGATGAATGAGCGCGAGCGGTTTCTCACGGGCTTTCAATCCCTCATCGCCAACTATCTTGAACGGATAGAACGCATGTCTGAGGCTCAGGTGGAGAACCAACTTCGCGCGTGCCAAGCTGTGCGGAACGCCCAGAACGAAACGTTGGCCTTCCTCAGCTCCGTTTCTCTTCCGCCTCCCCGGGATCGCGGCGATGAGCTTTACCAACTGCACTCGCAATTGAACGCACCGGCTCGCGCCGATCTGAGCCCATCCCAGTTTTCCGATCACATCCAGCAAGCGCTCGAGAAGCGGCTGGAAAGACTGCGCAAAAACCGCGGCTGACGACCGCGGAAAGCCGGGACCCCATTCTTCTGAGCAGCTTGACGTTTGCATGCTATAAAATGATCGGCCTTCCGGAGGGCAAATGCCTAACTCGCGAATACTGGCCGTAGTCGCCGCCATGTTTTTCATCACCTGCGCCGTTCCCTCGGCCCGCGCCGCCGAGCCTCCCGCTGATCTCTGCTCCTTGCTCCCGGCCGCTGACGTCAGCAAAATTCTGAGCCAAGCCTATGGCGCCCCGGCAAAGTCGGTGGCTCCGCGTCCGTTCGCCGGCACTAATACCGGCACCGACTGCAATTACCACTCCAAAAGCGGAGGCAAGCTGTGGTTCCGCGCCTATGTCGATCCCTCGCCCGCCGCGTCCACCGAGCTGTTCGCGCGGCTCCGGCAGTTCTATGGTCCGCCGGTCGCCGTGCCCGGCCTGGGTGACGACGCTTATTTCGATCGCCAGCACGCCATCCACGTCCGCAAAGGCAAGGTCCGCTTCTACCTCAACCTTTCTCCTGTGACTTCGCCGACCACGATCGAAAAACAGATCAAGGAGCTCAGCGCTGCGGTTCTGAAACGGCTGTGAGCGATTCCCATTGGTTGCCATGGCAGGGGCGGCATAGGATCTCGCGCATCGATGCCCGCCTGGTGCACGCTCACGGCCCTGATCGTTTCACATCATATTCAGTTTTCAATGAGCCCGACCCGTCTCCGGGAACCTCCTGGGAGGTTTTTCCACCAAAATCGGCTTCACCGCGATCCCAAGGCTCGCTTCCTCGAGCCGCCCAACTCCTGCCCTTCGCTTTCCAATTGCCAAATTATCAACTTACCCGATTGCCAAATTCCCTTAGCGGCGCCTGGCGGCGATCATGATGTTCTGGACCTCCACGATCAACCGTCCCGCGGTCTTCTCGTCAATATGTCCCTGGAAAAGCGCCAGGCTTATCCTCTGCAGCGCTCGTCCGGCCTCGGTCCTGTCCCCCGCTCCGGCGCGCGCGCACGCAGCTCCCAGGAAATTGCGCCGCTGTTGTTCCTGAAACCGCTTCAGCTCCGCCTGGTTGAAATGGCTGTAGCACACCGGCTCGCCCTTCATGGCCGGCCCCTTGCACTGCTCGCCATTCTTTCGCAGTTGGCTGCATCTCCGGTAATAGGCATACTTGGCTTCCAACTCCTGAAGCCGCATTACGCCCGTGTCTTCAATGCGCAGTTCTTCGATCATCACTATCTCTCCAATCGTCTTCCGATCACCCGATCCACTCACCCGATCTTTTTCCCCAGCACCTTCCTTCTTGTGCTTGTGGTTAAGTTTTTGTGATTCCTAACCGCTTTCCTTCCATTTGCCAAATTACCAAATTGCCAAATCACCAAATCCAGCATGGCCCGATCACCGGATCACCCGATGTGTGCCCCCCTAAAGCCTCATCTAGCATTCCAAACGACTTCCACCAACCTATCCCCGAACCATCCCCGCTGGGATGAAATTGGCTCATCTAGCATTCCAAACCACTTAGCGTTTTGGCTTGGCTTTGGCCTGTCTCCGGGGATGAAAACCGGCCATCTAGGATTCCAAACGACTTAAGCTGCCGGCACTCCATTTCATCTGTCTTTCAGTCCATTATTGGTGCTGCTATTAGCGTGTCTTATTCATTACGATAATAACACGATAGCGTACTTGATGTCAATGGACAAAACAACATTTTCCCTTTTTGAAACGCCTGGCCTCTTCCGCTCACTAAGGGAGGAGAAGGCTTCGATGCGCGCTTGACAGGCCGTACGCGCTCGGCTAGGCTTTCGCGCAATCAGCACGCCCGGCCCAGGGTATCCCATACAGCGACTTCAAGGATTGCGGAAGGACGGAGACATCGGTCCGGATCTCTTTTCCCGGACAGCGCTCACCCTCCCCGCGCAGTCACTGCGTGTCTGAGTCTGCTCTCACAGTCAGCAAAAAGAAGAAGGAGGTCACAAAAAATGTCGTTCATTAAGAAAGTCGGGATCTGTGCAGCTCTGCTGCTGTTCGTAACCGCATACGCCGCTCCCGCGACCAACTCCGAACAGATCGTCTTCAGCAAGACCGGGGGTTTGATGCCTCTCGTCGGAAATAGCAATGCATCGAGCACACCGTTCGGTTTCTGGATCTGGTGCAACGGTGAAGCCGCCTCCAATAGCAATGGAGGCTACCAGGCTGCCAATGCCTGCCAGGGTGAGATGTACTTCTACGCGCTCCAGGTCAATGCGCAGCACGTGGTTGGGCAAGCGGTGGAAGTCTCGCCCGGCGTTTACACTATGCATGTTGTGCAGGGCACGGCTGCGCAGTTGTTCAGCGGTACCCTCAATCCCGCATTCAGTTGCAGCCTGACCAACGTCACGCCCGGCGGCGGCGATTCCGTAGCCGTGCACTGCATCTTTTTCTCACCGCTGGGCGGAGGTATGGGCTCGGCGACAACCACCGGCACCATCGTCAACATCACCGGTCCGTGATGAACGGGCTTGCCGCGATAACCGAACTCCAAAGCGGTGGATTATCGAAATGCCGTGGGTCACATGCTGAAGCAGGCCTCTGTGACCCACGCGATTGTTAGCCGCGCAAAACCTTTAGGTCGCTTCGCTCCGAATGAACCCGTCGACTTCGCTCAGGGCAGGCTCTGCCGCAGCGCGGGTTCTCCGATCTTCCGATCACCCGATCTCCACGCCCCCCGCCGCTCCTATTTTGCCGCTGGACTGTAGTCGATTTTCGTATCGTACGCGACCTTCTCCCAGCGTACGCGGATGTGCGGCTCCTTCTGGTCGCGAAAGGTAATGGTCCCGTTCATGGTGATGGCGGAGTCGCGGGCCAGGGTTGAAGTGTCAACCTCGCTTTCCGGGGCTCCGGCAAATACCACTTCCTTGTCACTGTACTTCTGGAGCTTCATGACCAGAGGCCGTTGCAGGGCTTTGTCTGCCAGATCGGTGGAAAAGTGGAGAGAGCGCAGCTCCGGTCCCGACGGCGTGTCATTGAGCGTGTAGATCTCGTACATGGCCGGGCGGCCCTGTACAAAGACCCGGAACAGGCACAGCATCTCGCTGGACTCCACGCTGGAACAGATTTGCTCCGCGGTAGCTGTCTGCATGCGGCCGATCCAGCGTCCCGTCATCCAGGCGAAATCGGCAGCTTTGATCCTGGAAACCTCCTGGGCCGCGGCGGCGCCAGGCGTCTGTGCCCTGCCCGCCTGACAGAATCCGGTGAGCGCCAGGCTGATAACCAGCACAAAATTACGTGAACAGTTCATCATCTTCTTCTCCTCTTGAGTTGAGTTTTCTTCGCGGGCCGATGGCCCCGGTCTTCATTCCTCTTCTCTCGTTCGAGCATTTCAAAATACATGCGTAGCTGAGCGATACAGTCGTCGAACGGCTCAATACATTGGTAAGAACGGGCCTGCATCACCGCGCCTTCCATCACGGTGAGCACCAGGCGGGAAAGCTGCCGGACGTCACACCGGCGGGGAAGCCGGGGTTGCGCCTGCTTCAGCAACTCCTCCACCGCGCGCGACCATCCGGTGAAATTGGCGGCAATCTTGTCGTGCACAGCGCGGCGGTCGGGCTCGATCTCAAGCGCCAGCCGCCCCAGGGGACAGCCGAAGCCGAAGTGCGTCGCCAGAATGTTTTCCCGATATTTCTCGAGCAGCAGAAAAATCCGCCGCACCGGGTCCTTCGATTTTCGAAACACCGGATCGAGCAGGACAGGACGGAGGCTTTCCAGGTACCAGTCCAGCACGGCGAGCAGCAGCTCTTCCTTGCCGGTAAAAAAGAAGTAAAAGCTGCCGCTGTTGGCTTCCGCCTTTTTCAGGATTTCGGCCATGCCGGTTCCGGCATACCCGTGCGCGTAGAACAATTCAACCGCGGCCTGGAGAATGCGGTCGCGCGTCGACGGCGATTGTTGCCGGGTCGCCATAGGAGAGAATTACTTGAACGATCAACTAAGTAGACGCGCATCCGAAGCGATTGTCAACATGATTTCCGAACGCAAAAGACGAGAAGCTTAGTGTGGTGAGGGACAGAAAAACCAGAAGTCCGGGGCACCGGCTCCTCCTTCTCATAAATTCTTATCTGTCGCTCGCTCCAAAAGGCCCTTCGACTTCGCCAGGGCAGGCTATGCAGCCGTGCGGGTTCCCAGATCACCCGATCACCCGATTTCCTCGCCCTTTGTGGTCGTGAGGGATAAGAAAGGGGGGCCTGAGGCGCCCGGCCACGAGCAGCCAATGTTTTTACCTTCAAAGGGAGTGTGCAGTTCTGAACAGACGATTTTAACCACAACCCGGATAATCAATGCGGCTTTGTTCTCACCCCTGCCTTGACTTCAACCGTGCTCCTCAAGCGTGGATCCTGCCCACGTGGCGTGTTCCCTCTTCGAACTCGCTGAGGTTTGTGAAAGGAATCGTATGTCACTCCCCCACTTTTCAAAGGTTGCCGGCATCGTTGTCATCGCGGTCTTTATTATCAGCTGCAGCGGTGTTGCTAACCGGCCGGCGCCGCCGGCTCCACTTGCCGCGCCTCCCACCGTAACGATGGTGGTTCCACAAACCAACGGAGTGGGCACCAACCGTGAGATTGCGGTGGTCTTCAGCAAACCTATGGATCCGACAAGCATCAACACCGGTACCTTCGTGGTTCAGGGTGCAACCGGCACCGTCACTTACGACGCAGCCAACATGATTGGCGCCTTTACACCTTCTCCCAACTTCACCGCCAATACCACTTACAACGCGACCATTAACACGGGAGCCAGAGACAACAGCGGAGCATCTCTTGCCGCGCCCTTCAATTTCGCCTTTACTACCCGCGCAACCACGGACACTTCTCCGCCGGACATTATCGCCATCAATCTTGCTGCGGGCGCTACTTGCGTGCCACTGGACCAGACGATCAAGGTCACTTTCGATGAGCAAATGGATTCGCTCACGATCAATCCCAGCACATTTTTCATTCAAGGTGTGGCCGGCGCCGTGACCTATGACGTTGTCAGCCAGACCGCCACTTTCACGCCCTCAGCTAAATTGGCTGCAAATACCACCTTCACGATTACTGTGACCACGGGCGCCAAAGACATGGGCGGAGTGCCCCTGGCAGCGCCATTTCAACAGACTTTTACCACCGGCCCGTGTACGGGCGGCGGGGTGGCGCCGGTAGCGCTTTGTCCTTTCATAGGAAATTTCTCGGTGCTGGCCGGATCCACCGTCACCAACACCGGTTCGACCACCGTCTCCGGGGACGTTGGTCTCAGTCCGGGTACCGCCGTGACCGGATTTCCGCCCGGACTTACGGGCGGCGTGATCCATATTGCGGACGGCCCAGCCGCGCAGGCCCAGGCAGCCTTGACTGCCGGCTATGTCGACGCTGCCGGACGGTCCGGCGGTACTTCGGTGGCTGGAGACCTGGTCGGGCAGACATTCACCGCCGGCGTCTATAAGTCGACCTCGTCGCTGGCACTCTCCGGGAACGTAACTCTCGACGCTCAGGGCAATCCGGCAGCGGTGTTCATTTTCCAGATCTCGTCCACGCTTACCACCGGCAGCGGCAGCCAGGTTATCCTGGCGAACGGCGCCAAAGCCTGCAACGTCTTCTGGCAAGTGGGAAGCTCAGCGACCCTGGGAACGAACTCTGTGTTCAAGGGAAACATCCTGGCTCTGACATCAATCACAATCACCACCGGCGTCAATCTGGAAGGCCGGGCGCTGGCGCGCAACGGTGCAGTCACGCTTGACACTGATGTCATAACCGGTTGTACTTGCCCGTAACTCATTGACTAACATTGAGGCCAATGGCATTCACAAGCCATTGGCCTTTTTGTGGCAAAGTCAGCGTCCCACCCTTCGCAAAAACCGCCAAGGCGTGGCACAGCTGTTGTCGTCGCAAGGAATAGGAGAAGAGGGAAGCTGGGCACCCGGCTTTATCCAAGAAGCGATGGAGCCAAGAATATACTGGGAGCCTCCGTATGCTCATCATTCTTGGCGGCCTGCCTGGTACTGGAAAGACGACCATTGCGCGAGAACTTGCCCGCCAGCTAGGCGCAGTTCATGTGCGTATCGATTCTATCGAGCAGGCGATTTTGGATTCAGGGATACTGAGCTCACCCATCAACGACGCCGGCTATCGTGCGGGCTACGCAGTCGCCGCCGACAATCTCCGCATCGGCAGGACAGTGATTGCCGACTCGGTGAATCCTATTCCGCTCTCCCGCGATGCCTGGCTCGAAGTCGCGAACCGTGCACAAGTATCCGCCGTTGAAATCGAGGTCACTGTTCTGACATCAAAGAGCATCGGCATCGGGTAGAAACATGCATATCCGACATTGCCGGATCGCGGTCGCTTACCTGGCCGGACGTAGTCTCACGAGACTATCGCCCATGGAGCCGCGAGCATATTGTGATTGATACCGCCGGCCGGACCGTCGAGCAGGTCGTCACGATCCTTCGCGGGGCGATTCCCAAACAGTAGTCAAAATCGCTGCCCCGCCCTGCGTGCTCATTACGGATTGCCTGTGTCAGTTTTGGAAAGCAAACGTGGTTAACTTTTCGCTAGCGCCGAAGCGATCACCGGATTTGCTCGCTCCTTGCTGTCGCAAACGATAGAAAAAGCGGGAAGCCTGGGGCGCCCGGCGATGACTTCTGTCAGTCTCTATCGGCATGCCTGTGGCGCCAGCTCCAATACTGCTCCTGCTCGATGCGCCGCCGTCTGGCAAACTCGCGATGTCTTCTGTGATAGCTGGTTTCCCAGCGCCCGTAAGCATGGGATTCACGCTCGTTCCACTCGTGGTAATCACGGTGCTTGCGATCGTAGTAGCGATGGGTCTGATGGTCTCTGTCATCGTCGCCCGGCGCGGCATTAGGAGTAGCCCCAAGCGCAACCGGCCCGGCCATGGCCGCCATCAGAATGAGCGAACTGAAATATCGTTGTAACCGCATGTAGTCCTGGTTCCTCTGGATCACGGCTGATCTCCGCGCA
The DNA here is from genome assembly GCA_035307585.1 of Candidatus Angelobacter sp. Classification (GTDB taxonomy): domain Bacteria; phylum Acidobacteriota; class Terriglobia; order Terriglobales; family Acidobacteriaceae; genus Angelobacter. Next base: position 125,242 of record DATGHX010000028.1, read on the forward strand.
AAGGCACCTCGAGTTGCCTTTAGCGGAGAACTACTGCTTACCTTCACCTTACCTGCCGGGTGCAACCGATGTCTGAGCAGAAAAGACCGCTGCTGAGAATCAAAGCCTCACGCACCGTATCCATAGGAGGCTCTGCGCGAAGCGCCAGATCTTCCGACGACCCGACCTATCCCTGCCGCAGATCTCCCGACCTGTCCCGGCGCGCCGTGGATCACCCGATTTCTTTCCCCTTCCTTAATTTAATCGCTCCACCTGAGCTACAGTGCGCATACTCTCAGGGGCTCCAGCTGTTAACGTCGACATATTGCGTGTGTTGAGGGGACTACGACCTGTAATTGGCAGTTCTCTTTTTTTGAGTTCGCCGCCGGGGCTAGCCAAGCCGAAACGATCCCATCCAGCCAGTTGGCATTCTTCAGCCCGCGAGTGCGTCATGCGAAATTCTCATGCCGCACGATCCGGCAACGACGGCGTTCCATTGGCGGACATTGTCGCAACCAAGGAGATCTTGATGAACAAATTTCTAATACCGCTCTCTATCTTGCTCAGCTCGCTATGCGCGCTGGCTCAAACTGACTCCCGGCAAAACAACTCGGTCCCTCTTCACCGCATCACGGTGGTCACGCGTACCACCAGCGCTGTCAACTACCGGCATCGGAGTAGCAGCACGCGGGTCAATTTCAAAGGCACCAGCCTGCTGCCTGGCGCCGGCGGCAATGCTGAAGTCAAGAGCAAGCAGGGAGCGGTCCACATTGAAGCTGAGTTCAGCGGTCTGCAGGCGGCGGGCAGATTTGGTCCCGAGTACTTGACGTATGTTTTGTGGGCCATCAGTCCGGAAGGGCGTCCGGCAAATCTTGGTGAAGTCCTGCTGAACCACGAAGGCAACAGCAAGCTCAATGTGACGAGCAATCTCCAGACCTTTGCCATGATTGTGACGGCTGAGCCGTACTTTGCCGTCACCCAACCCAGTGACGTGATTGTCGCGGAAAATGAAATCAGAAACGATACCAGGGGAACCATTGAGCAAGTGGACGCGAAGTACGAACTGCTGCAACGCGGACTCTATGAGAGCGATGTAAACCCTGCCGACCTCCAGCCCCTGAAAGCCAACTCCAAAATCCCGCTCGAGCTCTACGAGGCGCGCAACGCCGTCCGCATCGCCAGGTGGACCGGAGCGGAACAATATGCGTCCGATACGCTGGTGAAGGCCCAGGTCAATCTGCAGAAAGCGGAGGCTTTCCAGGTGGGAACAGAAGACAGAAAGTCCGAAATCTCGGCCGCGCGTGAGGCGGTGCAGACTGCCGAAGATGCACGCGTGATCGCCGTCAAGAAGATGGACGAGGAGCGCCTGTCGAACGAGCGCCGAGACTCAGCAGACGCAATAGCGCGATCGAGCGACCGGGCCGATGACGCCACTCGCCAGAAAGAACAAGCGCAGTCTGACACAGCGCAGGCCAGGTCTGATATGGCGCGGAATCAGGAACGCAATGCCGAAGACCGCAGAGCTTCCGCGGACGCCGAAGCCAGATCCAGGACACAGGCCGACGACGCCAACCGCCAGAAAGAACAGGCCGAGGCCGATACCCTCCAGGCCAGATCGGACCTGGTGCGCAACCAGGCGAGTTCAGATAATGCAGTGGCCGCCGCCCGCGCCGACGCTGACCAATCTCGCTCAGCTGCGCAGCTTTCCGACCAAAGGGCCCAGGCTGCAGAGAATGACAAGGCCGGCATGCGGGCACGCCTGGAGCAACAGTTGAACTCGATTTTACAAACTCGCGATAGCGCGCGCGGGCTGATCGTCAGCATGTCCGACGTCTTGTTTGACACGGGCAGGTACTCATTGCTGCCGGGAGCAAGGGAGAAGCTGGCCAAGGTCGCCGGCATCCTACTCTCGTATCCTGGACTCACCATTGCAGTAGGCGGCTACACCGATAACGTGGGCAGCGACCAGTTGAACCAGAGGCTCTCTGAGCAGCGTGCCGGATCGGTGCGCGACTACCTGGTTCAGCAGGGAGTATCGGGAAACTCGGTAACAGCAACCGGCTTCGGCAACTCCGTGCCGGTAGCCACAAACAACAATGCCGAAGGCCGGCAGGCAAACCGAAGAGTTGAACTCGTGGTGTCAGGCCAAGCCATTGGCGTCCCTGTCACTTCTGCCATGGGAGACCTGCGGTAAGAGCAAATCGAGTTGGTTGGTAAATGGCGTGAGTCTAACCGGACCCGCGCCATTTTTTTGTATGCCGAGCTACGCCTGGCCTGGGTGACCACTCAGGAATGGCCCTTGGCTTCAGCAGCTGCTCCGGACCGCCCTGCTTCCGCCCCAGCCCGCGAGCTCACGCTGCAGACTCCGGCGCCTGCACCTCTTCCAGCAGTTCCACCACAGCATCAATCCGGCGTGATGCATCCCAATTGCCAGCCCACAGACCAAAGACCACGAAGCTCACAGCCAAGAGTGCCCAGCCGTGCAAGTTCCAACTGAAGTACACGATCGCGACAACGCCTATCACGTAATCGAGCACCATTCGATATATCCGCCGGCCTATCGCGATTTTAACCAGCTTCGCACGGCGAGCAACCCTGTTGGCACTCACCACTGCTTTGACATATGCGGGAGTGAATTCCCTTCCGTCAGGTTCCGTAGTCATCGGTAAGCCTCTCTTTTGCCGCTTCGAAAGTATCGCAAGGAAGGCTGCGCGGCAAGAAAAGTTGTGGAAACCGGTGTGTCCTTAGAGAAGGAAAGAGCAGGAGCATGGGTCGCCCGCGCGTCTGAATGCTGCGCTGATATTTATTCAGCTCATGGTTTCGATCTCCCGATCACCAGATCACCGGATTTCCTCGCCCCTCGGCGTCGTGAAGGACAAAGGACAACAGAAAGCGGGACGCCATCGGATCCGCGAGAAGGGTATGATGACGGTATGAAAAGCCAAAAGACGCCAGAAAAGCCGCATCCGGGGATAACCATGCATCGTATTCGCGTCGGCGGCGATGCCATGGGGCTGCTGGCTGCCGTGGCGGCAGTTCTTCTGTGCATCGTCGGATTTCCAGAGGCTCGCTGGTTTCTAGTTGCTGCTATTCTTGTCGGGCTTGTGGCTGCAGTCGCATTCCGCGTCTGGCACCAGCGCCGGCCTTCGGACGTAGATCGTCTCTCGATCTTGACCAACGAACCAGCAGTCAGCGAGCAATCGACCAAACAGAAAGACTCGACCCCACACTCACTTCTTTCAGCTCCCAGCGCTCCGTTAGCCATTTAACACGCAGGCCCTTGGGCACCCAGCAGAAATCTTTTCTCTTTGTTCTCCAATGATTAACAAATCATAATTTTCGTTTCCATTTTTGTTACAGAATCCACTCTTCAATTCTTCAACTCGCAGGTTGGGTTAGCATCTTCCCAATTCTTTACCAAGCAGGACCCCGCCGGGAGGGGGCAACGTGAGAGGTGCGGCTTGGCTCACCTCGCGCATGCTTCACGTAAAGATACAGACATCCAACGTCAGAATTGAAAGGACGCTTTCTTGTGAGAAATGCATATCTGGCAGTGATCCTGGTTGTTTCGACGTTTACCGCGAACGTCTCTGCAAGAGGACTTACCCTTCAAACGCCCGCTGCAATCCCAACACCAGCGGCAGCCGCGACACCAGCCGCGGCCACGGTGCCGTCCGCGGCACCAACAGCTACTTCCACGCCTACGCCTGCTCCGTCATTCACGCTTTCTGTGGGCACCAAACTGATATCAATACCTCCGGCAGGACCAACAGATCCGCAGCAGCAGCGGGCTACAACCACAACCGTCACGGTAAGTTGCAATAAAGATTTCAAAGGAACGGTAACCCTCACCGCAACCGGCGCTCCTCCGGGTGTGGCTCTAAATTTCGCCAGAGGTGGTGCGATAGCCCAGGAATCTCAATCGGCGATAGAAACCCTAACGATTGCCGTCGGACCCTCAACATTGCCCGGCGAGTATGCAATTCGCATTGAAGCCGGCGACGCTGCTACAACCAATCAGGTTGAGATTATTACGCTGGCGGTGGAAACCAAAGACGGGAAGAAACCCTGGTCTTTTGATCTTTTTGTTCACAAGAAGCTCATACCTGTCGAAACGCCAACGAAAACGGAACTAACAGTCAATACGAGCGTCATCATATCGCCCGGGGATCGTTTCGTCGAACCCGTGACTCTCACGGCGACTGGGGCGCCTCCGGGAGTAACCGTGAATTTCAATGGAGCGAATAAAGCCAACATCGAGACTGCATCGGGAGCAAAGATAGAGACCCTGACAATTGTAATCGGGACCTCGGTTACGGCCGGCGACTATCCGATTCAGATTGATGCCGTGGCCCAAGACGCATCGATCCCTAAAAGATCTGCTCAGATTATCTTGGCGGTCGGTACCGGGGGCAACTTTGATCTTATGCTCGGCGTTGGTTCCCTGATTGTCAGAGGCGACGTTACCGATTACAAAACCAACACCCAAAACAATGTGTTGGAAACGACTAACCTGGGCCGCGCCACGCCTCAACTTCTGACTGGAGCAGCCTTCCGGTTGCCGTTCGGTAACTTTGGCAGGAGATTAAGCCGGCGCATAGGTCCGCGGCCATGGTATGCCTTTCTTAGTTTGAAGTTTTCCCCCGACTCAAGCCAAACCTTCAGTGGATATGTGATTGGCGGTTCATATAAATTGAGCAACGCATTCTCGCTGCTCGGGGGGTATGCCCTCACCCCAATTCAAGAGCCGTCGCCGGGTTTTCGCGGCGCTGCCGCCCAAATTGTCAGCCAGAATCCCGGCGTTCCTATTTATCAAAGGTTCAACGTCAACGACCTGCAACATAACACTCTGGATGCATTCGACGGTTTTCCCTTATTCGTCCAGAGCGCAACCGGGCCTACAACAACACGCCTCTTTGCCGGCGACCCCACGGTGGTGCATTACCACGGTGGTTTCATCATCGGCGTCGCAATTCCGATATCGTTGAAGACCCAACTGGGTGGAAAATAAACAAGATGGAAGGCGGAAGGAACACCATTCCAGCGAAGGCCTTGTGCACTCAAAGGCGACTTTTGCGCCGATCTATGGAGGCCGTGCGCGGCCGAAGGCAGAGCGCCCGCGAACATTGCAGAGGCTCTTCCTTCTTAGAGCGAAATTCTTATCCGTCGCTTCGCTCCGAATGAGCCTGCGGCAGCGAGGTTTTCAGATCACCCGGTTTCCCGATCACCGGATCTCCCCGCCCTTTGTTGTCGCGAGGGATAGAAAATCGGGAAGCCTGGGCACCCGGCGCTGGTTCACTGACCGCCCACCTCGACGGTATAGAAGCCTTGCTCTTTGAAGCGAAAATCGGGGCTGAGAATCCTTTCCAGTGGAATGGTTTCGCGGATGGCCGGCTCTTGAGCGAAGTTTCATCCCACAGTCCGTAAAGTTCAACTGTCTTGTCACCTGCCTTCCGCAAAAGATCGACAAGGGCTTTGCGGTTATAGGACTCGCTCTCTTCCTGCTCAGCATCCGAATCTGTTTCAAACCATGGCCATGATCCACCCTGCAAGGTGACATGAGGAAAATCGCACCCGCATTGGGAAGTTGAACCGATGTACTGGACTTCAGGCATGCTGAAGTGGACTGCGATGGGAATCTCCCGCTCGCTCAAGGCGAGCACCGAAAGATTGGGCTTATCTTCTTGCCATTCCCGCCGAGGAATCGGCTTTTCGGTCCCCGCGTATAGCACGAAGCACATGCGATGATTTTATCGAATGCGTAGACGAGAGCGCAGCCGCCGCATGCATCAGAGGCGCGCTCCCAGCCCTGAACTTTGGCCCAGGGTGATCGCAGCGAAAAGTGCTGAAAAGACGTGAATCCAGAACCACTCTGCGGAAGGCGCGGGCCTGCGGCAGCGAGGCTTTTCAGATCACCGGATCACCAGATCACCCGATCACCCGACTTCCCCGCCCCTTGTTGTCGCGAGAGATACAAAGAGCGGAAGCCTGGGGCACCCGGCAGCAAGGTACTGATCTTTTCGTTCGGATAGACGGTACTCCTCCGCCCCAGCCCGCGAAACGGCGGCGCGGCGCGCCCTCCCAGCTTGCCAACACCCGGCAAGCCGGGAGCCCTGGCCCGGGGACCCCACTTGAAAGTCGTGCCCTGTTACCTTCAGCGGCTGAAGCCCGCCGAGCGGACAATTTTTTCCTTGACAAGTCTACACTATTGTGCCATAATCGTATAGATAATTAAGCGATTATAAGTCCTTTGGAATCCTAGATGACCTGTTTTCATCCCAGCACCCGGCAATCAGCGGCACAACAAAACGCTAAGTGCTTTGAAATCCTAGATGGCGTGATTTGGTTGCAGGGAAAGCAGACAGCACTCGGGATTCAGCACGCAGGCAGGCAAAACGCTAAATGCTTTGGAGTGCTAGATGACGAAATTTGTCCCAGCTGGGACGCCTTGGGATCAGATCGCGGAAGTTGTTTGGAATGCTAGATGAGGCTTTAGGGGTAGGGAGGAATCGGGGGATCCCGCGATCGGATGATCGGGTGATCGAAAAACGGGAGAGGCAGCGATGGTGGAAGAAGCGCAGATTGATGAAGGCGGGCCGGCCGGGGCGGAAGAGCCGGCCGAGAAGTACTTGTATTACCGAAGGTGCAGCCAGTTGCGGAAGAATGGCGAGCAGTGCAAGGGGCCGGCGATGAAGGGCGAGACGGTGTGTTACAGCCATTTCAACCAGGCGGAACTGGCGCGCTTCCGCAATCGCCAGCGGCAGAATTTGCTGGGAGCGTTGGCGAACCAGGCTGGAGCCGGATGCGGCCCGGAGGTGAACCGGGCACTGCAGAGAATAAATTCCGCCGTCTTTCTGGGCCACATCGACGTGAAGACTGCGGGAAAACTGATCCTGGAGGTGCAGAAAATCGTGATGGAGGCCAGGCGCCGCGAACAGGCGCCAAGACGCGGTTAAAACGATTTTAGCTCGACAAACCTCCCAGGAGGTTCCGGAGAACGGTTCCGGTCTTTGACAACCGATATACAGGAGTAACCCAGACCGCTTAGCGCGGCGGTCTGGGTGAGGGTGGGCGAGTGTCGGATTTGCGGCAACCACCTCTCTGCCGAAGGCCCGAGGGCCCCGCCCACGCGCGGTTTTGGCGTGGCGGGGTAGAGACCTGCCATCCGGAGATCATCGTTTTCAATGAAACCACAGACTTGCGTCACAACATGATCAATTCGATCGGCAAGCGAGTCAAAGCTGGAGAGAAATTCGAGCCCCGCAAGGGCTACTCCGGCATCATCGGTAACTTCGACGTTCAGTTTCGTCCCGTGCATCCAGCCCGCTACTGGGATTGGGTGAACTTCGCCTGCTGGTCTATGACAACGATCCCGCCAGCTTTCCCCAGCTCGAATGCTTTTATCCCGATATGACCGGCAAGTTTCCCTGGGAATCCGGGTGCGAGCAGTGGGCGGTAGACTCTCAGCCGATGCTTGACGAGCCGAAGCAAGAGACGACGACAGAAAAGAAAACTTGATGTCGCTTCGCTCCGTCCGAGCCTGCGGCAGCAAGGTGTTGGCCCTTTCGGATTCTCTAATCGCGGCCCTGAAGGGCCGCTCTTCCACCTCTCTGCCGAAGGCTCGCGCGGAGCCGAAGGCGAAGCGCAACTTGAACATTGCAACGGCTCTTCCTTCTCACAACGAATTCTTATCTGTCGCCTCGCTCCGAAAGCCTGCGGCAGCGACGTCTTTCAGATCACGCGATGATCCAATCACCCGATCACCGGATTTCCTCGCCCCTTGTTGTCGCGAGGGATAGAAAAAGCGGAGTCGGGGGCAGCCCAGGCACCCGAGACTTTGTGAGATTTTTAAAAACGGGATGGCCGGGCCACCCAGCCGTTCCGCGATCTTGGAGAGGGACAAGAAAAAGCCGAAACCTGGGACAATGGCCCCGTGGGTGGGGCGTGGGCGGAAATGGACCGTGAAACGCCTGTCTTGGATTCATCACTACTGTCACAGCCAGATTTCACATAGCTGTCCAAGAGGAGGTTCCAATGATCTGGGACCCCATTGAGTGGTTGTTGCTGCTGCTGATCGTTGTTCTCTTGCTGCTTCTCATTTGGCTACTCATGAGGAGGCTGCTTCCTAACCCGGCGCCGCAAGCTCCGTGGTTGTTGTATGACTCGATTGGCTTCCCCGCGCGAGAAACTCTGGTCGCGTGCGGCAAGAAGGGGGACTTGACGGTCAATGGCGTAGCCGATTTGCGGGTCCAGATAGAACTTGAAAATTATGGAATCTGTGAGGTCACGCTCCTGACCCCAAACGGGCCCGTGCTGACTGTACCAGGATCGGGCGGCGCAGGACAGAACCCCAAGTACCAAACAGCGTTTATTGTGTTGAGCAAAGGAGCTGGGGTCTCCTACCAATGCAAGTCCGATCAGGACGATAAGGCGTATTGTCAGTTTCGCGTCCGGATCACCGTGCGGTAGCAAATGCCCTGTCGCTTTCCATATCTAGAGGTGGCGACGCCGCAGCGCACAAACTAAGAACTGGTCCTGTTTAGCGCTTTTTCGCACCAGCGGAGGAGCTTGATGCGGAGGTGAGGCTCGTCAGCGAAGAATCCCTTGAGCATCGGGGCACCTCGAAGGATGGCTTGGTACCAGGGATGAGCAAAGCGAGCGGTGCGCACATTGATGCGTGTCGGTTTTCTCACCAACCCTCGTATTTCATCCTGTAGAACGCGATGCTGCAATTTGCGATTGTACGGAATCTCGAATAGCTTGGGCCATCCCGGCACAGCGCGCGAGTAAAGATTTGCGCTCTTGCCGCGAGCGTTGCGCTTTACTGTGACTTCGTAAGAGATTCCCGTCCCGCAGTCATTCTACTACTGACCGATGCGGGCTCTACTGATCGCTCCCCTTGGCTGGGTGACGGCCTTCGGCAGCGCGGCTTTGATCTCTCAAGCGTTCCCTGAGCCCAACCGAGTTAATGCAAAAGCGTTGAGTCGTTATGTCTCTCCGCTCCAAAAGCCTGCGGCAGCGTGGTTTCTCAGATCATCAGATCACCTCCCGATCACCGGATCTCCCCGCCCCTTGTTGTCGCGAGGGATGGAAAAAGCGGGAAGCATGGGTCGCCCGGCACCTGCTATCGTGAATGCAGAAAAATGCTTACCCTTCTTCCCCAACGAACGGAAGATATTCAGAGATTTCGTGCCGCACCGTGGCCGTTTCAACAGACCTTCAAGGCGCCGCTGAAAGATTTGCAGCGGTTTGTCTCAGTCTTCCTTGCTCCGTTCTCGGTTGAGAGAGGCGTTGTGAGCACTGATGAAGTCGTATTTGAACCCAGAAACGTTCTGCAGCTGCTGGCGAAGAATGCCATCGTCACAGAGAACCCTTATCGCCTGACGATAGAGGCCACAGGAAGCCGGGAAGTCGCCGATTTGCTGGAGGCTGTCTTGAGCGATTGGATCGATTTTGTTTTCGTCCCCAGCCCCCGGTCGTTCGCCATATATGCCGATCACGATGAAGCCACGACCTTCTACACACCCACACGCAGGATGCTGAAGCGGTTGAAGTCCGATTTGGAAACGGCGGGATTTGAGCGTGTGCCTAACTACCTAAGAAGGTCTTCCGGCTTCAAGTGGCGCTAAATGAGCCCACCGCTCACGGTTGCAAAATGAAAAGCCGTCAAGACAGCGTCGTTGGCGACAGAAATAGCAGGGGGCACGCGGGTCCAGCCATGGGTTTTTTGTCGCTTCGCTCCGAATGAGCCTGCGGCAGCGCGGTACTGATTCTTTCCTCGCTCGGGACGGCACGAGTAAACTCGTGCCCTGATACTTGTCTCGTCAATGGAGACACGATGGAAGAGGTCGAATGACTGAAGGACAAGTTGGGGTGGGTAGCGTCGCGTTCCACCCTTCGCAAAAACGGCGAAGGGATGGGGCACCCCTTGTTGTCGTGAGGGATAGAAAAAGCGGGAAGCCTGGGGCACCCGGCCCAACCAACTGAGACTTACAATAGCGAAGATGACCGGAATCCGACGGCTGGACGAAGTCTCCATTTTTAACGGTAAGCTTTCGTTCTTAATTCCGCACGAATGGATCGAGGCTGAATCCGGTGACAGCGAAGCGTATCTCTACCAGGCACCAGACGGGCATTCCGGATGGTTGCGCGTTTCCCTAATTACGACTAAAGGAGTGCCAGACCCTGGGGAAAGGATCATGAAGCTGTTCAGTGATTTCGAGAATGTCACGCGAGACGAAATCACTGGAAACCTGACACATCGCTCCGAGAAGGACACGGTTGAGGATGGAGACCGGCTCCATATCTACTACTGGTTTGTGGGTGGCGTCGTGCTCCCCGACATTGCCTATGAGGCTGTCTTCTCGTACACCGTGCTGGCCGACAATGCGACAGAAACCACGACCAAATCTGAGATTCAAGTCCTTGATCAACTCGTGAGCAAGGCCCGTTTTCATGCGGTGGACGGAAATCGGCCCAGTTAGCTGGATTCATGTCGCTTCGCTCCAAAAGCCTGCGGCAGCGAGGGTTTTCAAATCACCCGATGATCCGATCACCCGATCGCCCGATCTCTTCCCGCCCCTTGTTGTCGTGAAGGATAGAAAAGGCGGGCTCAGGGTCAGGTGTTGACGTGTCCGTTAGAATGTTCGCGTCATGGTGGCGATGATCCAACCCGGCTATGAGGAAGTGTTTACGGTTACGGATTACTGGGACGGCCCACGCAAAGGCGTTGCCAATTTCAAGGGTCTTCCCCACTTTTACGACTCCATCTTTGACGGGGCGAAAGATGAGTACTCGGACCTGTACCAATTGACGCCGATCTCGCAGGACGTTTTTGAGCTTGTGAAAGAGGACTGGGCCATTTGGAAGAGGTGGAAATCCGCCTTCGATTCAGGAATGACAAACCTCGAAACCCATCCAGCTCTTCCTCAGGACAGACCACGCCGCCATGAGATTCGGGCGATTCTTGATTCAGCGCTGCAAACACGGACGGGAGCATCCACTATTCAGCGCGGTTTGTTTGAGCGAATTGGAAATACCGTCCATCGCAAAGGTGTACGTACTTTTCAAGTCAGATGGACCGAAGTCGAACCCAGCTAATTGCTGAACAAATTGACGCAGTTTCGGCTCAAAAAGCCTGCGGCAGCGAGGTACTCAGATCACCGGATTTCCCGATCACCCGATTTCCCCGCCCCTTGTTGTCGTTAGGGATAGAAAAAGCGGAGAGCCTGGGGCACCCGGCCTCACTTGACCCACCGATTGTCGAGAATCCTAGCTTGGACCCTCGCTGTACGCGTACCAACGGTCAGCTAATTTGCGAAAGGAAAAGGCTTCATCGCCCCGTTTGTAAGGATGCTCTCCGGACGGTTGCGAAGAGAGGCACGGTGGATATCTGTGCTTTGGACCGGGGCCGCAATAAAGATAACCGTTCGAGTGGCCACGATTGAGCAGACCAACCGAGTTGACGATGATGAAAGCGTCTCCGGTTTCAGGGTCGCGCTCGATACCCTGTGTGATGTCGTTGCGGGCAAACAGCCGGCGGTATTCATCCCAGCGCTCCTGTGTAATGCCTGTTTCAGGGCGGCACTTCAGAAACTGATGCTCCCGCGTCATGAGCCATTCTGGGTCGATACGGGTGAGTTGCGAGTCGTGGTCCGACATAGAGATGATAGTTTCTAGGTCTCGACGCTGATATGGGAACCGGTGTTCAAGGGTGCTGAGGGAGGGTGGCTCGCAACCCGACATGAGTAGAAGAAGCCCGCCAACAAGAACTGCCAAGAGCGAGACACCCCCGATGAAAAGGATTCGCAACAGTTTGCGCCCGTTTACCGCTCCCGAAGGGCGCTGCGCCGACTCTATACTCATTCCCACGATTCTACTCGCTCAGAAAATTGACTTGCATGAGCAGCCGGTAAGACGGGTAGAGCAGTTACGCCCCGGGCATCTTCCGTTGGCTGGTTTTGAAGTGATATTCATTGGCCGCTTTTGAAGTCATCACTGAGGATTGATTGCTGATCACGCTACCGGAACCAAGTCCGCCCTGCCGAAGGCGAGCGTGCAGCCGAAGGCGGAGCGCACTTGAGCAATTCCAGCGGTTTGGTTTTCAGGGCAATTGTTTCTGTCGCTTCGCTCCGCTTGCAGCCTGCTACAGCGAGGTACTGATCTTCTTTTTGTCCGGACGGCACAAGTAAACTTGTGCCGCGACAATTGTCTTGTCAACTGAAACACGGTGGAAAAAGTTGAATGCAGAACGAGACTGGGGTGGAGGTCATCGCGTCCCACCCTTTACTCCGAGCGCAAAAGCAAAAAGCGCGCTCTCCGTAAAGAGTGAGGCACCCCCGGTATCGTCAGGGACAGAAAAAGCCGGAAGCCTGGGGCACCCGGCTATCTGCGTTTCCCTTTACGGTGGGAGCGGGCTTTTCGTTTTCGCCGTTGAGCCTCGGTCTTCTTTTCCTCCATCTTCCGCTTAAAGCGCTGGACCTCTTCTAATTCTGTCTCGAGGGTCCCCGCGCGCTTAACCGCTTCGTTAGCAATCGCCTGCGCGGCCGATCGCAAACTAGATTCGGCCTCCGCTCTCTCGTTAGCGAGTTGCAAGGCGGCGAGCGGCTGCTGGAGCCGGGGAACTCGTTCTAGAACGCTTTCAATGGGCTCGCCGTATTTTCGCGAAAGGGACTGCTCGTACGCAGCATGTTGTTCGACGATAGTCAGTTTGGCCTGGTCTATTACTCCTCCAAACACGGCGGAAGCAACACGATCATCCAATACCGTCATTCCGGACTGTGCGAGACCCCACACGAGTGTCTCGAACGCGCGATCCGCCGCTTCCTGGTCCGAGGTTGGAGCCAATGTTGATGCAAAGCGCAAGAATGCCTCTGGCTGCCACGTTATCTTTGTTCCGGGTCGCAGAGTGTTGAGAATTGCGGTTTGGCTGATGAACCAAGCTGGTGAGGACCTTGCAGCAGTTGTCAACATGTGGTACTTGCCCTCACGCTCATTGACGATAATCGTTAGGGCCTCCGCTTCCGGCTTTGCCTTCTGATACAGCTCTTCATGCTCAGCTCTGTCCGGAATTCCATGGGCATAAGTTGCAACAATCCGCTCCGTCAGCGACTGAGCTTCTGCGTAGTCTTCTGGCGTAAACCCGGGCCAGTCACGAAATGCAATCGTCTCAACCCCCACCCGCCTAAGCCCATCCCGGACCGCTTCAGCCTCGATACTCGCACGTCCCGTAACTGCAATTAGATATTGGTCCCAATCCCCAGGGTTCCCCGCTGCCCTCCACTTGATGAAGCCCTCGAGAAATACGTTCGCTTTGCGGTAAGGTGTATCTCCCCGTGCAGCCGCCATGACATTGGGAGAATCGGGGCCATTAGCATTTATGATCCTATTTGCAAACCAAAGGTGTTCCTGGGTTTCTTCGAAGAGACTCTCAGTAGTGAACAAACGAATACCTAGCTGGCGCAATCTTTGGAAAGCCCGGTTAAAGGCGGCGTTTGCTGCGCTTGCAAGGGCCATCGCGGGAATCTGAGCGCTCGAATCAACTAGCCATACAGTATCTCTAGCATGACGCAGGCGCTCCAATGCTGCGTCTCCAAATACGCCGAGGAGGTGGAAAGCAAAAAAACCTTGTGAAACTCTACCCAGGTACTCGCGTTCAGCGGGATCAGACCGTATAAAACATTGAATGGAGATAGAAGAGAAAGCTTGTCGCAATAGGAGCTGGTCGTACTTAGCAGCCGCCTCATTAACAAATCTCAGGACCGAAGTTGGTATTGAGGAAACGTGAGATTGGGCAGCCAATGTGCTTGCCAGAGTCAGACCGCCTTCCCGAAAGTATCCAACTAATGAAGCGTCTATATCCGTGGCTAAAGTGTCCACCTGTCCGGGCGTAAGTGAAGAGAAATCTCGGGCAAGCCGATTCCGAAGTGACAATTGGAAACGATTACGCAGGTGTTGAAAGGCGGCTTGTTCCTCTCTGACTGCTTCTCCCGCATCGGGGTGCACTACAAAAAGATTGCCGTTAGCCGACAAAAGCCGTTCGGACATAGCCTGACGACCAATCCGCGACACCAGCTCTTCTTCAATGGACAAAGTGCTAGGCCATCCGGCTAACTCGAGCGCCTGCTTGATAGAAAATGCGGGCCGCCGTGTAATTTGGGCAATACAGCTCTCAAGGCGCCCACCATAACCTCGGTCTGCTTGACTTCGAAATCGGTCTGTTGGGAAAGCCTTGTAAACACGAAAAAACCAGGCGCTGCAGCGTTGGCACCGAGAGGAGAGTCCACAACCTGTGCGACCGCTTGGCTGACGTGCACAGAAACCCGTGACGGTACAAAATCGCTCAGGGTTTCAACCAGCCGTACTAAATTGCTGTGGGACCTGTCGCGATTGTCGTACGAAACGACCCGAATTCGATAGCGCTCTAAATACTCCCTAGTCGCTTCCCATGCTACATCCGGTGCAATCCAGCAAACTGGTTGAATTACACCGGCGCCTTTTTTGGCAGCCTCCAAGACATGTACAACATGGGGATCATAAAGTGAATGGCCGACCACGATAACTCGATTCATCTGAAAAATGGACGTCATCTTCGTCCGCCAGTACTGCCATTGCGGACCAGAGAGAATCTCGCGATACTGACTCGAAGTAAGTACGAGCCCACTCTCTGTGCTGAGGTCGCCATGTAGGTGCACCACGGCACCTGATATATCCGGCAAGAGTACGCTCAGGGCGTCCTCGCTGTTGGAGTACTCGATATATGAAGTTTCCCCGGCATGGGCTAGATGTCTAGCGATCTCGTGGTCATAGTTTGTGGTCATGTAAACGGCGATTGGCCAACGTGCGATATGTTCATAGATGGAAGCGTAGGCACCATCGGCTGGATCAGGTCGAAAATTATCGCGAAGATGCTGCAGCAATCGCGGCATCCCAACCAACCCCGCTGCTAGTCCAAAGACGTCCTCATTTCTGCCGGCTCTAAATGCCGCCTCGATCGCGGCTGGATCGCGTCCGATTGCTTCCAGCTTAACAAGGCTGACAGCCAGACCAGCAAGTGTGCGCCAACTTGGATAGCCCATCGCCGTAGAAGGACCGGAACCAACTAAGAGCCAAGCCTTGCCGGATTTGAGGTAATCAACGAGATAGCTATCCATTTGGAGTTCCGAAAAAGCACATATGGCACTTTTCGCAAGTCGCTTCAGGATATTAGCGCATGCAGAGAACAAAAGCCCGCCTTTCGGCGGGCTTCGTTAAATCCTTGCTTATGACTTAGCTACACCCGCTCGTGCTCCCGCAACTCATACATCTGTAACAGCTCCCGTTCCGAGTCATGATCGCCCCGCACAGGTGACATGATGGCGCATCGCCCAGGTCGACGAGTTCTTTCATGGCGTCGGCGGCGTGGTAGATGCCGCGGTCGGCTAAGTGCAGGCTGCTAGCCTCTAGCTCCTGGCTGCTAGCTACACCTCCAGCAGGAGGCCTGGTCTCGACCACACCCTGCACAGCCGAGGGCGACTGTGCCACACGGTCCTCGATAGCCGCAGGCAGCACAGCCGGGGGCAACCCAGCCGAGGGCGGCTGGGCTACAAGGAAATCCTTGAACAGGGGATACTGCTTGCCGGTCACGAACCGGATCTCCAGCCAGCGGAAGATGTAGTCCATCACCGACTTGGCGATGGGAATCTCGGGGTTGCCGGTGAAGCCGGCGGGCTCGAAGCGGGTGTGCTGGAACTTGTCGCACAGAAGTTTCAAAGGGACGCCGTGCTGCAGAGCCAGGGAAACAGCGGTCGCAAAAGAATCCATCAGGCCTGAGACGGTGGATCCCTCCTTGGCCATGCGGATGAAGAGCTCGCCGGGCGTTCCGTCCGGGTAGAGACCCACGGTGATGTAGCCTTCGTGGCCGGCCATGGCGAACTTGTGCGTGACCGAGGCGCGCTCGCCGGGCAGGCGGTGGCGCAGGGCCTTGGGCGGCGCCGCGTGCCGCTCTTCACCCAGAGGAGCCACGCTGCGGCGGATGGCATCGAGCACCGTCGCCTGGCTGTCTTTATTGGCAAAACCGCTCGACTGCATGCCCGCGCCCGAAGCGGTGGAGGCCGGCGCGGCAGCGTTCACCAGCCGCATGACCTCAAGCAGAAACGCTTTCTGCTCGGCCGAGAGCGCGGCCCAGGCAACGTCTTCCACGGAAAGCCGTTCGCGCGCCGAGCGTTCTTCGCGAGAACCGCTGAGGGCTCTCTCGTCGCGGGTGCCGCGTCGCGCGGCTTCCTCTTTCTTGGCGGCAGCCATCAGCGGCTGCGCTTTCTTCGATCCGTCGCGATAGATGGCCACGGCCTTCAGGCCCATCTTCCACGATTGGGTGTAGGCGTCCATGATGTCCTCAACCGTGGCCGCCTCAGGCAGGTTGACGGTCTTGGAGATTGCGCCGGAGATAAACGGCTGCGCGGCGGCCATCATCTGCACGTGGCCCATGTAGTGGATGCTGCGCGTGCCTTTCTGCGGCTTGAAGCTGCAGTCGAAGACCGGCAGGTGCTCGTCGCGGACGCCGGGCGCGCCCTCGATGGTGCCGGTGGAATCGATGTAGCCGACGATGGAGTTCACCTGCTCCGGCAGGTAGCCCAGCTTGAACAGCGCCAGCGGGACGGTCTGGTTGACGATCTTGATCATGCCGCCGCCGACCAGCTTTTTGTACTTCACCAGCGCCAGGTCGGGCTCGATGCCGGTGGTGTCGCAATCCATCATGAAGCCGATGGTGCCGGTGGGCGCCAGCACGGTGACCTGCGAGTTGCGGTAGCCGACGCGCTCGCCCAGGGCCAGAGCTTCGTCCCAGCACTGCTTGGCGCCTTCGATCAGGCCGCCGGGAATCACGTCCTTATGGTTCACGCGGTTCACCGACGCGCGGTGCATGCGGATGACGTCGAGGAACGGCTCGCGGTTCACATACCAGCCCGGACACGCGCCGCCCGTCACGTCCTGCGGCGAGACGCGCTGCGTGGCCGGAGCGATCCCCGGGCACTGCTCGGCGATGCGCGCCGACTGCAGATAAGCTTCGCCGCACATGATGGCGGTGACGCAGGCGGCGTAGTCGCGGCCTTCGCCGGAGTCGTAAGGCAGCCCGCTGGCCATGAGCAGCGCGCCCAGGTTGGCGTAGCCCAGGCCCAGCGGACGGTAGTCGTGCGAGTTGCGCGCGATCGATTCCGTGGGATAGCCGGCGTTGTCGACCAGGATCTCCTGCGCGGTGATCATCACGTCCACGGCGTGGCGGTAGGCAGGCACGTCAAACTCGCCGTTCGATTTCAGGAACTTCATCAGGTTGAGCGACGCCAGGTTGCAGGCCGAATCGTCAAGGAACATGTATTCCGAGCACGGGTTGGAAGCGTTGATGCGCGCCGTGTTCTTGGAAGTGTGCCAGCGGTTGATGGTGGTGTCGTACTGCATGCCGGGATCGCCGCACTGCCATGTGGCCTCAGAGATCTTGCGCAGCAGGTCTTTGGCCTTATACGGCTTGAACTGGCGGCCGTCCTTCACAGCCTTGGTCCAGAATTCGCCGTCGCGCTCCACCGCCTGCATGAACTCGTCGGTCACGCGCACGGAGTTGTTGGCGTTCTGGAAAAAGATGGAGCTGTAAGCCTCGGAGTCGGGACCGGAACCGTCATAGCCCATCTCCACCAGCGCCCAGGCCTTGGCTTCTTCTTTGGCCTTGCACTCGATGAAGTCGACGATGTCAGGGTGATCGACATTGAGGATCACCATCTTGGCGGCGCGGCGCGTCTTGCCGCCCGACTTGATCACGCCGGCGAAGGCGTCAAAGCCCTTCATAAAACTGAGGGGCCCGGAAGCCTGGCCGCCGCCCGAGAGCTCTTCCGTGGACCCGCGCAGCGGAGAAAGATTGGTGCCGGTGCCGCTGCCCCACTTGAACAGCATGCCTTCGGTCTTGGCCAGCGTGAGGATGGAGTCCAGCGAGTCCTTCACCGAGTTGATGAAGCAGGCCGAGCACTGCGGGTTCTTGTAACCGGTGGTGGAGAACTCGATCTGCCCGGTCTCCATGTTGAAGTGCCAGTTCTGGGCGTCGGAGTTCGGCTCCATGCGGTCGCAGCCCACGTTGAACCATACCGGCGAATTGAAGCTGGCTTTCTGCTGGACCAGGATGTGCACCATCTCGTCATGAAAGGTGTCGCGGTCTTCAGGCGAGGCGAAGTAGCCCTGCTGCCATCCCCAGTCGCGGATGGTTTCGGCCACGCGCCGGATGAGCTGGCGGACGCCGCTCTCGCGCTCGGGCGTACCCGGCGCGGCGTGATTCTGAGACCCATGAAGATACTTGCTGGCTACGATGTTGACGGCGGTCATGGACCAGTCCTTGGGCGACTCCACGTTCTTCTGCTCGAAGATGATGTTGCCCTTGGCGTCAGTGATGGAAGCTGTGCGCAGCTCCCATTCCACTTCGTCGTAGGGAGAGACTCCGGTGCGGGTGAAATAGCGCGGGAACTTCAGTCCCGCCGCCGTCTTCTGCGAACTGGTTGCCCGGGACGCTTGCGTAGTCGTCTTCGTCGTTATGTCCGCCATCTTTTCTCCCAATCTCCCAAGACGCAGCGGCTCCGCCCTTGTGGGCGCAGTCTCTGCTGCAGTCCTATTTTTCGAAGATCACCGCGATTTATTGTGTCCCCGGCCCACCTCGGTGCCGGAGAGAATTACCGCTTTCAGAGGCCCCGTGAGGTCGTGCTGCAGGGCCGAGTGTTTGAGAAGTTACTCCTGTATATTGGGCCTGTCAAGGCCCAAGCACAATATATTGTACTTAATTATCAGATGCTCATGGTCCGGCCTAAGCTGCTTTATTTCCTTGGGCTTATCGCCCGCAGGCAGCCGAGGCGGCCGGTTTCTGTTCTGGTTCGTTGCAAAAAGATTTCCTCAGCCTCTTTTGCCCGAAACTGCAACGGCAACGGCAACGCATTCTCTCAGCGGCAGGATTGCTGAAAGTTATTTGCGTTTGGCTGTGATCGCAAAACGTGCTGTCCAGGCTGGAAAATGCCGCAAAAGATCAGCGGCGCAGCACGCAACAACAATGTCTTCGAATCTACGCACGCGCGGTGGAGCGGTCAACGCCGCAATCTGGTGCAGCTGTGTGGATGAGTGTGGAAAAGCGAAGCATTCAGCGTTCAGCTTTTTTCTGAAATCCCGAGGCCGCACCTGAGGTCTACTTCGTGTCGCTTCCAGAGGGATCGAGCGGCCCGAGGGATCCCTATCACTCGCCAGGCTCTTAAAGGTCAGCAAGACTGCAGCATGTTGCGCCTGGATGGGGTCACGGGGATAGGGCTCCCTCGCTTGCCGCTCGGGATTGCAGAAAAAAACTAACTGCCTGTTTTCGCCCTCTTCCGCCCTTCCACAATCAGCTTTTTCGCCGTGTCCGCGCCGGCCCAACCGCTGATCTCGGTCTTCTTGCCTTCCAGGCTCTTGTAGATGGCGAAGAAGTTCTCGATTTCGCGGACGGTGTGCTCAAAGACCTGGGAGTACTCGCTGACCTCGCGGTAGAGAGGGTCGCTGTCGGCGACGGCCAGGATCTTCTCGTCGTTCTTGCCCTGGTCGAGCATGTGCAGCAGCCCTATAGGCCGGACCTCAATCAGGCATCCGGGAAAGCTGGGGGCTTCCACCAGCACCAGGACGTCCAGCGGATCGCCGTCGAGCCCGAGAGTTTCGGGAATAAAACCGTAGTCTCCCGGGTAATGTACCGGTGAGAAGAGCGTGCGGTCGAGGCGAAAGACCTGGAGCTTCACGTCATACTCGTATTTGTTGACGGAGCCCTTAGGGATTTCGACCACGGCATTCACCTTGTGCGGCGCCTGCTCGCCGATGGGTAGCCGGGTGTAGTCGGTCATGATGATCTATTCTATGCGCGCCCCGTGGCGCCCGAACTTTACCCGGCGGCGGTTTCCCCCGGGGAAACTTTAGAGTAGATTGTTGTGCTGCTGGCGGCTTGCGGATGCCTATGAGGCGCTCGCGGCAACCAGAACTGGTTGGCCGCGCGTCTATTCACGTGGCGGACCGCAAGCTGGTCACCGGATGCAGGACCTGCCCAACTGGACTGGTGGATGCCGCGATGATAACGCTCGATTGCCATCGCCAACCGATTCGCCCCACGGAGAGAAACACCGCCATGCGCCAGATTGCCGGACTCGTCGTCCTCACCCTTTTTTCCTCTCTGATCTTTTCCTCGCGAAGCTTTGCCCAGGGGTGCACCACTTACGCACTGGTCGCCGCTTATGACCGCCACAGCGGCGACGTGGTGGACAATCTGACCGCTGAGGACTTTGAAGCCCGCGTCGACGGCAAAGAGATTCCCGTGCTCAACGCCAGCCTGCAGTTCAGCAACCGCCTGCTGGTCCTGGTGGAAACCGACGGCCGGCACAGCGATCGTGTGGAAGACGCTATCACCATGGCCACGCGCCTCGCCCGCCAGGCGCCCGACGGGCAATCCATGGCCTTCGGCGTCTTCGCCAAGCGCGCCGCCTTCACCCAGGGATTCATCGGCGACGAAAAAACGCGCGCGCGGGCCATCGCGGCGGTCATCGAGGAAGCCGACAATCTCGGCGACAAGGCGGCCATGTACAACGCGCTGCATAAAGCGCTGGCGATGTTCGGGCCGCACCAGCCCGGCGACACCGTGGTGCTCATCGGCGACGGCTATGACGATGACAGCAACCGCTCCGGCAACGAGGTGGAACACGAGTATCTCTCCCACGGCACGCGGCTGGTCATGATGTTCCGCCAGCCACCCAGCGACGTTACCGGGAATTTCAACTGGAATCCGCCTCAACACGACCGCGCCCTGCTTCAGGATATGAGCGCGAAAACCGGCGGGACTTACACCATGTTCGATCCCTATACCTTCAGCCTGGCGTCGCACGGCTACCTGCTGGCCATACGAATGCCTGAAGGCGACAAGCCCGTGCACTGGAAGCTGCGCGTACGCAGCGGAGCCACGATCAATCCCCGGCGGGTTCAACTGCATTACCCCGAGCGCCTGCAGCCCTGCTCCGACCCGGTGGCTGAAGTCAGCGCCAAATAACAAAGCGCGCTCCGATTTCCGGAGCGCGCTCTTCTTGAAAACCAGAACAGGCGAAGACTACTTCTTCTCTTCTCCGCCTTCGCCGGCTTCACCGGCTTCCCCGCCTTCACCGCTCTGGGCGGCTGCCGCCTGTTCTTCTTCCATCTGCTTCTTGATCTGCTCCTGGCGCTTGGCGCGAGTCTCGGCGCGTTTGGCGCGCTTGGCCTCGATCACTTTCTCGCTGCCCAGAAGTTCCACGAAAACGGTTTCCGCGCCGTCGCCCGTGCGCCATCCCTTGCGGATGATGCGCAGGTAGCCTCCGTTGCGGTCGCCGAAGCGCGGAGCAACGTTGTCAAACAGCCGCTCCACCGATTCGCGGGTCATCAGATAACCCAGCGCCAGGCGGCGGGCGGAAACATCGCCCCGCTTGCCCAGCGTGATCATCTTCTCCACGTGCGGGCGCATGGCTTTGGCCTTGGCCGGGGTCGTTTCAATGCGCTCTTCCATGATGAGCGAGGTCACCAGGTTGCGCAGCAGCGCGCGGCGATGGCTGGTGTTACGTCCGAGTTTCTTGGTAGCTCTGCGATGACGCATGGTGCGTTGTCCTTATCGTGATTTCGGGTTGTGGAGAAACCGCTTCTAGCCACTAGCTTCTGGCTTAGAGCCCTTGGCCCTTAGCCTTTGGCGATTGAGCGCGGCTGACTCCTTCAGTGAGTGTTCAGGAGACCGGGTTTTCCGATCACCGGATCTCCCGGGGTCCCCGGACCGCGCCGCTTTTGCGTGGGCTGGGGGGTGGTCACCCGATCTCCCGATCACCCGATTTCCTAGAACTCTTCCGTGCCGTCGCCGGGCATCGGCAGCGCCGCTGCCGGCGAAGCCACACCCAGAGGAGGCAGCTGGCTGGTGGGACCGGGCACGGCGTTGCCGTGCTCGTCGATCTTCATGCCCAGCGAGAGTCCCATCGAGGCCAGGATTTCCTTGATTTCGTTCAGCGACTTGCGGCCGAAATTCTTGGTCTTCAGCATTTCCGCTTCGGTCTTCTGCACCAGCTCGCCGATGGTCTGAATGTTGGCGTTCTTCAGGCAGTTGTAGCTGCGCACCGAGAGCTCGAGCTCTTCCACCGAACGGTTGAGGTTTTCGTTTTTGATCTGCGGCTTGTCTTCGCCGCGGGCTTCGGTTTCCAGCTCCTCTTCAAAGTTGATGAAGATGGTCATGTGGTCTTTGAGCAGCTTGGCCGCAAGACCCAGCGCGTCCGCCGGCGCGATGGAGCCGTTGGTCCAGATCTCGATGTCGAGTTTGTCGTAATCGGTGATCTGTCCCAGGCGCGCAGCTTCAACCGTGTAGTTGACCTTGCGCACCGGCGAGTGCACCGAGTCGATGGGAATGAAGCCCAGGCCAAGGTCCTCGTCAAAGTTTTTGTCGGCTGCCACGTAACCGCGGCCGCGCTTCAGGCGCATCTCCATGTCCAGCTTGCCGCCCTCGGAAACCGTGGCGATGTAGACGTTCTTGTCCAGAACTTCCACATCGGCGTCGGCTTCGATCATGCCCGAGGTGATCACTCCGGGCTGGTCGGCCTTCAGGTAGATGGCTTTCGGCCCGTCGCCATTCAGCTTGAACGGGACCTGCTTGATGTTCAGGATGATGTCGGTGGCGTCTTCCACGACTCCGGGAATCGACTGGAACTCGTGCAGCACGCCTTCGATGCGGATCGCGGTGACCGCCGCGCCTTCAATCGAAGACAGCAGCACGCGCCGCAGCGCGTTGCCGATGGTTGTGCCGAACCCGCGTTCAAACGGCTGCGCGTAAAAGCGGCCGTATTTGTCGGTCAATGTCTCGGTATCGGTCGCGAGACGCTTGGGTTTCTGAAATCCTCTCCAAAGAACCATGTCCTTTTTTCCTTTCAATTCCGCTCCGTTCGGCTCCGGCGCTTGCAGCGCGCGGGCTGTTCTGGTGCGGTCAATTGGTGCTAGCTGCTAGCTACTAGCCCCTAGCATCTAGCCAAACCGGGGCGGCGAGGCCCAACGGTTTCATTTTTCACTTGCACGCCATTCACAGGCGGATCGATACGCCTGCATCTTCGCCACTAGCAGCTAGTAGCTAGCGGCTAGAAGCTTATTTGCTGTACAACTCCACGATCAACTGCTCGTTCACCGGCACGTTCATATCTTCGCGCTTGGGCAGAGCCAGAACGCGGCCTTTGTAATTGTCGCGGTCCACTTCCAGCCAGCCGACCACCGGCTGATGGCTGGAGAACTCCTTGGCGCCCTCGACCACGGTGAACTTCTTGGCTCTTTCGCGCACCTGGAGCTCGTCGCCGGCTTTCACCTGGTATGACGGTATGTTCACGCGGCGGCCGTTCACGTCGATGTGCCCGTGCCGAACCAGCTGGCGCGCCTGCCGGCGAGAAGTCGCGAAGCCCAGACGGTAGATCACGTTGTCCAGCCGCGTTTCCAGCTGCTGCAACAGGTATTCACCGGTCACGCCCGGCTTCTTGAATGCCTTTTCAAAATAGTTGCGGAACTGGGTTTCCAGCGTGAAGTACATGCGCTTGGTCTTCTGCTTCTCGCGGAGCTGCAGGCCGTAGCCTACGACCTTGGCCTTGCGGTCCTTGCCATGCTGGCCGGGAGCGAAATTGCGCTTTTCCACGGGGCACTTGTCGGTAAAGCACTTGGCCCCTTTCAAAAACAGCTTCATGCCTTCGCGACGGCAAAGGCGGCAGACTGCACCTTTATATCTTGCCATTTTTCTCCTCTACTTCGAGTGTCGATGGGTTTACAGAGAGGCTGTCTCCTTCCTCCCCATCCAGTTAATAGCTCCCAGCCTCCAGCTGTTAGCTTCTAGAAAAACATTGTTGACCACTTTGCCAGCAGCCAAAAGCTGGCAGCTCAAATCTCACACTCTCCGCCGCTTCGGCGGCCGGCACCCGTTGTGCGGAATGGGCGTGATGTCGCGGATGGTCTTCACATCCAGACCTGCCGCAGCCAGCGCGCGGATGGCCGATTCGCGTCCTGACCCCGGCCCGTTCACGCGAACGTCCACCGAGCGCATACCGTGATCGCGCGCCTGGTTAGCGGCGTTCATGGCCGCCTGCTGCGCGGCAAACGGAGTTCCTTTGCGCGACCCGCGGAAACCCAGCGAGCCGGAGCTCTTCCACGCCAGCGTGCGCCCCTCGCCGTCGGCGATGGTCACGATGGTGTTATTGAAGGAGGCCTGAATGTAAACGATGCCGTGGGGCACGTTCTTGCGCTCCTTTTTCTTGAAAACCTTTTTCTTCCCTTTTGCCGCCGGAGCTGCTGCTCCGCCCGCGGCCGGTGTTGCTGCTGGTTTAGCCATTTGCCGTTTCCTTTAATCCTACGTCTTCGCGGTGGCTTTCTTCTTCTGGGCCACGGTTCCCTTGCGCGGTCCTTTGCGGGTGCGCGCGTTGGTGTGCGTGCGCTGGCCGCGGACCGGCAGGTTGCGGCGGTGACGGAAGCCGCGGTACGAGCCGATTTCAATCAGCCGCTTGATGTGCATGGAGATGTCTTTGCGCAGATCACCTTCCACGTCGCCCTCGGCTTCAATGGCCTGGCGGATGCGGTTGACCTCGTCTTCATTCAGATCCTGGACCTTCTTTATAGCCTCAACCTTGGCGATGCCCAGAAGCCGCCGCGAGCGCGCGTTGCCGATGCCGTAAATGTAAGTCAGCGCGATGTCCACGTGTTTGTTCCGCGGCAGATCCACGCCTGCAATACGAGCCATGTGTTACCCCTGTCTTTGTTTGTGCTTCGAGTTCTCGCAGATCACGCGCACCACGCCCTTGCGGTGCACGATCTTGCACTTGTCGCAAATCTTCTTTACCGATGCCCGAACCTTCATGTTGCCTGCTTCCTTCTTGTATGGCACAGGCGCTCTCGCCTGTGCTTCCTTACTTGTACCTGTACACGATTCGGCCCCGCGTCAGGTCGTACGGCGAAAGCTCCACCGCGACCTTGTCCCCGGGAAGAATGCGGATGAAATTCTTGCGCATTCTGCCGGATACGTGCGCGAGCACCTGATGTTTATTTTCCAGTTCCACCCGGAACATGGCATTGGGCAGCGGCTCAATCACCGTTGCCATAACTTCGATCGCGTCTTCCTTGCTCACTCAGCTCCTTGAGGTTCTCGATTCAGAGATCCCTCGCTTCTTCTGCAGGCTACTCGGTCAGCACCAGCGGCCCGTTTCGCGTCACGGCCACGGTATGTTCGAAGTGGGCGCTGTAGCTGCCGTCTTCGGTGACCGCGGTCCACTTATCGTCGAGCACCCGCGCTCCCGGCTTGCCTACGTTGACCATCGGTTCGATAGCCAGCACCATGCCTTCTCTCAGCCGAATGCCGTGGCCGCGAACGCCAAAGTTGGGGACCTGCGGGTCCTCATGCATGCGCGTCCCGATCCCGTGGCCCACAAACTCGCGTACCACGCTGAAACCATTGGCCTCCACATACTCCTGCACCGTGGCGCCGATATCGCCTACCGTCTTGCCCAGCTTGGCTTCTTTGATGGCCCGCTTCAACGAGCCTTCCGTCACTTCCAGCAGCTTCTTCAGCTCCGGCGCCAGCGTCTTCCCCACCGGCAGCGTGACCGCGGCGTCAGAATAGTACCCGTCCAGCACCACGCCGCAGTCTATAGAGATGATGTCGCCTTCCTTCAGGACTCTTTTCGGCGAAGGAATCCCGTGGATGATCTCGTTGTTTACCGACGTGCACAGCACGCAGGGATAATCGTAATAGCCCTTAAACGCCGGCTTGGCCCCCAGCTCGCTGATCTTCTCCTCGGCCACGCGCTCCAGGTCCATGGTGGAGACGCCCGGCGCTACCATGGCGCGGACCGCTTCGTGCACCTGGCGCAGCACTTTGCCGCTGCGCCGCATCTTGTCCAGCTCTGCCTGTGACCTGCAGTTGATCATGCCCGACCCGCCGTCTTTTCTATGACCGCCACGGTCTCTGCGGTCACGCGGTCGGGCTGTGCTTCGCCGTCCAACTCCACTAGCCTTCCCTGGCGGCGGTAGTAGTCTACCAGCGGCAAAGTCTGGGCTTCGTACTCCAGGAGACGCTTGGAGATAACCTCTTCCTTGTCATCCTTGCGCTGCACTAGCTGCGCACCGCAGGTATCGCAAACGCCATCTTTTTGGGGCGGTTGGAAGTAGACGTTGTAAATCTTGCCATCGACGGGACAGGAACGGCGGCCTGTAAGCCGTTGCAATAATTGATTATAACCGACCTTAATGTTCACCACAACCGGCCCCATAGGCAGCCCCTCAAAACGCCGCGTTTCCAGGTACTTGTCCAGCCAGCCGGCCTGCCCCACCGTGCGCGGAAAGCCGTCAAGAATAAAGCCGCGATCACAATCGGCTTGGGACAGCCGGTCGCCCACCATAGGCAACATCAGCTCGTCGGAAACCAGCCCCCCTGACTTCATGATGGGGTCCGCCTTCTTCCCCAACTCCGTCCCCCGCGCCACGTTGTCGCGCAGGATATCGCCGGTGGATATCTGCGGGATGCCGTAGCGGGCCGCGATCAGCTTGGCCTGGGTGCCTTTTCCCGCGCCGGGAGCGCCCAGCAGGATCACTGGACCTACGGCCACGGCTGAAGCGGGTTTGGTCATGGCATCTGCCGGCATTGCCCTCAACCCCAAAGCCTTTTTCTGCCCTTGACCAGGCCGCGCTTGGAGGTGAATCCCTCATAGTGGCGCATGACCAGCTGCGACTCGATCTGGTTCACCGTATCCATGGCCACGCCTACCACGATCAGCAGCGACGTGCCGCCAAAATAGAAGGTAACGTTCAGGCCGTTCAGGATCCAGGTGGGGAAATGCTCGAACATCCGTTGTCCCAGCCACCAGGGCAGGTGGTTGAGATGGATTCCGGCAATCATCCATTCCGGAATCAGCGAGATCAGAATCAGGTACAGCCCGCCCACCAGCGTGACCCGGGTCAGAACTTCGTTGATGTAATCGCGCGTGCGGTGTCCGGGACGAATGCCGGGAATGAACCCGCCGTACTTGCGCATGTTGTCGGCCACGTCTGACGGGTTGAACACGATCGAGACGTAGAAATAAGCGAAGAAGACGATGCCCACGGCGTAGAGCAGCGTGTAGAGCGGCTCGCCCCACTTCAACTGGTCAAGCACTCCCCCGAAATAACGATGCAGCGTCCCCCCGGTCCTGAATGCCGGGGAGTAGGTCAGCATCTGCGGAATGCTCAGCAGCGAGGACGCGAAGATTACCGGCATCACGCCGCCCGAGTTCACGCGCAGCGGCAAATGGGTCGACTGCCCGCCCATGATGCGGCGGCCCACCACTCGTTTCGCATACTGCACCGGGATGCGCCGCTCCGAGCGCTCCATGAAAACGATGAACGCCACCACCGCGATCATCACGATCAGCAGCAGCACCATCGCAGGAATCGTGAAGTTGCCCCAGGCCTGCTGGCCTGCTTTGGTCAAAAGATCTTTCACCGCCCGCGGCAGTCCGACCACGATGCCGGCAAAGATCAGCAGCGACATGCCGTTGCCGATACCGCGTTCGGTAATCTGTTCGCCCAGCCACATGATGAAGATGCTGCCTGTGGTCAGGGTGACCATGGTCATGAGAACGAACGAGGGGCCCGGCGTTAGGACGAAGTTCTGGCTCTGCAAGGTGATGGCGATGCCCAGGCTCTGCAGCACGGAGAGCACCAGCGTCAGGTAGCGCGTCCACTGCGTGATCTTGCGCCGTCCCAGTTCGCCTTCTTTCTGCAGCCGCGCCAGCGGTTCATAGACCACCGTGAGCAGCTGCAGGATGATCGACGCCGTGATATAGGGCATGATGCCCAGGGCGAAGATCGTCAGCCGGCGCAGGTTGCCGCCGCTGAAAAGATCGTAGAACCCCAGCAATCCGCCGCTCTGCTGCTGGAACGCCTGCGCCAGAAGATCGGTATTGATGCCCGGCGTGGGAATGAACGAACCCAGGCGGTACACCGCCAGCATGGCCAGTGTGAACAGCACACGTTTGCGCAGGTCGGGAACTCGGAATATGTTTGCCAGTTTCTCAAGCATGGAGCTTCACTTCTTCCTGATTGACTACCCTTGCGTTACTTCTCTCTCTGTTACTTCTTTCCCGGCTTCCTGGTTTCCGCCTTGGCCTCTTTTTTCTGCGCTGCCGGAGCCGCCTTCTGTGCGGCCGGCTTCTCTGCGGAAGCCGCAGCGGCTCCTCCACCCAACACCTCGGCCTTGCCGCCCGCCTTAGTAATCTTTTCCTCCGCGGATTTCGAGAACTTATGTGCCTGAACGTGCAGCGCCGACTTCACTTCGCCGTCGCCCAGGATCTTGATCAGATCGTTCTTCCCCGCCAGGCCGCTCTTGACCAGCACTTCCTGGGTGATCGTCTTCTCGCCCAGACCGGCCAGGCTCTCCACGTTGATCGCCCGGTACTCGGTGCGGAAGATGTTGGTAAACCCGCGCTTGGGCACGCGGCGATGCAACGGCATCTGCCCGCCTTCAAAGCCGCGCATCATGCGCGAGCCGGAACGCGATCCCTGGCCTTTGTGGCCTCGGGTAGAAGTCTTGCCCATGCCGCTGCCCATTCCGCGTCCAACACGCTTGCGGTTCGCGGTGGCCCCCTTGGGCGGCCGTAATGTCGAAAGATTGGTTGGCACTGTCGTTACCCTTAATCGCAGCCGGCTTCTATTCAAAGTAGCTCGACTACTCGGTTTCCCTGGTTGTCCGATCGGGCCATCTGGCCATCGGTTCATCGGATCATCGCTGCGGATTTCCGGGGTTTCAGATCACCCGATCACCCGATATTCAATTATTCCACCACCTGCACCAGATGCGGAATCTTGGCAATCATCCCTCGTATAGAAGGCGTATCTTCCCGCTCGATCACCTGGTACAAACGCGTGAAGCCCAGACCCTTGACCACCAGTTTGTGCTTCACCGGGGTGCAGATCTTGGAGCGGACGTACTGAATCTTGATCTTTTTCTTGGCCGCCGTCATGATCCCATCTCCTGCAAAGTCTTACCGCGCATGGTGGCAACCTCTTGCCGGTCGCGCAGCCGGCTGAGCGCGTTGAAGGTAGCCTTGATCACATTGTGCGGATTTGCGGTGCCGATCGATTTGGTCAGCACGTTCTGCACGCCCGCTGAGGTCATCACCGCGCGCACTGCGCCCCCGGCAATCACGCCGGTTCCTTCCGGCGCCGGCTTCAGCAGCACCCGGCCCGATCCGTAGCGCCCAATCACCGTGTGCGGGATGGAACTCCGGGTCAGATTCACTTTCACCAGGTTCTTCTTGGCCGATTCAATCCCCTTGCGGATCGCCTGGGGAACTTCCTTGGCCTTGCCGGAACCGTAGCCGACCACGCCCGCAGAGGGGTCGCCGACCACTACCAGCGCCGCAAAGGACATGTTCTTGCCGCCCTTGACCACCTTGGTCACGCGGTTGATGGCCACTACCTGGTCTTTCAACTGGTAGCTGCCTGCATCGAGTTTCTTCTTCGCTGTGAATGCCATTCTTTAGAACTCCAGACCTGCTTCGCGCGCCGCATCGGCCAGCGCCTTGATTCGTCCGTGATACAGATAGCCGCCGCGATCGAACACTACTTTCTTGATCCCCTTCTCCTTCGCGCGCTGGGCGATGGTCTTGCCCACCTCTTTGGCGCTGGCGACGTTGCCGCCGGTGCGCTTGCTTCCCTTCTTCCCCTGCACCGTGCTGGCGGAAGCCAGGGTCTTGCCCGAGCCGTCGTCGATCACCTGCGCGTAGATATGGTTCAGCGAGCGGTACACATTCAGCCGCGGACGTTCCG
Source organism: Candidatus Angelobacter sp. (assembly GCA_035307585.1). Lineage (GTDB taxonomy): Bacteria > Acidobacteriota > Terriglobia > Terriglobales > Acidobacteriaceae > Angelobacter. The sequence continues at coordinate 155,050 of DATGHX010000028.1, forward strand.
CCGAGCCCTGCATCCGCTGCCGCAGCCGCTCGTGGATCCGCCGGCGAGTCTTGTCTTTCGAAATCTCCGGAATCATGTTCTCAACCTTTGCTTCGTAGAGCCTTGAAACTCCACGATCAAAAAACATTCGGTTCGTGTTCGCAATCGGGTGATCTGGCGATCGGGTCATCCGAAAAACCGATGACCTGATGATCCGATGTCCCGATGATCCGATTACTTCGCCCCGGTCTTGCCCACCTTCTTCTTCAGTCTCTCGCCGGCGTAGCGCACGCCCTTCTGCTTGTACGGGTCGGGCGGACGCAGGCCGCGCATCTCCGCCGCTACCTGCCCTACCTTCTGCCGGTCAATGCCGTTGACGGTCAGTTTCGTCTGCTTGGGATCGACGGCCACGCTAATGCCCGCAGGCAGCGGATACTCGATAGGGTGCGAGTAGCCCAGCGTGAACACCACCGTGTTCTTGCCCTTAAGCTCCGCGCGATACCCGATGCCCACGATCTCCAGTTCCTTGGACCAGCCCTTGGTGACGCCTTCAACCGCGTTGTTGACCAATGCCCGCACCAGCCCGTGTACCGCGGCGCGATCGTCGTTCTCGCGCGTCACCTGGATGTGCCCGTCGGCCTGCTGCAGCTTCACCCCGGCCGGCAGATGCGTCTGCACCTGGCCCTTGGGCCCCTGCACCACCACGGTATTGCCCTTGACCTCAAACTTCACTCCCTGGGGGAGCGGGATCGGCTTTTTTCCGATTCGTGACATTGCTTCAATCCTTTATTAAGCGAGTCCTTCTATCCCGGCCAGGCGGGACGAATTCCATGCTGACTTGGCTCTTGGCTTTAGCGTTCAGCTCTTGGCCCGAGCCTCCGAACCTTAGACTGCCTCGAAATGTGGACTAAAGATCTGCTGTCGCGTTCTGGCCAACTACCAAAAGCCAAAAGCCGCTTTCTCACCACACTTCACACAAAATCTCTCCGCCCACGCCTTCCCTGCGCGCCTGGCGTCCTGTCATCACCCCCTTGGGCGTGGTCAGGATGTTGATGCCCAGGCCGCCCAGCACCCGTGGAATGTCGTTGCGGCCTACATACACGCGGCAGCCGGGGCGGGAAATACGCTGCAGATTCGAAATGGCGGCGGCATTGTCGTTGCCGTACTTCAAGTAAATCCGCAGGACTTTTCTGCCCTCTTCTTCCGTGGCCTTGAAGTTGGCGATATAGCCCTCTTCCTTCAAAATGCGCGCGATTTCCAGCTTCAGCCGGGACGCGGGCACATCTAGCTTCGGATGCCGCGCATGAATCGAGTTGCGAATGCGCGCCAGCAAATCTGAGACCGGATCGGTCAAACTCATCTTCGTTCATCTCCTGTTATCGTCACCCGTTTGTCCCGGCTTCTTCGCCGGGAAACCTGCCGTGACGTACTGCAAACCCAGCTGTTGGCTTTTGGCCATCAGCTCTTTGCTTGAGCTCTCTTGGACCCAACCTCGCTCTCGGCCGGATGACTCTGTTCGTATCACCAGAATCAAGCTAAAGGCCAAGAGCTAAACGGCCAAGGCTCTCACCAACTCGACTTCGAAACCCCGGGCACTTCACCTTTCAGCGCCAGGCCGCGGAAGCACAAACGGCAGAGGCCGAATTTGCGCAGGTAAGCCCGCGGCCGCCCGCAGATCGAGCAGCGGTTGCGGTGCTGGGTGGAGAACTTGGGTTTCTTGTTCGTCTTGGCAATTTTTGCTGTTGTCGCCATGAATTCCTTTTTTCTTCTGCTAACTACTAATTACTAAATACTAACTACTGCCGGAACGGCATCCCCAGATGCTTCAACAGCGCCCGCGCCTGGTTGTCGTCGCGCGCCGTGGTCACGATGGTCACGTTCATGCCTTTCAGCTTGTCCACCTTGGCATAATCGATCTCCGGAAAGATCAGCTGGTCGCGCAGTCCGAGCGTGTAGTTGCCGCGGCCGTCAAACGACTTGGTGGAAACGCCGCGAAAGTCGCGCACCCGCGGCAGCACCACGTTCACCAGTCGGTCGAAAAACTCGTACATGCGGTCGCCGCGCAGCGTGACCATGGCCCCGATGGCCTGCCCCTCGCGCACTTTGAACGCCGCGATGGATTTCTTGGCCCGCGTCACCACCGGCTTCTGGCCGGTAATCTGGCCCAGTTCATTCACTGCTGGGTCGAGAATCTTCGCGTTCTGCGTGGCTTCGCCCACACCCATGTTGACCACAATCTTATGCAGGTGCGGCACCGCCATGGGATT
>DATGHX010000029.1:0-2474 GCA_035307585.1 Candidatus Angelobacter sp.
GATCCAACTCTTCGGAGAGTTCGACGATTTTTCTGCGGTCGGTCTGTTGGGCCAGTTATCTGGCGATCTTCGCCACGGGCGCAACGGAGGGTTAGTCTCGGATGGCGCCGCTTCTGTGAATCCGCTGGAGGCCCTGCGCACGCTCCATTTCTCATCCCCACGGTCAAGCAGACGGTCTGATGAGGGAGAGCCTCCGCTCTCGCTGTGAAGTGAACTACTCCGTACTGGTGGATGCGGAATAATTGATGCGGGAAGGGCTAACACGGGAGGGCTACAGCGGGCGGGGAATCATTCCGGGCCAGAACTTCGGGGAAGTTGGGCCTCAGGGCATCCAGAATTCGGAGACATTGTTCTAGGTGTCCTCACGCCCGTGCTCACCAAAAAAGAGCTCGGCGCGGTTGGACCGTAGGTAAGGCCTTCATGGCCAGGTTGAGGTCCGCTAGAGAGTGGCCGGAGCGATTGCGACGACTGAGGCCGTGCAGCAAGAAATCCAGAATTCTCCGTACCCGCGGCACGGTTATGGTTAACATTTGCACCGGCGGCAAATTTATCGTTCATTTCGCCGCTAGCTGGCTCAGGCGACCCCGTTCAAACAAGCGGATTACGCTTTCAGGCGCGGCAAAGATATGCTTCAAAAGCGGCTGTTTTATATGTTCAGTCACAGCAGCAGGGAATTCTCGCACCTCTTTTGGTGCGGGAATTGGAGCCAAGCAAGTACGAGGTCGTGGCGGGAGCACGGCGTCTCCGGGCCGCGAGAATTGCGCAACTCGATTCCATCCCGGTCCGCGTCGTCAAACTGACCGACGCCGAAGCCATCGAAGCCCAAGTCGTGGAGTTATCTGTAGTTGGCAAGATTTCTCTTTGTTGATACGCAGCGCGGCACGTCGTTTACATGTAAACGACGTGCCGCTTTCCTAGTCTGCCTCAGCGTCGTAGCACAGGTGGAATCCCAACTTCTGTGTAGCCGACCACTCGCCCAGAATCGCCGGATCAGCTCCATACGGATGCGAGTTGCCTATCGGGAATCATCACAATAGGATGTGACGTGGGCAGAGAATTCACAGCTGAACGCGAGACACAGAATAGTGGCGATCCGCTGACAATCAGGCTATCGATGAGGGTCGACTCCAAATCGCTGACGCCCTTCTTCCGCGACCAGGGCATCTACTTGTCCGTCGCTCTGGTGATCGGCGCAACTTTCTGGGCCCTTGGCCAGCCTATAAATCCTTTCACGGTCATCTTGTACTCGCTGTGCTTCGGCAATTTCCTTGCGCCGCCCATGCGTTGGCTGTCCTTCCTATACGAAAAGCCGTTTCCCTATGATTGGGTGATCTTCCTGACCGTGTTGTGCGTCTTGTCGGTCCCCGTTTACGTGCTATCGAGCGTCATTGTCTGGTGGTTCGCCCCGCCAATGCCGCATTCGCTTGGGCAGATGATCGCCACGGGCTGGAAGCTGCCCATCCTGGTGATCGTCGTCTTTGGCGTCATGAATTTTCTCTACGAGAAGACCAAGGGACGACTCGAGCGGCGCAACGTCGAGTTGCAGAGCATGGTTCAGGCTGGCGCCGCGCGGATGGAAATCCAGAATGAGGAATTGCAGCGGGCCCGCGACATTCAGGAGTCGCTCCTGCCCAAGGAGATTCCCCAGCTGCCGGGATTCGAGGTGGCCAGCGCCTGGCAGCCCGCGCGCGCCGTAGGTGGGGATTACTTTGATGTGCTGAAGCTCGGCGAAAGCCGGCTGGCCCTCTGTATCGCTGACGTCTCCGGTAAAGGCGTTCCCGCTGCTCTGCTGATGGCCAACGTGCAGGCCAGCCTGCGCGCATCGGTTCGCGACCTGGATAGCCCTGCGCGTGTATGCAGCATCATCAACGGCATGCTCTGCGAAAGCATCGCGGCCGGTAAATTCGTGTCCTTCTTCTGCGGTGTTTTGGACGCCACGTCGCACACCTTTCGCTACTGCAATGCCGGCCATCCGTATCCGATTCTGGTTTCCTCCGGCGCTCTGCGCACGCTGGACCAGGGCGGCGCGGTGCTCGGCGTTTTTCCCGCCTGGACGTATGAGGACTTGTGCGCGGATCTCAGCTCTGGCGACAGGCTACTTCTATTTACCGACGGCATTACCGAAGCCGAGGGGCCGCATGGCGAAGAATTCGGCGCGGAAAAAGTTGCCGCATTCGCCAAAGCGCATGCGGCGAATTCCGCGACGAGCATGAATCAGCAGCTGCTGGCGCAGGTAACGGAGTTCTGCGGCGGGCGATTTCAGGATGACGCTACCCTGCTCGTGCTAGCAGTGAAGTAGTCGCCGATTGGGGGCGGATCACGGGCAACCGGGAAGTTGGCAACTCTTTGCACTCTTCCGGACTCCTCAACCAACGAGATTGCGGGGTCGGTTGGCGGATGAGCAGGTCTGCGGATCACTCAAGGGGCGCTCCCTACGGAGGCGTTCTGCTCACGTGCCAAGGCAAGTTCGCCAT
>DATGHX010000030.1:0-2132 GCA_035307585.1 Candidatus Angelobacter sp.
CCCGAAACTGTCGCAGCGATGGCAAAGACTTCCTTCTCGGAGTTCGCCGCGATCAAGAGCCGATCGAAATCAAGCCGCCGTCCAAGGAAACTGCGGAGGCATCGGCGCTTGCGACACGCGAACTTGCCTGCGGCGCGCCAAAAGATCTCCCGCAGCTATCAACAAAAGCTCTGACGCCGGCAAAGCAGGAAACTGCTCGGAAAAGACGCGCCACACCAGATTCCATTCTCGCGCCCGTTCCGCCCGTACCTGTCGGTATTACTGAGGCTCCGAATGCCCTTTGCCGTCCGGCCACACGCGCGGTATCCGAGAGCAATTCGCAGAGCCTTACAACTCCTCGCGCCGGTCCGGCTCGACGCCAGTCTCAACCTGCAGGCGCGCCCCCACGCCAAGAAAGGAAAGTTATGCAGTCCAAAGGATTCTTTCCCTATTTCTGGCGCAAACAAGAAGCTACTGGCGCGCTCGAACAAGTCACACTCACGGAGGCTACTATGAACCCATCGAATCCTCGTCCCGCAGAAGGCCTCACAGGCCCCCAAACCAACCTGCTCTCGTACGAAGATATTTATCGCGCCGCAGGAATCTTAAGCCCCGATTCCGGGTACGGCATTCATAAGGTCGTCGACATGCTGAACAGCGACCGTATCCGCACCTTGTCGCCCGAGATTAAGCGGGCCTCTGTGCTCATGGCTCTCGACGCCGCTGGAACTTCTACCGATGATCTGCTGCGGGACGCGACCCGACGCCAGCAAGCCCTCAGTTCTTATGACGCCGGCCAGCAGAAACAATTGGAAGAATTCGAGAAGCGCAAGGCCCAGGAAAACGCACAGATTCAGGCCGAGATGGAGCGCGTCACCGCGCATTACGCCGAGCGAATTCAGCAAAACCAGGATCAAGTGGCGCGAGAAAAAGAAACCTTGCGCACCTGGCAAGTACAGAAGCAATTCGAAAGTCAGCGGATTGCCGAAGTCATCGAACTGTGTGCAAAGCAGCCGGTTGCGCCGCCTCTGAGCACTGCGGCCGCGGCGGCATCGGGCCCCTCGATCCACGTGGAACCGGCGGGCGCCGCACCTCCACGAAACGCGGCTCCGAACGCTAAATAGCAACGGGAGGACCAGGTCGTAAAAGTCCGACTGTCGCCCTGCCTGCCGCCCGGCTCACCATGGCGGGGAAGTCCTAATTAACGGGAAGCGTAAACCGAAATATCCGGCAACGACCCTGCGCGGGTTGGCATCCAAACGGGTCGGCAATCTGTTGCAATTTGTATTGACAGTGGATTTTGCGCGGTGAGAGACTTCGCTTGCCGGCTTTAACTGTGGTACGGCGCCGCTCGCCCGCCCAAAGCCCGCTAGGTACTGCGGCAATGAAAATCCCCCCGAGCCCCGATCGCGAAACTTTTCAGCATCTGTTGGCCAACGCATCTGCAAACCAGGAAGACCAGATCACTTCCGAATCGCTTTCTGCCGCCATGGACCTCCATTTGGATGGCGCCATGCGTTACATCGTGGAGTCGACGCAAAAAGTTGCCAATGCCGCCGGCGTCGGCATCGCTCTTCTCAAGCGAGATCGACTTACCTACCGGGCCGGAATCGGCAGTTGCGCCAACTATGTAGGTTTGCGGGTGGCAGCGTCGCTGACCGTCTCCACAGGCGAAAAGACTTATCGCGAAATTCTCCGAGTCGAAAACGCGCACACCGATACGCGAATTGAAGCGGACGTTTGCAGGCAGTTTGGAGCGAACGCCCTTCTGATCCTACCGATTTATCACGATGGTGCCGTAGCCGGAGTGCTTGACGTCAGGTTCAATGAAGCCCACGTATTCGATGACCAAGAACTAGGCGCCTATCGCGCACTGGCCGAACAGGTCGAAGTCGCCCTGACCCGTGCCGTCCAGTTGGAACACCAGCAAGAGCAGAACGAGATGCTCGCAACCACCGCGGAGCCAATTCCCGATGCAACGCCGGCTCCCGCCGCTCCCGAGCAAGTCCCCATGCCTGCGCCAAACGAAATTACATCCCCTGAGCTTGACGAATTTGCTGCGGCTGAACTTGAGGAGACTGCTCCGGTGGAAGAAGAAGAGTTCATGCCGGCCCCAGCATTCATGATGCTTCCGCAAAACGAGCATTCTCTTT
>DATGHX010000031.1:0-9002 GCA_035307585.1 Candidatus Angelobacter sp.
CCGTGCGAATCCCTGACTGAGAAGCTGGCGGCGAGTTTGTTTGAGTGGAAGTCGGAAACGTTTGGTACAAGGGTCTCATCGCCTTGCGCCTTCTCCGTCTTTCTGCGGGAGGAAACCGAGCAGGGCTGGGTGGAAGTCCCCGCAGCCCAGACTCGCCTGGTTCCGCAAAGCTGGAGAATGTGGAACGGGAAATATCCGCTTCATGAGCCTTCCGCTCCGGCGCTCGAAGGGGAAATACTGCGCTTCATTTTCCCCTGAAGCCACGTGCCAAAGTCGGCGTCACGAATCCGCTTTATTGCTCACTATTCTCACGCATTCGTCCTCACATCTGCCAGTGATCTCGGTCACAGTCGGCGTTTGGACTCGCGCCTAGACTGAAGGGTTTGTGGGCCACATGGGCCCAGGAGGACGATATGCGTTTGTTGAAATTCATCAGTTTGGCCGTTCTGATGGTGATCTCAGTGTGTGCAGCGGCACAGCAGGCTCCTGAACAGAAGGCACCGGAAATCAAGCATGTCCCAATCGCCCGCACCCCCGCGGACTCAGGCAAAGAGATGTTCAGCAGCTATTGCGCTGTTTGCCATGGAAAAGATGGCAAGGGGAATGGGCCGGCGGCTTCGGCGATGAAGACCCCGCCCACCGATCTGACGCTTCTGGCGCAGAAGAGTGGGGGAAAGTACCCGGCACAGCACATCGCCGCGGTGATAAGGGGACAGGCCAGCACGCCTTCCCATGGCAGCGAGGACATGCCAGTGTGGGGACCGTTGTTCTCCAGCATCAGCCAGGGTCATACGGCCCAGGTGCAACAGAGAATCAGTAACCTGGTCGAGTATGTGGGGACTCTGCAGGCGAAGTAATACGAGGCTCGCAGAGATTGGCACGGCTCCGGGGCGCCGAACGTGCGCTCCGGGGTTCAACCTACCGATTTTGACCGGAAAGATTTCGGTGCTTTTTGCGCCGGCGTCACCCTGAAGGAACCACCTTCTAATTTTCGGCCGGCCAATGTAAACGGCCACTGGTCAATGTCTTACTGCCCCTTGGCCGTTGGGCCAGTGACTTCAGTACCTTAGCTCACTTCCGATGATCGACTTATAATCCAACCAAGAATAGAGAACTTCAACGTTCTTCTGGAGAGGCTTGTGCCGAAGGCGCGGGTCGCTCCCTGACGATCTAAAGAGACCTCGTGGATCCTGTGTTGGCAACGTCGATTTTTCTCTTCGGGCTGCTCTTCGGCAGCTTTCTGAATGTGTGTATCTACCGGCTGCCGCGGGGATTGTCGGTGGTGAGGCCGCGTTCGGCGTGTCCCGGTTGCAAGCGGCCGATCGCTTTCTACGACAACATTCCGGTCTTGAGCTGGCTGATTTTGGGCGGGCGTTGCCGCCAGTGCCAGGAAAAGATTTCGCCACGTTACCTGCTGATCGAACTGCTGACCGGATTGCTGTTTCTTGCCTGCTACTGGTATTTCGGGCCGACGCTTTCCACGCTGAAATATTGCGCGCTTGCATTTCTGCTGCTGGGGCTGATTTTCACCGACGCCGAAACCAAGATTCTGCCCGACAAATTGACGCTGCCCGGGCTCGTGCTGGGCCTCATCTGCAGCATGCTGGTTCCGGTCAACGATCTGGCGTCTCAGTTCTTGCCGGGAGTGGTGAACCTGCCCTTTAGTGACGATGTTACGACGAGGCTGATGTCTCTGCTCGATTCCCTGCTGGGCGCAGGCGTGGGAGCGGCGTTCATCTATGGCGCCGGAGCAATTTATCTGCGCTGGCGTGGTACCGAGGGCATGGGCTTTGGCGACGTGAAGCTGATGGCCATGGTAGGTGCGTTCCTCGGAATGAAGCTGACGATCCTCACCATTTTTGCAGCGTCAGTGGCGGGATCAATGTTCGGCTTGAGTACGGTCTTGGTGGTCTGGGTGAAACGCACGCACCGGTTTATGAAGCGGCTGGCGAATGCGCAGGCTGCCCGCCAGCGGGCATGGCAGTCGGCGCAGGTTGTGTATCGCCATTACCAGATGCCGTTCGGCGTCTTTCTCGGAAGCATGGCGCTAATCGCGTTTTTCTTCGGCGACCGGCTGCTGCACTGGTATGGGAGACTCTGGTGAGGATACTAGCCAACCCGTTGATGTTGCGAGCGGCGGTGGTGCTGGTCTGCGCGTCGTGCGCGTTTTTGATCGGACTGCTCTTCATCCGCGTTTTGCGGAAGAGAATTGCCGATGAAGGCGATCTTTCAGCGGATGCCAAGCCATCGCTAGAGACTTTGCCGCTGCACCTGTACAACACGGTGATTCAGCAACTCAAGCAACAGAAGCATGAACTGCAGGTGCAATCGCAAGCCGAGCAGCATCGCGCCCGGACCAGCGAAAATTTCAGCCAGGCGGTGCTTTCCAACCTTTCCTGCGGCGTGCTGGTCTTCGGAACGAGTGGACTGGTGAAGACTTCGAATCCGGCCGCGAAGGCGATCCTGGGTTTCGCTTCCGCAACAGGAATGGGGGCAGCGGATATTTTTCGCGGCGCTGTTGTTCGTCCTGCCAAATCGGAAGCGCCCGGCGCCCGAACAAATGAAATCGGCGGGCCGGTTCTGTTAGCAGACGAGATCAACGCTGTACTTCACGAAGGCAGCAAGCGGCGCGAGATTGAAGCTGAATATGAGACCCCGGCTGGTGAGAAGCGATTTATCGCCGTTACGATTTCCGCGGTCCCAGCCGTGGATGGGGGCCTGCTTGGCGTCACGTGCCTGATCAACAACCGCACCGAGATGGAAGATATTCGCCGCCATCAGGAATTGCAGGGAGAAATTTCGGCGGAGATGGCGCTGCAGTTGCGCACCTCGCTCGCCACGATTTCTGGTTATGGACAGCAACTGGCCAACAGCCGCGATCCGGAACTGGCGAAGCAACTGGCGACCGATATTGCGCACGAAGCGGCCCAATTGGATCACAGCATTGGAGGATTCTTAAGCAGAAAGCGCGCCGCGCAGGCAGCGGCAGTCGGCAGTTTATTGGATTGAGTTGGATGAACAGGTGCGGCTTGGGCCGGCACGGCATCGAAACGCTGAGCCACACCGAATTCGAGCAGGCAAAAAAGGGGAGTTATGAAACAAATCGCATACCGTGGAGTAGGACTCGCGCTGTTTCTCGGCCTGGCAGGTGTTCTAGCCGGAGCTCAGAATCAGGCTTCGCAAAACTCAGGTTCCTCGTTGGGCGACTATGCCCGGCAGATCCGCAAGGATCCGGGGGGCAAGACAACGCCGAAGGTTTTCGATAACGACAATCTGCCGCGGGAAGACAAACTCTCGATCGTAGGCCAGAAGGCAGCACCGACTGAAAAGTCCGCCGATAACAAGGCAGCAGAGACCGATACCACGCCCGCGGCCGAGGGTGAATCCAAAGCCGCGACCGAATCGAAAGCTGGGGCCGAAGCCAAGACCGGGACCGAAGAAAAGACTGAAGAGAAGACTTCGTCGACCAGCGCTGCCAAGGCTCCTTCCGATGATGCCATGAGGCAAGCCGCGGCCAAGCAATGGGCCGACAAGGTTGCTGCGCAAAGGTCGCAGATCGATTTGCTGGCGCGGGAACTCAATGTGCTGCAGCGCGAATATCAGATTCGCGCCGCTGCGATTTATGCCGATGCGGGCAATCGCATGCGCAACTCCGCCGACTGGGACAAGCAGGACGCGCAATACAAGCAGCAGATCGCCGACAAGCAGAAAGCTTTAGACGATGCGAAGCAGCAACTCGACGATTTGCAGGAACAAGCCCGCAAGGCGGGCGCGCCGCCCTCAGTGAGCGAGCAGTAAGAACCGTCAGCCACAAGAACGTCGAGCGCCGGGCCATGGTCCGGCGCTCGATCTGTTTCAGGGTCCGCGGGCGAGACGCCCCCGGGACAGCCGGCGGGACGCCGGCGCTACATTTTCCGGGGAGCTACTTTTTTGGCGGCTTACCTTACGAGGATCGGGTCGCAAAGACGTTGAATTTGTTTCACATGATGCAGGCCGTGCACCAGGTGAAATTTTCTCCACTGGCCTCCGGAGAGGGGTCCGAGGACGGGATGGTCGAGCAACGCACAGCGCGAGCCCAGGTTTTGTTCACAGCGCGCAATGCTGTCGTCCATTTCGCCGATCTTTAGTGTGATCTCGGCGGTTACTTTTTCTGGCGGCAATCCGCGAGGAAGCGCTACCGGAGGGGATTGCCTGCCGGATGGCAGATATCCCAGATGCACGACGATCAGCTTGCGGCCGCGCTGCCGCCAGGTTGGAGCTGTCACCAGCGGCTTGCCGGCTGCAGCGACACGCTCAAATCCCCTTAGAGTCCCTGTGTAGGTCAGATACAAGTGCTCGAGCACTTCGGCGGCACACCATTTTCCCGGCGGATGCCGGCTTAATTGCTCGGCAGAAAGTCCGTCGACGAGGGCGGCGATCTCCTGCTGCAATCTCTGGAGGCAAGGGTCCACGGGAGGTTACTTACCTTTTTGGCGCTTTCAGTTAGAATGTTGCGCGACAAACAAAACCAATCAAAGTTATCACAGGAAGGATGCCGATGAAGATGTCCAGCCATGCCCAGTTGGAGCCCGCCGCCAGCCCGACTTTCTCACTTGGTCGGGATCGGCGAGGTCAGGATCATCGGAGTCGAGATCAAAGACGTGAGGGGCGTGGAACAGCGTACAAATACGCTTGCGCCGCGTTGGCATTGACGCTGCTGGCGCTCCTCAGCGCGTGCTCGTCGGAAACCAACAAACCGGCGGAACAAGCAAAGCCCGAACCCAAGAAACCCGAGCTCATCACCGGACGTTCCGCATTCCAGAAGCTGTACATCGCAGCTCGCGGCTGGGCTCCCGATGCGAAACCCTACCGTCTCGAATCCTCGGCGACCAGCGACGGAAAAGGCCAGGACGGCAAATGGGCGGTGTGGCGTGCGGGTTTCGCGTCCGCAAGCCGGCGTTCGGAAAAATCTTATACGTGGTCGGGCAGCGAGGCCGACGGCGCCCCTTCGCGCGGCGTCAATTTTGGAATCGAGGACAGTTACAGTCCGTCGAACTCAACCACACAAGTGTTTGACATGGCGTTTCTGAAAAAGGATTCGGACGAGGCTTTCGCGACTGCTCAGAAACACGGCGGTGACAAGGTCCTGGAGAAAGCTCCCGACACGCCGGTGATTTATGTGTGCGACTGGAACCGCAACACCAACGAATTGGTGTGGCACGTTATCTATGGCGCCAGCCGCGAGGGGGCCAAGCTGACGGTGAGTGTCAATGCTTCTACCGGCGAGTTTATCCGGGTGGAGAAGTAGGTAGCTTCTCAGCTTTCTGCTGTGCTGTAGTGGTTGGGCCGTAAATGGAAGGCGGAAGCGCGAGTTTCGCCTTATGGATTTGTCTCTTCCTCGCGGTGGATGTGGGCCTCGATCTGGGAAAAAAAGCGGTAGATAGCTTCGGCAGAGGCAATCGCCCGCTGGAGGGAATTTCGCTCCCCAAAAGCCACAATGTCTTTCGGAGAATATTGGAGACGGACACGGTCGGCGGCGCAGTGCGCGCTCAGTAACTCCACGCTGGCGGCGGTAAGATCAGCCTTAAGGCGAGCGACGTCAACCGGTTTTCTAGCTCCTGGCGCCATCTACAACTCCTCCATCCTTTTGGGGTTAAAACGCAGGCGGGCCCCGGGAACCGTTTGGGAGGACTGCCACTTTCGCGGTTCGAGCGGGACCCACCCTGCGAGGTCATCAGTTCGTAAGATTGTTCATAAAGTATACAGCGTTAGTTATACGCAGTTCAAGTTACAGTTGGAGGCGTGAAGTGCCCCGGCATCCCGATCCAGATCTCGAAGAGCGTATTCTCGGTGCAGCCTCGCGACTGTGGGCGCGCGGCGGCGAAAAGGCGCTCACTATGCGCGCCGTGGCTAAGGCGGCCGGCACTACTACGCCCACGGTATACGAGCGCTACCGCGATCGCGACGACATTCTTCGCGCTCTGCGCCTGGAGACCCGGCGCGAACTGTTTGCCGCACTGAGCCAGACGCGGACCCTCCGCGATGCCTTCCACCGTCACCTGGAGTTCGCCCTCGAACACAGTCATGCCTATGAGGTGCTTTTCGATGGTGTGGGCAAGCCACCTTCGCTGCACGAATCATGGCCCTCCTTCAATCTCATCCGCGAACGTCTGGCCCAACGCCTGGGAGGAAGCCCACGGGAACATACGCGCCTCATGCTGGCGGTATGGTCGCTGATGCATGGCACGGCTATGCTTATTATCCGCGGGCAGTTCGAAGGTGCTCTGCGCACGCAAACTATTCATTCATGCCTGGATGCTTTCGACAGGATTCTGGAAGCGGCGGCGCGCTCCAAGGGCTGGGATCATTCGGGGCCCAAATGGCCAGCCAATCTGATTCTGGGCGAGGGCAAGAAGAGTCGAGCGGGAAATGGCGTCGAGCACAATGAGAAGCAAAAGTCTAAATCCCGAAGAGTACACAGGTGAAGGATTGCAAGCCTGCGAGTTAGCGCGGGCACCCTCGCAGAACCGGCAAACGTGAACTCTGGAATCTTACCTTCCGACCTCGGCGTTTGCAGCAGTTCCCTTCAGCCGGTCGATCGCCTTGTGGGCGGCGTCCGCTTGCGGTCCGTGGGGCAGGATCTTCAAATAGTTTTCAAATTCCTTGCGAGCCTCGTCCGGCTCATCCATTTTTTCCAGGCACTGCGCCAACCGGAAAGTGGCGACCGCGTCGTTGTCTTTGTAGAAAAGCGCTTCCCGGTAGCGGTCTTCGGCGGCGCGATAGTTTTTCCGTTTGAAGTAGAAGTCTCCCACCTCGATATCTTTTGCTGCCTTATGTGGATTCCAGGGATGAAACTCGCCAACATCGGAACTCCCTGAAGGGCGCGCCTCTTCCTTCCCGGCGTCGGAACTCTGCGGATGAGCCTTGGCGTCATCCGCAGGAGGGCTCAAATCGATAAGCGTATCTTTGCTCGAGCTCTGCCCGGGTTCGTTGCCCAACTCGCTGGCGTTGATGGAATCTGACCGCGGGGGCGCGAGACTGGGATTTTGCGCAGTCGTGGGTTTGGAGGAAGTGGAATCCGGCGGCTGCGCCTTCGAAGGCGAGCCACTCGAAGGGCTTGAGTTCTGCGACCACGCGGCCGCGCCGCACGACAGTACTAAGATCAAAAACAAACTGCGCATAAGACTATTTTAGCGCGCCCGATTCAAGCGTGAGTCGCGCGGAATGTCTGCAAGCACCGGCGGGCGGTTTCAAACTCCGAGAACCGGCTTCCCTCTTGCTCGATCAGGTAATACTCGACGCCGCCCCCATTTTCGGCAGCTTGAAAGATGCCCTTCCAGTCGGCCGCACCTTCTCCGAACAATACCTTGTAATGCTTATCGGCTTCGGGCGACCAGTCTTTACAATGGATGGACCGAATACGCCCCGGGTTGGCTCGGATCCAGGCTACCGGGTCGGAACCGGCTTCCAAGCAAGTTCCCACATCGAGTTGCAGTATCACGGTAGGCTTCGTGTTTTTGGCGAGATAGTCCATCGGGCGCTGGCCCACAGCGCCGGTGAACTCGGCCTGATGATTGTGGTACCCGGGCGTCAGGCCTGATTGCCCGAGAGTTTCCGCGGCGGAGTTCAGTTGCTCGGCGACCGCCTTCCAGCCATCGGGGCCCGTCTTCGGGTCGGACCAGGCAAGGACCATGTATTTGCTGCCGAGAATCAGGTTCAGGTCGCGCGCGCGGTTGAGATTCTGCGGGCTGAAAGTCTTTGCGTCGTTGTGCGTCGAATTGCAGCGGACGCCCAAGTCGTCGAGCAACTTGCGCATCTGTTTGGTCTGGGCCTCGGTCCATTCGAAATAGGGCGCGTAAAACTCAACGACGCGATAGCCCATCTCGGCGACCGTGCGCACGGTGCCTTCAGGATCCTGCTTGAGTGCGTCGCGGACGGAATACAGTTCGAGACCGACCGGGATTGAAGCTGGCGTTGCCAGGCCGGAAGCAACTCCGCGAAGAGCCCAAGGCAAGGCCGCTGACATCGCAACAAATGAACGCCGGGAAAACTTGTGGGATGGCATGGCTGCCATGATACGCCTGTGTGGGCAGTCGGGGTGGGCTTTGAGCGGAGTGTAGCTGAGTCAAAGCCAAAGGAATTTTTGTAATGCACTCTCCTTGGCCCGGCTAAGATCCGATTGGTAAAAAAACAGGCCGCTCGGGGGGAGGCATTGAGCGGCCTGGTTGGCGAAGTCCTCCGGGGAGGAGGGTAAACTTTTTCGTTACATCGACGACGGATTGTTCTGGCCCGTGGTCGGCGTTGCCGGCTGGTTCGTGTCGCCCACGGTGTTCGTCATCAGGCGCACGTCGACGCGGCGGTTGTCGGCGCGGCCGCTGGAGGTCTTGTTCGACTCCACCGGCTTATCCTTGCCGAGACCAATCACGTAGATCTTGTGCGCGGGCACGTTGTACTTTGTGGCCAAATATTGGATTACGGAGTTGGCGCGGCGCTGGCTGAGATCGTAGTTGTAATCAGCCGAGCCCACCGAATCCGTTCCGCCTTCCAGCGCGATGATGTAGCCCTTGGTCGAGGAAATGCTGGCCGCGAGCTGGTCGAGCGCTTCCTGGGCTTTCGGCGTCAGGTTATCTCGGTTGAAGCCGAATTTCACCGAGGTCTCTGCGACGGCATGATAGTTGTCGAGGTTGGCGACCGTGTTGGTGAGCACGCCCACGCGGCCGTTAGCGGCATCGGCCATCTGCTGGGCTGACGTGGCAGTTTGTCCGGCGGCCTGCGCCTTCTGCTCGACTTCGGCAGTCTTGGCGTTCACAGCCTGAATGCCGGACTGGGCGCGCGCGTCAACGTCTTTGATGTCCTTGGAATTCTTTGCGGCCAGATCGTCGAGTTCGTTGGTTTTGTTGATGAGCGGAGTGGTTTGCGATTTGACATAGTTCTTGCTGGCGCAGCCAACGGTGGCGACCATGCTGGCGGCCAAGCAAATGACTAACGAAGTGCGGGTCATAGGGTGATGCTCCTTATTTCGA
>DATGHX010000032.1:0-31820 GCA_035307585.1 Candidatus Angelobacter sp.
CTCTTGATTTAAAAAGTTATATATTTGCCCGTGCGACCATTTCCGCCGTGACAGAATCATATAAGAGCCCCAAATGGAAACCGCAGTGCTAAAACGGCCGGCTTTATCTGAACCCAGGAACATTCAGCGCGCGGTTCTTCCCAACGGTCTGATCGTGCTCAGCGAGGAGATGGCGCACATCCGTTCCATCGCCATCGGTATATGGATGAAGACCGGCTCCCGCGACGAGACCCCTGAACTGAACGGAATCTCTCATTTCACTGAGCACATGGTTTTCAAGGGCACCAAGACGCGCACCGCGCGCGATATTGCCCGGCAGGTGGATTCCATCGGCGGCAACATGGACGCCTTCACCAGCAAAGAGACCATCTGCTTCAACATCAAGGTGCTGGATGACCACTTGCCCATCGCGGTGGATATCCTGAGCGACCTGGTGCTCAACCCCACGTTCACGGTGAAGGACATCACACGGGAAAAGGGAGTGATCCTGGAAGAGATCAAGATGGATGAGGACAATCCCGATTACCTGGTGCATGAGATCTTCACCCAGAATTTCTGGAAAGACCATCCGCTGGGCAAGCCGATCCTGGGCACCAAGGATACCGTGCGTTCGTTTGACCAGGAGCGCGTGCTGGACTTTTACCACCAGTGTTTTGCGCCTAACAACATGATCATCTCGGCGGCGGGCAATCTCAGCCACAAGCAGTTCGTGGATCTGATCAAGGAGCGCTTTGCGCCGCTGGTGGCCGTGCCCAACGGGCATCGCGATCCGGCGCCGGTGGTGACCCCGCGCATCGTCACGCGCAATAAGAAGTCGCTGGAGCAGGTACAGCTGTGCATGGGAGTGCCCTCGCATCCTATCTCCTACGAGAAGCGTTTTGTCTCCTACATCCTGAATACCGTGCTGGGCGGAGGCATGAGTTCGCGGCTGTTCCAGAAGATCCGCGAAGAAGCCGGGCTGGTGTATTCCATCTACAGCGACCTGAATCCTTATCGCGACACCGGATGCATGACCGTGGGCGCGGGGACTTCGCTGGAGTCGACGCGCAAGGTGGTGGACTCGGTGCTGGCGGAGTTTCGCGAGCTGAAGTCCCAGAATCTTCCCGCCGAAGAGCTGCGCCGCGCCAAAGATCAGCTCAAGGGCAGCCTGATGCTGAGCCTGGAATCGAGCACGTCGAGGATGTCAAACCTGGCCCGCCAGCAGATGTACTTTGAGCGCTTCTTCAGCCTGGATGAAACCATTCAGCAGATTGAGGCGGTAACTGCAGATGAAGTGCGGGAGATGGCCGGCGAACTGTTCGATCCGGAAAAGATCGCCATCACCGTGCTGGGAAATCTGGATGGATTCAAGCTGGGCAGAGAGAATTTAGTTTGTTGATGTAGAGACAGTAGTCGCGTCTCTACGTTTTTGGCCATATCGGCAAGACCAAGAGTTCACCCGCCAACGCAGTCTTGCCTTGGAAGCGTCACCGTTCGGTGACGCCTTCCAGCATCGCGAAGAAACCAGGAAACGAAATCTTGACTGAGTCCGCTCCGTGAATCACACTCTCACCTTCGGCGCGCAGTGCGGCCACGGCAAAGGCCATGGCGATGCGATGATCATGGCCCGAATCGATCTCGGCGCCGTGCAGCCGCTGGCCGCCGGGAATGCGCAACCCGTCCTCGCGCTCTTCGCATTTGGCGCCCATCGCGCGCAGGTTGCGTGCGACCAGGGCGATGCGGTCGGACTCCTTGACGCGCAGCTCGCGGGCGTCGCGAATCTCAATGCCGTCGCGGGTGTAGGGCGCGATAGCGGCAAGCACAGGAAGTTCGTCGATGAGCGCTACAGACTGCGCTCCTGCAATGGTGATCCCCGTCAGCTTGCCGTGTTCGACCTTCACCGTGCCCACCAGCTCGCCGTGATGCTCTTCCAGGTTGATGACCGAGATGCGCGCCCCGAGAAGCTTGAGCACATCGAGCAGGCCGGCGCGCGTGGGATTGAGCAGCAGATGCTCGATCACCAGGTTGGAATCGGGAAACAACGCGGCGGCGCACAGAAAGAATGCGGCGGAGGAGATGTCGCCGGGAACAGCGGCCTCGATGGCGTGCAGCTTTTGCCCGCCGCGAATGCTGACGCGGTTGCGCCGGCGCGAGAGCTCGGCGCCGAAAGCATGCAGCGCCTGCTCGGAGTGATCGCGAGTGCGGTGCGGCTCCTCAACCGAGGTCTCGCCATGGGCAAACATCCCGGCAAACAGCACCGCCGATTTCACCTGCGCGCTGGCCACCGGCATCACGTAGTCGATAGCGCGCAAGTTTCCGCCGTGGATCTCAAGCGGCGGACGATCGTTCGCGGCCGCGCTGATGCGAGCTCCCATCTGTCGCAGCGGCGTCATCACACGCGCCATGGGACGCCGGCTGAGCGATTCGTCGCCATGCATTCGACAAGTGAAGTCGTGGCCGGCGAGTATGCCGGCCAGCATGCGCATGGTGGATCCGGAGTTGCCGCAGTCCAGGCGGCTCGAGGGCGCCGGCGCAGAGAGTCGCGCCCGTCCCTCAATTTCCACGCTGGCTTGCTGAGTCGCGCTGCCTTGGTTCTTGCTGTCCGGTGTCCGAATCACGCTTCCCAGCTGGCGCAGGCAAGTCAGAGTGCTGGCGCAGTCGGCGCCGTCGGAAAAGTTGGCCAGCCGCGTGGTTCCCTCGGCCAGCGCGCCCAGCATGGCGTAGCGATGCGAGATGGATTTGTCGCCGGGCAATCGCAAAGAGCCCAAAATGTTGCGGGCGGGGCGAACGATCATCGTTTTCGCTCCGGAGTTGAACGGTCAGGGTTGCTCATTTGGCGAAAAGAATATTTTCTTTGGAAGGCGATGACGAAGACAACTTCCATTATTTGTATACGACTCTCATACCTTAGCACGGGAACCAAGGTCCTCGTGCCAGGTGGAACAAGTCAGAAGGCCGTGGTCGCTGCCCGACGGCTGTTCTCTTCCTCATCCTCAAGGTTAACAGGTAAGTCGTATGCGGTTTCGGGCGATAGCTTTTGCAGTAGTAGTGGCCGGAACATCCGGCCTGTGTTTTGCGCAGTTTCCTTCCGTGGGTCAGGCTGGCGCGGCGTATCCGGGATACAGAGGTCCGGACGGACAAATGGGCCAGCTCGGAG
Organism: Candidatus Angelobacter sp.; assembly: GCA_035307585.1. Taxonomy (GTDB): domain Bacteria; phylum Acidobacteriota; class Terriglobia; order Terriglobales; family Acidobacteriaceae; genus Angelobacter. The sequence goes on from DATGHX010000032.1 coordinate 3,137, forward strand.
ACATGGGCCAAAATCGATGGAACACGTCCATGCGCAACATGAATTCGATTGTCGGCTCCGTGCTTACCTCCGACAATCGGCCGGTGAATAATGTGCGCGTGGAGTTACGCGATGGAAGTACAGGAGCGATTGTGGGCACAAGCTATACCGGAATGGGTGGCAGCTTTGAGTTCCGGCAGCTTCAGCAGGGGGCGTACGACTTGGTGGCGTTTTCCGGTTCTTCGCAAGTTGAGCAGCGAGTCCAGGTGAGTTCCATGAGCACCTCGGTGGACCTGCGCGTGCCCAATACACGGGCTCCGAATGACGGAATGGGCAACCGCATGGTTTCGGTCACTCAGTATCGAGTACCGCAGACAGCGCGCGAAGAGTTTCGCAAGGCGGAAGAAGCGGCAGCAAAGAGCAAAGGCGCAGAGGCCATGAAGCATCTGGATAAGGCGCTCGAGACCTGTCCTGCCTTCGCCGATGCGCTCGCGCTGCGCGCCGCTTTTAAGCTCGACGGCCGCGACATCCCGGGAGCAATCGAAGATGCGCAGAAGGCCATCGACAGCGACGGCAGCTACGCCCTGGCTTACACCGTGATGGGATCGGCTCTGAACGTGGAATCGAAGTTCGATGAAGCCTTGCGCAGCTTGCAGCGCGCGCAGAGCCTTGCTCCCGATACATGGCAGACCTATTTCGAGATAGGCCGGGCTTACGCGGGTAAGAAGGATTATCAGATGTCGCTGCAGGCTTTGGATCGCGCACAGAGTCTGGCGCCGCCCAATTACTCGCTCATTCAGTTGCTGCGCGCCAATTCCCTGATGGGGCTCGGACGCAACAGCGAGGCCGTAGCACAGCTGCAGCAGTATTTGGCAAAGAATCCGAACGGTAACCGCGTTCAGGATGCGAAGCAAATGCTCGCGCAGGCGCAGGCCGCCATGGAGAGTGCGAGGAATCAGTAATCAGACTGCAGGTCCCGCTATTTGCTGACGGGAACCTGCTGTCCGGCGGACGCGGTCAGCAGCAGCGGCTCTTCCGGAACCACGATCCATGCTGCGATGTAGGCAATGATGCCGGCCAATCCCAGCAGCGTGCACAGCAGCCAGGTCACGCGAACCAGGGCTACGTCAAGATCGAAGTATTCGGCAACTCCGGCGCAGACACCGGCAATCTTGCGTCCTGTGCGCGGGCGGACCAGGCGTTTGCGGGCGACAACGCCGCCCATACGCTTTCCGCAGTAGGCGCACATCAAGGCATCGTCAGGAAGGGATTTGCCGCAGTAGTTGCAATACATCGGGATCCTCCATCCTCTTATACGGGAATGCCGCCGAGACGGTTCCCCAAGGATTCACCTTAATCCTCTAACGCTGTCTCTAAGTGTTTTACCTGAAGCTAATTAGGGTAAGAGACACCCTAAGTAACAGATGTGGCCGTACATGCAAAAGGTGCTCAGGTAAGGTGGTTTGTACTCTGGATAGGGTAAGTTTACCGATTCCGCGAAATATCGGAAAAGGTTAGAACATAGCTAGCTCCCCCGCATTCCACCAATGGGATACGGACTGAATATGACGAGACCTCTAAAGCCGGTGAAAGAGTTCTACACTGAGCCCGAAGCCGCCAGTTACCTCAATATTTCCATCTTCGAGCTGCATTTGTTGCTCGATCGCCATATCTTCAATGACGGGAATCCACGTCCCCAGCAAATCACCTTTTGCGAGTCCGACCTGGTGCTTTTGGGGTTTTGGAGCAGGCGAGAGGAGCATCCTAAGGTGATCCGGATGCCTCGACGCTCGTAAATTATTCAGCACAAACAAAGTAATAATTTCTCCGCCCGCTGCGCCGGGAACGCTGTCCCGCACTGTTCAGCCTATTGTTTTCAGCAGGTTACTCCGCCCGGCGGCATTGGTATCTGATATGCCTTCCGTCAGGGCATAGGAACAGGTGTCTCCCCATGGCTGAAGCTGCTCCGAACTATCAGCAGCGCGAAGACTATTGGAAGCCTCTTCCCGGCGCGAAGCTACAGATCAGCTCGCCGGCAGAGGCGGTCAGAAGTCGCTGCCTGCAATGCCAGGCCGAGCTCGTGCCCTCAGCCCAGTTCTGCCACGCCTGTGGCTCGGAACAGGTCAAGGAGCCCATCAAGACACCGATCTTGCGTGCCGGTCTGGACTTAGCCGCCCTTTCCTCCACTCTGGGACTGGGATTGGCGTCATTTGCAGCCCTGATTCTTGGCTGCGTCTGCCTGCTTGCTGCTGCAACCATCGGCCTGCTCTTCAAAGTGACCACTCTGGCTGACTGGCAGGCCATTCAGGTGTGGCGGATCGAGTGGCTGCTGGCAGCCATTGCACTGTTTGCAGCGGGAATTCTTTTGCGGCGTCTTTCCCCCAAAAAGCCATAAGACACTCCGCCCCCTGCCCTCCGCGCCGCTTCGCGTGAGCTTTTCCTTGCGTCCCAGGGAGAATTTTCCTTTCCTTGCCGCTAACTGCTTCCCAATCTCTCAGCCTCAGGTTTACGATAATGGACTTCAAATCGCCAGCCTGAGGAACAAGAGACCGATGACCTCGAAGACTCCCCTACTGCTTTTAGTGGCAAGCCTGAGTTTCCTCTCTGCAGGAGTTGCCGCCACCACCCAACCGGTACGCGTCGAGCAAGGGTCGCTGGTTGGCGACGCCGGCAAAAGCCCCGATGTCCGCGTTTACCGCGGTATTCCCTACGCGGCGCCGCCTATGGGTAAGCTGCGCTGGAAACCGCCGCAGCCGCCGGCTTCGTGGAAAGGGATCAAGGAAGTCAAGGAATTTAGCCCTGCGTGCTGGCAGACCCAGTATCCCGCCGGCTCCATCTATTCGGCCAAGCTTCCGCCGCTGAGCGAGGATTGTCTCTACTTGAACATCTGGACTGCAGCCAAGTCGCCCAAAGACCAGCTTCCCGTGATGGTGTGGATCCACGGCGGCGGGTTCACGCGCGGCAGCGGCATCAGCGAGGCCTATAACGGGGAGAACTTTGCCCGCAAAGGCGTGGTGCTGGTAACGATCAATTACCGCCTGGGAATCTTCGGCTTCTTCGCGCACCCGGCTCTGACCGCTGAGTCCGAGCATCATGCGTCAGGAAACTACGCGCTGCTCGATCAAATCGCTGCTTTACGCTGGGTGAAGAAGAACATTGCCGCTTTCGGCGGCAATCCCGAGAACGTCACTATCTTCGGAGAATCCGCTGGATCATGGGCGGTGAACCTGCTGACCGCCAGTCCGTTGGCCAAAGGACTCTTTCAGCGCGCCATCGGTGAAAGCGGCGGAAGCTTTGCGCCCATGAAGACCCTGGCCCAATCGGAGAAGGCTGGCGCGTCGCTGGCGGTATCACTGGGTGCCACCGAACAAGATCCTCTCAAAACCCTGCGTTCGAAAACTCCTGAAGAGCTTCTCCAGGCAAGCAATCCTCCCACCACCAGCGGCATCGTTGATGGCTGGGTGCTGCCGGAGGACGTCTACACAATTTTTTCTCAGGGCAAGCAGAACGACGTCCCCCTGCTGATCGGCTCCAATGCCGATGAAGGCACTACGCTGGCCCCGCAAGGCGCGGCTCTTACCAGCGCCGTTTTCTCCAGCGGCGTGCAACAGCGCTATGGCAGCCTCTCCGATAAATTTCTTCAGGCTTATCCCGCCGGATCAGACAGCGAAGCCGTGCGGTCATTCTTCGCGTCCTATCGCGACTCAGTATTTGGCTGGGAGATGCGAACCTGGGCGCGCCTGGCCACCAGGACCGGCCACCATTCCGTCTACATGTACTATTTCAGTCACCGGCCGCCGGGCCCGCAGAGCGTGAAGCTGCGCGCCTTCCACGCCGCTGAGCTTCCTTACGTCTTCGGCAACTTCTTCTTTCCATTTCCCTGGGAAGATGCCGATCACAAACTTTTCGAGACGATTTCAAGTTATTGGGTGAACTTCGCCCGATCCGGAGATCCCAACGGCGCTGGCCTCCCCAAGTGGCCGGCCTTCGATCCGGCCAATGATCAGGCTCTGGAATTAGGTGACCCCATCGCCGTGCGTTCGCAGATCAATAAGGCCGGACTGGATTTCTTCGATCACTACTATGAATCACTCAGCGCGGGATCGCTCGCCCGGCCGGCTGCCACTGCGGTTAAGTAGGGGAGGCGACCTCCACCAAGCCACGAAAGAGTTTATTGCCAGGTCAAAATATGGTGGGCGAAATCTAACCCGACTCGCTGAGCGCGGAGGACGTTCGCACCGAGGAGGCCGTCAAAGTCGGCCGGCGCTCTTTCCTCGACAACCAGAACCAGGGGATTGAAGATCAATGTGTCCGCCAGGTGTATGTTGCCTGAGTCGGCCGACTTCGCGATCAGAGCGCCCGCCCCGCCGGCAACGCGCACTTCGCGCGCTTCCCAGACCGGTTGGCCCACCGCAGAGGCATACAGCAATACCCCCTCCGCGCCGGTATCCAACTGCAAACGCAGCGATTTGCCATGGAATCGCACTTCGATCAGAGGAATTCTGGAAGCTCCCGCGAGCGGTATAAGATGAGCCATGGGCGGGATCGCCGAGGAAATGAATGACAGCTCCCGGTTCTTAAAGTCAATCAAAAGATTGGCTTGCGTCAGAACATCCATGCCAATCAGAACGTCGGGACGTATTCCGAACTGGAACGTCAAAGAATGTAGATCTGTGGCGATTCCAGCCACAGGTCCCGTGATTTTTGTCCCTAGTGCAATAGGAGGAATTGAGACCGCAACAACTTTGAGCTCCCTGGTCAGAAACGTAGCCCGGTCGACGCGCGTGGCCAGCCCCAGACGCTTGACGATGCTCATGTCCACCACGGTTTCCGTGACGCCTGTATCGACGATTCCGGTCAGACCGGTAAGATCGCCGATCGAGCACTGCACGACGATTAGGTACCCGCGTTGCAGCCTGAATCCCACTTTTTCGTCGGCCGCAAAGGATGTCGCCGCGGTAAAAATGATCAGCGAAAGGAAATAGATTGCCCGCTTCACACGTCCTCCGAGTGACTGGGACTGAAGCTAGCGGGGTGTTAGAGAATTAGTCCTGAGGGATTGTTGGGAATTAGCAGAGGATTGGACGGAATTTGCGGTCCTCATCTTTTCCTCAGGTTTTCTTCAGCAGAGGCAGGCCAACCGATGACTCCAGCCGACGTATCATTTGCCAGCGCGATCAGGAGCCCGCTCGTGGACAGCGAATTTCGTCTCGGGGAATGGTTGGTTCTTCCTAAGCTCAACAGTGCCACTTTGAATGGCAAGACTTTCCACCTGGAGCCGAAGGTCATGCAGGTGCTCACCTGCCTGGCAGAAGCCGGCGATATCGTCTCTAAAGAAACCCTGATGCGTACCGTCTGGGCGGACACCTTTGTTACCGATGACGTCCTCACCCGCTCCATCTCCGAGCTCAGGAAGGTCTTTGGAGACGATCCCAAACGCCCGCAATACATTCAAACTATCCCCAAAAGCGGGTATCGGCTTCTCGTTCCCGCTACCCGCGAGTCAACGGATAGGAGTGCCGCGACGCCTGCGCCTTCCCCGAGCACACCTTCTGCGCCATCGTCGCCACGGCCGTCTCCGGCCTTGTTTCGGAAAGCGCTGGTAGTTGCCCTGCTGACCACTGGCATTGCCTTGGCAACGGTTTTGGTCATTTATTTCAATTCCCGGGCGAATGGGATCCGTACCGTGGGGCCCGCCGGGCGCAACATGTTAGCCGTGCTGCCCTTTCAGAACCTGAACAATGACCCGGAGCACGACTACTACGCCGACGGCCTCACCGCAGAAATGATTTCCCAGTTGGGCCGCCTTCCCTCGGATCGGCTGGGCGTGATTGCCTGGAATTCCATGATCCGGTACAAGGGCACGAAGAAGAGCGAAGACGAGATTGCCACGGAGTTGGGAGCTAACTACGTTCTTGAAGGAACCGTTCGTCGCTCAGACTCGCACGTCCGAATCACGGCAGAGCTGGTTCACATCGGCGACCGCAGCCAGGTTTGGGCCAACAGCTACGATGGCAACCTGGAAGACGTACTTTCTTTGCAGAACCGGGTTGCGCGCGAGATTGCGTCCGAAATCCAGGTCCGTCTCACGCCCGAACAGGAAGCGCGCTTGAGCAATGCTGCCCCGCTTGATCCCGAAGCTTACAACATCTACCTCAAGGGCAGATTCAGCGCCTACGCGCCAACCGAAGCCACGATCAATAAAACGATTGAGCAATTCCAGGAGGCCATTCGCCTGAACCCCAGTTATGGGCCGGCTTACGTGCAAGTAGCAGTAGCCTACCGGCGTTTGGCCAGCGAGGGATTTGCACCATCTTCGGCCTATGCCAAGGCGCAGGCAGCGCTCCAAAGGGCGCTCCAGATTGACCCCACCATGGCCGAAGCTCAGGATGAGATGGGATGGGTGGAATGGCGCGGAAACTGGAATTTTGCCGCCGCAGAAACACACTTTCTACGTGCCAGGGACCTGGCTCCCGGCGACGCGCAACCGCACTCCGAATACAGTCTCTATCTCAAGGGTATGGGCCGCTTCCAGGATGCTCTTGCTGAGAGTGAATCCGTCATAACCTTGAATCCACTGGATGCGTATGGCCAGGCCAATGCCGGACACTTGCTCGGACTGATGCAGCGCTACGACGAGGCTGCACCACATTTCCGCAAAGCTCTCGAGCTCGCTCCGAATCAACCGTACGTTCACGAACGTTATGGAGCAGTCCTGCTCTGGCAGGGCAAAAGGGAGCAGGCCATCGCCGAGTTTGAAAGGGCGGCTGACCTCTCCCATGGCCAGCCGGAAAAGATCGCGTGGCTGGCTTATGCTTATGCCGTCAGCAACCGCAGGAGGGAAGCTCTGAGCCTTCTGGCGCTGCTGGAACGGGCCGCCAGGGAAAGAAAGCAATATGTCTCACCGCTTCATATTGCCCTGGTAGACGCCGGACTGGGAGACAACGAGGGTGCGCTCCGATGGCTGGCAGAAGCCTACTCGCAACACGACGAATGGCTGGTCTATCTTCACGTTTATCCTGAGTTCCAGAATTTGCATTCGCAGCAACGCTTCATTGATCTGGAACGTCGCATTGGATTGACCCGGTAGACAAGCGAGTCCTGTGCGGGCCCCGTGCCGGCGCCATTCCCCCGTGGATTTGAATTCCTGAGACCTTGTAGGATTAGCGAAGGCGAATCCGCGTCCTTCGCCGTGTGCACCTGTTCCGGAAAGGCGCCGTTTCGCTTTCGGAGACCTCCATGAAACCGCCAGAACTTATCATCTGTACCGTCCTTGTCGTTGGAACTGCCTGGCTCGCCTCGACTGCAGCCAGTGTCTCTATCCAGGAGTGGGACGTCCCCACGCCTAATTCGCGTCCTCACGATCCCGCCGTGGCCCCCGACGGCTCCCTCTGGTACACCGGGCAGGCCGCTAACAAGCTCGGACGCCTCGATCCCAGGACTGGACAATTCCAAGAGTATCCGCTGAAGACGCCCGGCTCCGCCCCGCACGGACTCGTGGCCGATAAGGATGGCAACATCTGGTTTACCGCCATCGCCAAGGGCTACGTCGGCAAGCTCGATCCCAAAACCGGCGACATCACCGAATACCACATGACCGATCCGCGTGTCCGCGATCCGCACACGCCTGCTCTCGATCCTCAGGGCAACGTCTGGTTCACCACCGAGCAGTCGAACTTTGTTGGCCGCATCGATCCCAAAACCGGCGAGATCAAGGTGAAGGAAGTCCCCACGCCCCACGCCGTGCCCTACGGCATTGTGATTACCCCGCAGGGAGTTCCCTATTTCTGCGAGTTCGGCACCAACAAACTGGCGCGCATCGATCCCAAGTCCATGGAGATCACCGAGTACGCCATGCCTGCAGGTGCGCATCCTCGGCGCCTGGCGCTGGCCGCCGATGGTTCCATCTACTACTCCGACTACGCTCGGGGCTACCTCGGTCACTACGACCCTAAAACGCAGAAGCAGGAAGAATGGCCCTCGCCCGGAGGCGCAGGCTCCAAGCCTTACGGAATCGCCATCGCGCCCAACGGGATTGTCTGGTACAGCGAGTCGGGCGTTAGTCCCAATACGCTGGTGGAATTCGACCCGCAATCGAAAAAGTTCAGCACCACTCCCATTCCCTCAGGCGGCGGCGTGGTTCGTAATATGGCCGTCACCAGCGATGGCCGGCTGTTCCTGGCATGCAGCGGCGTGAACAAGGTCGCAGTGGCGCAGATTAAATAGCTTCGGCGCTCGATCGTTTCGGTCAAGGCGTCAACTTGGAGGGTTCTATGAAAAGCCTGCTGTTCCTTTTATCTCTATCGGCATCGGCTCTGCCGTTGCTCGCCCAGGGTTCTCCGCCGCAAACCGGCACCGACCAGCCCTACACCATGGAGTACTACTACAAAGTGCAGTGGGGGCATCAGCAGGAGTTTCTGCAGCTCTTTCTCAAGAACCATTATCCGCTGCTCAGGAAGATCGTGGACAGCGGGCGCATGCTGTCGGTGAAGATTGAGACTCCCGCATATCACATGACGGAAGACGCGCGCTGGGACTATCGCGTGACCATCCGCTTCCGGAATTCCACGGCCGCGACTACGCCGAACCCTGAAGAGGAAACGTTAATCAAACAACTCTGGCCCGATCAGGAAACCTATAAGCGCGAAGAGCAAAGGCGTTTTGAAATTCTCCTGGCGCACTGGGACCTGCCGGTGACTGACATTACGCCCAGGAAGTAACGCCTCGCAACCGTTTTATTTCCCTTCCGCGGCAGCCATTCTTGTCACCGTAATCTGCTGGGCCATGTAGCTTGTGCCGTCGAAGGTCGCTACGGCGTTCACCTCGGCTCCCACCGCCAGCCTCCGCTCGGGATCTGCCTTCGCCGGCTGGAAATGCAGATCGTAGGTCTTGTTGTCGCCCGGGCTGCGCAGCGCCATGATCCCACGATGCGTGTCCAGGAACGTAACTACGCCAAAGAATGTAAACGACGATCCAGGGGCGGCTACAATGGCGATCTCTTTAGCTACGCCACGATCGGCGCGCTCCGGCGCGAATTTCACCTTCACCAGCGAGCCGGGATGCAAATCCTGAAAGGCGGCCGGCCTTGAGCCGTTACTGATCAATGCATCTTGTGCGACATTGAAGCGCACAGTCTCTCCGCCGATGGAATCGCGGAAGAGGACTTCCCGCTGTTTTCCGTGGACTTCAACGATCTGTCCTGCCGCGTACGCCGGCGCCGTGGCTGCGCCAACGCGAATGTTCCGCGCAAAGATATCGTGCTTGTTGTTGTCCAGCATGGTGTCCACGTAAACTCGTTCGCCCTTCTTCAGGGCCAGCTGCGTGGTCTCAATCCCCTTGCGAAAGATATGAGTGCGCTCGTCGAAGTAAATGGTCCAGTGACCGCCCCCAAAAACCGCGAGATTCATGTGATTGCGGACCCGGTCCACGCTGCTGATGACTCCGCCCACCAATGTTGTCTGTCCCTTAGGGAATGGTGGCGGATCGAGATAGGGATCATGCCCGCCGGTGGCCAATCCGCTCGAAGTATCGGAGGTATCCAGAAGCTCGGTCTTGGGCTGCGGTGGAGGCTCCGGGCTTTGCGCTGCAGGGGCGCTTGGTTCGACCGGCGATTTCGGCGCCGGCGGCAGCGTAGAGTTTGTGGGCGATGGCATCTGCGTCGGCGGAATCTGGCTTGCCGGGGCCCCTGGAGCCGGGGTCGCCAATGGCACCTGTGAACCGGCAGGTGTTTGCTCCGGCAGAGGCTGCCCGGGCGCCGGGCTCTGGACTTGCGCGGGCGAGTTCGCCGGCTGCGTGCCCGGCGGGGAAGACTGCGCTTGCAACGCTACTGCGGACACAGCGCCCGCAGCCAGAATCAAGAAGACCAGACGGACAGTTGGGGAACAATGCATAAGTCCTTTACCGGCACACCTCTTTCAAAGCTGGTTGGATGCGATCTGTGGCGGCGCAGATGGCAGCCCCCGGCAGCCCAACCCGCCGTGGCATTCCACCATCGAACATAAAGCAGGGCTGCTGCCGGTCGGGTATGTAGACCGGCCACGCCAGGAGAGGACTTCGAACTATCCATGCATTCCCCTTTTTGTTCCCTGTTACTCGCTTTGATTGTGGGCCTGGTCGCAGCCTCGCCGGCTCAGAACCTGCGTATTCCGCTGCCCAGGAAGAGCAAGTACACGCCCGTCCAGCAGCTCAATCGCGATGGCGTCAGCGCTCTGCAGAAACACGACATCGACAAGGCCAAGCGTCTCTTTTACAAAGCCTATTTGATCGATCCCGATGATCCTTTCACGCTGAACAACCTCGGCTACGTGGCGGAGCTGGAGGGCGATCTGGATCGTGCCCAGCGCTACTACGATCAGGCCAGGGCCAACACATCGGACGCTGTGATAGATAAGTCCACTTCCAAACAGGTGGAAGGCAAGGCAGTGGCTAAGGTTGCCGGCGACGTTTCCGGACAGGCCGTCAGCGTCAACCAGCTCAACAGCGAAGCGGTCCGGCTCCTCAACGACGATCGCGCCCCTGAAGCCGACCTGGTGCTGCAACAGGCCATCAAGATCGCTCCCAACAATCCATTCACGCTGAACAATATGGGGTTCGCCAAGGAAAAGCAGGGCGACCTCGAAGCGGCCATCAGTTACTACCGGCGCTCGGCTAACACCGGATCGAATGATCGCATAGTGGTCACCGCCAACAAAGATTGGCGCGGCAAACCCATCAGTGAAGTCGCCGCGCACAACGCTCGCGCCGCCAGCGACCAGCTCGCCAAGTCCAACGATCTGGAAAACCGCGTCGCCCGTCTGAATCTGCAGGGCGTCTCGGCGATCAACCGCAATGACCGAAAGACCGCGCGCCAGGACTTCGAACGCGCCTACAAGCTCGACAATCAGAATTCATTTTCCATCAATAATATGGGCTATCTCTCTGAGCTCGATGGCGACAAGGAGACCGCTCAGACCTACTATCAGCAGGCGGAGAAAGCCGAGCATTCCGGCGCCAAGGTCGCGGTGGCCACGCGCGCTGAGGTCGAGGGACATGAAATGCGCCAGGTCGCCGAGCAAAGCACTACTCTGGTCGGCTCTTCAATAGAAGCCACGGCCGAAGCTCGCCGCAGAAGCGGAGAGCGTCCGACTCTGAAAACCCGCGACAATCGCCCCGTCAAAAACACGCCCGCGACTCGCAACAATCCCGGCCAGGAAAAAAACTTCACGCCGCCGGAATTCCGTAGTCCTGACCAGCAGCCGAACCAGAACGATCAGCAGCAACATCCGGAGCTGAAACAGCGTCCGCCGCACTGAGCACCTGGCAAATAGCAATTAGCAAATGGCAGAAACTCCATCCTCTGTCTGCCTGACAGTTCTTGGATTTCCGGTGAATTCTTAACGCAAAGGTTGAAGAGTCCTATGTCTGCCATTTGGCGAATTGCTGCTCTTAAGTTGCCAATTGCCGTCATAGCACCGGCCCAATTCCGCGGCCCAGCTTCGGTGCCTTCTTCAGCGCTGACTCCACGTAACTCTTGGCTTGCCTGGCGGCATCCAAAACGCTCTTTCCCAGAGCCAGCCGGCAGGCCAGAGCCGTAGAAAAAGCGCAGCCCGTCCCGTGTGTGGAACTGGTGGAAATCTTCTGGCCGGTAAGGGTAATCACGCCTTGGCGCCCGTCCAGACTCAAAACGTCACGCGGAGGCTCCAGATGCCCTCCGGTAACAACTACGTTGCGCGCGCCTGCACGGCGAAGCTGCAGGGCTGCTTCTTCTATCTGCTGCAGCGTGCTTACGGTTAAGCCGGTCAGCAACCCGGCTTCGGCAGCGTTAGGCGTGATCACCAGCGCCATCCCCAGCAGCCGTTGCTTGAGGATTGCAAGACCGTCGCCCGATATCAGATCGGCGCCGGAGGATGATTTAAGCACTGGATCGAGTACGACATTGGGCGGCTGATTGCGCTTCAGAAACGCCGCCACCGCGCGCGCCGCTTCCGCCGAGCCCAGCATTCCGATCTTTATCGCGGCGATCTTCAGGTCCGAATTCAGCTCTTCCAGCGTTTCCGATATGATGCGCCCTTCCACTGGCTCAACAGTGCGCACCCCGCGAGTCGATTGCACCGTCAGGGCTGTAATACAGGTAACGCCGTAACACTTGTGGGCGGCAATGGTCTTGATGTCCGCGGTAATTCCCGCGCCCGAGGATGGATCGTAGCCGGCAATGGAAAGCACTACCGGAGGGCTGCTCCCCGCTGTGTGTTCGGCCATACGCACAGAAATTGGGCTAACTTCAGTGGCTTCAGGTGTATTGGAAAACTTGGCGTTTGGCAACGAAAATCGCTATTTTGACCCTGCCTGGCGGCGCGTGGCGCTCTGGTTACAGGGTCACGCGGGTGGGTCGGAGGTCGTTTCACACCACGCTAAGAAAAGCGCTCCCAGGCGGCCTGCCGGGAAATACTCAAAGCGCCGCCGATCGTCTCCCAACTCATGCCGCGCTTGCGCAGCATATCGATCTTGCTCTGCAGATCGCCGCGAACCGCCTCCAGTGTCTTTTCCGTGGGAGCGAGTGACTGGAGCAGTTGGGAATCGGTATATGAATCCCACCCGCCGAAATCCGGGACTTTCTTCCCCTGATGCAGCTTAAGAATCTTGAGGCAGGTCTCCACGCAGCCGCCGCAGATGTAAACCCCGGGACCGCCGATAAGGCGGTTGACTTCGTGGTCTGACTTGCGGCAAAACGAGCAGAACAGAGAACCTTTGGCCTTACGCAGCCACCCCATGAGAGCCCTCCAGTTGCTGCTGTCAAGTCTATCTTGACATACTCATGCTGTCAAGATTGCCTTGACGCACACATATGGGGTCTTTTAGACGTCGAGGCCGATGGAACGCATCAGGGCCAGCCCGTTGCTCTTGGCTACCACGCCGTCGCGCAGCCGGTAATCGAAGGTGATCTTTCCCTCGACGAATTCGTCCTGGAAGTGAACGTTGCGCAGGTTGCCGTCGTGCCCGCCTCCGATCTCGGTCAGGGCCAGGTCGTGCGTGGTCAGCAGCCCGATGGCACCGCGCTCCAGCAAAGCCTTTACCACGCCTTCGGCGCCGATCCGGCGGTCGCTGGAATTGGTTCCCTGCAGCAACTCGTCAAGCAGAAAAAGTAGTGGAGGTGGTGCGCCGGCCAGGTCAAAGAGATGTCGCAGGCGGGTGATTTCCGAATAAAAGCGCGAGCTGCCTTCCTGCAGTGAATCGTTGATGCGGATGCTGGCTCCGGTCTGCAGCGGCGTGAGTCGCAAACTGTGCGCCCGTACTGTGGCGCCAGCCATCGCCAATACCACGTTCAGGCCAACCGCGCGCAGTAAGGTGCTCTTCCCCGACATATTGGAGCCGCTGACCAGCAGCCCGCGTGTCTCAGCACAAAGGCTGAGATCATTGCGAACGCAGCTCGCCGCGGGCAGAAGCGGGTGACCAAGTCCCTGAGCCACCAAGCAGGCCGGCCCGCTGGCGATTTCCGGAAACGGATCCGCGGGATGTTCGTAACTGTACGCCGCCAGCGCCAGCAGGGCTTCCAGCTCAGCGATGGCTTCCAGCCATATTCCGACGTGATATCCGTGAGCGCGCCGCCAGCGCTCCGCGGCCAGCGACACCTGCGCCGAATACATCAGGGGAACATCCAGCACGCGCACAAACATATTGTCCCGGGAATCGATCAGGTCGCCGATAGTTCGCAGGCGTGCGATCGCCTGCGACGCCGCCATGCCCCGGGAAATCAGTTCGTTGTGAAGTGCACGCAGCTTGGGCGATGCGAACGCACTCTGCTCCACGCGCGCGAGCACTCCGGAAAGCAGATCCAGATCGCGCAGTGCATGCTCGGCGCCGTGCAGCACCTCGTCCATTGGCTTGCGCAAGCGATAGATGATCGCCCCTTCGATGAGTACCACGAGCAGGAAAGGCGTGATCGTCCCTTTGAGGGCCCAAATGACTATTCCTGCCACCGCCAGCGCCGCCAGGATAGCTGCCACCACGCGTAGCGGTGGCCATTGCATTCTCGCCGGCGCCTCTGCCCATTGCAGCAGTTCGGCGGGATGAACGCCCACCTGCGAGTCTTCTCCCAGCACCGCCAGCTCTTCCCGCAGATCGAGTTGTGCGCGCAGCTCAGCTGCCGCGCCTTGCCGTTCGATAATGCGCTCCGGCGACGCCGGAGCCAGCAGCCATGCCGCCAGCTTCTCCTCGCCCATGCGTGTGCGCGCCGTTGACAGCAACTCGAAAAGTCCGCCGCGGCCAAACAAGTCCAGATCGGCGGCGTAGACGTGATGGGGATCGGTGAAGCGCGCGCCCGTCGAGCCGCTCCCCGCCCACCGATCTTCGATCCGGGCCAATCCCTGCTGATAAAAAACCACTGCCCGCCTGGCCAGATCGCGGCGCCGCAGGACTCGCGAATGAAATGCGGCCACCGCAAAAAAGCCGGCTGCCGGAAGCAGCAGCCACCACGCCGAAAAATGATGGGCGCGGAGCGACTCCCAGGCCATCACCGCGGCCGCCAGGAATATCAGCAGTCGGATGTTGCCGCACCTGTGGTGGACCTTTTCGTGGTAAGCGGCCAGCGATTCTCGCGCCTGCAGGCGCTGCGAGTATTCCTCTGCGGGGAGCACACGTTTGAAGATAAACCAAGCTTCGCGCCCGAGCCAAGCACTGACTTTCTGTGACCGCGATCACGGCATTCTTCTCGCCGTTTAAATAACTTGAGAATAGGTACGCGAGGAGGGTCTTATGAGCACACGACCAGTTCTGGTACCGGATCCGGTGCTGAGGCCGAATCCGGCCCCGCCCGAGCCGTTTAACCTTATAGAGCGCGTCATGCTCCATCATGGCGATCCTCGGTCGATCATTTTCTCGATCATCGGCGCCGCTTGGGCGTTCTATTTCCTGTGGACCCATCAATGGTTCTTCGCCCTGACTGCGGTGGTTCTAGCCACAGTGCTGGGCCGCCTGTTCTCCGTCAACCTGGACGAAGTTCGCTTCTCCCGCACCATTCTCGGCAAAATGATGCTGCTGCACCTGCATCCGGCCAATCTGACCATTCAAACGGTGGCCGGAGTGTACCTGATCTATGCTGTCTGGGCACATTCGGGATTAGGCATCATGATGGCCGGGTCGGCCATTTTTGCAGGTCATCTGTGGGGATGGGATGAGGTACACAACGCTTTTTAGGCCGGGTCGATGAGCAAGAACAAAATGAGGCCTGCGCTTCTTTTTGCATCGCGCGCAGCTTTGGTTCATCATTGGAGATATGACGCTGCCGCGTTTTCTGCCTTTTCTGGCTATCGCTTCCGCGGCCTTCATCCTGGCCTGCTCGGTGAAAGCCGCACCTCGTGCCCCTATTCCACCCGCGCAGGTCGATCTTCCTTTGTCCGCGTCCGGCGGACAGCAGACTGCTGTCTTTGCCGGCGGCTGTTTCTGGGGAACGCAAGCGGTCTTTGAACGCGTCAAAGGCGTGATCTCGACGACTGCCGGCTACTCCGGCGGATCGAAGGAAACCGCCACTTACGATCAGGTCACTACGGAGACCACCGGTCACGCCGAATCTGTGGAGGTCGCCTACGATCCGTCACGCATCACCTATGGCCAGCTTCTTCGCATCTTCTTTGCCGTCGCTCACGATCCCACCCAGCTCAACCGCCAGGGACCGGACGTAGGCACCTCTTATCGATCCGCGATCTTTTATTCCACTCCCGATCAGAAGCGAGTTGCCGAGACCTATGTCGCCCAGTTGAACGCGGCCAAGGTGTTCTCCGGCCCCATCGTCACCCAGGTCGCACCTTTAAAGGGTTTCTACCGCGCCGAGAGCTATCACCAGGACTACGCGCTGCACCATCCCAACGATCCCTACATTGAAGTCTGCGATCGCCCCAAGATCGCCGCCCTCAAGCAGCAGTTTCCGGAACTGTTCGTGGATTACAAGGGGAAGCAGTAAGGCAAAGCGAAATCAATCTTCGCTGAGACTATTTTGCCGGTGCATCCAGCACAATTGGCTCGAAATACTTTGGCACGATCACTCTACTCCTCGGCGAAGCAGCTTTAATTTCCTCAGTGAATTCCCGTAAGGCGGCCAGCGGCTGGTCCTGCGAAGCGGAATATGGAGCGGTGAAGTTGTCCCAATGAGTGGGCAGCACTAGCGCGGGGAAGCCCAGAGCGCGCATCAGCCGGCCGCTGTAATCATAAATCTCCTTGCGCGAACCGGCTGCTCCCACCACAGCCACGTCGGGACGCAGGCCTTCAACCTCACGCTCGATGTAGTTCATGCCTCCGAAAACCAGAATCTGGTGTCCGCGCAGCCGCAGCAGGTAGGCCAGCGTCCCGCCTTCCGGATGCATCTGCTCCAAGGTCAAAGGAGCCTTCATCCCGCTGGGGGCGGTTTCTGAGCTGAAGTAATGTTTATGGTCCAGCGGGCTGTGAAGGCTGGGGATAACGCGCAGAGAAAAACCGCCGAACTCGTAGTCCTCCCCGCCGCGCACCGTGATCAGCTTGTCTTCAGGGATGTTGTATGCGCGCATCACGTTCGCGGTGCTCTCCGTCCCGATCACCGTTGCGTGGGTCTTCTGCGCGATGTAGGGAACGTCCAGCACGTGGTCGTAATGTGTGTGCGTGACCAGGATAAAGTCTGCTCGCGATACGTGCGCATCGATCACGGCGGTGTCCGGCGTGGCCGGATCTTTCCATCCGTACTGCGGGCGCGTGTCTCCCGCCGCGCGCGGCGCGGGGGGCCTCCCTGGCGGCTGCGGGCCATACAAGCGCGAAAGATACGGATCAACCAGGATGACTGTGGTGCCATCGCTTATTTCCCAGCCCGCCGTTCCCAGATATTTGAGTGTGACCTGTTTTGGATTTGGTGCTTGTTGCGCAGTCTGACCGGACAGCGCGCCGGCGGGAATGGCGATGAATGTGATTGCTAGTATTCGTAACAATAGTAGGGGAAGCTTCTTCATTTCTAGCCGGCCAAGTGTAGTGTCGGGTGTTCCCTCGGTCAAGATCTGTATTTCGTCTAGCTCACCAGGCCGATCCGCCTGATCAGGTTCAAAAAGCGGGGATCCCCCCTTACGTCATCCATCATCGGCTCAACGTTCAGCCAGGTCAGCAGGTCAGCGCGCTCCTCGTACGCCTTTTCCATCCAGGCCAGCGCCTGGTCTTTATCGCCCAACCCGGCATAAAGAATGCCGAAGTAAGTTGGCGGAATGTAACGTTTGTGCCCGGCCGCGCGCAGAGAATCCACCACCTGCTGGGCCTGTTCCTTCTTCCCGCTCACCGCATACGCCAGCCCCAGAACGGCGTTGACCAGCGGTAACTCGCTGGAGACCTTGCGGGCAGCCTGCAATTGCATGATGGCTTTGTTTCCCTGCCCCAGTCGCCGGTAGGCGCGTCCCAGGATGAAATGCAGCATGAAGTGGCTGGGGTCCAGGTGCAGCGCCTTCTCGCATTCTTCAACGGCGCGCTCAAATTCGCGCCCGAAATAGTAGGCCAGCGCGCGCGTGGCATGGACGGCCACCAGGCGGTGCGGATCCGTCTCCTGCACGATAGTCATGGTCTTCTCGATTTCCTGCAACGCCTCGTCGCGCCGATTGAGCGCCAGCAGGAGCCACGAATACCAGAGGTGGGCGTCCGCATAGCCGGGATTCAGTTCGATTGCCCGCCGGTACTCGGCCTCGGCCTCCTTCCAGTGCCAGTGATAATGATGTTGAATCAGCGCCAGCGCAGCATGGGCTTCGGCCAGTCCCTCATCAAGTTCCAATGATTTTCGCGCGGCGACCTCCGCTTTAGGCATCGCCTCGCGCGGCGGCAGCAGGTCAAACGGCGCGATCGCCAGCAATGCCCACGCGCTGGCCAGGCCGGCCTGAGCCGGAGGGTAAGCCGGATCGAGCGCCACAGCCCGCTGAAACTCTTCCACGCTCTGCCGCATCCCCGCCGGCGTCATGGCATGTAGATGATAGCGAGCCCGCAGGTAGGTGTCATAGGCCTCGGGCTTCACCCGCAGCTTGCCGCCCTTCAGGCCGGCAAGACGCTTGCTCTCCGTCAGGTTCAGCGCCAGATTGATCTCCGCGGCCACAGCCTGCGCGATCTCCGCCTGTACTCCCAGCACGTCGCCCAGGTCCCGCTCGTAGGTTTCCGCCCACATCTGCGTCTGGTCTTCGATCTCGCTCAACCTGACTGTGATGCGCACCCGATTGCCGCTGCGGCGGACCTTCCCTTCCAGCACATAATCCACTCCCAGGTCGCGCTTCATCTTCTCCAGGGAGCTTTGCGTAGACTCGTAATGCTCCGCCGTAGAGCGCGCGATGACCGCCAGCGCCTCCGGTTGCAGGCGCGTAATCTCCGTGGTCATCTCCTCGGTCAGTCCTTCGCTGAAGTATCGGTCTTCTTGGTTGCCGCCCAGGTTTTCAAACGGCAGCACCGCCAGCTTGATTTTTCCGCCCGCGGTCGATGGGGCCGCTTGCTGGCGGGTATTGAACCACTCCGCCAGTTCCGCCCGAAAAGCGTAGATGGATCCAAGCTTGTCATGCTGGTGGCGATGGACGGGGAGGCCTTCCTTCTTCTCCCAGCGCTGGGCGGTGCGGACGTCACGGCGCAGGAAAGCCGCGATTTCCTTCCAGGAATCAAGACGGTCTTGTGGGTTGCCGTTCATGGCGTCATTAGCTCGCGGCTGACGGGGCTTCCTTACACTACGACATTCTGCGACATCTTAGGTTGCCGTTCATTGCCGTTTGCAGGGCATTTTAAAGGTTCATAAAGTCATTCCTGAAGGAAAAAGGAATGACCGTTATGTTCTCACTCAAGAATGCGGCGCTGCTTGCGACTCTCGCTCTGAATGCCTTGTCGCCGGCCTCCTGCGCCCAGGACATCCCGGGACTGGAGCCGGTCAATGTCGCCGATCCAGCCATGCCCCCGGCCATCGCGGCTTTAACAACGCCTCCGGCTGTGCAAGTGGTGAGGCCGTCAATCACTGTGGCCCCGGGAACTCATGTGTTAATGGTCCTGACTAACCCGCTTCACTCGACCTCCGGAGTGGAAGGGTCCGGAGTCTACCTGGAAACGCTGCAACCGGTGATACAGAACAATCAGATCGTCATTCCTGCACACTCGTTGGTCCAGGGCGTTGTGGAAGCCAATAAGCGTCCTGGGCATTTTCACCGGACTGCGGAATTCAGATTCCGCTTTACCACTCTGGTCTTTCCCAACAATCAAGTGGCCGCGATTAACGGCGTGTTACTCGGTTTGCCGGGATCGCGAGACTTACGCATGCATCACGATGACGGCAAATTGAAGACCGTCGATCAGACTGAAAAGGTCGTAGTGAGAACTATCGTGGGCGCGACTGGTGGAACACTGCTGGGATCGATCTCCGGCCTTGGAGTAGGGAAACTCGGCGGTGGCGGACTAGGGGCCGGCTTCGGCGCGGAGACCGGCTTGCTCCTGAGGGGTGACGATATCGCCCTCAGTACCGGAACTCAAATGGAGATGATGCTGCAGAGCCCGTTGCTTTTGGAGCCGGAACAGGCGGCTTTCAACGCCCAATACATTCCACCTTTGCGCCCCATGCCGGCGCAAGCTTCCTGGGAAGCCAGGCGCAAGACGGTTCAACGCCGTTCAGCGGGCCCGTGGCCCGCTCCAGGTTTAGTTCGTTGGTATTGAGCGGACGCCCGCAGGCGTCCGCGATAGAGGAAGCTGAGGGGCTAGGCCATCTCCGCCTGGCGGGCGGCTTCGGTTTCTTCTACTACCTTGCCGTCAAACAGATGGATGGTGCGCTCTGCGTGCTTGGCGAAACGGGCATCGTGCGTCACCATGCAGATGGTCGCGCCTTCGCGGTGCAGGTTCTGCAGCAGTTCCATCACTGCTTCACCATTGCGAGAATCCAGATTTCCGGTGGGCTCGTCCGCCAGCAGGATCGATGGCGATCCGCCCAACGCGCGGGCCACGGCCACGCGCTGCTGTTGACCGCCTGAGAGCTGCGATGGGTAGTGACGCACGCGGTGCGCCATGCCCACCTTCTCCAGCGATTCCTGGACCCGTTTTTTGCGCTCGGCACCGGACATGGAGCGATAGGTCAGAGGCAGCTCAACGTTCTCGTAAACCGTGAGGTCGCCGATCAGGTTGAAGCTCTGGAAGATGAAGCCGATCTCCTGGTTGCGGATGCGGGCGCGGTCGGAGAAGTCCAGGCCCTGTACAGCCCGATTGTTGAGCACGTAAGAGCCGTCCGTGGGCGAATCCAGCAGGCCGATAATGGAAAGCAGCGTCGACTTGCCGCAGCCCGAAGGGCCGGCGATCGACACGTATTCTCCGCGGTTGATATCCAGATGGATGCCGGAGAGCGCGTGCGTCTCCACCTCATCGGTGTAGAAGACCTTGGTTACGTTTTCCAGCTTGATCAGCGTCTGTCCATTGGACACGGTATCGTCTCCTTCGTGAATTTCTCTGTGTTAACGATCTAAACGGATGCGGTCAACATTGTCCCAGCGCGACATGTCGGAGAGAATCACCTGATCGCCTTCCTTCAGACCGCGCACAATCTCAATCGTTGTTACCGAACTGCGTCCGAGTTCCACCGACGTCCGGGTCGCCGTCTTCCCATCCGGATCAATCTTGAACATCCCCACCGTGCTCTTTTCCTGCCCGAAAGCCGGCCGCCCAACGTAAAGCACGTTGTCCAGCTTTTCCAGGGTGATCGTGCCATCCACGCTCAGGTCGGGCCGCGAACCTTTTGGCGGAGGAGCTGTGAGGGTAACATCTACCGTCACTGTGCCGTTCAAAACTGAAGGATCGATCCGTGAAACCGCGCCAGGAACTATACCGTTGTGCGTGTCGATCTCCGCCAGCTGGCCGGCGACTATGTCTTTAGCCTGAGTTTCTGGAATCTTCAGCTCAGCCTTGAGATGTTCCGGCTGAACTACCTTGGCCAGAATTGTTCCCTGAGGAACTCGTTGGCCGACCTGTACGGGAACCTCCGAAAGCTGCCCGGGAATGCCGGCGCGAACGCTCAGAGCATCCAGCTGCTTATGCTTAAACTGCGCTATGGCCCGCTTGGACTCGATGGTCCTCTGCGCGACATCCAGCTGCGTGTCCACTGCCTTTGAATTCTCAGCAATGCGGTCCTGCTCAATCTGGTAGCGAGTGGCCAGTTCCTTGGCCTTGGCCTGGGCAATCTTTACTTCGGAGGCTGATGTAACCCCGATCTTGTTCAGCTCGGTTTTTTGGTCCAGATCACGCTTGGCGTTCTCGTAGTCGTTCTCCACCGTGGCCGCTTCCGCCTTCAGGCTCAGCAGATCGCCGTCCACCTTGGCTTTGGTGTTATGGTATTCCGCCTCAGCCGATTTCAGATCCAGATCGGCGCTCACCGCTTCCTGCTGCACCTGCGGATTCGAGAGTTGCATGATCACTGTATCTGCCTGGACCACCGTTCCCGGAAGCTTAATGATGCGTTCCACGCGGACGTCCGTCTCCGCCGGAATTAGACGGATGTCTTCGGGAATTGGTACCAGCGAACCCAGGCCGTGTACCTGACGCAGCATCGAGCCGCGTTTCACAGTGTCCGGCCAGATAGTTCCCATGTCCACGCTGGGGGCAGCAGGCTTTAGCCTGGAAACGCCCAGAGTTATCCCTAAGACGGCCACTACGGCGACAACAGTCAAAACAATCTGCTTCCGCCGCTTCTTCTTCTTCACCGATTCATCGCGAACGATATCCATTTTTCCGACCTGGGTAGTGCACTGTAGCTGCCAAATCCTATGATACTGCAAACCGCTGATTCTGAAGAAGAACCACCCAACGGCTAGAGCCGTTCGCGCTTCCCACTGTCCATTCCTGAAACCCTTCTGTTCGGAAATGAACAGCAGCTTAAGCCTTTGCTCGCAGTCCTATAGACGGCAAATGCTGCTTAAGGTTATGTCCGAAAAGCCACGATTCAACGCTGTTTTCTCAACCTCCTTGTTATTACTTAGTACGCTGGCTCAAGCCATCCGGTTCCCTTCCCGTGCCCTTTCGGCAAAATGCCCGATGAAAACCTGGTACATGCCGCGGTGAGTATTTCCGGCATGAACTACCGGCTCTGGCAAGTTCACGCCACGAAAGCGTTGGCCCCGCGGCAATGGTATTCTCGACTGGCTATGTCCTCTTCCGCAGGCTATTCCGCCACACAGCTGCCGCTGCTGGATCTGACCCAAGCCAGCGAATCCGTGCAGAAAAAAGAGATCTCGCCGGTCGATCTGGTCGATGCCTGCCTGCGCCGAATTGAGAGTTTGAACCCGAAACTGAATGCCTTCATCACCATCTCTGCGGAGGCGGCGCTAGAAGAGGCTAGGGCGGCTGAGGCGGAGATCGCTCGCGGCGAATGGAAGGGACCACTTCACGGCATTCCTCTGGCTGTCAAGGATCTGGCGGAGACAGCCGGAGTCCGCACTACCGCGGCCAGCGCCGTGCTGAAGCACTACATTCCCTCCGAAGACGCCGAGGTCGTGCGCCGCTTGCGCAGAGCCGGAGCCATCCTGCTCGGCAAACTTAACCTTCAGGAGTTCGCCTACGGAGGCAGCGGGCTCATTGGACACTTTGGTCCCGCCCGCAATCCGTGGAACCTCGCTCATATTACCGGCGGCTCGTCTTCCGGTTCGGCTGCGGCCATTGCCGCCGGGCTCTGCTATGCCGCCATCGGCACTGACACTGGCGGTTCCATTCGCCTGCCCTCCGCCCTTTGCGGGATCACCGGACTCAAGCCGAGCTACGGGCTGGTCAGCACGCGCGGCATTATTCCTCTTTCCTGGTCGCTGGATCACGCAGGTCCCATGGCGCGGTCGGTTACCGACACGTCGCTGGTGCTCCAGGCCATCGCCCATTACGATCCTCACGACATCTACTGCCAGAAATTTCCGCCCGTGTACTATCCCTCGGCCATTGAGGAAAAATCCTCGCTGCGGCTGGGCGTGCCCATTGATTTCTGGATCGACCTGGATCCGGAAGTTGAGAAGGCTACACGCGCAGCGCTGGCAAGCCTGAAGCAGATTTCGGCAGGTACGCAGGATATCAATCTCTCCACCGCTGACGACAACACTGTTTTTCTGTGTGAATCCTTCACCTACCACCAGAAATATCTGCCCGCCCATGAAGGCGAATACGATCCCGAAACTCTCCGGCGCATACGCAGCGGATCGGGCGTAACTGCTGCGCAGTATGTGGAAGGTCATCGCAATCTGCTGCGGCAGCGACGCGAGATTCTTGAGCTGTTCGAGAACATCGACCTTATTATCACCCCGGCCACGCCGCGTCTCGCGCCAACCTTCGCCGAACTCGAAGCTGCTCCCGATCAGATTCGCCGAAAAGAGCTTTTGCTCCTCCGCAACACTCGTCCGTTCAACACTCTGGGACTGCCCGCGATCTCAATTCCCTGCGGGTTTTCGAAATCAGGAATGCCGATCGGTTTGCAGATTGCGGGGGCGCCTGGCGCCGAAGGTAAGGTCTTGGCGTTGGCGCGTGCCTATGAGAAAGAAACCATCTGGCACAAGCAGCGGCCCTCATGAGGAAGCTGTCTTTGGCCTTTCCACTCGTACTGGATAACAGCCAGCATCACTCGCAGCGCAGCGAAATCATGGGATCAACTTGCGCCGCGCGACGCGCAGGAACATAGCACGCCGCAATCGCCACCACTACCAGCAGGGTCGGCACGGCACTGAACGTAACCGCATCAGTGGCACTCACGCCATAAAGAAGACTCCGCACGGCGCGCGCGAATAAAAACGCTCCGGCCACTCCCAGGACCACTCCGGCCAATGCTAATGACAACGCCTGGCGAATGATCAGCCGCAGGATATTCATGCGCGTGGCTCCCAGCGCCAGGCGAATGCCGATCTCCCGCGTCCCCTGGCTCACCAGGTAAGCAATCACGCCGTAGATTCCGGTCGTAGCCAGCGCTAGCGCCACTGCCGCGAAGATGCCCAACACCAGCATGGTGAAGCGGCGGCGCGCCATCGAGTCGTCCACTCGCTGGCCCATGGTGCGCACGTTGTACAAGGGAAGATCGGGATCGAGCTCGTGAATTACCCCCCTGACCTCTGCCATCAGCGCCTGGGGCGCGACGCTGCTTCGCACTACCAGATTCATGGTGCGTGCCGGGTACTGGGTGTGGGAAAGATACAGCGCGATCCGCGGATCGGAGTCGAGCGTATCCTGCTTGATCCGGCCGACCACGCCCACCACCGTCATCCATGGGCCCTTGGCGTCCACTCCGGCGGGCTTGATGCGCTTGCCCAGAGGATTCTGATCGGGCCACAGTTGCCTGGCCATGGCCTCATCCACGATCGCCACTCGCGGCTTGTCCGGTGTGTCCTGCTGGTTGAAGAACCGCCCGCTGATCAGCGGAATCTGCATGGCCTGAAAATAATCGCCGCCGGCCACGCGCTGGTCGGCGTTGAGAAAAGTCTCGCCCGGAAGAGGGCGGCCTTCCACGATGATCGGCCCCCAGGCGTACATCTCGCTCAGCGGGAGAGACGTAATTCCGCCCGACGCTGTGACACCCGGCAGCTGCTCCAGCCGCTCCCACAGCCGGCGATAAGCTTCCCTTACCTCGCTGCCGTCACCTTCGTACCTGCGTCCGCTCATCTTCAGTTCCACAGTAAGAAGATCGCGCGGGTTGAATCCGGGAAAGACGTTCTGCAGGCGAACGAAACTGCGAATCAACAAGCCGGCAGAGATGAGCAACACAACTGAGAGCGCCAGCTCCGCGATCACGAGCAATCGGCGCAGGTTGTTTCCTCCCCAGACCGTGCTGCCGGCCGAAGAGCCGCGGGTTCCGTCCTGCAGGTTCTGCTGAACGTTGCCGCCGGCGAGACGCAGCGCCGGGGCCAGCCCGAAAAGCACCCCGCAGGCGACGGCCAGGATCAGCGTAAACGTCAGAACTTCACCGTTGATGGCGATGTCGTGCAGACGAGGAACCAACTTGGTCCCCAGAAGATGAATCACGCGGTTGCCTACAAGAGCCAGCCCGACACCCAGCGCGGCGCCACATACCGCGAGCAGGACGCTTTCGGTCAGCAGTTGGCGGATAAGGCGGGAACGGCTGGCGCCCAGGGCGGCGCGAATCGAGATCTCGCGGCTGCGGCTCAGCGCTCGCGAAAGAAGCAGGTTGGCAACGTTGGCGCAGGCAATCAGCAGCACGCAGCCCACCGCCGCCAGCATGATCATCAGGATCCTCCGGACATCGCCCACGACCTGCTCCTGCAGCGGAACCACACCAAACGTCAGGCCGCCATTGGGTGGATACAGATCGGGAAAATCGTGGCGCAAACGCGCGGTCAGAGTATCCAGCTCGGCCTGTGCCTGTTGCACTGTGGCGCCGGGCTTGAGCCGGGCCATCAGGTTGTAGTCTTCGTGATTGCGCGCCGAGGCCGCATCGGCGGCAAGTGGCAGTGGCAGCAGAACCTCTGCATCTTCGGCGCCGTTCAAAGTCGGCATAACTTCGCGGGGCAGCGAAAAAGCCGACGGCATCACGCCCGCGATCTGGTACGCCTTGCCGTTGATGGCCACCTGCTTGCCGATCGCCTTGGCGTCGCCGCCGAACCGGCGCATCCAGGTTCCGTGCCCGAGCAGCGCAATTGGCGCGGCTCCCGGACGGTCTTCTTCAGCTGTAAACACCCGGCCATACTCCGCTCTCGCTCCCAGCATGGACAGCAGATTCGACGAAACGTGAATCGCCCCAATACGCTCCGGCTCGCCGCCGCCGGTCAGCGTCTCCACGCCGCCGATCGCAATGGCCACGTCGGCAAAGCTGCGCTGGCCGTTGCGGATGTCAAAGTACTGCGCCGTCGAAAACCAGTCCTGGGTGATGTTGAGGCCGGGCGAACGATTCCACAGGATCACCAGGCGGTCGGCATCTTTGTACGGAAGCGCGTGCATGAGCAAGGCATTAACCACGCTAAAGACGCTGGAATTGGCGCCGATGCCGATGGCCAGCGACAAGACCGCCGCCAGCGTAAAACCGGGAATCTTTAGAAAAGACCGGCAGGCATAGCGAAGATCTTGAATCAGGGCAGCCATCACGGATCGACGTGACATCGTACAGCAGCCACCTTAATTTCTGAAAGCCGCTCTCCCGCAGCGCCCTCAACCGGTGGACAACTCTGCCCCGCTGGCCTTTACCCGGGCTGCTGTTCATTTGACCACCCGCAACGGCACTGTTAAGATTATTTTGCGGGGTGGAGCAGCCTGGTAGCTCGTTGGGCTCATAACCCAAAGGTCGGTGGTTCAAATCCACCCCCCGCAACCAACGCAATCATAGAGTTACGAGGAATTTTGATTATCAATTGTGGTCCGAAATGGTCCAATAAGGTTCGGACAGCAAGAATAGAGGCCGTCTGCGAGACGGTCTCTTTTTATTTGGTCTGCCCCTGAGGCAACAGGCGCTGCACGACGGACGTGTTGGCTTTGCGCTTTGCTTTCATGAAGGCTCCGCCGTAGACGTTCATCGTGGTCGAAATATTGGCGTGGCGCATGAGTTTCTGTTGTACGCCAAGCGGAGCACCAGTCTCGTCGAGCCATGCGCGATAGCTGTGACGTAGAGTGTGCCAGCCAATAGCTCCAGGAATCTTCGCTCGTACTGCTGCGGTTTTGAGTACCTTCTTCCGCAGAGAGCCGGAATCGTAGGGTTTTTCTGTCCGAGGGCTCGGAAAGACCCAATCTCCTTTTGTCTCTGGGCAGAGCCACTTCCATTCGAGCAGAATGGTCGCGACGTCCGGGTCCAGGGGCAATTCGTCCTGGGAACATTCCGATTTCAACTTCGTGACTTGGCTGCGAGCATATCCTTCCCTGATTTCCATCGCCAAGGTTTCGAAGTTGATTCCACTCCAGCGCAGGCCCATGACCTCGCTGATACGAAGGCCGGTACAGCCAGCAAGTAGAACCATACAGCGATAGGGATGGACGAGTTCGTTGAGCAAAGCCCCAAACTCCTCCTCGGTCAAGATACGCGGCGGTTTCATGCGTTTGCTGACGCCCCTGAGTTCGACCAAGCTCATGGGATTGCGTTCCAAATGAATGAGTTCCCAAAGCATGGCCTTCTCGAATAGGCGGTACAGTAGGCCCCGAATGTGACTTCTGGTTTTGGGAGCCACCGCCAACTTCCGGAGCCATTCCTGGACAGGATAAGGTTTGACCTCCCGTAGAAGAGACGAGCCCCACTTCGGAGAGATGTGCTTGTTGATACGGTTGAGATCGGGTTCTTTGGTGGTGTGGGCCAGATCGCCCTGATCGATCACTTCGCTTACGAAGCGATCGATGAGGCCCTGAAACGTGACTACCTCGCGCGATGGCAAGCCGTTGTTGATTTCCAGTCGGAGACCTTCGGCCGCACGTCTGGCATCCGCCCGCGTCGGATAATCCTCGACGGTCCCCAAGGTTATCGAGGGTCGCGTCGCTGACGGATTTTCTCGGTCCCAATAGCGGAATAGCCATACGTCCGGGCCTTTGGTCCTCTTGCGAAGTTCGAGACTGCCGAACTGATAACGGTTTCGTCTAGGCAACTTGTCCTCCTTTGCCTTGACGACGCCGGGATGATTCGGAGCATACCTGGGCTCGCAACCATTCGTCCAGTTCCGAGATGTAGAAGAGCCATCTCTTCCGTTGTCCGAATCCGACGGGATGCCCCGGGAGGTGTCCAACCCCTGCCAAGCGCGTAACGCTTCGTACGTGCATTTGCAGGAACTCCGCCGCGGCCTTCGCACTCACGGGCCTTTCCGAGAATTGCGGTGACTTCTTGGGTGAGTCTAGCGCGGAGTTGCTCTCAAGGTTCATGCGCCAGCCTGTTGGTCCCATGCGCACCGAACGTGTTGGGGGTTAAACATAGGTCCACCTAGTCGTCGTCTTGCTCTTGTGCTTCGTTTTCTAACCCAGGTCGCGTTTTCGGTCAAAAGACGACGAAATCACTATCGATTTGACCGAAATTTCATTCGGGGTTAGGTTTCAGACGCTCGCGACAGGAAAACCTGTCCTGGGCACAGGAGCCAGCCGTGTTTTCATCTGTCGAAGAAGTCGGTAAGCGCCTTAGGTCCACGGGCTACATCGCCGATTCAGTAGGCACATCAACTGTGTTTCTCGCAGCGCGCCTCCATAAACCGTTGCTCTTGGAAGGGCCAGCGGGCAGCGGCAAGACCCAATTGGCATATGCAGTTGCCGAGGCTGCCGGCTCGACGGTCGAACGCCTGCAATGCTACGAGGGCATCAACGACGAGAAAGCCATCGGAAAGTTCGATGAGGCTTTGCAGAGGCTTTGCGTTGAATTGAGGGCAAAATCTGCCAGCATTGATTGGGAATCCTTGCAGACCGAGTTGCACAGCCAGCGGTTCTTCAGTGCTGGGCCGCTTCTTCGAGCATTGCAACACGAGAAACGTTGCGTGTTGTTAAT
This sequence comes from Candidatus Angelobacter sp., assembly GCA_035307585.1. Lineage (GTDB taxonomy): Bacteria > Acidobacteriota > Terriglobia > Terriglobales > Acidobacteriaceae > Angelobacter. Next base: position 31,506 of record DATGHX010000032.1, read on the forward strand.
CGACGAGCTCGACAAAGTAGACCGCGCGTTCGAGGCGATGCTGTTAGAGCTCCTGAGCGTGTGGCAGTTGAGTATTCCCAAGCTCGGAACGATTCAAGCGAAGAGCATTCCCTTCGTCGTGCTCACATCGAACGAAGAAAGGCGTATCGGCGATCCGCTTCGCCGACGCAGTTTCTATTTGCGCGTGGAGCACCCCACCGCGGAAAGAGAAGCGGAAATCGTCGCCATGAGGACTCCCGATGCTGGCGCCGAATTCCATGCAGGAATGGCAGGTCTGGCGAAGGCGCTGCGCGGATGGAGCCTGGAAAAGCCGCC
>DATGHX010000033.1:0-190070 GCA_035307585.1 Candidatus Angelobacter sp.
CAGCATGCAGTACCAACTGTTGCCATCTCCCAGATCCAATCCCATGGTCAGTTTCTGCTGAGAAATATTCCTGCTCTGCTTCGCCGCTACGGTGCTAACCTTCTTCATTGCCGGTCTCCTTTATCTCTTGTGCTTCGAGCACGTCGATAACTTGGGAGCCTACAGCATCCCGTCGGAGACCGGCCTTCTCATCCCATCTGATTTACGAAAGTTAAGACGACGCTCTCTAATCGCGCTGTCGCTCCGAGGGTGCCCTAATGTCCAAAAGCAGGGACCAAGAAGGCCGAAATAATCAAGACTTTCCATGCAAAAACACAGATTCGCAACCTCTTCAGCCATGAGTGACAATCTGTTGACGCGGTCGCCCAGGACGGAGTCGCGAATAGCCAGACAAACGACAGGCGATTCCTTGCCCATGCGCTCCTAAAAAATGTACACTCCGGTGGGCTCCAGAAAAACCCGCCCGGCTTACCATCTGCCTCCCATACGGCCCTATTCGATTCATACTCAGTTCGCACAATTCGGTCGAACATCAAGAAGGCATAAAGGAGCAATGGCAATCCAACGACTATTGTCAATGCTGCCATTTCTCCTGAACCCCTCCTGGGTCTCCGCCTGCGTACGACAGCCAGAGCGCACCACAGGTGAATCTAAAGAAAATCGCATTATAGCGAATTGGCTGAGCAGCGATTGTTGACGTAATATCGCCATTTCACTCACAATCGGGTAATGAGTGAAATCGCCTGCTGACAACAGTTATCATGTGCAAGCGGCTATGGTCGAGAACTGGAAGCCCTACCTCTGCAACGTCAACGGAAAAATCGCGTCAATCTTTGTCAATCTCGGACTGCGGGATTCAGCCCCGATAGCATCTAAACCTTGGCTGCTGTGGACGTGGGTCTATTTTCAAACGCCACGACCCGATGGCCTGTCCGACAGCAAAGAGGCTCCCACACTCTACAAAATAGAAGACGCTCTAAACTCGTGCGTGTCCGATGCCTGCCGAGCAGTACCATGTGGAAGGATCACCACTGAAGGGCGTCGCGAGTTCTATTTTTACGGAGAAACCAAGGATGGCTTCCGTCACGCAGTCGAAGCAGCATTGGAGAGTTTTGAAGGTTATAAATGCGACCCGGGCGATCAAGAAGACCCGCGATGGGTCCAGTACATTGATGTTTTGTATCCATCACCCGAAGACCTTCAGCGCATTGCCAACATGGACCTGCTCGCCGTACTAGTGGAGAGAGGAGATGTTCTGAGCGTAGCGAGGGAGGTCCGACATTGGCTGTACTTTCGCTCCGAATCCTGTCGCGCTTTGTTTCGAGATGCTGCAGCCGCCGTCGGTTACAAGATTGCCTCTGAATCAAGCGCCAAGGGAGACTTACCTTTCGGCATCGAAGTAACCCGCACCCAGTGCATTGAGCAACCCTCGATTGACGCCACAGTGATTGAACTGCTCCACCTGTCCCAGCGTTTCGACGGCGAATATGATGGTTGGGAAACGCCCGTAATCACGCAGTAGATGTCACCTGGCGAAAAATCGCCATTGCAATAGGGACGCGCATCGCTCAGGCCGGTGTATCACGTTGTCAGTTTATAGCGGAAGTGCTCGGAGAAATGGAGGGGCCCGGAGTTACCTAGGTGCATTGGCGGCTCTGCCGGGAGCGTAATTGTTGAAAAATCCCGATATCACTCGTTGACCTCTGAAGGGGGTTTTGAGCGCTATCGCCTGTTTCGTCAAATCATCGTGCGTCGGTCACATTTTGCGAGGAAACGTGTGGAATGTCGCATAGCGCACATGTTGTGGGTTCCCGCTCTGCTCTAACTCTTCGGCGATTGCCAAAATCTCTTCTGACACGTTGTCAGATGCCGACAATGGCCGCACGTTTTCAAACTCCAGAAGTTCGAGTCGGCAAAGGCATGAGCTATTGAACCTCCTTCTCTTCGCAGGCAGACCCGTCCCCCCTGCTGCCCGGTGTTGCGCCACTTGATCCCTACTTACCGGACTTGTTCCTGGGAGACTTCTTGTTCAGAGTGGCAACGAGCAATTTCGCCGAGGCGGGCGCGCGAATCGCACTATTGATTACGATGTCCTTCGCCGTGGTTCCTTTTCCGTAGAGCCTCTCGTTCCCATCGTTATCGGGACGGAGAGTTGAGCCTTCTAGAGAGATCCCGGCGAACAATCCTCGCGACCGCGAATACGAGAGAATTTCCGCCCGCATGGTGACATCCGTAGAGGCTGCAGCGCTGCGGCCCTTCGGTCCGGCTGCAGCAGCCACGTCGCCGCCGAGCTTGACCTTGCTGGTGAGAATAGAATCAGCCCCGCGCTGGTTCATCACCAACAAGACAAAGTCTGTCGCTTGGCCGCCCAACTGCAGGCCGAAGCTTCCGCCTTCGAGCGCCATCATGGAAGGCGCACTCCAAGGTCCGCTGAAACCCTTGCCGCTCCGGCAAGTCATCACGCCGCGACCGTAACTGCCCCCGAACCCGATTGCAAATTTCACCACGGAAGGCAGAACGATGACGCATTCCGCCTTGTCCAGAAGATCCTCCGGAATATCGTCCGGAACATTGAGAATCTCAACCATCACTTTGCCGGCATTCTCAATCCGCTTGTTTTCGTCTTTTTGGGCAGACGCAGGTAGGCCAACCAAGACAATCACAACCATTAACGAGAAGATTCTTTTCATCGATCTGCCCTCCTCTTTAGCCCTATGCTGTTAATAAGTTCAAATATCCCGGGCACATTTGATCCAGGCCGGCACCCCCGCCGGCCCACACTCTATGATTTGATTCTTATCCCGCCATCGTCGGTGACGTGCATCACGTGCCTAGGTGACCTGTCCCGTGCATTGCTGTGCCGGGGAGTGACCAATATTGAACAGACGCGTCGGGACGCGTACTTGTACTGTTGGAACGTCCTCGGAGTGCAAGCGAGAAGAACTGGAACACCGCGGGGACCTGATCTGAGCCTCTAGGAAACTCTCCACATGCGCGTTCTGCGTTGGCTTGCCCGGCTGAATGTGAATCAGCTCGATCTTCCGCTCGATGGACCAGGCCAGGAAGTGTCTGCTGGTCAGCTCCGGCCCGTTGCGCGGGCATAACCAAGAAAATCGGCTGGCACACTTTCCGCCATACGTTCTCGACTCTGATCAAGTCGCTGGGCGTGGACGCAAAGGTGGTCCAGGAACTCCTGCGGCATGCGTCCTTCAAGACCACGATGGACGCCTATACGCAGGCTCTTGAAAACCCCAAACGCCAAGCCCAGGGGGCTTTGGCGGACCTGATCATGCGCACGGGTACTGCTTTTCACGCATGATTTTGACGAATGTTGTTGAGTGTTGTGGGAATTGCGACCCGGACGCCTGTAAGTCACTGATTCTTTGGCGTCCCCGACGGGATTTGAACCCGTGTTACCGCCGTGAAAGGGCGATGTCCTAGGCCGGGCTAGACGACGGGGACGCGTGCAAAGGCGGGACGAGTTCAGATTAGCATAAATCGCCGTAATCGCGCGGAATCGCCGTAATCGCCGCAATCGGAAAAGAGCTGTTGGCTGTTTGCCAAAACCGAGCCACGGCTATAAAGACCTCGACAACGCCGACATCGGGAAAGAGCGGCCAGCTGCCGGCTTCGAGCAGCCAGCCAAGGCGAACGAACCACTGGCTAGATCGCTGGCGGAAATGGCCGCAATCGCCGTAATCGCGAAAATCGGAATTCATGTCGATTTGGCGTTTTTTTCTTGCGCTATATATACGCTATCGTGATATATTCGTAACTTATACAGATAGACAGAGCAGCAGGACCGCCCCAGGGCGATCCATGGATGGTTCTTTGAAAACTGAAGCAGTCGGCAAATGAGCGATGAGCAAAGTAGCCATCAGCCCGTCAGGGAAAGTTAGGGCCGCGGGGATTGCTGGAGTCCCCGCGGTATGCAGGCCGTGCGGTGAATACCCTGGGAATATGCAATTCTGGATTGACTTGGATTGAAGTGGATTGAAATGGATTGAAACCGGGGGGTGGGGGGTGGCGCATAGGGGCCTATTTGGCGATCTGGCGATTGGTGATATGAAAACACAGCACTTAGATCGGATCGACCGGGCGGATGTACGCAAATTCAATCCAGATTTAAGCGAAGATTCGACAGGATTTGACGGAACCTGGTAATGGCGCGAGTTAGCGGGGTTCACCCACACAAATCGCCCTCCTGGGATAAATAACTGTCTCAGCTTAGGGGTGCACCTCAATGCCATGGGATGAGGGTGGGATGATTGGGAGACCATACGGGGCGGGGAAAAGATCGGGTGATCTGGGCCGTGTTGGATTTGGCAATTTGGCAATTTGGTAATTTGGCAAAATTAGAAGAAAGTAGTTAGCAAAAACCTGAACCACAGAGGACGCGAAGGAACGCGAAGGAGTAAGTCATTTGGAAATCGCCGAGTTCGCCGAGATTGCGGATATCAGAAAATCGGGAAATCGAGATCCGGAGGTCCGGCGATCCGGGGGGTCGGAAGAGCCAAGATCTGGATCCGGCGTCACCCGGGACAAACAAAGGCACGGAGAGCTGGAAGCGAGTGGCTGGTAGCCAGCGGAGTGGATTTAGCGTTCGGGGCCGGCGGCCAGGCGCATCATGTTGCGGAGCTTTTCGGTGTCTTCGCCGTCGGCACGGGTTTCGGGGCTGAACTCCACGCCGTAGTTGTAGCCGCGGCGGTGGCGGACGATGCCCGGGGCGCGAACGGGGGCGCTGGAGTAAGGCGCGGTGAACTCGATCAGGACCTTGTCTTCGGAGCGCAGCTCCATGCCGGCGAAGATGAGCATGCCACCTTCGCTGATGTCGTTGGCGCGACCGTCGGCAATGCGGGTACTGTCCTCGCGGGTGACGATCAGCCGAATCGGAAGATTGAGGCGGTAACGTTGCCACCGCCGAAAAACAGCTCTTTCCTGGGCGGGCTTCGATCCCATCTGCGTCACTCTCCGCACGCCGCTTTGCGTTCCCATGGCGATGATCATACTGGCAGCTCTCTCTTAAACGAAGGTTACAGAAGTATCGCGCCGCGATTGCAGACTGAATCCGAGAAGCAGGATGAACTGCGGGAGGTGCAAGTTTCCTGTTTATCGTATGTGCCACGTTCAATCGGGGCGTACGGATGGCTTTAACGCAGGGGGAACGGCAATAGTTCTTCGGGGACTCAGGAATTAACGATTCTTAGCGCCAAGTTACGCCAGGGAGCAAGAGGGGTAAGAAAACGGGCGGTTTTCGGGAAGAAGAGGCTGTTTTCGGGGAGGGAAACCATGAAGATCCATTAAGTAATCCAGCAAGGATGGGAAAGGCTTTGCATAGCAAGTGCCAAGAGGTTAGACCTGAGCCAGAATGACTATTAAACAGTTATATACCTGAAAAGCAAAGGGTTAAGGTGAGCTAAGGGGGATGTGCAACAATGTCCAAGCGCCTGCTGTTTCGTCTGAAATTGGTCCGAGAAGCGGACCCTAAGCCTTTTGGGTTCTGCAAGCAATTGAAAACACTATGGATCTTTTGGATGGCCTGATTCGTGCAGCACCTTTTGCCCGACCGTCCGGACCATTTAGCGTTTGCAGGCCCTTGGGCTCCTTGGGCTTCAGATCGTTTCTCGATCGGTTCAACTGAACTACATCGTGGCTCACGAAACAACAAGAACGGCCTTGGGGGCGCGGGGAATGCCTATTCTCGAACGACGGAAGCTGGCAAGGCTACCGCTCGAGGTGATGGTGCGCATCCGGCTCCCCGATTCGGAGTGGGTGGATTTCGCGGAGACGCGCAACGTCAGCGCGCGCGGGATTTACCTTCACACCCAGGCTCAGTTGAAGATCGGCCAGGAACTGGAATGTGTCCTGGTGCTGCCGGAGAAGCTGACGCAATCGCCGACGCCGGTTCTGATCGGTTGTCACGGCAAAGTGCTGCGGGTGGTTCCCGATCTGCCCAACGGCAAACGAGGACTGGCGATCGAAATTCACTCCTACGATTTCTCCTGGCAGGGCGGCAAAGCCGACGGCGCCAGCAGCGCGTAAGCCGGCTTCCTCGAAAAGACAAGCAATTTCTACCAGCGCTGACCGTCTCTGAAAAAACTCCTCATGGTTACCAAAGAGCACTCGTCCGCTGATCATTAAACCCAACTAATCATTGGCAAATGCGCTGCATGGTGACCTAAGTACCATTGCGCCTTCTGCGCCTCTGACTGACACTTTGACCACAGCAGTACGAACGAGCAGGACAAAAGGGTGGGACCAAAGTCCTGACATCCCCTGCTCAGCCCAGAACGTGAAAGCCCATTCACGGAAGATAAGGGGAAATATGCGCGTGTCCAGAAAACTTGCGCTGCGAGCATGCCACATTGTGGCGTGCTGCATTCTCCTTGCCGCGGCGGGAAGGGCGCAGAGCAGCAGCGCGCAGCTCACGCTGAGCCTGACCGTGCAATCTTCCATCAGCCTGATCTTCCAGAACAATCCAGCGGTGGGAACGAACGGTTTCTGTCCTTTGACGAATGCGGGAACCAACAACGTGGGATTGGATCTGGGGACGGCATCTTTTCCCGCGGGCAGCGACTCGCTGGCCTGCGTGAGTTACGCGCACGTTCCGCCGGCGATGTATCAGGTGAGCAGCGCGTTCGACGTGGTGGTAAGCAAGGCCAACAGCAGCAGTCCGAATTACCGGCTGGCGGCGGAGATTTCCACGGCGCCTCCGGCGAATGTGACCTGGCTGATCAACAACGTGGCGCTGAACAACACGGCATTTACGCAGCTCGACGCCACCGACAACTACGGCACGGCGGTGACCAAGACCCTGCAGGTGCAGGTGAAGAACAACGTTCCGGCGCAGACTTTGCTGGAGACGATCACTTTTCTGGCTACGGCCAACTGAGCGGTTGAGATGAAGAACTACGCACGAATCCGGACCCTGATGCTGACCGGCCTGCTGCTGGCGAGCGTCGCTTTGACGGCGCAGACCACGGCCACGGGAACGATCAATGCCACCTTGATCAACAAAAGCGGCATTGCCCTGGTGTTCGACAGCGATCCGGGAGGCGTGGCATTGGGCAATACCGGCACGGCGGCGGCGAGCCTGAACTTCGGGACGGTTTCGGCGTTTGGGCCGCTTTCAGCCGGTGTAACCCGGCCGACAGTGCTGGCGGGAAGCTACACAGTCCGCACGCTGTTCGATGTGAACGTGCTGCAAGGAGGAGGCGGCAGCCCCAATTACACGCTCAGCGCGAACCTGGCCGCGGCCGCTCCCGTAGGGTTCAGTTACGCGGTAGACGCGGTGACTTTGACTACCGCGGCGCAGAACGTTCAGACCAACGGCGCGTACGGCACGGATGTGCAACACAGCTTGAACCTGACGATTTCCACGGCTGCTCCGGGAGCGGGCGGGCCGGCGGTCGGCGCGCCGTTGACAACGACGATCAACTTCACGGCGACGGCCAACTAGGGTTTTGTAAAGCAATAGATTTTGCAAAAAAAACAAATACGAGGAGAGGGACCTGAAAATGAGAAAGCTGACACTGATTGCAATTGCTACGGTGATGTTCGCGATGGTTTCGTCGATGGCAGTGGCGCAGGCGGGAAACACCGCCAGCGGCACACTGACAGTGACCGCCACAGTGAACTCATCCATCAACCTGGTTTTCAACTCTGACGCCGCGGGCGTGGCGCTTTCGTCTGGCGCGGGAACCAACGCTGCCACACTGGCGTTCGGCAACGTTTCCGCGTTCGGCGCGATTGCCGCCGGCATCACCCGCACCGTTGTCGCCGGAACCAGCTTTACAGTAAGCACTCCGGTGGACGTGCTGGTGACCAAGTCCAACAGCACGAGCGCCAACTACACGCTGAAAGCTCAGCTGGGCGCGGCTGACGCGACCAACACCTGGGGCGTGGCGGGCAATACCGTGACCAGCGCGTCGGCGGCGACGATCACTGCCACCGGCACGTATGGCAGCAACGCCGCGGAAGCGGTTGCCATCACGATTCCGTTCACCACGGCGAGCGGCAGCGTGATCAGCAACACCATTAACTTTACGGCTACCTCCAACTAGTGTTCGCGCACGAGTTGGCTGATAGTTGTAAAAAAGCAGATCGCAAGAGATAAGACCGGGTGTAGGGGGTGCGATATCAGGCTGTGCCAGGTCCTGCCGCTGTTGCTGGTCGGTTCCTCCCTCGTGACCGACGGCTGGACGCAAGCGAAGGGCACGGGCAGTCGCAACTCCAAAACGGTCATCAACATGAAGACGCAACAAGAAGGCGGCCTTACGGTCGCCTTCGTTGATCTGCCCGATGGTCCGGGCATTACCGGGAAACGGGTGCTGGACCTCGGCAATGTTTCTTACGCCGGTCATGCGCGGGGCGCGAATGTTCAGGTGAAGACCGCAGGCGACCGGCTCGTGGTTTCAGCCAAGTTCGGAGTGATGGTGCAAGATCCCAGCCAGCACGTGAGCGGCGCGACGTTGATGGTTGCGCTGGCGTATCCCGACTCTTCCCATGTCCTGTGGATGGATGGAATAAGGCTGACGACCGCGTTGCAGGCGCTGCCGGGAAGATTTCCGGTGGGGAAGACGTCCGCGCATCGCCTGGAGATTGAGGTGCCGGCCTCACTCACGGAGAAGGACGCGGCCCTTCACAATTCCATTGTTGTGCAAGTGATTCCGAACTAGGGAGCAGTTTGTGAGAGCAAAAATTATATTTTCTCGATTGAGGCAGGCACAGTTCAGAAGCAGCGCAGCTTTGCTGGCGATGATCGCAATGCTGGCTTGCTGTTCGGGGACGGCAATGGCGCAGAGCGCCGCTGCGGCAGCTTCGGCTCAGGCTGGCCAGGCAGGCCCTGGCGCTTCGCCTGCGCCGGCGACGAACGTTCCGCCCTCGATCTCGCTGAGCCCGGCGGTGATCATGGCGCGCGGAGCATTCGGCCAGGGACTGACGCAGACGCTGACTCTGACCAACAATACAAGTTTGGAATTTGCCTTCGAACTGCAGGCGGAAGACGTAGTGATCAAAGATGGCAAGCGAATCTTTGTCGCGGCAGGCGAGACGGCCAACAGCATCGCGTCGAGTGCGGTTTTCTCGCAGAAGCTGGTGATCGTGAAGCCGCACTCTTCGAGCAGCGTGGATGTGCGCCTGACACTGCCGGCCGACACCAAGCTGCGCGCGGTAGTGGCGATATTTCACGGCACGAACAAGCTGCCGACATCCACCAGTTCCGTGGGCATGACGGCATCGCTGGGAGCGTTGATCACCTTCAATCTTTCCGACAACGTAAAGCTGCAACCGGAAGCGCTGCGCGTTGCACCGGCCAGCGAGAGCTCGAATTTGACGATTTCGCAGTGGGTTACCAATGTGGGGACCGAGCCGGTGCTGCCCGACGGCATGGCAGTGCTGCTCAACGACAAAGGCAGCCTGGTGTCAAAGATTCCGTTGTCGGCGCAGCGGCTGCTGCCGGGAGAGCGCCTGGAGTTTTCCGCGGAATACCCTGACCAGCTTCAGCGCGGCGATTACAAGGCGATGTGCACGCTGCAATTCGAAGGCAAAACGCTGACCAGCGACGCCCCATTCAATGTCCGATGAAAATGTGGTACATGATCGCGTGGTTGGTGGCTGGTTGCGCCGGAGCGGCTTGTGCGCAAGGATCGAATGCGTCTGCATTTGATCCCCAGAATCGAGCGGAGACTACGGCTCAAACCGGAGCTGCGCCCGTACAGGTCGGATACCAGAAGCAGATCGAAATTCCTGCGGCTGGAGCCAGCGCCGCATACTCGTTGGACTCGACCGTAGTTGGAGCCTCTGCGGCCAACGGAGTGGTGACGATCCAGGGACACAGCCCCGGCGCCGCCAATGTCGTAGTCGTGACTCCCGCGGGCACGCGGACTATTGCGGTGGTTGTGCCTCAACCACCGCCAAGCTATCCTCCGGGATTCGAGCCACCGTCGCGCGACGGGGCTTATGGCGAGCGCGGCGCCTATGAGTTTCGCTACAACTCAGATCCCGCGCAGCTCACGAACTCAATTGAATTCACACGCACCCAGGGCGCTTCCTTCAATCGTCTGCAAATCACGAACGCAACGCTGCTGACCAATGACTCCACGCAGTCGAGAGTCGGATTTCCCCTGGCCAGTTATGAGATCAGCCGGCCTCGCTACGATGTCACCTTCATCGATCGCCAGGTGAACGATGCGCCGCTGACTCTGGATGGTTATCTGGTGCGGGGACTGCACGTGAGTGAAGGTCCGTGGCAGTTTCACGGCGGGTTCACGTCAGTGGCCGTGTTCCAGGGACTGTTTCTGTCAACCGGTCCAGAATACGTGGCGGGAGCTTCACGAACGTTTTCGTTGCAAGGATTGGGATCGCTGGAAGGCGGATTCTACTACTTCCGCAATCCCAGTAACCAAATCGCCTCCGGCCCCAACGGAGGCATGGGCAATCTGACCTATCGCTGGAAGTACAAAGATGTGGCTAAATTCCTGGCGGAAACGGGAGTGAGTCATTGGGGACTGGCGTTTGCCTCGCGGGGAAGTTATGAAGACAAGAAATCGCGCGTGACCGGGAATTTCCGCGTGGAGCCGCACAGGTTTGCGTCGCTGGCCATCAACAACCAGCACGGAACGTTTGCCGATCTCAACGCCTCGCACGAGTTCAGCAGCCGCTGGTTTGGAACTTTCAATCTTGACCAGGCAAATTTCAACTTGCCGCTGCTGCGGCAGAATACTTTCATCGCCGGCTCGACCGTAAACTACAAGCTGACCCGCCATTTCACCGCAATGAGCGGCTGGACGTATTCGCGTTTCCAGTCGCTGACGCCCGTCAGCCCGCTGCTCAGCACCATCAATATTCCTGTCGGGCTGGATTTCGCTTCGCGGCATTTTGGCACGGGATTCGGTTACGAGCGCACCAGCAACAACGACGGCAGCGGCGGCAACGACTACTCGGTTAACGTCCGCGGATCAGCGGGGAGATTTCTGATGAGCGCGTTTTACCGGCACGATGTGCAGGTCCCCACGGTGGCCGCGATTTTCGCCCAGGTCCCGGGCCTTGAAGATCTGCTGGTGCGCGCCGGGATTGTGGTGACGACGCCCGAAGAGCTGGCGCAACTACTCACCAACACCGCCCTGCTGGCGACTTTGGGATTCTCAACGCCGCTGACGGTCAATCTGGCGCCGGCGCGAAACGATCTCAACGCCACGGTGAGCTGGCTGGGACGCAGCACCAGCCATCCCCAGGTGAACCTGAGTTATTTTGACAGCAGGACCGAGCTGGTTCAGGGAGAGTTTCGCTTCACCAGCACCACGGTGAGTTATTCGCAACGCGTGCGCGGGCCGGACGACCTGGTGGCTTCGTTTTCTCTGGTGCGCACCGCCAGCGGCCCTGCGGCGCCGGATACGCGGCCGGTGTTTTCCGTTTCACTGCGGCATCGGTTCGCGAGCGCGCCGGGGTTTCTGCTGCCGGGACGTCATGGAACCATCGAAGGCCACGTTTTTCGCGACGATATGGCGCTGGGATTGTACGAGCCGGGAGAGCCGGGAATCGGCGGCGTGGAGATTCGCCTGGATGGCGATCGCGTGACTCGCACAGATCCCGATGGCCGCTACTCGTTTCACCACGTTCCCTTCGGCGCGCACACGGTTGAGGCGCGCTTTGAGACCGGAGAACCGTTCTTCCATACCACTGACTCGCCTGCAGCCGCGCAGATGAACTCAACCATCGATTTCGGAATCAGCTTCGCCAAAGGACAACTCTTTGGCTTTCTCATGAACGATGCGGGAGCGGGCATCGGCGGCGTGACGATTGAACTTAAAGGACCGGGCGTGGAGCGTTCCGCACAAAGCATGATGGACGGCAAATTTGCCTTTCCCGCGCTGGAGCCGGGAACATATTCGCTAAGCACGCAGGCGGCAACTTATCCGCCGGGCTACTCGCTGCAGAATCTTCAGTCCCAGCAAGTGATCGTAGAGGTGGGCAAGCCGGAAAAAGCTGAAATCGTAGTGAGGGCAATCCGCGCTATCACTGGCAAAGTTACTGCCTACGATAAAAGCGAACTGAAACCGGTGCCGTTGGCCGGCGTAATTGTGGGGATCAGGGAATTGTTGCTGGAGACTCACACCGGCAGCAACGGTGCTTATGTCTTTCGCAATCTTCCTGCCGGAACGTACACAGTCGTCATCACTTACGCGGGAAGGGAAGTCACGCGGCGAGTAACTATTCCGCCCGGCCCAGCGAGCCTGCGTGACATCGATCTGGATGTGGGAGCGAAGTAGTTTACTGCGGAGAAATCGATGGCGCGTGATTGTGTTTTGTTTTGAGGACTTCGCGTGAAGGCTGCAGGGTTTTCTTCACGACGATGCTGTGGGAGGATTGCAATCTGGAGACGTTGTCGCCTTCCGCTGCGGCATTCGCCATGATCAAACGTGGTTCGCCGGCAGCGTCGATCACGATTCCCGTTGACGCAACCACGGTGAGCGTTACTGTCAACTGGCCCTGGGCGGAAGCGCCATGAGCAAGAGAGGCGATGTTAGTTCGTTGAGCGCTGCCCGGCGCACAGTACGCGAGTACCACGAGAACCAACAGCCATTCGATGTGTCTGCGTAACTGCATAACACGCTCTTCTGAATGGTTCTTCGGCAAATTTGGGGCGCCGATGAGAAGCCGTCGTTGAACAAGGTTACCTGCGTGACCGAAATGCGAAATGCAGACAAGCAGGGTGGAAAAGGAGGTACAGAAATACGCTGCGACGAATCTTTAAGTACCGTATTTCTTTTTTGTTTCTTCCTCCGCAGTTGGCAATTTCTCAGCTGGAGTTTTGGGCCGTGGCATTTTGAGGATCGTGGCGACCGCAAGATTAGAAAGTCTCTCAAAGCGACCGCGCAGGGCAGTTTGCAGGTCAACCAGCACGGATTCGAATTCCGGGCCATCTACCTGTAAGAGCCGGGTGCAAAGTTCCCGGATTTCATTATCCGTTGGCGTACACGATTCCCCTTGATAGAAAGTGGCTGAATGCTTAGATGGCTCGGTTCTATGTGGGCGATGCCAGCACCAGAAAGCAATAAAAAAGGCCAGCTCAGGTTCGAGCCGGCTGTTCCAAATTGGTACAGAGGAGAATCGATGGAGCTAGCAGCGCACAATCTTCGGACTCTGAAGGCCTTTGGTGGCGTTTCTGGTGTCGACCACGAGATTGGCCTGCTCGACGATTGTCCGATAGTCGTAGCTGGAGTGGTCCGTTACGATGATCACGGCAGCGTACTGTTGCAGGTTGTCGAGTGGCGTGTTGGCCATCTCCAGGTTGTACTTGCGGCCGCGTCCCACATATTCGAAGTAAGGATCGTTGTAGCTGACGTCGGCGCCTTCTTTCTGGAGCAGCTCGATGATGGTCAGCGCCGGCGATTCGCGCAGGTCGTCAATATCCTTTTTATATGCGACGCCCAGGATCAGGACTTTCGATCCGTTCAGAGTTTTGCGGTCGCGATTCAGAGCCGCTGCCGTCGACGCCACCACGTGGTAAGGCATGTGCAGGTTGATTTCGCCCGCCAGTTCAATGAAGCGAGTGTGGAAGTCGTACTCCTTAGCTTTCCAGGAAAGATAGAACGGGTCGATAGGAATGCAGTGACCGCCGAGTCCAGGTCCGGGATAAAACGGATGGAAACCGAAAGGCTTCGTCGACGCCGCCGCGATGACCTCCCAGATATCGATGCCCATCCGCATGCACAGCACCTTGAGTTCGTTTACCAGGGCAATATTCACGCAGCGGTAGATGTTCTCGAGCAGCTTGGTCATCTCGGCCGCAGCGGGCGTCGATACCGGCACCGTGCGGTTGAAGATAGCGCCGTAAAGCTTGCGGCACAGCTCAGTGGCGGGCGCGTTCAATCCGCCTACCACCTTGGGAATCTCGCGTCGCGCCACCGTGTCGTTGCCCGGATCCTCGCGCTCGGGAGAGAAAGCTGCAAAGAAGCTCTGACCGTTGGTTTCCTCGCCACGCGCTGCTTTCAGGCGGCGAGGATTCTTCTCCAGAATCGGGATCAGCAATTCTTCGGTCGTTCCTGGATAAGTAGTGCTCTCCAGAACTATGAGTTGTCCCGGACGCACGTGCGGCGCGATGGCTTCGGCCGTTGCGCTGATGTAGCTGAGATCCGGCTCGTGATGGTCGTCGAGCGGCGTGGGAACGCAGATGACCACAGCGTCCATTTCCGCGATTCCGGAATACTCAGACGTGGCTGTGAATCCGGCCTTTTTTGCGGCCTGAATCTCCGTTTCCGGAATGCGAACGATGTACGAACCGCCTTCCGAGAGAATCTTGATCTTCTTGGGGTCGATATCAAAACCAGTGACTTTGAACTTTTGCTCGCTGAACAGCAATACCAGCGGCAAACCGACGTAGCCCAGGCCAATAACGCCGATTCGCGCAGTGCGGTTGTCCAGCTTGTTAGCCAGGGCTTCAAAGGACGTGGTAGAGGCTACAGATGCGGATGTCATTGTTTATCCAAAGATGCTGAATTCAGAACGCATGTTGGATGCCACCGAACGGAGCATAAATTGATGCGCCGTCCCCGTCGGCTAAGGCAAACAGAATGTTTAGGATACACCTTCTGTGCGGGCCTTGTGGCCAGCTGGCTCCAAAGATGTAAACACTGTTGCTCCAGATTCCGCTGCTACCGCACTTCGGGGGTCGATACCCCTCAGAAAGAAAGAAATAAGGACATGCGGCGAAGGGAATTGAGCTTACCCTGTGTGAAAACATTTTCCCTTTTGCGCCCCGGCCGCTGCGCACAACTCCTTCCAGCGAACCTTGGACAGCCTCTGATTATTAAGTACTTATTCTTTTATTTGCAGCCACTTAGGACATGTTAATACCATGTTCTGCGGCCGGCTTCAGAGAGCTTAGGAAAACCCACTTTGGCGTCGAACATGCACATAAGAGGTTCAATCAAAGCAGCTTTGTGTTCGGTTCGAAGCAGATGGAGTCGCGAAATGAGATTTTCTGGAGAGTCAAACTTGGCAATGCCGCCGGAGTCCGCGATCTTTGGCGCTTCGGAGGCGATGAAGAAGGTCAAGCGGGATCTGGCTATGGTCGCCTCGGCAGATGTCCCGGTCTTGATTCAGGGGCCCAGCGGTACGGGCAAGGAGATCATTGCCAAGCTCATTCACCAGATGTCGGCCTATGCCAAAGGCCCTTACTTGAAGGTCAACTGCCCGGCGATTCCCGACGCCCTGCTTGAGAGCGAACTCTTCGGATACGAAAAGGGAGCCTTTACCGGAGCATTCACTTCCAAGCCCGGGTTGATCGCAATGGCCAACCGCGGAACCCTTTTCCTCGATGAGATCGGGGAGTTGAGTCCCGCGCTGCAATCGAAACTGCTGCAGGTCCTTCAGGACGGCAAATTCTGCCGCATCGGCGCTCATGAGGACACGCGCTCGGAAGCCCGCGTGATCTGCGCCACCAATCGCGATTTGCGCCAGGAAATTGAGGCCGGCAATTTCCGCGAGGACTTGTTCTATCGCATCAACGTTGTCAACATCACCATGCCTGCCCTGCGTGAGCGCAGCGCCGATGTCCCCGAACTGGTGGAGTATTTCCGCGGGCACTTCAACATGGTCTACAACCGTAAGGCGCCCGCGCTATCTGCTTCATTGATGCGGCTCCTGCAGGGCTACCACTGGCCCGGCAACATTCGCCAGCTGGAAAACCTGATCAAGCGCTACGTGATTCTGGGCACGGAAGCCTGCATCACCAACGATCTTTCTGAGCCTTTACCCAGCAGCTTCGAACTCGAGATTCCCGACGAGGGCCCGGTGCCGCTGAAGAAGATGACTCAGCAGGCGGTTCGCCGGCTTGAGCGACAGATCATTCTCAAGGTGCTGCAGGCGCAGCATTGGAACCGGCGGCGTGCGGCCGAGGTGCTCAAGATCAGCTACCGTGCGTTGCTGTACAAGATCCGTGATGCCGGCTTGTCGCCCAGCCGCCCCGCGTCCGATTCCAAAGATCAGCAAAACGGTCAGCCTGCCCGCATTGGGCCGCAGCCGAACGAGAAAGACGAAGTGGAACTCGTGGCGCAGAAAGCAAGCCATGCTTAGGAATCGGCGGACGGCGAGTTTTCAAGCAAGACTAGGCGCTTCCAACCAAAACGCAGCACGCCTGCTTGCTGGAGTCTGCTGACGATCCCAGGGCTGGCTTTAGCCCGTGGCCAGGCCTCTGTCCGCAGGCGAAGTGGTCTTCCCCACAACTCATCCACCACCCAGGCCACATATCAATACACCGATTAAGCCTAATAGAACCAATCACTTATATTGGCTATTATGCGATATTGGACAGTTCCCCATGTTCAGGCGCTTTGCAAGAAATTTGCTTAAACAAGCAAATTAAGTGCTTGCATTTAGTGCGGCTTTAGTCCTATAGTTCAGCAACCCCCATTGTACTAAGGTAAGTAGCCGTAAGGTCGGGTGGGCATTGGCCGAGGACGTTTATTTCGGCTGCCAGCTTTTATAGCTCTAACCGGCCCCCATGTGCTCAGGTTCTCAGTTTCCAGATTTGTCTCTCGGGTTGGGAGAATGAAATTTACACCGTACGGTGTGACGAGCGCTGATGCGCGGAGCTGTGTAACGTGCGCTTCGGTGAGCTCAGTTGAGTGCGCAACGGGTCCGGCTTTGCCGATCCGGATGCCACAACCTCCCTCGCACGATCCCGGTTTAAAAAATCGCTTATGTTCGCAACTGCGCGAAGGGCCAAGTGTTTTTGCGAGTCAGGGTTTCACCGACGAATCGCTAAGTTGTAGCCGCCTGATTTAATCGCGCATGGAAGGCGCTGGCGCGAAATCAACTTGGCGAACAACGACGCGAAAAAGCGATATAGAGATAGCAGGGCGGATAAAAGCAAAAACGCAAGACACCAGGTCAGCCCTGGGTTCCGGAAATGAAAGGCTCGGGTGCACGCAAGGTTTGAAGCTAGACCCTACAAGAGCAGGCAGTTGAGGGATCCCAGGTTGATGGACAAGACGTACTTCCAATCCGAGAGTGCCCGCCGCCCGGTGTGCGATGAAGCGCTCACTTCCAGCGGGCAGGCGACGCCGTGCGAAGGAAGCCGGGAGCGGGACATCGTCCAGGTGCATCCGCCGCGGAAGCGAATGAGTCCCGATGGTGACGGCGTAACTTCCGAAAACCGGGAATTCTTTCCGCTGGTTTCCGCCGCTCACGAATTCAAAACTCCGCTGGTGGTGATGCTCGGTTACGCTGATCTCTTGCGAAGCGGCCATCTAGGTCCAGTCAATGATCGCCAGACGGACGTTCTGGGAGAGATCCAGGAGAGCGCCGAACGGCTGCAAAAGCTGATTCAGAATCTTCTCCTGCTATATGAGCTCCGCGCCGCGAGCCCCGCCTCCATGGAACAGGCGCAATTGAATCCGGTAAACGTCAACGAGCACGTCCATGAGATTTTCAATTTCTGGTCGCCGGCAGCGAGGCAGAAATCGATTGCCTACGAGATACTCCCCGCCGGTAACGCGCGCGTCCGGGTGGAGGCTTTGAAGCTTCAGCATATCGTCTCCAACCTGATCGAAAACGCTCTCAAGTTCACGCCGGCCCGCGGAAAGGTCACGGTGAGTGTGAGCCCGTGTTTCTGGGACCGCCGGAAAGCGCAGACCGAGTTCTTGTTCAATTTCGAACGCAAGTCAAACCGCAAAGTAGAAAACGCTGTACGAATCGATGTAAGTGATACCGGTCCGGGTATTCCGCCGGATCGTCAGGAAGACATTTTTCGGGACTTTGTTCAATTACCAGGAGCATCGTCGCGAGGCACCGGGTTAGGACTGGCCATCGCCCGGCGTCTCACGGAAGCACACGGCGGTGCCATCTGGGTGGAAAGCGTTAAAGGAAAAGGTAGCAGGTTTTCATTGCTTTTAGCTTCGTCTGGGTAGGAGACGTACAAATGAGCGCGCCACATATTCTGCTCGTCGATGACGAGCCGAGCGTTTTACGCTACACGAAAACAGTCTTAGAGATTGACAATTACCGTGTTGAGACCGCCAACAGCGGTGCAGAAGCTCTACAGAGACTTAATCGCGGACCGGCCCCCAACCTGATGATCCTGGATCTGCTGATGCCCGGCATGGACGGGCTGCAGACCCTGGAGAACTGTAAGCGGATTCGCCCCGAGCAGAAGATCTTGATGATGTCGTGCGTGAACGACACCGGCAAGGTCGTTCAAGCTATGAAGCTCGGCGCTTCCGACTACGTAACCAAGCCTTTTCAGCCGTCGCAATTGCAGGGCGCCATCCGACGCGCTCTCGAGTCCAACCCACAAGCCACTGCCCAGGCCTCTACCTATACGGTGAAGGGAACTGAGATGGTGGAGAACCTCGACGACGAGTTGTTCTTCCTGGCCGCGAGCCCCGTGATGAAGCAGATTCGCGCGCAGGTAGCCCTGATCGCCAAGGTCGACGTTCCCGTGCTTCTGCTGGGCGAGAGCGGCGTGGGCAAAGAGATTCTGGCTCGGCTGATCCACAAGATGTCGATTCGCGCTCACCGTCCCATGGTGAAGGTGAATTGCGCGGCACTGCCGGCCGACTTGCTGGAGAGCGAACTCTTCGGCTACGAACCGGGAGCGTTTACCGGAGCGAACAAGTCGAAGCCCGGCAAGTTCGAAATGGCGCATAAGGGCACGATTCTACTAGACGAAATTGGCGAGATGAGCGCCCCGCTGCAGGCAAAACTTCTCCACGTTCTCCAGGACGGGCAGTTCTCGCGGCTGGGCGGAAGGGCCAACGTCACGGTAGATGCCAGGATCCTGGCGGCAACCAACATCGACGTGCAGCGCGCAATCGCTGAGCGCACGCTGCGCGAAGACCTGTACTACCGCCTGAACGCTTTCACTATGACCATTCCTCCGCTGCGCGAACGGCGGCAGGAGATACCGGTCCTCCTGACCTGCTTCATGAACAGCCTGGCGAAGAAGTTCGGGAAGAACCCCCTGCCCATCTCCGATCGCATGGTGCAGGAGTGCATGCGCTACCACTGGCCAGGCAACTTGCGCGAACTGAGCAATTTCGTGAAACGCTATCTGGTGCTGGAGCAGGAGGACCTGTTAATTCAGGAGCTTCCCTTCAAATCGCGCGAAGGAGGCAGCGAGGGCGAGGGATTCACCGCAACTTCGCCCCAGGGCGGGCTGAAGGCGCTGGTACGCAGCCTGAAAGACGACGCCGAAGCTAAAGAAATCCTGCGGGCTCTGGAAGATGCGAACTGGAACCGCAAGCTGGCGGCAACCCAGTTGCACATCAGCTACAAGGCTCTGTTGTACAAGATCAAGCAGCATGGCCTTGCTCCTGCAGCCCGCGAAAATCGCTCACGGGCACTGCAGTTGGTATAAGATCGGCATCGTTGTTAGCAAAAATCTGCCGGCCGGCGCGAGTCGACCTGCCGGCAGGCTCGGTCATGGGTTATTCTGGGAGTAAGTATGGCAAGATACCTGGTCACGGGCGTCGCTGGTTTTATCGGTTCTGCTATCGCCAGGGCACTTGTTGGCCGCGGTGATGACGTTCGCGGGCTCGACGATTTTTCCACGGGCAAACCTGAGAATATCGCCGAACTCAAGGGACGTCTGGACTTTCGCGAGATCACCCTGCTCGATCCGGCAGGTTTGGCCTCGGCCTGCCGAGGGGTCGATTACATCTTTCATGAGGCCGCGGTTCCCTCGGTTCCCAGGTCGGTCGCGGAACCCAGATATACCAATTCCGTTAATGTAGAGGGCACGCTTAACCTGTTGCTGGCAGCGCGCGACGCCGGCGTCCGGCGCGTGATCTATGCGGCGTCTTCTTCCGCCTACGGCGAGAGTCCCATACTGCCCAAACGCGAAGACATGCTTCCTCATCCAATCTCTCCGTATGCTGCGCAGAAACTGATGGGCGAGCACTATATGCAGGTCTTTGCGAGTGTCTACGGGTTGGAAACTGTGAGCCTGCGTTACTTCAACATTTTTGGACCTCGCCAGGATGCCAATTCGCAATACTCGGCGGTGCTGGCGAAGTTCATCACGCTCATGCTGCAGGGGCAGGCGCCGACGATTTTCGGCGATGGCGAGCAGAGCCGTGACTTCACCTACGTGGACAACGCGGTGCGGGCCAACCTGCTCGCGGCGCACGCGTCCGCGGAAGAGGTGTCGGGACGAGTCTTCAATGTCGCGACAGGAACGCGCTTCTCGCTCAACCAGACTTTCAAGTTACTGCAATGCGTCACGGGATTCTCCGGCGCCGCCAATTATGCCCAGCTTCGTGAAGGCGACATAAAGCACTCCCTGGCTGACATTTCACTGGCGCAAAAGCATTTGAAGTATTCCCCCTCTGTAAGCTTTGAAGAGGGGCTTCGCCGCACCGTCGATTGGTACCGCCAGGTTCTGACCGGAACGCTGAGCGCAGCGGCTTCGGTACGCTGAAGACCAGTCCGTACGCGCTTACTCCTGGCCCGTAAGGTGGATCAGCTCGCTATAAAGCTGATTGAATTCCGTCATCAGGCGAGCGTTTGGAGCAGGAAACCCAGCCACCACACGCCGCGCCCATTCCCCGTATTCGCACTTACGTTCACGGCTCCACTCCGCCGGCGGGCTCGATAGCAGCGAGCGCAGGTTGGAGATCTTGTCGGCCAGCTTCAGGACCTGGGCGCGAGGCGATTTATGCGGCGCCGTCTCAATCTGCAGGTTTTTGCGCGTCTGCTTGGGCAGTGATTTGTCATCGGTCGCCTCAACGACTAAAGCGGTGACATCCTTACCAAAGCGCTGCTCAAGTTCCTGCGCGGTTACACCTGTGTCCTCGATAGTGTCGTGCAGAAAGCCCGCCATGACCAGCTCGGTGTCGAGAGCTTCACCACTGCTGGTGATCAGAGCAGCCACTTCGATGAGGTGGTTTATGTAGGGCTCCCCCGCATGCCCTTTGCGACGCTGAGCCGCGTGCTTTTCGGCAGCAAAGCTGGCAGCATCCAGTATTTTCCTTACCGCGGATAGGCATAGTTCTGAAGGGGTTAAGCTCATTCCGGCCGCCTCTTTTATCTCATCCCGATCGGGTTGCATTCTGTCAGGAGATTACGTTCGTTTACCACGTACCTTGAATTTTTTCTTGCATCGCCGGCCATATGCGTCCATCTTATATTCTTCTAATGTTTTTATTATGCAGCGGAAGTAGGTCATAGCAGTGTAAGTTCGCCGGGCCACGGGGTGGTTTATAACATGTCAGACAGCGAGTCGAAATCGTTTACCGCAAAGTTACGGGAGCTTACCTCCGAGCTCCGCACCCTCAATCAAAGTTTGAAAGCCAACGCCGCGGTCAGCGGGCCGGCGCTGCGTGAGTTCCGGCAGGCGCTGGACAATATTCGCCTTACCGCCTGGACCGTCAGTGAGTTGCTGAACGCCAGGCAGATCAAAAGGGACGAGCAGGCAGTCACGCGCTTCTTGACGGCCGAACGCCTGCGCCGCTTTCGCCAGATGGTAAAAGACCTGTGCCAAGACATAGATTTCGATGGTGAGTCCTGGCCTGCCCAAAGTGTGGACGATCTGCAAGAGTCGGCGAACGAATTGCGCGAGCGAGTAGGCCTGTTATCGAACAGGCGCTCAGTCATCAGCATCAATCGCAAATAAGCAGCCCCGGCTTCATTTTCCGCTTCCTTTGCCCGTTTTCGGCGCGTTGCGAAAATCTCGTTGCCTGAACCCGGGCGGGAACGCCTGCCGGCTTCCGGGCCATTTACAATAGACAAACAGCGGGAACCCTGCTCACGCTACGGGTCTTGACTGAGCACAGATGAAATCTTTCCTGGAGACAGTTCGCGAGCGCGTCGTCGTCTACGACGGCGCCATGGGTACCCAGATTCAGGAGCGCAATCCCTCGCTCGACGATTTCTGGGGCAAAGAGAACTGCTCCGAGGTTCTGGTACTCAGCCGTCCTGACATTGTTAAAGACATCCATGCCGCTTATTTCAAAGTAGGGGCCGATGTCGTCGAGACCGACACTTTCGGCGGCACCAGGATTGTTCTGGGGGAGTTTGATCTCCAGGACCGGGTGCACGAGATTAATAAACGGGCCGCGGAGCTGGCCCGCGAAGTCGCAGCCGATTTTTCCACGCTGGCGCAGCCGCGCTTTGTTGCCGGGTCCATCGGGCCCGGAACCAAGCTGCCTTCCCTGGGGCACATTACTTACGAGGCCATGCACCAGGCCTACCTCGAGCAGGCGTTGGGCCTGATCGACGGGGGTGTGGACATACTCCTGATCGAAACCTGCCAGGACATCCTGCAGACGAAAATCGCCCTCGCTGCCGTTTTTGATGCCATGAAGCAGACAGGGAAGCGTTTGCCTGTGCAAGCTCAGGTCACGTTGCAGGAGAACGGTGCCATGCTGTTAGGGACCGACATTAGCGCCGTTGAGACCATTCTGGAACCGTACGACTGCGAAATCGTGGGGTTGAACTGTGCTACCGGACCGAAGGAGATGAACGATGCGGTCCGCTACCTGGCCCATAACGCGCCCAAAGAAATTTCTGTCTTGCCTAACGCCGGGCTGCCGCACCTAAGCGGGAACGTGTACCGGCTGACGCCCCAGGAGCTGGCGGAGTACCACAAGAAGTTCATTACTGAATATGGCGTGCGCATCGTGGGCGGATGCTGCGGCACAACCCCTGAGCATATCCGCCAGGTAGCAGAGACGTGCGCCGGCCTGGAGCCCGCGAAGCGTGCAGTGGGGGCGACGGCTGCCGCGGCCAGCGCCTACAGCATGGTTCCGCTCGATCTCGATCCCAAGCCGCTGATCGTGGCTGAGGAGATGAACACCACCACGCGCGTGGAGGCCTTCCGCAACATGGTTCGTGGCGGCAAGTATGACGACATTCTGGCCCTGGCCAGGAAGCTGGTTGCCGAAGGCTCGCACATGCTCGATCTCTGCTGCGCCATCGTGGGTGAGGACGAAAAGGGTTACATCAGCGCGATCCTGGAAAAGGTCGCTACTCGCGTCCCCGCCCCTGTCCTGGTGGACTCGACTGAGGCTGACGTTATCGAGGAAGCGCTGAAGCGGATCCCCGGCAAAGCCATCATCAACTCCATCAACCTGGAAGATGGCGAGAAGCGCACCTCCAAGGTCCTGCCCATGGCCAAGCGTTACGGCGCGGCGGTGATTGCGCTGACCATCGACGAGGCCGGGATGGCACTCACGGCGGAAAAGAAGACCGCCGTCGCTAAACGGATCTTTGAACTGGCGACCGGGAAATACGGGATTCGGCCGGCAGATCTGATCTTTGACGCGCTCACGTTGCCGATTTCAACCGGGCAGGAAGAATACCGCTCCGCAGGCGTTGAGACGCTGAATGCAATCAAGCGCATCAAGCAGGAGCTGCCGGAAGTCAAAACCATTCTCGGCGTGAGCAACATTTCTTTTGGCCTGAACACCTACGCAAGGCGCGTGCTCAACAGCGTTTTCATGAAAGAAGCAGTGGATTATGGACTGGATATGGCGATTGTTAACTACGCCAAGATCTATCCGTTATACAAAATTCCTCAAGTGGAAGTTGAACTCGCGCGCAGGTTGGTGTACTGCGATCGGTCGAACGGAGATCCGCTGCAAGCGTATATCGCGCATTTCACCGGACTCGACCAGCAGCCTCAGGCGGAAGCGGCGCCGTTGGAGTCGCTCTCGGTTGAGGACAAGCTGAAGCGTTGCATCATCAACGGGGAGAAGGCGCTTGGCGATGGAGCCAACCGGCGGTCGCTGGAGCAGATTCTCGACGACGCACTCGTGAAGTACGCGCCGCTCGAGATCGTCAACACCGTTCTGCTCGACGGCATGAAGACCGTGGGCGAACTGTTCGGCGCACGCAAGATGCAGCTGCCGTCCGTGCTGGACTCCGCCGGGGTGATGAAGCAGGCTGTGGCCTATCTCGAGCCCAAGATGGAAAAGAAGGACGGCGCGCAGAAGGGAACCATCGTGCTGGCCACGGTGAAAGGCGACGTGCACGATATCGGCAAGAACTTGGTTGACATCATTCTGAGCAACAACGGCTATAAGGTCGTGAACCTGGGCATCAAACAGCCTTCGGACACCATCATCAGCGCGGCACGCGAACATGGTGCGCATGCCATCGGCCTGAGCGGGCTGCTGGTGAAGTCCACCCTGGAAATGAAGTACGTCATCCAGGACCTGGAAGCTCAGAAGCTGGAGTTTCCGGTGATCTGCGGGGGCGCAGCGCTGACCCGCAAGTACGTGGAAGACGACCTGCGGCGCGAATACTCAAACTCTGTTTTCTATGCTGACGATGCCTTTGCCGGGCTACACATCATGGACGACCTGACTTCGGTCAATGGCGAAAAAGAAAAGCGGCTCGATGAAGGTCGCAAGGTAAAACAGTATGCCCGGGCGGTAGTGGCGGCGGCAGATGGCGATGCGGCGGCGGGTACGCAGCGCTCGGCAGTAGTCCAACCGGCGCCAAATATACCCAAGCCGCCCTTCTATGGCGTGCGTGTGCGCAAGGATTTCGACCTGAACGAGCTCTTCCGCTACATCAACCACACGGCGTTGTTCAAAAATCAGTGGCAGCTCAAGACGGCTTCCCAGGCCGACTACGCCCGGCTGGTGCAGGAGAAATATCTGCCGGTGCTCGCGGATTTGCAAAAGGAAGTTGCGGCCAACGGCTGGTTCGAGCCCAAAGTCGTGTACGCCTACTTTGCCTGCCAGAGCGAGGGCAACGATGTGGTGGTTTACGATTCGCCGGAGAAGCGTAACCAAATCGAGCGTTTTACCTTTCCGCGCCAGCGCGAGGGGCGCAAACTTTCCATCGCCGATTTCTTTCTGCCCAGGGATTCAGGGCAATTTGATGTGATCGGGCTTTCGGTAGTCACGATTGGCGATCGCGCCTCGGTTGAGACCAAGAAACTGTTCGATGCCGGCGAATTCACCAGGTATCTGTACCTGCATGGCCTGAGCGTAGAGACAGCCGAGGCTCTGGCCGAACTGTTCCACAAGAATGTTCGTGAAGAATTGGGCATCGCGGGAGACGACGCCCCGCGTATTGGCGAGCTCTTTCACCAGAAATATCGCGGCTCGCGCTACTCGTTTGGCTATCCGGCATGCCCGAACCTGGAAGACCAAACGAAGATTTTCTCTCTTCTCAAGCCGGAAGAAAACATTGGGGTTCGTCTCACCACCGGTTATCACATGGAGCCCGAACAATCGACCTCCGCGATTGTGGTCCATCATCCCCAAGCCAAATACTTCGTCGTCTAAAGAATCGAACGTCAACCGGAACCCGGGTTCGCCGGCGGGTTTCTTTTGTGGTTACTTTTGGGCGGAAATGGTGAGTCGACACAGGACCTTCTTGGCGTTTACACTCTCCCATCTCCATCTGCAGTTTCTGAAAGGACGCCTGCATGAAATTTCTGAGCGGTCTTGAGCCCTATGCGTTTGCAGCCCTGCGGATAGTCGCTGGTTTCCTGTTCATGTGTCATGGAGCGCAGAAGCTGTTTGGCGCTTTTGGGGGACACCCCATGATCCACGTCCCGCTGATGCTAGCCGCCGGAATCATCGAGTTTGGCGGCGGGATCTTGATTATTCTCGGGCTGTTGACGCGCTTTGCCGCCTTCATTGCCAGCGGAGAGATGGCTGTTGGTTATTTCATGCAGCACTTTCCCCACAGTTTTCTTCCGATCAAAAACGGTGGTGAACTTGCCGTGACCTTCTGCTTTGTGTTTCTTTTTATCGCCTGCCATGGAGCAGGGAAGTTCGCCGTTGATAAGAGTTGAGGCAGCCCGGCAGGTCAGGCGTGTGAGCCGGCCTGGATCCTACTGCGGTATCGCTCCAGGCTGCGCTCCAGTTGAGGCAGCGATTCCCGCACAAATTGCGGCTCAATTCCCACGCCGATACGGAAGCGGTCGGGATACTCGAAGAAACGTCCGGGCACGATGGAGGCGTCGAATTCGGTGCGCAAGAGTTCGCAGAAATCGTCCACGTTGCCGAATTTCAGACGCGGAAAGACCACGGTTCCGTAGTCAGGCCAGAAGTATTCGAGGTCATCGCGACGGCCGAGGAATTCGCGCAAGATGCGGCGGTTCTCGTCGAGCATTGCCTTGGCGCGGGCAGCGATGTGGTTCAGCCGGGAGAACGCCACGACGCTCAGCCACTCAGCGGGATAGACGTTGGTTCCGGCGTGGATATCGTGAATCTGCCACATATGCTGCGCCAGCTCCGCAGGCGCCAGAACCCACCCGCAACGCAGCCCGCTTAGACCGTATGCCTTGGTCAGACTGCTGGTGATGATGAAACGGTCAGGATCGATGAGAAATGCAGACTGCGGCGCAGTCTCAAACAGCATCTCGCGGTAAACTTCGTCCACCATCACGAGGGCGCCAACTGTGCGGGCGAGGCTGGCGATCTTTTTCAGGATCGAGTCCGGAGTAAAAGCTCCACTGGGGTTGTGCAGATTGCACAGAACGATGACTCGCGTGCGAGGGGTGATGCTGCGCTCTACATTCTCCAGATCAATGGCAAAGTCGTGCTCCGCGCGGCGATGAAACCGCTTGACGGTCAGTCCCAGGTAATCCGCCAGTCTGAGCAGCGGATCGTAGGTCGGATGTTCGATGAGGACTTCATCGCCAGGTTCAGTTGCTGCGGCCAGCGCCAGGTAGTTCGCGAACGAAGTGCCGGGCGCGGTTACCACGCACTCCCCTGGTACGCGATAACGCGCCGCGATTGTCTGCAAGAGCGGCTCATAGCCGTAGGCGTTGTCGCCGTTGATCTCCAGTCGCTCAAGGTCTGCGCCAAGCTCGGAGAGTGGCAGTCCCGCTAGTCCACTGGTGGCGAGATTGTATTTGGCCGTGGAGCGCAGCTTGGCCCAGCGCATATACTCCGATCCCGCATTAGCCCTTGTTTTCATGCCTGCGCCATCCGCTTCCAAATGTAATACACGGGAACGCCTGCAGCCAGAATTGCCATGCCGATCAGAGTATTGCCGGGATAACGGTAGATCGTATTGGCCACCACTCCGGCACAGGTCAGGCAGAACAGAGCCGTGGACACCGGATGTCCAGGCATGCGAATTCCCTGGAAGGCCAGGTTGCGGCGACGGAGGACGAAAAGGCAGCTGGCCGAAAGACCAAAGAAGACCCAGTCCATCGACGTCACGTAGTCCAGGATTTTTTCGTAACTGCCGGTCAGCATGATGACCATGGTCCACACGCTCTGCGCGACAATCGCCACCATCGGGACGTGAGTGCGCGGATGGACCCAGGCCAGCTGGCGGAAGAAGACTCCATCCTCGGCCATCGCGAAGTAAACGCGGGGGGCGGTGAGTATTCCGGAGCCGAGAAAGCCCAGCGTGGAAACCGCAATTCCCGCGGCGATTAATTGTGCGCCTTTCGGTCCCATGGCGATGCGCATCACGTCGCTCGCCGGCGTGTGGCTCTGCGCCAGCGCGGTGACGCCCAGAACCCGCACACAGATAAAGTTGACCGAGATATAGAGCAGCGCCACTCCGGCGACTCCCAGAATCAACGCCCGTGGTAAGTCGCGCTGTGGCTGTTTGAGTTCGCCGGCGACAAAGCACGCCGTCTGCCAGCCGCCGTAAGCAAAAAGTACCGGAACCATGCCGGCTCCGAACGACGAGAGCAGCCCGCCCGAGAGTGGCTGGTCGAGCATCGGCTTCCACGTAACATGCGAACCGCGAACCAGAAATGCACCGGCGCCGACCAGGAGAGCGATGGCCACAATCTTGATCACCATCAACGAGCTCTGCACCGTTCCGCCAGTGCGTACTCCGAGACAGTTGGCAACTGTGATGATCCCCAGAGCGATGACGCCAATCAACCAATCAGGAGCGTCGATCCTCGCGAGTTCGCGAAAGTAGCGCGCGAACGTCACCGTGACAGCCGCCATGCCGCCGGTCTGGATCACCAGCAGCAATACCCATCCGTAGAGAAATGCCACCAGGGGCGAGTAGGCTTCGCGCAGGTAAGCATACTGCCCGCCGACCTGGGGCATACGGCCGGAGAGTTCCGCCCAGACGAACGCTCCGGCAAGGGCGATCACTCCGCCCACCAGCCATGCTCCCAATACCAGCACCGGCGTGTGCACGCGCTGTGCCACGATGTAGGGACTGATGAAAATTCCAGAGCCCACCGTACCGCCCATGACCAGCATGGTGGCGTCGAAAAGTCCCAGGCGCCGCGCCAGGGGAGCGGAGACCGCTTTCGGTTCCTGCTGTGCGGCTGGGTTCATTTAGCGTTTAGCACAAGAGATTCAGGCGTCTCATTTGAACGTCTACCGGCGTATCGGCGGGCTCTCGCGACCATAGCCGGCGAAGCGCAGCAAGAGCCGCTGGGCGATGTAACCGAGGAAAAGGGCCAGCGGATAAATCGCCGGATCGTAGCTTGGCGAGAGCTTGATGTACTGGGCCACATACTGGTAGATCGAATCTGCCGGCAGCCCCGCCACCGCCGCAACCAAAACCAGGGCAGGCAACAGCATCCAACCGGGCACTCGCCCCGTATCTCTCCCATAAACGATCAGTTGAGCGGCTGCAAGCGCCGATCCTAATAGTCCAGCAAAGGCCAGCAATGCGTACGCCGAATAAGGCGCAAACAGGGTGGTGAATGAGCACAGCAACAGCGCCACTGCGCCGGCAAGACATATGGCCAGCACAAGGCGGAGGCGCATGGTCGCGGTTCGGCGGCGCTGCAGTTGCTCAGCTTCATTCTCATCACGCAGAAGCATGGCGTCGGAGACTCGGGGAGCTGTCAAGGTGTCATCGGCAGTGGCCAGCAGCCGCTGGATGGCAGTTCCTCGCCAGGTAAACATGCGCAAGGCTTCATCGCGCAGAACCTGAGCGCGAGCCGCCAGCTCAGGTTGGGTGAATCCCATCACGGCAAAGCGCCGCGCCGCGCTCATCGCAACCTGGCCGCCTTCCAAATCATTTTTCGCCAGGTATTTGGACGCATTGCCGAGGTGCTGTTGTGCTGCCGCTGCCCAGAAATCGCTGGTATTGCCTGCGCGCTGAGTCAGGAAGGAGAGTTCTACCCGGAAAGCATGCAACTCGTGTTCCAGTGAGCGACGGCGGCGGCTCACCTTGGGAGGCTCGGGCTCAATGTCGGGGGCCGGCTCAACAACCACTTTCGCTGCTACAGGTGCACGCGGCTCCTCTACGGAAACGGGCGAACTCGCAACCACCGGAACAGAGGGCTCAGGGATAGCCGGATCAGAAGGAATTGCAACCCTTCGCGAAGCAGGATGGGGCTCCTCGACGGAAACGGGTGAACTCGAAACCACTGGAACAGGGGGCTCAGGGATAACCGGTTCAGCAGGAATAGCGACGGTTTGTGAAGCAGGATCCGGTGCGGGATCCCCTGGAGCAGAAGCCGCGACGATTTCTGCCGGAGTCAGCGGAATATTCTCGACTACCTCCATCGCGGGTGCCGCCCGCGGCGAATCAAGCCCAGGCGGAGGACTCAGCGTGTCGGGAACGGTTTCGACCGCCGGCTCGGTCTCCGCGTCGGTCGCCTTCTGCGGCGGCCGCGCCGGCCCCATGCGGGTCAGAAGCGACTTTTCCTGGGCATAAGTCAGGCACTGGATCGCCGCCGGAACCGGGAGCCACAACGCTTCGGTGATTTCTTCGCCGTCGGGCCGCGGTTTCTCCTCCACAACATTCATTCGCCAGAACATCACGACCTTTGGCACGCCGGCATGCGAATAGCTGATCATGCCCAGGTAATTCCCCAGGTCGCAGCGGCAGCCGGTTTCTTCTTCCACCTCGCGCAGCGCGGCTTCCTGGAAGGTTTCACCTTGCCGCAGCTTTCCTTTGGGAAGAGTCCAATCCTGATGGCGGGCGCGAAACACGATCATGACTTCGTCGCCGCCGGGAGAGTCCCGGAGCAGAATGCCACCTGCAGCCCTGATCACCGGTAGTTCAGAGGTCGCAATTTGGGTAGCCATTTGAGGGTTCTGTTCTGTGGATTGTAACCCTGACTTCCGCGGACGGATCAGTCAGTTTGAAAAAAAATCTTGCTGCAGGACTGGTGCAACCGCCGCCCACAGTCTTTACCGGGATGATTTACCCTGAACAGCATCCAGTGATTCTTGCCTGAGAGAAGGCCGGAAATTGCCCGAACTCCCCGACGTCACCGTTTATATCGAAGCCATGGAATCGCGCATCCTCGGCCATGAGCTGGAGCGGGTACAGATCGCCGGACCGTCGCTGCTGCGCACAGCCACGCCGCCTATTGAGTCCGCGCATGGCCGAAAGGTTACCGAACTGCGCCGCATCGGCAAGCGAATCGTCATCGGACTAGGCAGGCAGAATCAGCCCTCCAGTCGCACCGAGCTCTGGCTGGTACTCCACCTGATGATCGCCGGGCGGCTGCACTGGAAACAGAAGCGCGTCATACCCGACGGCCGGCGCACGCTCGCCGCCTTTGATTTCGATTCCGGCACGCTGACGCTTACCGAAGCCGGTACCCGCAAGCGGGCCTCGCTGCATGTTGCCGGCAGCGAAGAGGCTCTTCGGCAGCTCGATCCCGGCGGCCTCGAAGTGCTCTCCGCTACGCGCGACCAGTTTGCCGCGGCGCTGCAGTCGGCCAACCACACTCTGAAACGTTCGCTCAGCGATCCTCATCTGTTCAGCGGCATCGGCAACGCCTATTCCGATGAGATTCTTCATGCTGCGCGACTTTCCCCCGTCGCCCTGACGCAGCGGCTGACCGATGATGAGATCACGCGTCTTTACCTGGCCACTCAGGAGACCCTGATTTCCTGGACCAACCGGCTTCGCGCCGATGCGGCCGGTAGTTTCCCGGAAAAGGTCACAGCATTTCGCGAAGGCATGGCAGCTCATGGACGCTACGGCCAGCCCTGCCCGCGCTGCGGCGCCAAAATCCAGCGCATTCGCTACGCAGCCAACGAAACCAACTACTGCGCGCGCTGCCAGACCGGAGGTAAGCTTCTGGCCGACCGTTCGCTCAGCCGACTGCTGCGCCAGGATTGGCCGCGTTCGCTCGAGGAAATGGAAGAAATGCGTACGCCCAGGAAGCCGTAACTTCGCCCGTCTCTCTCAAAGTTCAGAGAAGCGAAATCACAGGTGGCTTCTTGTTGCGTCGCTGGCGAGCGACTTCGTACATTACTATTGCTGCCGCCACGGAAACGTTGAGCGACGCGACCTTGCCCAGCATAGGAATGGAAACCAGGAAATCGCATTTCTTGCGGACCTGTTGGTGCAGGCCGTGGCCTTCCGCGCCCAGCACCAGAGCGCAGTCCATCAGGTAATCCTGCTGATCGTAAGTCTTGGGGGCGCGTTCATCCAGCCCAACCGTCCAGATGTTGCGCGCCTTGAGATCCTCGATGGACCGTCCGACGTTGGTGACCTTGGCAATCGGCAGGTGTTCCGTGGCTCCCGCCGACGCCTTGACCACGGTCGCCGTCACGCCAGCGGCCCGACGCTCCGGGATCACGATCCCATCCACTCCGGCGCCTTCGGCAGTGCGAATGATCGCGCCCAGGTTGTGGGGATCTTCAATTCCGTCGAGCACCAGGAGAAATGCATACGCTCCGTGCTTACTGGTCAGCAGATCTTCCACATCGCCATACTGCTTTTCCGCTGTCACTGCGACCACGCCCTGATGGTTTGCCGCCCGCGCCAGCCGCGTGAGATCGTCGCGTGACATCGGCCGCACGGTGACTCCTGCCGCCTGGCACAGGCGAGCGATTTTTTGCAGCCGCGCGTCATCTCGGCCGCGAGCAACGGCTACGTAGTCGAAGGCGCGCCCGCGCGCCGTCAGGGCTTCTTCCACCGCATGGATTCCGAAGAGGATTGGCATTGAATGCAGTCTGTCAGTGTTGCAGGAAGCTTGCCTTTGGCGCAAGCCTCGCTGCCAGCTGTGATAGACTCGGCCCCGGTCGCTATGGCCCTACGACTACTGACTCTTACGCTGCTGCTCTGTGTCCCGGCTTTCGCGTCCGACGAGTTCACGGTCTACGATCTGCTGCCGCCCGAAACTCACCAGTTCGCCATCATCTACGACGTGACCCAGGCGCGCGAGGGCGCCCAGTTCTTTTTCAACCCGATTCGTCCCGGCTCGACTGCCTCCAAAGAGCGGGTGATCGAGCGCAGCACCGGCCGCGAGCTGCAGTTCGAAACTGTCAGCGGCAAAGAAGCTAAAAGCAGCGGGCTGGTTTCGGCCGATACCAAGGACGATGCCCAATTCATCCGCGTGCACCTTCCCGGCCCGGCGCCCAGGGGCGGCGAAACCCGCATCCGCATCTTCAAGACTTATACCGACGCCCCCTCGTACTACGCCAAAGACGACCGCCTGGTGTTCGACCGGCCGCTGGGGATCAAGCGCAACGTGGTCATCCTGCCCGCGGGTTGGGAGCTGGTGGAGTGCGCCTCGCCCGCGATGGTCTCCACGGCAGCCGATGGCCGCGTCCATATCAGCTTCCTCAATGATCGCGACGACCAGCTTCCGGTCAAGATCGTTGCCCGGAGGCTGCCGTGAGGAAGCGGGCCGCCGTTCTGCTCTTGGTCCTGGGGTGCGCGGCGGTTGTTTTTGCCCAGCAGGAGGCGTTTCATCGCGCCGAACAGGATCGCGTGATCAGCTATTGGCTGCTTGATCCGGCGACACACCAGTTCCGCATCTCGCATGACTTCACCGTCAGCCGGGTCGGGCAGAAGTATGTCCACAGCTTCGTGCGCAAGGGCAGCGTCGTTACGCCCGATGCCAAAATGTTCGATCTCGATAGCGGCACGGAGCTGAAGACCTACACCGTCAGCGGCAAAGACGTAAATGCCCTGGGCTACTATCCGGATAAAGTCGATCCCGATTCCATCGCGGTCCAGGGCGACCTGAGGCACGCGATCGCCGAAGGTCAGTCCACCCGCATTCGCGTGCAGGAAACTTACACTGACCCGGTAGGCTATGTTCTCAAGGACGGCGACCTAATGTGGACTCGCACCCTCGGCCGTCCACTCAACTTCGTTACTCTGCCCGCAGGCTGGATGCTGGTGTCGGTCAACATCCCAGCCGTGATCTCGCTCGACGAAGAGGGAAGAATCAAGCTGCGCTTTTCTAACACCCGCAACGGCGATCTGGCCATCGAGATTCGGGCGCGGCGGCGGCCGGCCAAGACAGAGCCGGCAGCTATCAACCACGTGTCATTCGGCGTGGGTCAAGCACGGAGGCCCGGGTCACTAGGGGCACACGGCTCATCGTCCCCTATCGCCGAAACGAGTACGTCAGTTTGATGCTGAGCCGTTTTTCCTGCAGCAAAACTGGATTGCCTGCAGCCAGACTGTTGAATTGGTTGCCCACGTTGTAAATCACAAACAGATCGCTGTCGGGGCGATAGGTATAGCGCAGGCGCACGTTGACGCTCCACGGATTCTGGTCCACAGAGTTCAGCTGCACGAGGACCGACGTTGTGACAAACCGGTTGAAAGAGTAGCTGGCGCCCGCGGAACCGACTTTGACGTCGTATGTCTGATTGTTGAGCTTGAATCGGTCCCACTCCGGTAATGCCATGAGACTCCAATGCGCACTGGGGTGGTACGTCCCCCCTACGCGAAACTCATTCAAGGTCCCGTTGTAGTAAGTGCCGAATCGCTCAAAGAGGGTGTAAACGAATCGTTTGCTGGTGCTCGAGCCCCAGGTGAACTGATGGCGGTCGAAATGGTAGAGGCCCGCCGGTATGAAAACGTTGCCGAAGATATTGAAGGGCGCACTCAGCCGCTGTATGAAGTTGTCCGCCAGGTCGTCGTCAGTGTAGGCGCCGTTGTGAAACAGTGCCCGAAATGTGGCCTGCCACTCCTGTGTCTGAAGCACGCCCTTGGTGTCGGGCTCATAGCGGAAGAAACCTTCAAAGTTGTACTCCCGGACAGGGCCGGTTTTGGGTCGCGGCGAGAGTTGGAAATCGACGAAGCTGGTGACCAGGTCGGTGCGTGCCACAAAGCCCACTTCCGGGCTGAAGTTGGGTTGCACCACTGCGCGCAGGATTTCGGCCTGAATCAGGTTGCTGTTGTAAGTCACGTCAGCCGTCGCCGCCCAGTCGTTACCTCTCTGCGCCGGCGCGCCGGACACAGTCTTGGCCCAGAACCCGGAGATTCCCAGCTTCCGGAAGAAAACGAAATTGGCATCCGCTCCCGCTGCCCGGTTGTACGGATCGAGAGGGTTTTCGCTCTCCTTGTCGATCCCGATTACGCCGATGTACGACTCCGAGAACAACCTGGCCTTGAGCCGTCCGACGGCGTAGTTTGCCGATGGATTTGCGCCGCTCTCCCGCGTTTGCGCGTCCATGAAGCCAAGATCGAGAGGGCCCGCGGAGCCGGTCAGCTTGGCGCCCACGTTGAGCGGCACCTGCTCGCCGGTGACAGGATCGATACCGATCTGGCGGCTGAAAAACAGTCGAGTGCCTTCGCGGTCGCCAAATAGAAATGTCCCACTGTTCTCCAGGAAGAATGGCCTCTTCTCGGGCAGAAAAATCTTGAACGGGGTGGGATTGAATCGCTGAGGGTCGATGTCGGCATCGGCAAAATCGGTATTAACGGTAACGTTGGCGATCATGTTGCTGCGCAGGCCGTATTTGAAATCGAATCCGCCGGAATGCAGCCCCTGACTGCCGTTTACCTGGTCCGCGCGGAATCCGGTCAGCGCGTAGGGTTTGAACACCAGCAATCTCCCGCTCCCGATGTCTTCCAGGTGCGCCAGTTCGCCCGCCTGCGATACTCGTTCCAGGCCGTAAATGCGCAGGTAGGACTGCCACAGGTCCTCTTCATTTTTGCGGCGGATGAAGCGGCGGAAGTTGATGCCCACGGTAAGGTCTCGCGAGGTCTTGAAGTTGAGAGTGGAGAAGGGAATGGCCAGCACCGCCTGCCAGCCGGTATTGTCAACCCGGGCGTTGGAACTCCAGATGCCGTCCCAGTTGGAATCACTGACGCGACCCTCATCTCCAATCAGCGAGTCGGCCTGTGTGCCCAGCGGATTGACGGAAAACTCATAGCCGTTCCGGCCGTCGTGGTTGGGCGAAATCAAAACCGTAAAGTAGTCGTCTACACTCATATCTCCGTCGCGTCGCAGTTCCGTGGCAACGATGCGCCGCGGTTCTCTGTCATAGCAGGTAATCAGAAAGTAGAGCGCGCGCTTGTCGTAGAGGACGCGAACCGACGTCTTCTCGGTTCCCGGCCTGCCCTCAAATGGTTCTCGTTGTCTGAACCCGGCTATTTCCGTCGCGCTGTTCCAGACCTCGTCCGTGAATCGGTCCAGGCTGGGCTGGCGCGCTGCCTTGACCGGGATGACGGAGCGGGATTCGCTCTGGGCGTGGGACGTCGGGGCGGCTAGCCCTGCCAGGAGCAAGACCGTGAGCGAGCTCCGTATCCTTCTATACATCGCTCTAGCCGTTGAGTTCCTCTGTCACTCCCAGGTAAGCCCTCTTCACATGCTCGTTGTTGAACAGCATCTCGCTGGGGCCTTCCATGGTGATACGCCCGACCTCCATCACATACCCGTAGTGGGAAACCTGCAGGGTGTAGTTCACATTCTGACCGACCAGCAGGATAGTCACGCCTTGCGCGGCGATGTTGCCGATCAACGTGAAGATCTCGTCGACCAGAATGGGCGCCAGGCCGAGCGAGGGTTCGTCCAACATGAGCAGCTGCGGCTCTGACATGAGTCCGCGCCCAATGGCGCACATCTGCTGCTCGCCGCCGGAAAGGGTTCCAGCCAATTGGCGGCGGCGCTCCTTCAGTCGTGGAAAAAGATCGTAAACGCGCGTCAGGCCTGCAGGGGCGCGGCGACGAAGTGCCGGCAGAAAGCACCCCATGAGCAGGTTCTCTTCCACCGACATGCCCGGCCACAGTTGCCGCCCTTCCGGCACCAGGGCGATATGACGCTTGACGCGCTCGGAAGCGCGTAGTCCGGTAACATCCTCGCCTGCCAGCAGGATGCGCCCGCCCCGGGCCGGCAGCGCGCCGGCTACGGTGTTGAGCGTGGTAGTCTTGCCCGCGCCGTTGGATCCGATGATGCACGTGACCTTGCCTCGCGCCACCGCCAACGAGATCCCCCACAGGACCTGCGTCATGCCGTAGCGAACGTCGAGGTTTTCGGCCACCAGAAGACGATCTTCGGCGGCAACCGTCGGAGTGGCGTTGGTTGCGGCAGCGGGAGCGTCAGGCATGGGTGGAGGGAACTTTAGCAGATGATAAAAAGAAAGTCTCTCGTAGGACGTAATCCCGAATCGTGCTGAGGAGGTGCAGAGTATCTGCCGGCTACGCCACCCTGGTTCCTAACGTAGCTTTACCCAGATAGGCTTCGATCACAGCCGGATCGCTCTGGATGTCCTGCGGTTTGCCTTCAGCCAGCTTCTGGCCGAAGTTGAGAACGGTGATGCGATCGCATACCGCCATGATGGCCTTCATGTCGTGCTCCACATACATGATGGTGGTCCCGTTTTCGCGAATTCGCTGGATCAGGTTCAGCATGAATTTGGTTTCCGACCCGGTCAGGCCGCCGCAGATCTCGTCGAGCAGGAGCAACTCCGGTCCGGTAGCCAGCGCGCGCGCAACCTCCAGGCGCTTCTGCTCGCCGAGCGGCAGCGCCGACGCAAGAATGTTGGCCTTGTGATCGAGCGCCACCAGCTTCAGCGCCGTCATGGCGCGCTCGCGGGCCACAGAGACCCGTGCTACCGGCTGGCGTCCGTAGTGCACGGCTAGTTGTACATTTTCCAAAACCGTGAGATTGCGGAAGGGTCGCACCACCTGGTGCGTGCGAGCCACGCCCTGCTTGACCAGCGAGGCCGCGTTCATCCCCGTGACATCGCTGCCTTTGAGATGGATCTTGCCCGTAGAAGGCGGAAACGCTCCCGTAATTACGCTGAACAGAGTTGTCTTGCCGGCGCCGTTGGGGCCGATGAAGCCGCAGATGAGTTTTTCCGGAACGTCAAAGCTAACGTTCTTGAGCGCCGCCACTCCGCCAAAGAACTTGCTCAGCGTCTTTACTTCCAGAATCTTCACGATTGTTTCTACCCCTCACCAGGCGTGACAGTCGTCGCAGCAAGCCCATCAGGCCATCGGGCTCAAACAGAATAATAAGGATCAGCAGCGACCCGTAGATCAAAAGATGGATTTCGGGGAATCTCGCAACCAATTCTTCTTCTACGATACCGAAAATTACGCCCCCCAGCACAGCGCCCCATACCGTTCCGATCCCGCCGATGACCGGCATTAGCAGGATGGAGATGCTGGTTTGAAAGGCAAATACGTCTCCCGGATAGAAGAAACCCGCGCGACGGGCATAGACGCCGCCCGCCATCGCCGTGAGGGCCGCCGCTATCGCGTGGACCCAAAGCTTTGACGTGTAAGGGTTTACGCCGATATCAGCGGCAGCATCCTGGTCCTGCTTGATGGCCCGCAAAGCCAGGCCAAACCGGCTGCCCGCCACGATGACTGAAACAATTACCGCGAACGCCACTAGGAGGATGGCGGTGTAGTAGTGCTCCAGCGGGCGAAAGGGCCCATTTTCGATGATGCGGTAGCCGCTGGCTCCGCCAGTGATGTCCAGGTTGTTCATGACCACCCGCACCGCTTCGCCCACCGCGATGGTTGAGATCGCAAAATACGGGCCGCGCAAGCGGAATGTCGGGAGGCCGATGATGAACGATGCCAACACGGCCACCGCCGCAGCTCCCGCCAGACCGAGGTAGGGGCTGCGTCCCGCGTGCATGAGCAGCGCCGTGGTGTAGGCGCCCAGGCCGAAGAATACGGCGAAGCCGAAGGAGACCTGACCGGTCATTCCGCCAAGCAGGTTCCAGGCCACGCTGGTGGTGGTCCACACCGCGGTGACAAAGATCAGGCGGATCAGGTTTGCGCTGGGGTTGGTCGCAGGAAATGCAAGCAGCGCCGCCACCAGTAGCCAGGGAAGAACAACTTTGATCCAGCCAGAGATCCTCGGCCCGTCAACTGCTTTCACGCTGCCCGCCATTTCTTTTCCAGCAGCCCGGCAACGCCCTTAGGCAGCACCAGCAGCACCACCACCAGTAGGGCGAAAGAGATAGCCGGCTGGTAGCTGGCTTCAACGTGAGGGATGAAAATGCTGAAGGTCTCGACCAGGGCCAGCACTAACGCGCCGAGCGCAACTCCCGTCACCGATTCCAGACCGCCGAGAACGATGATGACGAAGGACCGCAAAAGAAACGGCCGGCCGAAGTCAGGGTTGAAGGAATACAACATCGCCAGCAGCGCTCCCGCAAAACCGGCGAAGGCCGTGCCCAGACCAAAAGTCAGGCGCGCCGTTCTCTCATCGTCCACGCCAACGATCTGTGCCGCGTAAGGGTTCTGGATCAGCGCCCGCATCGATCTTCCAAACCAGCTGCGATGAAAGACGATCTCCAGCACGATCAGGGATACGACGGCTGCAACAAACACGATCAGGTTAACCTTGGGAATGGAAATCTCTCCCAGGTGAACCGAGGAAAGCGTGCGCGGGGTAAGAATCGAATAATCCTGGTTGCCCCAGATCAGGTAACCCACGTTTTGAAGGATCAGCCAGAAGCCGAACATCAGCAGCAGGGAAGCCAGCGTAGGCGTATCGGATTTGGGAAGCCAGCGCACCAGCAGCCAGTGCACCAGCATGCCGAAGAGGAAGAATACTGGAAAGGCAATCACGGCTCCCAGGGCGGGATCGATGTGGAAGCGCTGGTACAGCTCGTAAGCTAGGTACGCTCCCAGCATCAAAAAACCGGCGTGCGCCAGGTTCACGATCTTCATGACGCCGTAGATCACGGTCATTCCTACGGCCATGGCCGCGTATATGCCGGCCAGCAGCAGGGCAGAGATCACCAGGCCGAGATAGTCAACGAAGGTCATGGCGTTCCAGCGGCGCGACTACTGGGGATTCGGTGCAATCGGTGCCCCTGTCGCTGCGCTCTTGGGGTACACAATGTCAACGGCGCCCTGCGGCTTGTTCTGGACGATCACAAAGGGATAATCCGCTTGCCCGTTCGCGCCAAACTTCAGTGCACCGCCCGGCAGGATGGAGTCTTTGAGCGTGATCTTGGCCAGTGCATCGCGGATCTTGGACTTGTCGGTCGAGCCGGCGGTGGTGATGGCCTGGGCAAGGATGCGCATGGCTTCATACGCGGTCGCCGCGTACCAGGAATCGGGCGGCCGTCCGGTGAAGGACTTGTATTCGTCGACGAACTTCTTCACTTGCGGGTAGGGCAGCTTGTCTGACCACCAGATACCGGCGTAGATGTAGTTGGTGCCGTCACCCAGCGCCTGGCGGGCATTGAGTTCCGGTCCGCGCGCTCCGTAGCTCACCACCTGGTGATGCAATCCGGCCTGAAGGTACTGCCGCTGCATGGTGATGTAGTCCTGCAGGTGCGCGTCGGAAAGAAAGATGTCGGCGCGCGCGGCCTTGACCTTCTGCAGCAGCCCGGAAAAATCAGTTCCCCCGAGTTCGAACTTTTCGTTCAACACCACGGTGAAATATCCCGGGTGCTTCTTGATCCAGTCCTGGACGCCGTTGACGTAATCGATGCCGTGGTCGGTGTTTTCTACCACCAGCGCGATCTTCAGCCCCTTCTTAAGCTTCCCCTGGTCTACCAGGCTGCCCAGGAACTCTGCCGTGGTTGAGCCCAGAAGCTGCACCGGGCTCAGGGTCCCGAAGATGTACTTGTAGCCCTTGCTGAAAATACTGGTCGCCGCGGCTCCGGCTGTGAGCCAGGGAGTCTGGTACCGGTCGGGCATCACGGACTCGGCTTCACCCAGCGCCGTCGAGTAACCGCCGATCACTGCAGTAACGCCGTCAGAGCTCATGGCGCGCTCGGCAAGCGAGGCCGACTTTGCGGAATCCGAACCATCGTCATAGAACACTTCTTTGATCTTGAGTTTCTTGCCTTTGACCGAAAGTCCGCCGGCGTCATTGATCTGCTTGATCGCCAGTTCTACGCCCTCTTTCTGGTACTGCCCCGGCTTGGCTTCGCGCCCGGTAATGGGCAGGACCACACCCAGGCTGATGTCGCCGGTCTGGGCCTCGGCCGGCGTGGAAATGAGGCTGGTTGCCAGAAAAATGAATGCAAGCAGCGGAACGCAATAGCGTTGGGAAAAATTTTTGTTGCTCATATTTCCTCCCTCACGAAGAAAATGCCAGGCTTGGGCGAAGCTGGTTACTGAGCTTTCAGATGCAGGTCGGAAGCGGAAATCAGCGCCGATGCATGATATAGCCGCTCCTCGCAGATTCACAAGTTTTTCGGGGGACGCCAACTCGCTCAACCGTCACACCAGAAGGTGATGAGAGGAAACTCAGTCAGGTGTGAATGTCCTGTGTTCCCGACGCTGTTTCCGCTTGACATTGCATGGAATGTGACTACCCTAGGTTGCCAAAAGCGGCTGCCATGTCGACGCCCGTTCACGTCTCATCAGGCATGGAGTCGGGTTAGGCATCAGGCCGGTATTTTTTCAATCCGTCTTTTTTGAGTGTTGGCTTCGACAAGAGCAAGAGGAACTGGTTTTTCGGCGAGTCCGGCTCGCCACCCTGAGGAGGAACTGCATGGCCGAAGGTAAGCAAACATCCGGGACGCCACAAACGGCGGCCTCGCCCGCGACCGGCACCGGAACGAGCCAATGGGATCGCGTCGCGGCAATGGACGAGTTCAAGCAGCTTTTGAAATCCAAAGCCAGGTTTATCGTCCCCGCAACCATTTTTTTCATCGTGTACTACTTCTTGCTGCCATACCTGGTCGGTTACCACCCCCAGGCCATGGACAAGAGAGTATGGGGAAAGGCCAACATCGCCTATCTGTTTGCCCTCTCGCAATTCTTTGTGGCGTGGCTGATCGCCTGGCTGTACGTGCGCGTGGCGAGTAAGTGGGACGATTCCGGCAAAAAGATCGTGGATAGCCTGGCAAAGGGAGGCAAATAACATGAACATTACTCTCGTCCTGTTTCTCATGTTTATTGCCATCACGCTGGGCATCACCTACTGGGCGGCGCGGCGTTCCGGCACGGCTGGCGCCTATTTCGCCGCCAACCGGCGGATCACAGCATGGCAAAACGGCTGGGCTGTGGCCGGCGACTACATGAGCGCGGCTTCCTTCCTGGGCATCGCCGGCCTGATTGCCTTTAACGGGTATGACGGTTTCATGTATTCGGTGGGGTGGCTGGTTGCCTACCTTACCGTGCTGCTGATTGTGGCTGAGCCGCTGCGCAACACCGGCAAGTACACAATGGCTGACGTGCTGGCCTATCGTTTGCGGCCGCGTCCGGTTCGCGCCATGGCGTCCCTGAGCACTGTGGTGGTCAGCGGCTTCTATATGGTCGCCCAGATGATCGGCGCCGGAGCCTTGGTCTCGCTGCTGCTGAAGGATTCGCACATCAGCTTTACCTGGGCGGTGATCGGGGTCGGCATCCTGATGATCGTTTACGTGGTTTTCGGAGGCATGCTGGCCACCACGTGGGTCCAGATCATTAAGGCCATCCTGCTGATGACCGGCACCATCTTCCTGAGCTTC
Organism: Candidatus Angelobacter sp.; assembly: GCA_035307585.1. Lineage (GTDB taxonomy): Bacteria > Acidobacteriota > Terriglobia > Terriglobales > Acidobacteriaceae > Angelobacter. Next base: position 41,493 of record DATGHX010000033.1, read on the forward strand.
CTGGTGATCAGCCACTTCGGCTGGAGCTTCGGTAACTTCTTTGACGCCATCACAAAGGTTACGTATCACGATCCCAAAGGGGCATTGGTCACTAAGGACTTTCTCCAGCCGGGAGGCATGTATAAGCCGCCCTATGGCGCGCTGGACCTGATCTCGCTGGGCATAGCCCTGATCTTCGGCACCGCGGGCTTGCCGCACATCCTGGTGCGGTTCTACACCGTTCCCGACGCCAAGACTGCCCGCCACAGCGTGGTATGGGCCATGGTGCTGATTGGCTCCTTCTATATCATGACCACCTTCCTGGGCTTTGGCGCGGCTACCATCGTCGGCCGCGACTTCATCGCCAAGAACGGCGGTCAGAACATGAGCGGTCCGCAACTGGCCAATGCCCTGGGAGGCAATTTCTTCTTCGCCTTCATCTGCGCCATTGCGTTTGCCACCATTCTGGCCGTGGTCGCGGGTCTGACCATCAGCGCGTCCACTTCATTCGCACACGACTTCTGGACCAACGTCATCCACAAGGGTACGGAGCGGAGTCCGGGTGAAGAGGTGCGCGTCGCCCGGTACACGGCTTTCGTGGTGGGCGCGGTGGCCATAACCATCGCCATCATGTTGGGACCAAGCTTCAACGTCGCATTCCTGGTGGCGCTGACCTTTGCCGTGGCCGCCTCGGCCAACCTTCCTGTAATCGTTTTTTCGATCTTCTGGAAGCGATTTAACACCAGCGGGGCTGTCTGGGGGCTGGCGATCGGCTTGCTGAGCTCGCTTGTGTTGATCCTGGTTGGACCAAACGGGTTGAAGGCATGGTTCCATGAGGGCAAGCCCTGGTTTCCCTTGCAGAACCCTGGGATCGTGAGCGTGCCGCTCGGGTTCTTGGGCGCCTGGCTGGGGACCATGCTGGGCAGAAGAGAAACGGATGCAGAAGCCAAGTTCACTGAACTTGAAGTTCGCGCCAACCTTGGTCTGGGCGCTGAACAGGCGACGGCAGGCGGGGACTGAGCTTGAGATTACGATCGCAGCGGCGTCCGCATGGACGCCGCTTTTGTTGTCCCGTCACTCCTTCGCCTCTCCGATTCGCAACAACTCACCCAGCGTTTTGACGCCGACCGCATCCAGCCGCACTTGCAGCCGCTGCCAGAGTTCGGCTGTGAGCAATGCGTCGTAGAGCGCGTGATGGGCCTCCTTGTGTTCCAGCCCGTAGCGGCGAGCCAGGGAGGCCAGATCGAGTTTCTCCTCTTGATGTCCTCGGTCTTCGCGATACTTGTTCTGGCGCAGGTCCAACCATCGCTGTACACGCGCAGTGTCGATTGCTGGCTCGGACAGCGCTTTGCTGCCGCCGTCCAGTTCCTTGCGCAACGCAGCGAGGTCGATTCCCAGGAAATGGCCCACCAGCACCGCTCCCGTGGCGAAGTTCAGGAGGCTGCTGATAGCTTCCGCCGGCGCACATCCCTCCAACACGTCTGCCGGGCGCAACCCATGCACCAGCACTGTGCTGGCAGGAACCGTTACGCCAGGGTTGACCACACAGTAGAAGTGCTGGCCCATGCGGATCCGGTTTCCATCCATGGCCACTGCACCGATCGAGATAACGCGATTGGTGCTCGGCTCAAGCGACGTCAGCTCCGTGTCGAGGACCACATAACGCACCGAGTTCAGTGCTGCCGTGGCAGGGAATACTCCCGAGCCATGTCTTTCAAACCAGCCGCTCAACCATCGCGTGATTGCCATTGCGAACCTGGATCTACCGCATCTGCGCCCATACCGCTGACTTGAAGCGGCGTTCAACCGCCGCCTGCGCCCGAACAATGGTCTGGAAAGCTTCCTTCAGCAAGCCTTTGTGCAGATTGCTGAGCTCGCCCGGACTGATGTAGTTGCTGAGCGGTTCTCCGGACGCCATCTGCTTTACCTGCTGCTCCAGACGAAGCAGGGTAAGGAACTCAAATGCCTGGCCAAGATCGTTGAGCAGCGCGCGGTCTTCGTATTCGAGCGCAGCCACCGCATTGAGACGGTCAACGGTGTTGGTTTGGTCCACGCCAGCATCCAGGGCAAACAGCCGAGCGACGCCCACGATCGGCCAGGTGCCGAACAACTTGAGGTCCAGTTCATTCTTGTGCTCGCCGCTATGCTCTACCACAAACGTTCGGAAGAAGCCCAGCGGCGGCTTGTGGTTGATGGAAACATGAGCGAGCATCGACTTGAAGAATCCAGCTTTTTCCACCAGTTCGTGGTTGCGCGCGCGTAGTTCCTCGAAGAGTGCGAAATCGCCGGCCACCGGCCGCATGTCAAAGAAGATCAGCGCGTTTTGAACGCCGCGCTCTACCGGATCGTTCACCCATTGCCGGAACTCATTTATCCACGCCGCCAGGCTCATCCGCCAGCGCGGATTGCTGGCCATGAAGCCGCCCAGGCAGATGGGATAGCCGCACTGCGCCAGAGCTTCCTGCGCGAAGGTGGCCAGACGCGCGAAATAGTCCTGCGCGGCGGGGCTGGCGTCGTCGGCGAGAATCAGGGCGTTGTCCTGATCGGTCTTGAAGGTCTGTTCGCGGCGGCCTTCGCTGCCCAGGGTTACCCAGCAGAAAGGGGCTGGAGGAGATCCGATCTCACTTTGCGCCAATTCCAGTATCTTGACCATGACGCGATCGTTGATCTCCGCCATCACGCGGGTAATGTGGCTGGCCCGGGCGCCCTCCCGCATTAGCAGCGGGATCAGATCCACTGTCCCCTTCTGTGCGGCAGCCAGGCCATCGAGCGTTGTTTGCTGTTCGATGTTGCGGGCGACGCTCAGTGGCGACTTGCCCTGCAGGAGCATCAAGTCGTGATGCGTTACCACTTTCCGCGGAAGCCCGGCTTCCGTGACCAGGACGTGATGGATATCGTGAGCGAGCATCGTGAGCAGCACCTGAAAGACGCGTTCGCCTCCCTCCACAGAAACTACAGGGCTGTTCATGATTTCCGTGACTGGAGTATCCAGCGCTAGTCCGCGAGCCACTATGCGGTCAGCGAGATCCTTGTCGGTGACGACGCCCACCGCCTTCTCGTCGCTGCCAACAACAAAGACGCAGGTCGCGCCTGCAGCCATCATCTGCCGCGCCGCTACTTGAACGTTGGTGGATCCGGAGCACACCAACGCTTCGCGGCAGGCCACATCGCCTACGGCCAGCGAGTAAAGCAGCCTTTCGCCTTCGCCGATCAGCCGGGTACGGGCACGCATCTCGCCCAACGCCAGATCCATGTACCGCGTTACTGATGTGCGCAGGAGGTATGCGGCAAACTCGGCGTGCTCGGTAATCAGGCCCCGCACCTGCGCCCAGGGGATGCTGTAGCACAGCGTATCTTCGATTGCTATGACGTTAAAACGCGCCACGTCACCACCCAGAATCGAGAGCAGCCCAAAAATCTCTCCCTCGCTGCGGATGTCGAATATGATGTCCTCACCGGTCTCCGCAGGCAAAGTCAGCTTCACACCGCCTTTTTGCACCATGAACAACGCTTCGGAGGCCTTGCTTCCGGCCGTCAGGATGACAGTGTTTTTAGGGAAGTATTCCAGTGAAACTTCGGCGGCCAGCGGCTCTAACCTGGATTCCGGAAGGAATTGGAACGGCGGAACTGCCTTGAGAGCCGCCAGCACCTTGGCCGTTAACACGGATCTGGTCATGAAAAAGCGTTCCTGCGGGGAGCACTGCTTTGAACCGCTAGCACGGGCATGCCTTGGTCGCAGTGATCGCCGTCACTCTCATCGGCAGCTCGCGTCCCCTTATCTTGTAACTTGCCGGTTCCCGCCTTCCCGTCGCCGGGGCGCCCTCTTGCAAATATAATGCGAGGGTATAGGATAGCCTGTCTTGAAGCTTGCGGCTGGATCCTGCATCGACAGGCTGGCCAGATCGACGCCCGGATCGTCATTTCTTCGGTCTCGAATTTCGACAATCGTCAAAAAGAGGTCACGCCATGGCTGACGCTCGCGTAATGAAGGAAGTGGGACAAGACACAGATTTAACCGAAGCACAGATAGCCGTTCACTGGAGAGAAGAGCAATACTACTATCCCGGCGCCCGGTTCATCGGGCAGGCCAACCTGACCGACCCTGCGGTCAGGGAACGCTTCAGCGAAGAAAATTTTCCCGAATGCTTCCGCGAATACGGCGATCTTCTTACCTGGGATCATTACTGGCATACGACGCTCGACACCAGCGATGCTCCGTTCTGGCAATGGTTTGTAGGTGGAAAGCTCAACGTTAGCTTTAACTGTATAGACCGCCACCTGGATAAACACAAAAACAAGGCCGCGTTCATTTTTGTCGGCGAACCGGAAGAGGACGCGCCCCTTGCCATTACCTACCAGGATCTCTATTACCGGGTGAACGAGATGGCGGCGCTCCTGCGCGACTTTGCCGGAGTGAAGACCGGCGACCGCGTCACGATTCATATGCCGGTCGTCCCCGAGCTCCCGGTGACCATGCTCGCCTGCGCGCGGCTCGGCGCGGTCCATTCGGTCGTATTTGGCGGGTTCAGCGGCGAGGCCTGTGGCATGCGCGCTGCCGACTCGGGCAGCAAGATCCTGGTCACCATTGACGGCTACTACCGTAGCGGCAACATGACCGACCACAAGGAGAAGGCCGATCTGGCGGTGTCCACCGCCGATAAGGAAGGCCACAAAATCGAGAAGGTTCTGGTCTGGCGCCGCGAGCCGGGGAAGTACCACTCGGCCAAGGCCATGGTGCAGGGACGCGATTACTTCGTTGATGAGCTGCTGAAGAAGTATCACGGCAAGATTATTGAGCCTGTCTCCATGCCTTCCGAGTCGCCGCTCTTTCTCATGTACACCAGCGGTACCACTGGCCGTCCCAAGGGCTGCCAGCACGGGACTGGTGGCTACTTGGCCTACGTTGCCGGAACCACGAAGTACATTCAGGACGTGCACCCAGAAGACGTTTACTGGTGCATGGCGGACATCGGCTGGATTACCGGCCACTCCTACATCGTGTACGGCCCGTTGGCTCTGGCTGCGACCAGCGTGCTCTTCGAAGGCGTACCTAACTACCCGGACGCCGGGCGTCCGTGGCGTATCGCTCAGCGGCTGGACGTGAACATCTTCCACACCTCGCCGACCGCCATTCGCATGCTGCGCAAAGCCGGCCTCGAAGAGCCCAGGAAATACGACTATCACTTCAAGCACATGACTACCGTGGGCGAGCCCATCGAGCCCGAGGTCTGGAAGTGGTATTACGAAACTGTCGGCAAGGGCGAAGCCGTGATCGTGGACACCTGGTGGCAGACCGAAACCGGTGGTTTCTTATGCAGTACCAAGCCGGCCATCGATCCCATGAAGCCGGGCAGTGCCGGTCCGCCGGTGCCGGGAATTTATCCCGTGATCTTCGACGAAGAAGGAAAAGAAGTGAAACCGGGATCGGGAAAAGCGGGAAACATCTGCATTCGCAATCCCTGGCCGGGAATTTTCCAGACCATCTGGGGCGACCGCGACCGTTTTGTCCGGCAGTACTACCAGAAATACAACCGTGACCCGCAGAGCAAAGACTGGCGTGACTGGCCGTACTTTGCCGGTGACGGTGCGGTGCAGGCTCCCGACGGCTATTTCCGCATCTTAGGGAGAGTAGATGATGTCATCAACGTGGCCGGGCACCGCTTGGGAACCAAGGAACTGGAATCGGCCTGCTTGACCGTGCCCGAGGTGGCCGAAGCCGCAGTGGTCCCGGTGGTTGACGAAGTGAAGGGAAGAGTCCCGGAGATCTATGTCGCTCTCAAGCCCGGCGTGCCGCATTCCGGAGGCGTGGTGGAAGACAAGGTGCGCGAGGCCATCGATCATCAGATCGGGAAGATCGCTCGTCCGCGCAAAGTCCACGTTGTTCCGGATATGCCCAAGACCCGTTCCGGGAAGATCATGCGCCGTGTGCTGGCCGCTATTTCCAATCAAATGGACACGGGCGACGTGACTACCCTCGCCAACCCGGACGTGGTAGAACAGATTCGCGTTATGGTACAAGGCAGCAGGAAAGCGGCCGTCAGAGACGCTCCTGAAGACTTGAAGCGGTTCGGCGAAGAACGATAGATTGCAGGTTCGGGTTCGATGCAGCGGATTGTGCAGCTCAACTGAGGAGGAAATATGAGCAACAAGAAGAAAGGCGCAGGCGTATCGCGCAGAGACTTTATCAAAATCGCCGGCGCCGGAGGTATTGCTGCCGGCGCTCTCGGTCCCGCCTTCTTATTTCCGGAGCGGGCCGCGGCTCAGCAAAAAACACTCAAAATCCTGCAGTGGAGTCACTTTGTTCCCGCCTGGGATACGTGGTTCAACAACACTTACACCAAGCAGTGGGGTGAGAAAAACAACACGAATGTCATCGTCGATAACATCAACCTGGTCGACTTGAACACGCGCGCGGCATCGGAAGCTCAAGCAAAAAAGGGCCACGATCTCTTCATGTTCCTGTCGCCGCCCGCTGCCTACGAAAATCAGGTAGTCGACATGACCCACGTGTATCAGGAAGTGGAGAAGAAGCACGGCAAGAAGATCGACCTGGCGCACAAGTCCACCTTCAATCCGAAAACGAAGAAGTATTTTGCTTTTTCTGACGCTTACACTCCCGATCCCGGCAACTGGCACAAGGACTGGTGGACTGAGGTCGGCTATCCCAACGGCCCCGATACCTACGAGCAGTTGCGCGACGGAGCCAAGAAAATCCGTGACAAGACCGGCCATCCCTGCGGCCTCGGGTTGGCGCAGGAGCTCGATACCAGCATGGCCATGCGCGCTCTGCTATGGTCCTTCGGCGGCGCCGAACAGGACGAAGCCGGCAATGTGACCATCAACTCCAAAAACACCATCGATGCGCTCAAGTTCATGAAGGCGCTCTACCAGGAATCGGAGACTGCCGAGGTGTTTACCTGGACTCCTCCTTCCAACAACCAAGCAATGCTGGCCGGCCGCGTTTCTTATGTGGCGAACGCCATCTCTATCACGCGCCAGTCCGAGCGGGAGCACATGCCCATCGACAGCAAGATCATGGTCAGCCGCGCTTTGAAAGGCCCCGTGCGCCGCATTGCGGCCGAACACGTGATGAACTGCTATGTGATCTGGGAGTTTGCGGAGAACAAGGACGGCGCTCAGCAGTTCCTGATCGACTACATGGACCACTTCCACGACGGCTTTGTCGCCGGACAGTTTTACAATTTCCCCTGCTTCCCATCGACGGTTCCCGACCTGCAGAAGGAGATTGCCAACGATCCGCGCGCCAATCCGCCGGACAAGTACAAGGTTCTCGGCGATGTGTTGAGCTGGGCCACCAACGTCGGCTATCCGGGATATGCGACAGCCGCCATTGATGAGTCGTTCAAGGCGTACATTCTGCCTACCATGTTCGCTACCGTCGCGCGCGGCGACGTAAGTCCTGAGGACGCAGCCAAAACGGCGGAGAACGAATACAAACGTATCTTTGCTCGATGGAAATAAGCCTGGCGAGGTGAACGAGAACCCGATGGATACAACACGAAGGGGACTGAATGGCGGTCGTTGAGACGCGACACCTGACCAAAGTATTCAAAGAAGGAGAGCTGGGAGCAGTCAACGACGTCAGCCTGGAAACCCGCGAAGGGGAGTTCCTGGTCTTTCTGGGACCTTCGGGTTCCGGAAAGACGACTCTTCTGCGCATGATCGCAGGTCTGGAGACACCCACCTCGGGCGAAATCCTGATCGCCGGCAAAGTTGTCAACAATCTCACGCCCCGCGAGCGGCGGATCGCCATGGTCTTCCAGAGCTATGCTCTGTATCCGCATCTCACGGTTTACAAGAACATCGCCTTCCCGTTGAAGGCGCAAAACGTTCCCAAAAACCTCCACAAGGAAAAGGTCGAGTGGGCGGCTTCGCTGCTGGGCATTGGCCGGCTGCTCGACCGCAAGCCTCGCGAGCTCTCCGGTGGCGAGCGCCAGCGCGTCGCTCTGGCCCGCGCTATTGTGCGCGAGCCGTCGGTGTTCCTGCTCGACGAACCGCTCTCCAACCTCGACGCCAAGCTGCGTCTCTCGGCCCGCGAGGAGCTGGAACGCTTTCACCGCCGGGTTGGCACCACCACCATCTACGTAACCCACGACCAGGTGGAAGCCATGGCCATGGGCGACCGCATCGTGGTTCTCAACAAGGGCGTGGTGCATCAGTTCGCGACGCCCAAAGAGGTCTACGACGAGCCAGCGGACACCTTCGTCGCCACCTTCCTCGGCTCGCCGCCAATGAACCTGATCGAGATTGATGGGACGATCGTAGGATTCCGTCCTGAGCACTTCCGGGTGGCGGAAGACGTCAGAGATTCGGCTAAAGTCCCGTTCCAGTTTCGCATTGAGAATCGGGAATATCTGGGGGCGGAGTTCATCCTTTCCGGATTCTTGGTCGGCGGTCGCGTCGATGGCAAAAAAGTTATCGCCCGCCTTCTTCTGGGCCAGACGTTCGAGGTCGGCGCCACGCACACCTTTGCCGTCCCCGAACGACATCTCAAATTTTTCGACAAGACTACTGAGAAGCAGATTGCGCCGAGGCCCCTGACATGGCAGTAGCTTCAGCCAGGGTTAAATCTATCGGGGCCGCACCGAGCCCATGGCTGGGCGCAGCTATGTTCGGTCCCGCCGTTCTGTATATTCTCCTGCTGATTGGGGCGCCGTTTGGTCTCGCCATTTTCTATGCTTTCAGCGACGCCCGCATCGGCGGCGGGAATCTGCATTTTGTAGGGCTGGAGAACTTCCGCAGCATCATGCAGAGTCCCAGTTTCCACAAAGCGGTCAAGAACTCAATCATCTTCACCATTGTTGCCCAGATCATTGTGATGGTCTGCGCCAATATTCTTTCGATCGCGCTCGAAAAACCGTTTCGTGGGCGCGGCCTGGTGCGCTTCCTGATCCTGCTGCCGTGGGTGGCCCCGGTTTCCATCGGCACCATCGGCTGGAAATGGATTCTGGATTCCATTTACAGCGTGATCACCTGGGTTCTGGTTTGGGCCCACATTTTCAAGCCTTACAACGCGCCAATGTGGTTGGGCGAGCCGACTCTGGCCATGGCTTCGGTAATTCTGGTCCACTGCTGGCGGCTGATTCCATTTTCCACGGTGATCCTGCTCGCTGGCCGCACCGCCATTCCGCGCGAGATCCCGGAAGCGGCCGCGATCGACGGCGCCGGTTTCTGGCGGACCTTGTTCCAGGTCAACCTGCCCATGATGCTCCCGATCTTGAGTGTGGCCCTGTTGTTCGGAACCATCTTCACCTTTACGGACATGACCGTGGTCTACATCCTCACTAATGGCGGGCCGTTCGATTCCACGCAGACTCTGCCCCTGTATGCCTTCAACACCGGCATCCAGGGTAGCGATCTGGCAGCAGGCGCCGCGATATCCCTGTTTCTGGTGCCCGTTTTGGTGTTGATCGCCTATCTCATGCTGCGGGTAGCCCGCCGCACGGAGGTGGTCTGATGAAGCGGAAGCTTGGTCCCCGTATCGTTCACGCGCTGGTACTGATCATCTTCGTGGTGTTACTGGCTTTCCCGTTCTATTGGATGGTGATCGCCACCTTTAAGCAGAATCTGGATCTCTACAACGTAGAGAACAATCCATTCATTTTCACCATGAGACCCACGCTGGAGAACCTGCGCCTGCTGTTCTTCGAAACACGCTATGTGCGCTGGCTGGGCAACACCGCGCTGGTGGGCACCATTGTTGTGGCTATCACCTTGCTGCTCTCAATCCCCGCCGCCTACGCCCTGGCCCGGCTCACGGGACGCTGGGGCGAGCGCCTGGGCATCGGTATCTTTCTCACCTACCTGGTTCCACCCACGCTGCTTTTCATCCCGCTCTCCCGCGTAGTTGCCAGCCTGGGGTTGCAGGACACCATCTGGTCGCTGGTGCTGGTCTATCCCAGCGTGACCGTCCCGTTTTCCATCTGGTTGTTAATGGGTTTCTTTAAGTCCATCCCCAAAGAGCTTGAGGACGCAGCCATGGTCGACGGCCTGACTCGCTTTGGAGCTTTCATCAAGATGGTGGTTCCCATTTCCAAATCCGGCATTCTGACCGTGGTGATCTTTACCTTCACCCTGGTGACGCAAGAGTTCGTCTATGCCCTCACCTTCATCTCGCCGGAATCGCAGCAGATGGTGGGCGTCGGTATCCCCATCTTCCTGGTTCGTGGCGATGTTTACTTCTGGGGATCGTTGATGGCGGCCTGCCTCATCGCCAGCATTCCCATCGCCTTCCTCTATAACCTTTTCCTGGATCGCTTCATCGCCGGCTTCACGGTGGGCGCTGTCAAGGGATAAGCCGGACATAGCCGGCATCTTTTCTCAGCAATTTCAGCCCTGAGCTCTCCGATTGGCGCTTTACAAAAGACTTGACAGGCGCGGTAGGGAAGCGGAAAGTAATCCGCGCACTGCCCTGTCTCCAACCTGTAACGTCTGGCCGCGAGGGTGAGGAGTGCTCAGTTCGACTTACTGAATTCACGTCCCAAATGAGGAGAACCCATGCCGACCTGGACGCAAGTCTATTTTCCATTTGGTGAGCAGAGCTGGTGGTTGTCTGCGCTCATCGCCGCCTTGCCTATCATCGTCCTGTTTACCTTGATGGCCGGGCTGCGCGTAAAGCCCCACTGGTCGGCGCTGGCTGGCGCCACCACCGCCATCCTGGTCGCCTGTCTGGTTTTTCACATGCCATGGTCGCTGGCCGGCAGCAGCTTCCTCTACGGCGTCGCCACTGGTCTCATGAACATCATCTGGATCGTGGTGGCTGCGGTCTATCTCTATGACATCTCGGTGAGCACCGGCGACTTTGAAATCATGAAGTCCTCGGTGGGCGGCATCACCGCCGACCGGCGTCTGCAGTTGTTGCTGGTGGCTTTCTGCTTCGGCGCCTTCATTGAAGGTTGTGCCGGATTCGGATCGCCGGTGGCCATCGCCGGCGCGTTCATGATCGGCCTGGGGTTCAAACCATTCCACTCTGCGGCGTTGAACTTGATCGCCAACACGGCTCCTGTGGCCTGGGGCGCTATCGGTACCCCCGTGCACATGCTGGCCACCGTTTCCGCGCTGCCGGAAGCCGATATGAACGCCATGATTGGCCGCATTCTGCCCATTACAGCCGTCATTGTTCCGTTCTGGCTGGTGCGGGCGATGGTGCCCTGGAAAGAGACTTTCGAAGTACTTCCCGCCATTCTCGTGGTCGGAGTTTCGTTTGCGTCGATGCAGTTCTTCTGGTCCAACAAAATGGACAGCAACCTGGTCGACATCACCTCCGGACTGTTCTCGCTACTGTGCACCGTGGTGTTTTTGCTCTTCTGGAAACCGAAGAAGGTATGGAGATTCGAAGACGACGCGATTGTGGCAGCCGCGGGAACTGGAGGCGCACTGCCTTCTGTTTCCGGCGGGTCGGCGGCGTCCAGCCACACTCACACCGCGGGCAAAACATTCCAGGCCTGGTTGCCATTCATCATTCTCTCCGTCTTTGTCTTTCTGTGGGGCTACAAGCCGGTAAAAGACTGGATGAATATCCACACCACTCCGGCCTTCCTCAATGCCCAGGGCAAACCGAACGGGGGTTGGGACACTCCGCTGCATCGTAAGGTTTCGCGCGACAAGCCGGTTGTTCAAAAGCCGACGCCGGAAGCCGCCAAGTTTCCCTTTATCTGGCTATCGGCGACAGGAAGCGGCGTCTTCCTGGCGGCCATCGTAGGCGGTTTGATTCGCGGAGTAAACCCGATGAAATTGATGCAGATTTTCGGGCACACGCTTTTCCGAATGCGCTTTGCCGTGCTGGCAATCTCGGGCATGCTCGGCCTCGGCTTCGTCACACGATACTCGGGGACCGACGCTGTCTTGGGACTGGCGTTTACCCACACAGGATGGTTTTATCCTTTCTTTGGAACCTTCCTGGGCTGGCTGGGCGTGGCTCTCACCGGCAGCGATACGTCTTCTAACGCGCTATTCGGCAGCTTGCAGCGCATCACTGCGGAACAGTTGCACCTCGATCCGATCCTAATGACCGCAGCCAACAGCGCCGGAGGCGTCATGGGCAAGATGGTGGACGCGCAATCCATTTGCGTGGCTACAGCGGCCACCAACCAGGTCGGCAACGAAGGCATGATCTTCCGCTTCGTGGTCTGGCACTCGATTGCGCTGGGCGCCATCGTAGGCCTGATCGTGATGTTTTACGCCTACGTCGCTCCCAACCTGGTGCCCCACGGCGTCAAACTGCTCTCGCAATAAACGCGCGAGACAGCACATGACTCAGGAACACCGCCGCAAAAACGGCGGTGTTTCGTTTGTGATTTGCCATGCTTGCTTCCATGTTCAGGATTCTTCCTGCCTTGCTGCTGCTTATGACTGTCGCGATGACTCAGGAAACCGCTTCTGCCCCAGGATTGGAACAGCTCAACCAGATGACGGCGCGATTTGCGCCGGCGCCGCTTGAAGTAAACACCGCAGGGCTGTCGGCTGGGGACCAGAAAGCACTGGTCAAGCTGATTCAGGCTGCGCAGGTGCTCAACCACATTTTTCTGCAGCAGCTCTGGTCGGGCAATCTCGAGCTTTACCAGAAGTTGCACCAGGATAAGACGCCGCTCGGCCGCGCCCGCCTGCATTATTTCTGGATCAACAAGAGTCCGTGGTCGGAGATCGACGAGCACAAAGCCTTTTTGCCCGGCGTTCCCGCGAAAAAGCCGGCCGGCGCCAACTTCTACCCGCCGAACATGACCAAAGAGGAGTTCGAAAGCTGGGTCAGCAAGCTCTATCCCGATTCGAAAGAATACGCTCAGGGCTTCTTCACCGTGATCCGTCGCGATGCTGCCGGCAAGCTGAAGTTTGTGCCCTACAGCACCGAGTACCATATTGACCTCGAGCGTGCAGCGCGGCTTCTGCGCGATGCTGCTGCACTCACCGACAACGCCAGCCTCAAACAGTTCCTCACGACCCGAGCCGAGGCCTTTACCACCAACAACTATCTCGACAGCGATATGGCGTGGATGGATCTAGACGCGCCCCTTGACATTACCTACGGCCCTTACGAGACCTACAACGACGAACTTTTTGGCTACAAGGCGGCCTTCGAGGCATATATCAACATCCGCGACGATCAGGAAACCGCGCGGCTGGCCTTTCTGGGACAACATCTTCAGGACATCGAAAACAATCTTCCCGAAGATCCGCAGTACCGGAATCCCAAGCTCGGGGCGCTGGCGCCGATTCGCGTGGTGAACGAAGTCTTCTCGGCCGGAGACGGCAACCACGGCGTTCAGACCGCTGCCTACAACCTGCCTAATGATGAGAGAGTTGTGCAACAGAAGGGCAGCAAACGGGTGATGCTGAAAAACATCCAGGAAGCCAAGTTCAATGCCACGCTGGTTCCCATCTCCAAGATTGTGCTGCCGGCAGCGGCACAGTCCGACCTGGATTTTGGTTTGTTCTTTACCCATATCGTTGCCCATGAGCTCACACACGGGCTGGGCCCGCACCAAATCAAGATCAACGGGCGGCAGACCAACCCCCGGCTGGAGCTTAAGGAAGCCTACAGCGCCATCGAAGAAGCCAAGGCGGACGTTACCGGCCTGTTCGCACTCCAATTCCTGATGTCGCAGGCAGACAAAGGCCTGATGCAGGCGCCGCTTCCTCACGGCCCGGAGGCCGAGCGCAAGCTTTACACCACCTATCTCGCCTCATCGTTCCGCACCCTGCGCTTTGGCCTGCAGGACGCGCACGCTCGGGGCATGGCGCTGCAGTTCAACTACTTCCTGGACAAAGGCGCGTTTGTCGCCAATGAGGATGGAACCTTCCGCGTCGACCTGGCGCGAGTCAAAGACGTGGTCGCATCCCTCGATCACGAACTGCTCACCGTGGAGGCGACCGGCGACTACAGCGGAGCCAAAAATTTGCTGGCGCAGGCCAGTACGATCCGCCCTGCCGTTCAGAAAGCTCTCGACCGCCTGAAGGCGCTGCCGACTGACATTGAACCCATCTTCGTAACCGCCGACAAGCTCACGGGCGAGAAGGGGCCGGGCGAGGGAAGCAGCGCTCGAAAATAACCCGCGGTCCGGCTCAGTTCCCGGAAAATCCAATGCAAAAAACAAACACCGCGCAAGCGCGGTGTTTGTCAAAGAAAGCTTCTCCGGCTGATCAGAACATGTTCAGTTCGCGAGCAACCTGCCGCAGAGAGGCATATTCTTCGTCGTTCACCTTTACGTAGTGGTTGGCACGAAGAATCTTGAGGACCTGGTCATCCTTGCCTTCTTTCAGGTCGAGAAACGCTTCTACGAATTTCTCGCGAACAGAGTCGGGGATGCCTTTGCGCGCCACATAGGCATAGTCGACATAAGGTTTGCTGGTGTAGAAGACGCGCACCTTACTGCGATCGATCTTCCCGCTGCCGATCATCGAGTTGAATACAGTCTCATCAGTCACTCCGGCATCGACGATGCCGGATTCCACCAGCTTGACGGTGATGTCATGAGCGCCGCTGTAGCGAAATTGGAAATCCGACTCCGGATTCATGCCGGCGCGCTTGAGTTCAACGTAGGGCATCAGGTGGGCGCTGGCGGAATTGATATCACCAAAAGCGAATTTCTTGCCCTTCAGATCACGGAGGGAATGTATGGAGCTGGAGTTTGTGATAAAGACGGAGTGGAACTGCAGGTCACTACTCCTCTGCACCAGGGGAACCACTCCAAATTTCGCTTTGGCTCGCACGTACATGAGCGCTCCAAGGCAGGCAAAATCCACATTACCGTCAGCCAGGCCGTCCACCGCTTCTTTGTAGGAATTCGGCACGAAGACCCTGACTTCTCGTCCCAGGTGCTCGGCCAGGTAGTTTTGCAGCGGCATTCTTTCCGGCTGCGACAGTCCGTCAGGGATTAGCGCGACGGTGACAGGTCTGTCAGCGCCCCAAACTGAAATTGCGCCCACCAGCAAGAGCAGGGCGATCATTGGGATCATTTTGTTGCGAATCATTGAACCTTACCTCTTCTTCTTGCAGGTACTGTGATTTCTTGACGCTACTTTACCTTACTTGCCTTGACCTTCAAGCCATTGATCACTCTTAGAAACGTTACTTCAGTACTCACGAAAGGAACCGGCTCAAACAAAATCAATTGGGAAAATTTCCCTGAAGAAATAGAAAGAGGCCCTTGCGGGGCCCCCTTTCGATCTACATTTGTGCTTTAGAACGCCGGCAATTCCAGGACCGCTCCGGTCGAGCCGATAGAGTTGGAAATACCGGGCAACCGGCCGGTGACCGTTACCCAGATCCTGGTTCCATCGGGCGAGGTCGCGATCACGTTCAGCCGGGCATTGCCCAGGGGCATGAGGCCCGCGCTGAGGACCACTAGCTAACCACGTGGGGAAAGCGAGATCAAGGAGGCTCGGGAAGCCTCCTTGACCTCCTGGAATGCAGGTTGTGGTTTCTAGAACGCGGAGAGCTGCAACACCGCTCCCGTAGAGTTCGGGATTCCCGGCATGTGACCGGTAATCGTCACCCAGATCGTGGTTCCATCCGGAGAGGTAGTAATACCGTTCAGGCGGGCATCGCCAAAGGGCATGCCGTCTGCACGGGTTACCTGGCGGACAGAGACGACCTGTCCGGTCTGGGTCATGCGAACGATGGTGTTGTCGCCACGATTGGCCACGTAGAAGTCCGAATTGCTGTCCAGCGTGCTATTGCTGGCGAACCCGTGGTCCGTCGTTTCCATGGTGACCGGAGCCAGGTCTACAGGCTGGTTCAATGCGTCCGAACTGAAGCGCTGAATGCCTGTAACCCGCAAGACCGCGCTCGGGCTTGGAGGATCGGGCGTGATGTTCAACGCCGCGATGGTGTTCTGGAACGGCTCGCTGACAAAGAGGACCAGATTCGGTTCCCATTTGAGTACCACGCCCAACCGTGGGGTGACGCCCGGGTTGCCGTCACCGTCAATCTTGTCTCTCTGGCCAATGAGAGGAGCGATCGTGCCTGGGCCAACGACTCCGTCAAGACCCTGGCGCGTGTGTTCCTGGACGATGCTGCCGTCGGCTTCAACTACGAAGAACACGGCTCTCGTGGAACCATCAGGCGAGGGGCCGAGAAGCGCCGTTCCTACGGCTGCGCTGTTCAGTCCGCCCGCAATAACCTGCGAAGTCACTCCAGGGACGCCAACGACCCCGCGGTTTGCCAGATCGGCGAAGTAAACACCGCCGAAGTTCGGGTTGGGTGCACCCGCCAGGCCGAAGCCCTGCGGATCAAGAATGGTTGAGGTTCCCGCACCTTCAAGCCGAGTGGGAGCATTAGCCGGCCACAAGCGGCCGAAGGCGTTATTGATGGAAATGCCTAAGGGGTTACTGGCGCCGGTGAAATTGCCGGTTGCCGCCAGGGGATTGGTGATGCTGTTCAGAAAAGCTGCATTGTTGGAGGTATAGACCTGCACTGCTCCGCCCAGGGTTGAAGCCTGTCCGCCGGAGGTGGCGAAGTTAGGATCGATCACGAGCGTGTCAGAGCCGGTGGGGTCGATAGAGAGAAAAGATCCTTCTCTTTCGTCAGTACGTGCCAGTGGGGCTCCGAAGTTAGAGTTGCTTCCTACGAGGATACGCACCGGATCCAGCACCCGGCCGGGCTGAGTAAACGCATGAAGCGCCGGCTTGTCGTGAATCGGGCCTCCGGGAAGGAACGTTCCGACAGGACTGATGGCGGAAGCGCCTGGGATACCTACCGCTACAATCCGTCCCTGCAGTGCTGGGCTGTCCTTCTTGGCGTTCTGCGCAACAGCCAGGTTCACGGCTCCCGCCGTCACAACCAGCACCACTGCTAACCTCTTCAAAGACAATCGCATACAGCTCTCCTTTCCAGCTTTAGCCGGTCATCTCAGAATTAACCAATTTACGAGTTCTGTCGGGGAGGTCGAGTACGAATTCTAAATAGGCGCATTAAACTTTGTTCATTACTTCGGTACTCACGGGCAAGAATGCCTAATACCAAAATGGAACTGGCCTAATAATATTCACAGGAATCCCCAACATTAGAGGTCTTTTAGGTATAACGTCTTAGGCCGAATAGAGAGAACACGCGGTCACCGCAGCGCAGGCTTAAACGTTACTTTGGATAGCGTTGAAAGCCAGAAATCGTGCCTGTCTGTTGTAGGGCTAGCGAGACCAAGGCAGGAAGGAAGCAAAGGAAGAGAAAAAGAGGAACTGGCGGAGAGGGAGGGATTCGAACCCCCGATACCCGTTAAGGTATGGCCGCTTTCGAGGCGGCTCGTTTCAACCACTCACGCACCTCTCCCGCACCAAAAGCCGGACGTTTGGCTTCCGGGTCGTGGTTGTGTAACCGGAAGCTTCGACGAAATCTAAAGAGATCTCTTTGTTCTGAAAAACTCCTGCAGGAGTTCCGAGCACTTATCCGCCAATACTCCTGATGTGACTTCCATCCGGTGGTTCAGTCTCGGATGATTGATCACCTGAAGCACTGAGCCGGCGGCCCCCGCCTTGGGATCGCCGGCGCCGTAAATCAGGCGCGATAAACGTGCATGCACCATGGCTCCTGCACACATGGCGCACGGCTCAATTGTAGCAAACAACATCGCACCGATCAGGCGACGGTTCCCGACGCGCGCCGCTGCCTGGCGCAAGGCCAGTATCTCGGCGTGCGCCGTGGGATCGGCATCCATCAGGTTTCGATTATGCGCCCGAGCGAGAATCTCCCCGTCCTTTACCACGATGGCGGCCACCGGAACTTCTCCGGCAGCAGCGCCGTCGCGTGCCAGTTGCAGGGCGATTTCCATCCATGAGGCATCGTTCGAGGCCACAGGGTGGGTTGGTTTTTCAGCCGGCAGCGTCATCTCTGGTTGCCATTGTACAGTCCACCAGGAACTTTGCTTTCCGAGGCTGTGAGTCCAACCCCCGCCTGTTAACTAATCTCTAAACACTTAACGGTTTAACTCCTGAGAGACCGGACCGGGGCCAGGGCTTGGCGCGCTGGTTTCGACAAGGAGCGAAATTGAAGGAGCGAATCACAATGAACAAAAAGCTTTTGATGGCGCTGTTGCTGGCCTCAGGAATGGCATTTGCCCAGAGCAGCAGCAGCGGTTCTGCGACACCGGACCAGCCCAGCACGCAGCAACCGTCGAGCACCGACCAGCAGCAGCCGCCAAGTGCTCAGCAGCAATCACCGAACACCAACCCGGACCAGAACAACCAGAGTCCGGCCGCGACCGGAACCACCGGACAATCCTCGATGGGGTCGTCTTCCATGACAGGATGCCTGAAGCAGTCGGGCAACGGCTGGGTCCTTGTCAGCAATGGGCAAAAAACGCCCGTCATCGGCGACAACGCTACTCTGCAGCCTAACGATGGCCGCCAGGTACAGCTCAAAGGCAGCCAGGGCGCCGATGGCTCGTTCCAGGTGAACGAAGTAGTATTGCTGTCAGACGCTTGCACCGATTCAAACAGCACTTCCAGCGTCGGCTCGGGAAGCACCACTGGAGGAGCGGCAGGCAGCGCAGCCGCGGGCAACGCAGCCAGTTCCGGTACTGCCAGCCAGGAAACGGCAGCCAACAACAGCGCGACCCCCAGCTCTTCCGCCAGCACCGGTTCCACCAGCCCCGATGCCAGCGCCCAGCAGGGAAGCGCGAGCAGCAACGTAAGCCCCAGCTCTTCGAGCACTCAGAGCACGAACTCGACGACAAGTGCGAGTTCCACGACGCCGACCAGCCCTGACGGAGCCAGCAATCCGCCGGGAACGACCTCCACTTCACCCTCTGGTCTGCCGACTGCGGATCAGAAATCGAGCGCTCCGGCGCCTGATGCGACTGTCAGCAGCCACTCCGCCAGCCAGGCGCCCAGCGCGACCAGTAATCCTTCCAGCACGGCCAACAGCAGTGCGACCGCGCAGACTGAGCCTGCTCCGAAGATTTACAGCGATCAGACCCCTTCAACCAGCTCCAGCACGACCGCAACCCAGCCTTCTGACAACACCCAGACCGCTGACAACACGCAGAAGCTTCCGCAGACTGCCTCTCCATTGCCCCTGCTGGGGTTGATGGGCCTGGGCTCTGTCGCGGCAGGCTTGTTTGCTCGCAGAAAGAAATAGCCGACATCGCAGCTGGCAAGGCCGCAAGACAAAATGCCCGGACGGTTCTTCCGTCCGGGTATTTGTTTTAAGCTTCTAGATCAGTGCGGAAAAAGCTTGGTAAGCCGCTCGGCGAGTGTGCGCACTGCTTTGGTCAGCTCGGGAAGGCCAGGTGTTTCAAAGTCGACGTCGCCGCTCTCCACATCGTGGGTCACGTCCTGAAGAAGCTGCGTGGCCATTTCTACACGCTGGCTCATCACCTGCGCCATCAGTTTGTAGGGATCGTTTCCTTTTCCCTGCGTATCAAGCCACTGCTGAACAGCAGCACTGGCCTGCCGGGCCCGCTCGGAGGCATTGCGGAACTCCATCAGGACCTTCACGTTGATCATCCCGGTCTTAACCGAGGTCTGCAGGTCCTTCAGTTCCTGGTTAGTTTTTTTTAGACGAGAAGAAAGCTCAGGACTCTCATACGGGTTCTGGGCCATGGCACAACATCCTTCTCCGCACGGCAGCCTGGGTTCTGCGCAGCGGTTCTGTCTTAAGCCTAGTTCCGCGGGTGGCTGTTGTCGATGTTACCGCAGTCATGCGCCGCAAACAGGCTGGTGGATTTCGCAATAGTGAGTAAATCGGGGATGGCAACCACTACAAACCCGGTTTCAAGCGGCAAGTTACGCTATTTCGAGGCCAGGGAGGACGTGAAGTTGAACCGGTCATGCAGGAATTTAGCGGCCTCATCGCGCTCCGGTGATGGAGCGTCCGAAGTGGCGTTCAGGTAGATAACATATTCTTCGGCCGCACCATCCTGATCGCCGCGCTGCGCCCGGGCGCGCGCTTCCTGCAGCAGCCGGGCAGGAAGCTCTGCAGCTTTTTCCCGGATCGCCTTCACCAGGGCATTCCGGGCTTCGATCTCCAGGTCGGTGAGAAACTGCGCCTCGTCCGGTTCTACTCCCTGGTTGGTCACTCCTTCAGTGTCGTCCGGTTTGACATCCTGGACGACCGAAACGGTCCTGTGATTGTCTTTGTGCACCGTTGCCGGAGTTCCGACAGCATTGCCACTCCGGTCGTTGACGCGAAATGCCAGGTCGATGGAAGCAGTGAGATCAATGGTCTTCCTGGAGTAGTGGTAGGTCTCAACGATCGCCTCGACGCGGGTCTGATCGATCGATTCCATCTTGTGCCGCAGGTCGTCCACCTGTTTCTGTGCGCTTTGTACAGCGTCGCTCGCCGCAGCAACGATCTCCTTTTTCTTGCGCTGCGCCTGAGCGTCGGCGAGGGTGCGTTGCGCGGTAGCCAACAGCTGCTGCGCAGCCTCGTAGTCGGAATTGGCTTGCACCCATGCTGGATTCTTGATCTCGTGGGTACCGGCGCGATATTTCGATTGCGGCGTGTCCAGGGTGGCATTCTTCACCACCCGGTGCTCCAGAACCTCGCCTACCAGCATGAAGTTAGGCTGCAGTGCATCGGTCGCGTCAGCAGGTTTGCGCACGACTTCCACGGATATTCCCGAGGAATCCAGACCGTTGGCGATCGCATCAGTCAACTGGTCGGCGAAACCGGGGCTGTCGCGCCGCGAGGTTTGGTCGCGTATTACGATTCCCACCGAGAGCCGCGCTCGGCGCTGGTAAACCGGAGCGTAACGCGACAGCTGGTCTTTGAGTGCGGCGCCGTTGGTGATTCCGTACCGCTGCGCCTCTTTGAGATACAACCAGCCTACCCCTGTGCCACTGCCCGATGGCCGGTCCAGATAGCGGCCGGCCTGGTCGATGTAATAAGCGCTGATTTTGTTGGAGAGGAAGTCGCGCTTGACCGTAACTGCGGGGTCGCCGCTGATGAAACTGGCACGATCGAGCAGGATGTAAGCCTCGCGCACCGCATCTTCATCGGCGCGATCCTTGATGGGAATATGCACTTCCTGCAGCTTTTGCGCACGCCGCGTGGCGGCCGGCACATACTGCGGTCCCAGCGCTGAAAGCCGGTCTTTCACCAGGGCGCGTTGCGTGTCCGGCAGGTCAGCCAGAACGTTGTAAGCCTCCACGACCTGGTTCTTGCTGCGATAGTCGTCGCTTTGCAACAGCGCCAGGTTTACCTCTTGCTGATCACGCATGGCAGCCAGTTGTGTGGACGCGTTCTTCAGAGCGATGTCGGCCTCTTTGCTGTCGGGACGAATGCTTTGGGCTTTGCGAAACTCGGTTACCGCCTGGTCCCACTCCTGCCGCCCAGCGAGGCGCTGTCCGTTGTCAAAGTGAGATTTATATGCGCCGTTCACAATGGCGTCGATGCGATGGTTCTCTGACGCAAAAGTGGTGTAAGGACCAAGCGCGGCTACCGCATCGTCGTAGCGAGCGGAAGAGCTTAAGGATTCTGCACTGGCAACGCTGGTCTCCAGCTTCTGCTGCTCGGCGCTAATGTCGTGTTTCAGGTTAAGCACCGGCGCATAGTCCGGCCGTACCTGAGCCAGTAGTTCTACGTGAGCGCTGGCCGCAGCCAGTTGCGCAAATCCGGGAGTGTGGTTTTGCATGGCCTTTTGAAAAGCCTGCAGACGTGCCCGGTCCGGTTCTGCCAGAATGTCTAATTCGCGGCTGATGCTCGCCAGCATCTTGCCGCTGGGGGCATATCCCGGGAGCTCCAGGTTCGCTGCCTGGGCCTCACCTGATGCTTCGAGAAGGGAAGAAATATCCGGTTTGTGCACAGCAACGGACTTCTGGTATTGCGCGAATGCGGCGTCAGCTGCCTGCTCATGCAGAGCAGCAACAGCATTCTTAACGTCCGTGGTTCGCGTCGAAGCCGGATGGTGAGCCAAAAAATCCTGCCAGTCTTTTACGCTGTGGACTCGCTGCGCGCGCAGGTAGTCCGCCAATTCGACGTCAGGCGCCGGGACGAAAACCAGCTGCACACCGGCTTTAAACACCGGAATGGTCAGATCCTGAAGCGACGAAGAAACAGCTATGCCCTGCAGCAAGGCCTGATCGGCTGCTTCGGCCGGCGTTAATTCCGACTTTTTATCAAACTTGAGATTGTTAGGAAGAGCGCAGAGCTGCTTACTGTTGACCGTCAGTGTGATAACGCCATCGCTGCCGCGCTGAAGTGATGTAGCCCCGGTAAAGCTCGCCCGGGGCAGCGCGTCATAGGCGTTTTTGTCGAACTTGGACAAGCCCTCGCAGACCCTTACCTCTGTCTTACCGTTTACCGTGATTCCGGTGACCTGCACGTAGGACGCGCTCTGAGGGCCATCGAAAAGAACCACGGCGTTGACTGGAGCGGCCTTCGCCGAAACCCCCGCGCTCAGCAGCAACACCAGAGCCAGGGAGTGCAGACGGAATCGCCGGTAAGCGCTGTTTTGATTCGCCTGCCCGGCCGGCGCGGGCAAAGTGATTGTTGGCAACTTCATGATGGAGAAGTGTTCTCGGAAGATGGCTAACGTTAGAACAGCCCGTTACCGTAGTCAAGCCGACAAAACACTAAAGTAACCGGGAAAAATCAGGTGTTGCGGCTATCATGAATTGTTGCGGGCCCCTGCCCGGAAACTTGTGTGTGCACACATGTTTACGTGGCTTCGTCACCTCTATGGCATCGGAATTGTCGGATTCGGCGCACGGTCGCGTTCAGCAGGAGGAGTCGCCTGCCGAGCAGCAGTCTCTTGGCGGCGGCATCACGCTCTACCTGCGCCTCTGGAGCTATGGCGGCGCGGCGCAGCCGTTGACGGGACTGGGACTGGACCAGGACCCTGAGGTCGCTGAGCTCATTCGCCAGATCATCAGAGAAGGCAAGGGAAGCGTGGCCGAGCAGCATCCCGAATTGCTAGCTGCCCGCTTTGACTATCCGATCCATGCTCTGTCTTCCGCAAAAGAGCTGCAGCAACGCTTCCTGACTTATCACCGCAAAAGCGAGCCGCAGCAGGTGGTTCCCTCGATCCTGATTGCCGGGACGGTGAAAAACAGCGTTTCCGGAGCCAACGCAGCTCCGCCTGAGGTGGCGCCTGCTGAGATCCTCGCCAACGGTACCTCTGCGCAGATTCTGGTTTCTGAAGCAGTCTACGAAGTGGTGAAGACGGCGCCCGGCTACAAGTTCAACTCCAAGCCGGTTCGCGAATCGGGGGGAACGGGCGGGCCTGAAGCCATCTACGAGTTGTTGTGGACGGACAAGTCCACTTACGGTCATCTCCGCGATTCGGGCAGCACCACTGGCTTCAAGAAAGTCGGGCGCTACGAGATTCAGGAGGAGTTGGGACGCGGGGCCATGGGCGTGGTGTACAAGGCTTACGACCAACTCATCGGACGAACAGTTGCGCTCAAGACCATCTCCATTCATCGCAACACACCCGACCGCGACGACCTCATTGAGCGTCTGAAGCAGGAAGCCAAGGCTGCGGGCGGGCTGGATCATCCCAACATCATTACCATCTACGACGTGGGACAGGAAGACGATCTCATCTACCTCAGCATGCAGTTCATTGAAGGAAAGACGCTGCTGACGGTGATGGCGGAGAATCCGCTGCCGCCTCTGCCTACGGTGATTTCCTACGCGGACCAGATCTTGAGCGGAGTCGGCTTCGCCCACGCGCGCGGCGTGATCCATCGCGATCTCAAGCCCGCCAACCTGATGTTGACCACGCAGGGCATTGTCAAGGTCCTGGATTTCGGGATCGCCAAAGTGGAGAACGCGTCGCTCACCCAGACCGGGCTGGTGGTAGGCACGCCCAGCCACATGGCGCCGGAGCAGGTATCCGGCAAGAAGGTCGATCATCGCGCCGACATCTTTGCCCTGGGATCGGTTTTCTACGAGCTAGTAACTCGGGAGAAGCCCTTCCGCGGTGACGTGACCACCATTCTCTACAAGATCATGCATGAAGATCCGGTGGCGCCGTCGCTTATCAATCCGTCGCTGCCGGGCGGCATTGATGCGATCATCCGCAGAGCTCTGGCCAAAGATCCCAACGATCGCTTTCAGAGCTGCGAGGAGATGCGCCAAGCCTTCCTTGAACAGGCCACTCAGCTCGACGTTAAACCTGCTTCCGTAGTCCCCATACCGGTTCCTGTTGCTGCGTCCAAACCGGCGACTCGCTCGCCGGGCACGACGCATCACAAAATTCCAGTGGAGACTCAGCGCAAGAAGCCGGCTCGAAGCTGGATAGCCGTGTCTGCTGCGGTTCTTCTGCTCATCATCGGCGTAGTCGACTGGTCGTTCATCACCAAAGGCCGCACTGGTTCGTTTCCGCCGGTGGTCGTCAAAATTGTAGGAATCTTCAATCACAAGGTTCCGCCGGCCGCGAGCGGCAAGCCTGATCAAGCTGCGGGCGAGTCTGATCCGAATGCTGTGACGGGTGATACCGCCAGCGGCACTGCCCAACCAGCCACGAGCAAGCCGGCGTCATCCGATGCTTCCACTGCAGCGCCGGTGCAGACCTCAGCCGATGGCTCAGTTCCTCCAGCAGCGTCCGCACAACCCGCCAACGCGGGAGCGACAGGAAGCAACCTGCCGTCCATGGACAAAAGCCAGCCGCCAGCGGACAGCAGCCATGCATCTCCTGTGACATTGCCGGTGCCCGCAGCCAATGGAACGACGCAGGCTGGCGGTGGAGGCACCACCAACACCGCTCAACCATCTGCGGCGACAACTGCTGGCACTGCGGACAAAGTCCAGCCGCCTGGAACGTCGAATCCGGCACCGAATAGCGCCGCAGGAAAGAATCCTTCATCCTCAAACACAACTGACGGCGCTGTTGTCCAGACTTCAACTCAACCAGTGAAGAAGACCGCGCCGGCGCCTGCCAACGTAGACGGCTTTACCCGGCGCGATGTCCCTGAATTACTGCGGCAGGCCGATACCGCTGCCGGACGAGGCGACTATCGTCTGGCTCGCTACGAATACGGGCTGATTCTGCGGCTCGATCCGAGCAACTCGGCCGCGCGCGCGGCGATGCGGCGTTTGCCCCCACAATAACTGTTCCCCGTGGCAGCCATTCGTCAGGCGAATGGTGAACGCAGCTAGCGCTTTACGGCTGCCTTGTCAATTCCCGCGCTCCCAACTACGATATTCGAACCGCTTGCCACGCTGGAGGATTCCCATGTCAGCCGCAACCTCGATCGAAGCCATCAAGTTCGATATTTGCTGTGCCGCGCGTGCCCTGTTTCGCGCCGGATTAAGCGTGGGAGTAGCCGGACATCTCAGCGTTGTGACCGGCGAGAACCGCATGCTGATGAACCGTTTCGGGCCATCGTTTGGAGCTCTGCGTCCGGCCGACATTTGCACCTTTGATTTCTACGGCAAGGTGGTGGAGCACGATCCTTCGGTTGACCCTTACGTCAATGACACCATCGCACTGCACGCCGTGATTCACCGCTACAATCCGCAAATCACAGCGTTGGCGCACACCCACCCGCCGGCTACGGTGACCTACGGAACCTTCCGCCGCGTTCCCGAAATCTATGACCAGGAGAGCTGCATCCTGGCCGGCGACGTGGGCGTGGTGGAAGAGGAGTACACCGGGACCGCCGCCAGCGAGGACCGCGTGCGGCCGTTTGCCGAGGCCATCGGCAAGCATGCCGCGGTCATCCTGCCCAATCACGGCGCGCTGACCAGCGGCCCCAATATCCAGGTGGCCCTGCTGCGCATGATCCTGCTGGAAGGCATGTGCGCGCGCAATATTTCTGTAGCCATGGCGTCACAGGCCACGGGCCTGGAGCCGTACGCGATCAAGATGGAGCATGCGCTGGCTGCCAAGAGCGAGATTGCCAGTATGCCGGCGATTCCTGCTATCTGGAAGGATACATTGATAAAGCTGCAGACTACGGATCCGGATCTCTTCGAGAATCGTCCGCGAACGGCAGCTGCTTGATTCACATCAGGCCGACTGCTGCTGGGTCATGCAGTGGATGGCGCCGAGTCCCCAGATAAAGTCGCCACAATAGATTCCCACGACTTCGCGCTCAGGAAACAAGTTGGCAAGAATGTTGAGCGCCAGGCGATCGTTGGGATCGTTGAAAGTCGGCACCAGCACCACGCTGTTGGCGATATAAAAATTGGCATAGCTTGCGGGCAGCCGCTGTCCCTGGAACACCACGGGGCGGGGAAGCGGCAGGTCAACGATCCTTAACTTTCGTCCGCGAAGATCCGTTGCCCGGGCGAGACGCAGGCGGTTTTCCTGAAGCGGACGGTAGTTGGGATCGCTGCGGTTGTTCTCAATCACCGTGACAATCGTGTTGGACGCCACAAAACGAGCGATGTCGTCCACGTGTCCGTGCGTATCGTCGCCGACAATGCCCCTGCCAAGCCAGATGACTTTCTTAATGCCCAGATAATCTGCAAACACCTGCTCCAGATCGGCCCTCGTTAGTCGGGGATTGCGCTGCTGTACCTTGCTGAGCAGGCATTCTTCGGTGGTTAACATCAGGCCCTGGCCGTTTACGTCTATACTGCCGCCTTCCAGCACCACACGATAGGGCTTGTCGCGACCGTCAAAGACTGGAGTGAACTGCTCTACGCTGAGGCAGTCGGCAATTCGATCGGGGATCTGATCGTCCAGTTTCCAATTTGGATACTTGGCCCATGCGTTGAAGCGCCAGTTGGTAAGCGCAATTCGGTCGCGAGCATTCTTGCGGGTAACGAAAATCGGTCCCGAATCACGCATCCAGCATCGGTTGGTAGGCCAGGTATGGAACACGATGTTCTTCGGGCCTACTGAGCTGCGCTCGAGAACATCGCGAACCTGGCCGCGCTCTCCCGCCGAGCGCACAATCAAGTGCACCTTCTCAGAGCGAATCAAGTACCGAATGATCTCTGCATAGACCCAGGGGATCGCGTCAAATTTGCCCGGCCAGTCGGTGCGGTTGTGCGGCCAGGCAATCCAGGTTGCCGCGTGCGGCTCCCATTCCGCGGGCATGCGATAGCCGAGCCCGCGCGGCGTCGCTACAGAAGGCTGACTCTGCGGGCGCGATGCCATCAATCAAGAAACCTATGGGTTATGCCGGCATAGCTATCGATACGCCGGTCGCGCAGAAAAGGCCAGTTGCGGCGGATGTCTTCCAGAAGCTTAAGATCGCAGCGACCGATCAGGATTTCTTCCTTGTCATGCGAAGCCTCGGCGATGATCCGCCCGAAGGGATCGCAGAGAAACGATCTGCCCCAGAACTCCAGGCCCTTGCCGGAAGCGCGATTGCCACGCACATCGCCAAACTCGTGGCCGACGCGGTTGACTACGCCGACAAAGACCCCGTTGGCGATAGCGTGAGCGCGCTGGATGGTACGCCAAGCGTCATGCTGAGCTTCGCCGAACTCCTGTTTCTCGTCGGGATGCCAGCCGATCGCGGTAGGGTAGAAAACGATATTCGCTCCCTGCAGAGCGGTCAGCCGCGCCGCCTCGGGGTACCACTGGTCCCAGCAGATGAGCGTGCCCATGCGTCCATATTCCGTATCGAAGGCCTTGAAGCCGAGGTCGCCGGGGGTGAAATAGAACTTTTCGTAGTAAAGCGGATCGTCGGGGATGTGCATCTTGCGATACATGCCCCTGATGGAGCCGTCGGCATCGAGAATAACCGCCGTATTGTGGTAGAGGCCGCGCGCCCGGCGCTCGAAGATCGAAGCCACGACCGCCACATGGTTCTCCCTTGCGACCGCTGCGAGCGCCTCGGTTGTGGGCCCCGGAACGGTCTCCGCCAGGTCGAACAATGCGTGGTCTTCGCGCTGGCAGAAATACTGGGTGCGAAAGAGCTCAGGCAGACAGATGATCTGCGCACCCTGCTTCGCCGCCTGGCGAACTTTGTCGCACGCCCGGCGCAGGTTGTCGTCAGGATCGGGCGAGCACGACATCTGGATCAGCCCGGCAGTAAATGAGTCGATTGCCAATCGCGCTCCTTGAATTCGATGGACCACTAAGAATAGCAAACCAACGCACGAAAATTGTTACCACTGCAGCCGCAGCTCAATGGATTAAATTGAGTGCGTGGTCATCAACGGGCGAGGTCGCGGTGCTGTCAGCCGTGTGCATTGACGGAAGATGATCGGTTCGGTACTTTGGATGGTTTCCCAGGCATCAACCATCGAGGTGAAGGATTGAGCAAAAAGCATGAAGGTGCGGGCGTGGACCGCAAGCTGCACGATCCGGTAAAAGACAAACTTTCTCCGGTGTTTCCGCTCGATCTCTCCAAAGTTGGCGGCATAAGCGATCTGGTGCGGGGCATGGCCGACACCGCCTTCACCGGCCGTCAGTTGGGCGAAGCGGTGGACGTGCTTGAGGCCATGGCGCGCGACAAAGATTGCTTCGTGGTCATGACCCTGGCCGGCGCCATGACCGTGGCCAAGCAAGGGCTGATCATCTGCGACCTGGTCGACCGCGGGCTGGTCAATGCCCTGGTCTCAACCGGCGCGCTGATGGCCCACGGCCTGGTAGAGGCTACCGGGCAGAAGCATTACCGCTACGATCCCCGCATGAACGACGTTGAACTCTACAATGCCGGCTACAACCGTGTTTACGACACCCTGGAGCCGGAGCAGAATCTTGATCACGTCGAGCTGGTGATGGAGGCGGTTTTGGGAAAATGGGACCCCGACGAGACCATGTGCTCGTGGAAGCTCAATCGCGCCATCGGGGAGCACCTGAAGAAGCATGCCAAAGGCCGCGGCATTCTGAGATCAGCGTTTGAGAAGAAAGTTCCCGTTTTTGTTCCCGCCTTCACAGATTCCGAGCTTGGGCTTGACGTGGCTTTAACCAACCGCATGCGCGCCCGCAAACGCGAGCCGCAGATTCGCTTTGATCCGTTCCTCGATCTCAACCACTTTGCCGAAACTCTCCTGCAGCAGAAGCGGCTGGGCATCT
This sequence comes from Candidatus Angelobacter sp., assembly GCA_035307585.1. Classification (GTDB taxonomy): domain Bacteria; phylum Acidobacteriota; class Terriglobia; order Terriglobales; family Acidobacteriaceae; genus Angelobacter. Next base: position 70,352 of record DATGHX010000033.1, read on the forward strand.
TCACTATCGGCGGAGGCGTGCCGCGCAACTGGGCGCAGCAGTTTGGGCCGTACTGCGAACTGCGCGTGCGCCGCGCCGGCGAAGACGTAGAGCTCAAGCGTTACCACTACGGCGTCCGCATCTGCCCTGAGCCTGTGTATTGGGGAGGACTTTCGGGTTCCCCCTATTCGGAAGCCATCTCGTGGGGCAAGTTCGTGCCGCCCGATGAGGGCGGAAGGTTTGGCGAGGTGTTCGTGGACGCGACTGTCGGCCTGCCGATCACTATCGCAGCGTTGCTTGAGAGGCTGGGCAAAGGTCACGAGAAACCGACGCCGAAGGGGCGTTAGGAAAAAACGGGTCTATTTACGTTTGTTCGCGGGCTGCGGCAATGAAGGCTTCCATCTGGCTCAGATACTCCTGGAGGGCCTTGTGGCCCGACGGAGAGAGCCGGTATTCGGTGCGCGGGATGCGGCCGTCAAAGAACTTTTTGCAGCGAACGTAGCCCGCTTCCTCGAGCTTCCGGGCATGGACGGCGAGATTGCCGTCGGTCGTTTTCAGGATGCGCTTGAGATCGTTAAAGGTTAGCGATTCGTTGATGGCCAGCGCGCTAACCATCCCCAGTCGGATCCGTTCATGAATCAGGCGGTCGAGCGGGGGAAGCTCCTGCCGTTCGATGGGAACGCGGCTCCGGGCAGGCTGTCCGGAGCCTTCCAGTTTGACTGCGCGTTGCTCTGATTTGACTTTAGCCACCGTATTTCTTCGCAATCACAATCCCAAAAACTATGTGCAATCCGCCAAAGCCCGCTGCCATCAGCACATTTCCCCATTGGGGAAGGAACAGCGCCGCGCCGCCGGTGACCATGAACAGCGTTCCCATCACGCGCACTACGCGTACTGACGACGCGCCGGCGGTCACCACACCCGCGCCGTAGAGAAGAAGCCAGATCCCGGGAAGAAGCCGTGCAGCCTCTGAACCGGCGAGCACAGCGGTCAGGGCAGCGCCGGCGATGATCGCGGGAAGAAAGGTGCGCGCGAATTTGCCGCCGGGGCCGCTGGTAAGCGGGGCGCCTGCGCGCTGCGCCTTGCGTTGCGTTGCCACCAGGGCCATGGACGCAGCCAGCACACCTTCCCCCAGCCAGACCGCCAGTTGCGAGGAGGGAAGCGCCTGCCGTCCCGCCAGCCACGCGGCTGCCAATGCCGTGCAGCCCATGGCAACTCCGCCCCACCCCGGAACCGCGGTGAAGGCCGAGGAGCGCTCCATGGTCTCGCGAATGTAGCGGATGTCTTCCAGTGCAGCCAGCGGCTCTGGGCGGGGATACCCGCGTAAGCGGCGCAGCCGGGTTGGGCCATGAGCCGGCATATGAATGCAGCATACCCGTAGGCGCCAAACATTTCAAGTACTTTACAACGCAAAGCAGAAGCGTGGCGGGCTCCGACTCCTCAGCGGCGCGCTTCGCTATTCAAATATCAGGATAGCTGCGGCGATGACCGTGATCCAGCGCCCGCGCTTGTCGCCCACGCCGCTCTGGGTGATGTTGGTAGTGCGCACGATTTTGTTGGAGATGCGATAGATCTCCTTCTTCTCGTCCCAGGACTTGTCAGGATCGAATTCCACGTCCAGAGTGGTGGCGAGCATTTCTGCCGCCAGCTCTTCCGCGTACTCGCCGGCCTGCTCGTCGGTCTCGCCGAAGGAGTGGTGCTCGCTCAGGTAGCCGTAAGTGCCGCGATCGGCGGGAATGGCGAGACCGATGCTCGAGGCCATCAGACGGTGCGGCTCGTGGGTGGAGTTTTCCGCCACCACGGCGAAGGTGACCTCACCGGGGTAGAGGTACTTGACGCCCTCTTTGCGAGAGATGAGTTTGCAATGGGGAGGAAAGATGGAGGAGACGCGGACCAGATTCTGCGCCGCGATGCCCGCGTCGCGCAAAGCGAGCTCAAACGAGGTAAGACGTTCTTTGTGCCTGCCTGTTCCCTTGGTCAGAAAGATGCGCTTCGGCACCATGTCAAGGCCCAATGTTGGTGTCCTCCGTTAGTTGCAGTGTGTGCGAATCTCAAAAAATAACATACGCAAGGCAAATGCTGTGGAAAATTTAAGAGAAATCTGCCGCCGGAGGAGAGCGTCCTTTACACTCGGGCGGCCTGGGGCTGCTTGAGCCTGACGGCGACGTCAATGAAGGCCAGCGCCGCGCGGCTGAGGGCCTTGTCCTTGCGAAACACCAGGGCAAGATCCCGGCGGATGGCGGCATCGACCAGATCAATAGCGGCGAGCACGCCGGCTTTGACATCTTCCAACACGTTGGATCGAGCAATGAAGCCCACGCCGACGTCGGCGGCCACAAAGCGTTTCAGCAGCTCACTGGAATCGAGCTCCATGGAGACTTTGGGCTTGAGCCGGCGCTCGTGGAACAGGTTCTCCAGGGCGTCGCGCGTGCGGCCAACTTTGGGCAACAGAAGCGGATATTGAGCCACGTCGGCGACCGTGGCCCGTCGCGCGTGGCTCAGCGGATGGCCTTGACCGGCGATGATGACAAGCTCATCGCGATGAATATTCACTACGGTGAGGCGTTTGTCATTCACTGGAGTAGAAACCACGCCAAAATCGACGGAGTTGTCGATGATCGACTCTAGAATTTTGGCGCGCTCCAGGCGGCTGATCTGCACCGCGACATCCGGGTAGAGCTTCTTAAACTCAGCAAAGACCTCGGGGAGAATGTGCAGGCAGGTGCCTTCATTGGCGCCAACGACGATTTCGCCTCGGGGAACACGCTCCAGTTCGGCTAGCGCTACCACCATGCTCTTGCGGGCTTCGATGGCCTGCTCAGCGTACTGCTGAAAGACTTTGCCCGCGGCCGTCAGAGCCACTTTGCCCCCGCTGCGGTCGAAAAGTCGCGCGCCGACCTCCTCCTCCAGGGATCGGATCTGCGATGAGATCGCCGGCTGGGTGCGAAAGCGCTTCTCCGCAGCCCGGGAAAAGCTAGCGTGGCGGGCCACTTCAAGGAAGGTTTCGAGTTGATCGAAATCCATGGGAATTTGTAGTGTAGCACTCTGATGCAAACCTCAGCATTCGGCGGACAACTCAAGGTGCCAATTTATTTTCTCGAAAGCAGCAGCTGAATACAGAATGCTAGAATTTGCGCCATGAAAGCGGTGATCTCGGAAAGTTACGGTGGTCCCGAATTGTTGGAGATTGCAGAGGTTCCGGTTCCGCAGGTAGGACCTAACGGCGTTCTGGTGCGGGTGCATGCGAGCAGCGTTAATCCGGTGGACTGGAAGCTCCGTAAGGGGCAGCTGAGCGCGCTGTGGAATCTGCGCTTTCCCGTGATCTGGGGCTGCGACTTTTCCGGCGTGGTTGACCGCGTGGGCCGCAACGTGACCCTTTACAAGTCCGGAGACGAAGTCTACGGATTCAAGCATGGCAAAGTGGCCAAAACCTATCGTGGAACCTACGCTGAGTACGCAGTCATTCCCGAGAGCGCGGTTTCTGCCAAGCCCGCCAGTCTGAGCCACCAGGAAGCTGCAGCGGTCCCATTAGCCGCGTTGACGGCCTGGCAGGCGTTGATGGGCCAGGGAAGTCTGACGGCAGGAAACCGGGTGCTGATCCACGCCGGATCCGGAGGCGTGGGGACATTTGCCGTCCAGATCGCCAAGGCGCACGGCGCTTACGTTGCTGCCACTGGCGGGCCGCGCAACCAGGAATTCCTGCGCCAACTGGGCGCCGACCTGGTGATTGACTACACGCGCGAGAAGTTTGAAGAAAAGGTTTCCGGCTACGATCTTGTTCTCGATGGAGTGGGTCAGAGCGTGTGGGCGGGTTCGTTGCGCGTGCTAAGGCGGGGAGGAAGGCTGATTACGCTGGCGCTTCCGATTCCGCAAGAAAAGGCCGGCAAGCTGCACTTCTTCGCGACCGCTCTGGCCGGGGTGCTGGGAGGCGCGCTGCGCGCGATGGCCGCCGGCAAACGCCTGGTGATAACCCAGGTTAAACCTCGCGGCGCCGAACTCGAGAAAATCACTGCGTTGATTCAATCCGGCAAGGTTCGGCCGGTGATTGAGAGATCTTTCCCCCTGGAACAGATTGGCGAAGCTCATCGCCTGAGCGAAGCAGGCCACGTACGCGGGAAGCTTGTGGTCACAATCGACTAGTCGAGTGTCAAAAACTGTCAACAGGACATATCGATCATTCATAGTTGGAATGGTTTGCATCTTGACAACCTTGTAGCGAGTGATAGATTGACCGCCTCCCGTTTTTTGATGACTTCGCGTAGAGTCTGCGCCTCTTAGCGAAAATTTCAGCCAGAGAGGAATCTGATATGGAAATCTATTTACGCCGAGCCGGCGTACTCTGTCTTGTATTCGTGGTGGTGGCTGCTGTATTCATGGCGGTCCCAACCCTGCGCATCGCTGCTACTTCAGGGGTGCTTGATGCCTGCGTCAACGGCGGCAACGGAATGATGCGGCTGGTCACGTCCAGCGCCGACTGCCACAACAACGAAACCTTCGTGGAATGGAACATCACCGGCCCGCAAGGCCCGCAGGGTCCGCAAGGGCCGCAGGGACCACAGGGTCCGGCGGGATCGTTAGCGGGCGGGCCACCGTTTGTCTGGGTATGTACTCCGGCCAACTGGGACCTGGGCAACAACGGCGACCACGATGCCGAAATCGATATCTTCAACGGCAGCACAAACACAGCCAATGTCGCAGCGCACTTTCTGGCAGCGGATGGCACCAACATATCCGGCCAGCCGATCCCAGGGACGAGCGGTCCAGTTTTCAACTATCCGGGCCAGACGGGAAGCACCACGGTGACGCTGGCATCACAAAACACCATGATCCTTACCTATTCAACCGGGCAGGGAACGAGAGCCGGAAACAGCGCTCTGCTGGCGAGTGTGACGGTTACATCTGATCAGCCGGTGGTGGTCGGCTACAACGTTCCCTTCGGAGCGCTGATTTCGGCCCCGTGCGCGTTGTTGCCGAGGTAGTTGGCGGCCGTGGCGGACGACGGCAGTAAAGCAAAACCCAGGCCCTGATCTTGTCAGGGCCTTTTTTCGATTGGGCGATCCGAACCTACTGCATTACGGGACTGATGATGATGTCTTGCGGCGGCTGAGGCGGAAAGCCGGCCTGGCGTACCTCCATCGCGACCTGGGCCCAGTGATGAACGCTGTGAAACAAAGGCTGGGCCAGGATTTTTCGATTTGACACCGTAACCGGGCCAAGCTTCCGCGTCTGGCGCAGGCGTTCTTCGTTGGCCAAGGCGAGGAATTGTTCCAGCTTCTCCAGCGATTCCCGATGCAGTTTCGAAAGCGTCTCCAAGGACGCAGCTTGCAGCGGTGGGGGCGGAGCAGTGGGCGTCACCGACGGTTCCTGCAGCAGAAAGTTGGCGAAGAAATTTTCGACCTGGAAGATGTGGCCGACCAGGTTGCGCATGTTGCCGGTCTTGCCGCCGATCTCAATATCCAGCGCGTCTTCGTGCTTCTTGAAGTACTCCAGCCAGCGCTGCGCCAGGAAGTCGCTATAAGCCAGCATTTCGCGGAAAGTAAGTGCGGGTTCGGGAGTGCTCATTACAAAAGTTTACACTCCGACGGCCCGCTGCAGCCTATTAGCCCCGTCGGCCAGAGACCTGCTAAGCCCAGGCACTCGTGCTGAAGTTGAATGCCATCTCCTCGCAGGACATCTCGGCTTTGACCCGGCGAATGTTTTCGCTGTTGGCGGCAGTGGCATCCGGGACCACATTGGCGATGGTCAGGCCTCTGAACATCACGGCAAACAAAGCTTCGTGCAGATCCGGAGCGAGAAATTCAAGCTCTCCGTTCTTTCTGGCGAACGCCAAGTTGCCGCTGGCTGACACCTTCCGCCATGCGACCAGGGACCCTTCATCCGCCTCAGGCATGGTGACGATCAGCCGCGGCTTGTCCGTCAAGCTTTGTGGACCCTTGATGAGTCCTGGGAACCCCTGCTGTGCCTGTGCCTGTGCCTTTACCGTGATGGCGTCGATCTTGCTGACCCGGGTGCAATCCAGGCCGTTGATGGTTAGCTTGAAATTGGAAGGCAGCCATTTCTTCTGAGCCGCGCGGGCGACCGGCATGGTCGACGGCGCGCCCTTCGCCTGAGTGGTCATGCGCGTAAACTCGGGCGTGATCTTGATGGTCATTTTGGCTGCGTCCTTGGATGCCGCGTCCAGGGCGGGCAGAGTGACTTCGGAGATCAGAGCGCCCGTGAACTCGGTGCGGGACTGTTCCTTGTAATCATAGTCGTAAGCGACGATGGCGCCGGTCTTGCGCAAAGGCTGGTGGTCAAAGGCGGCCTTGATCCAGTCGTAAAACCCTTTGGACATCCCGGTTCCGCAGGTCAGAACGATGTCTTCGTACTTAACGCCCTGAATCTTGCGCGCGCCTCCAGCGCCAATTTTTTCGGCCACCACATCGCTGGTGGCATGGCCGCCTTCCACGGATTCCAGCCATCCCGCCGTGGCTCCGTCCAGGACGATTCCGTACTTTGCGGCGGCGTAGGAACGTTCCCCCTTCTGCGAATTGGCCATGAGATCCTTAGGACGAAACGCCTGCAGCGCCACTCCTGCACCGACCGCTCCAAGAACCGTTTTGCTCAGAAATTCACGCCTGGTGGTTTTGCTCATCGGAAGCCCCTCCTCATCCGAGTGTGATTGCAGCCATGGAAATATTTCTTAGTTCGCCATGAGAGTACGCCAATTCTTCTTGTCGAGAAAGAACGATCTTTGTCTGCTCTTTTTCGCTTGCTCAGCCGAACATATGCATACGCGCGAAAGGGATGGGACGGAACAATCGCAAGACAGTCAAATCGTTCTGCCGCGATGGGCGGGCGTCATCGGAATAAACGCTCTTTATCTGCCGGATAAAAACAATCTATCTGGCGTTTCCACCACAAGCTGCCATCTTCCACCGATAATGAACGACGCGATCAAGGACAGAAGGAGCCGCATTTATGGCTGAAACTCAGCCCGTTCCCAAGACTGTGCTGGATTTCGCCCGCCAGCACGGGGCCAGGCTGCTGGACCTGCGCTTCACCGATCTTCCCGGGCTCTGGCACCATGTTTCTTTCCCCATCGAGCAGTTCTCCGAGGCGTCATTCGAGGACGGGTTCGGCATGGACGGCTCTTCCATCCGTGGCTGGGCAGCCATCCATGAGAGCGACATGTTGCTGATCCCGGACCCGAGTTTCTACCTCATGGACCCGTTTACCGAAGCGCCCACGCTGGTGATGGTGGCGGACGTGATCGATCCCGTTACCAAGCAGCGCTACGACCGGGATCCGCGCTACATCGCGCGCAAGGCCGAGATGTTTCTGATCTCAACCGGGCTGGCCGACACCGCCTACTTCGGCGCCGAAGCGGAGTTCTTCATCTTCGACAGTGTGCGCTTCGACCAGAAGGAAAACGAAGGTTTCTACTACATCGACGCCGAAGAGGGCCGCTGGAACTCGGGGCGGGAGCAAAACAACCTGGGCTACCGGCCGCGTTACAAGGAAGGCTACTTTCCGGTTCCGCCGACAGACCACTACCAGAACCTGCGCACGGAAATGACCATGATCCTGCAGGCGTGCGGGCTGGAGGTGGAATGCCATCACCATGAAGTGGCCACCGGCGGGCAGACAGAGATCGATCTCAAGTTCAACAAGCTGGTGCGCTCGGCCGACAACATGATGCTCTACAAGTACGTGGTGAAGAACGTAGCCAACCTCCATCGGAAGACGGTGACCTTCATGCCCAAGCCGTTGTTCAACGACAACGGCAGCGGCATGCACACGCACCAGTCGCTGTGGAAGGAAGGGAAGCCGCTCTTTGCCGGCGACGGTTACGCGGGGCTGTCGCAGACGGCGCTGTGGTACATCGGCGGGCTGATCAAGCACGGGCCGGCTCTGGCGGCCATCATCGCGCCGACAACCAATTCCTATAAGCGGCTGGTACCAGGATTTGAAGCGCCGGTGAACCTGGCCTACTCGCGGCGCAACCGCTCGGCGGCGTGCCGCATTCCCATGTATTCGGCTTCGCCCAAGGCCAAGCGCGTGGAATTCCGGCCACCCGATCCCAGCTGCAATCCCTACATCGCTTTTGCGGCCATGATGATGGCCGGGCTGGACGGCATCGAGAACAAGATGGATCCGGGACAGCCGCTGGATAAGGACATCTATGACCTCGGCCCGGAAGAACTTGCCAAGGTGCCATCCATGCCGGGCGCGCTGGACGAAGCCCTCGACGCGCTGGAACGCGATCACCAGTTCCTGCTCAAAGGCGACGTCTTCACCGAAGACCTGCTGAGCACCTACGTTGAGTACAAGCGCTCACGGGAAGTGGACGCGATCAGGCTGCGTCCTCATCCGTATGAGTTTGCCCTGTATTACGACATCTAATCAGGCGTTGTGTCCTCAGTGGTTTAGCTTGGCACCTGACCAACCAACGGCAGCGAGCGCGAAATTTGTTTCCGCGGACAAACAAAAGGCCCGAACGGCGTTCGATAGTCTAAGCGACTAAGCGCGGCGCGGGCCCTTGCGTTAGCTAACCGACATAATAATAGACAAATTTTTAAAGGGTCGGACGCGTCAAAGTACGCCAGTGGGATGAGGGAGAGTACTGTGTTGTCATCAGTTTCATGGACGGTGCAGATTGTTGGGATACTCGAGCCCAGAAAGTCGCGTCGAAATGCTCGATGGCGTCACCCAGGTCGCGAATGAAATATCGCATGGGGAACAGAGTGCCGAAGCCGGCCGGCTTAATGCGGCAGTGACTGGGCAAAAAGATCCGGGCCTTTTCAGTTGGCAAAACGCTGGCGCTCCTGTTCCACCGCGTAGCGCACTATTTGCTTATCGCGCTCCCCCCACCCCTGCGCGTGACGTCTGCCGGTTGAACTAAAGCGAACCGTGTCCGTTTTGCTGTCAGCATCAGACGCGCCGAAATCGGCGTAAGACTGCGTATTTGCGGCGCCAAGCATCGGATATTCATGCTGATGCAGATCGGCGACTGTTTCCTTATCCAGCAAGGTCGCGGTCAGTTCACCGGTATCGCTCAAGACGAACTGCGCAACGAATGCATCCAGTTCCCGAATGGTTACTATTTCACTTGCGGCGAGCGGTTCCACGCTTTTTCGGGCGTGCTCTTCGTTGGGGGCGTTAGTCACCACGCAATTGCCGTCTCGCAGTCGCAGAACATAAATGGACATTCGGATATCCTCTTCGGGCTCTCGATGCCCTATTCTTATTCTACAGACCGCCGGAGAGGCACCTGGCGCGGAATTTATAATTGCGCATAAAGTACAATGGAATAGACGGGGGTGATTTCCGTCGATTTTTCTCAAGGAGTGCCGATGGCGGGAAACTCTCGCACTACATTTGCCAAACGACAGAAAGAGCGTGCGCGCCAGGAGAAGCAGGCGGAGAAGGCGCAGCGCCGGGCCCAGCGTAAACTGCAGCAAAAAGAAGAGGGCGACACTGTTGCACCTCAGCCTTCCAGAGATCCGGTGATTACATACGATGACGAAGGTAACCCGGAGGGCTTGAATTTCGACGATTTTTAGACGTGTACAGGCACAGGCGCATGATTCCGTGTAGTATTGACAGAGCACGCCAGTTGTCCTCGACTCGGATAGACACATTCTGCTTTCGATCCTGCCTATTTCTGCTGAGAACAGCGCAATTTAAACGATGAAAAGGAGTCGCACGTGAAAAGACTTTACGTCGGCAATTTCTCTTTCCAAATGACAGAATCGGAGCTTCGGGCACTGTTTGAGACTTATGGCACAGTGGAGAGCGCAAGCCTCGTCACAGACCGGGATTCAGGACGATCCCGCGGGTTCGGCTTTGTATCCATGACAAGTGACGACGAAGCTGAAAAAGCCATGGCCGCGCTGAATGGCAAAGAATCAGGCGGGCGAGCACTCACCGTCAATGAAGCAAGACCACAGGCCCAGCGCGGAGGCTTCCGCGAAGGCGGGCGCGGCGATCGCGGCCCGCGGCAGCGCCGGGAACCACGCTGGTGAAATCCGGCATTGCACGGCGGCTGGGGAAAGTTGCGCACGCCGACATCGAAACCGTTGTCTGCAGCGAGTGCGGACAGCGGTTTGCCATCCATAATGACGGCGCTCGCGATGCGCAGCTTGCTCAGAAGCAGGTTGCCTGGTTGCAGGATCAGTTTGTCTGGGACCATATTCAGGAACGGAAACATCATGGAAGCATCGAAATGCCGAACCTGATATAATTAAGTTTCCCGTTAAGTGTGATTCACAGCGGTTAGCGAGCAGGTCCAGCCTAAGAAGCGACAGCCCACCTCACAGAAACCAGTCAATCTTCTCAGCAGGAAATATCAAAAAAGAATAAAGGAAACAACTACAAATGGAACAAGGAATCGTGAAGTGGTTCAATGACGCCAAAGGATTTGGATTTATCAGCCGCAACAGCGGCGAGGGAGACGTGTTTGTGCATTTCTCCGCAATCCAGGCCAGCGGATATCGCAGCTTGCCCGAAGGCCAGGCGGTTGAATTCACCGTTGTCAAAGGCGCGAAAGGCTGGCAGGCAGAGAACGTTAAAGTTCTGTAGAAACGCATGACTGCCCCGGGCGCATTCAAACGCTCGGGGCAGCACTGACGATCGTCGACGCGGATCTCTATCGCAGGATTCCGCCGTCATGTCTCCCAGGAAAGTTGCCGATTACCACAGCCGCCGTTTGATATTCCGGGCACGAGCGGTGAGGTGAACGAAAGACACTCCCATGAAGGTTTTCTGGACTGCCTCTGTGATTTCCAGGCAGTTGAACTTCGCTTTTGTGCGTTGCCGTACCAGTTTCTGAAATGCCTTGATGAGCGTGGCCGCGTGGCCCAGGCCCATTACGTTCACGGTGGCGGGTGACGCTTTCTCAAAGCAGGACCAGCCCATTTCGCTGAAGCGTCTATCCATACCCCTTGCTTCTATATTTTTCAGAGTTCGCCAGCCTGCGCAGAAGGATTGCGTCTTGGCGTCGCTCATGGGCAGGGATATTCCTTCCGCGATAATCAGTGTGCCGGTTTTGACGCTATCGAACATCGCGAATACCCGTCAGGTTGAGCGCGCCACGCGGACAAATCAAGGGTTTTCACGGTCGGCAAAGGCCTTGAGGCGGCGCGATCGCGACGGATGGCGCAGCTTGCGCAGCGCCTTACCTTCAATCTGCCGGATACGCTCACGTGTGACTTGAAAAGCCTGCCCCACCTCCTCCAGCGTGTGCTCCGAGCCGTCCTCAAGACCAAAACGCATCCGGATGATCTTCTCCTCGCGCGGGTCGAGCGTGCGCAGAACTTCGGCTGTCTTCTGCTTCAAGTTCACTTTGATCATTGCGTCGGTCGGAGAGACGCCCGCTGTGTCCTGAATGTAGTCAATCAACTTCGAGCCCTCGTCTTCGCCGACAGGCGTTTCCAGGGAGAGCGGTTGCTGAGCGATTCTCTGCGCGCGGCGGATTTTCACTACCGGCACATCCATGCGGCGCGCAATCTCTTCGACGCTCGGTTCATGGCCAAGTTCCTGGACCAGTTGCCGCGTGGCGCGGAGCAGCTTGTTGATGACTTCAATCATGTGCACCGGGACACGGATGGTGCGCGCCTGGTCCGCAATCGCCCGGGTAACAGCCTGCCGGATCCACCACGTGGCATAGGTTGAGAATTTGTAGCCGCGGCGATAATCAAATTTATCCACCGCTTTCATCAGGCCCATATTGCCTTCCTGGATCAAGTCCAGAAACTGCAAGCCGCGGTTGTTGTACTTTTTTACAATCGAAACTACCAGGCGGAGGTTGGCTTCCACCAGTTCACGCTTGGCATATTCCGCTTCCGTATTTCCCTGGATGATCTCGTGCTGCGTGCGGCGTAATTCCTGAAAACTCGCGCCGGCTTCCTGCTCGAGTTTTTCAAGGTCAGTGGCGCAAACCCTTTGCGCCCGTTTATACTCCGCTCGCAAGGCCTGATTCCGGGTGCTTTGCTGCTTCTTTTCCAGAGCGTGCACCTGACGGTCGAGCGAGCGCATGGTCTCTGTAATCCCGGCCACCTTGTCGATCAGCCGTTTGCGTTCGGGCTGAGTGTATCTCAGGCTGCGGACGATTCGTGATACCGTCACTTTGTGGCGGGCCAGGCGCCACTGATACCTCCGATGCAGTTTCGGAGTTTTTGTCCGGCTTACGCTTTTGAGCTTCTCTTCAAGCCCGTGCACTTTGTGGTCATGCTTAACCATCTGCTCGATCAGAGCCAGGGTGGATCGCAGCCGGGCAGCGACAATTTCGTCAGTGACATCTTCTTCGTCGAAGACCACGACCTCTTTGATGGATCGGATACCTTTCTCCAGATCGGAGCCGAGGGCGATTACCTCCCGGACTGCGAGCGGAGAGCGTGAAATCGCCTTGAGAACACGCAAGTGCCCGCGCTCAAAGCGCCTGGCAATGTCGATTTCACCCTGCCGTGTAAGAAGCGGCACGGTTCCCATTTCCCGCAGATAGAGCCGCACTGGATCGTTTGTCTTGTCCAGCGGTTCCGCGCTGGGACCCAGATCGAGGTCTTCACCCTCGGCCAGTTTCAGGTCCAAGGTGCGCTTGCGCTCTGACGGGAGGATTCCCTCAGGGGAAAATTCAATTCCCTCGTTCTCTACAGTGGCTGCGAGATCGCCGAGATCGCCCTCGGATTCCGCGTCATTATCGAGCAGAACCCTGCTTTCGATTTCACGCAAATAGGGTCTGTCTGGACCGGGGTCAAGAACGTCGCGTTGGTGGTCGTAAGTATCGTGGCGCGCCAAGAAATACCTTTTCTCGAATGGAGTGCGAGGGCCTGCTGGCTGGTATTTTGCGCCCCAGGGCCGTTACCGCGCACTGGAATCCCATTGCTGCAATCTACCGGTCAGAAGAATGGAATAGGTGGCTCAAGAGGCCGGCTTGAGCTGCAGCGAGTCAATCTCTTTGAGGATCATCTGCAGCCTCTGCTCGAGCTGCTTCTTTGTGCGTGGTTTGCGCTCCGTGCGTGCGAATTGCGGGTAGTCTGCCAGTGAGCGGCGATAGAAGTCGGCAGTCTTGTTGAGCAATTCGATCTTCGGATCCATTTTGATAGCCATGGTTCTATTCTACAGGATGTAGGCCCGCCGCCTCGGAAAATGAATTCGGGCATAGGGCACAGCACGTTCGATTTGCTGGTTTTGCAGCCTTTAGCGGGGCTTGGTTTCTTCGGGATCAGGACCGGGGTCGGTCACTCAGACGCGGCAACCGGTTGGGCTATGGCAGCTTGCGCATCGGGCGAGGCGGCCTTAGTGGTTGTGTTGCCGGCGGCAATCAGGTTCAACGACTTGTTGATGGTGTCAGAGGATCGGGTTGAATCTATATGCAGTCGGCGGGCTGAAGCCGATGCCACTCTGCACAGCATGAACCGATTTTCTATCTCTTTCACCGCAGCAAACACATATTCAGACCGCATATTGGCTCCTTGACTTCGGGACCGATTCTGGTTGCTCCCCGGCCAACACCAACGGTAGACCGGTCCTGAAATGCAAGATGTTTCCCGGTGAGCCGCATGTTGAACCATCTTTCGTGGAGGACACGACTAAGATTGGAAAGCTCAGATGTTCTGACTTAGCTCAGAGGACCTGAAAAGTGAGGAGGAATGCTCGCTCTACTCTGACGCTACGCTGCTGGTAACGCAAAGTCAAGGTTTCGCGCGACCCGGTAGAATGCAGACGGCGAAAGCGCGCGATCTTCGACACAAAGCCGGGAATAAACGATTACTCTAGTAACCACCAGGGGTTGATCAGTTGGCTGGAATTGGCACGCCGCTTGTATTTTCGTGTATACTGTAGTTGCTCTAGGTTGCCGGTTGCAGGATTCTTCTGATCGAGATCTGATCTTGGAACTCCACGCGTTTAGTACCTCCAGTTATCTACGGCGAAAATTGAAATTATCGGCATGAGATCACTCTGCCTGGATGCTTATCAGCGTCCTTCCAGCACCCGCCGCCGAGCCAGGAAAAATAAAACTCTTTTGTTCACATTTACTGAACTCCCAGTATCTCCCTATCTACAGGACCGCCTGCGGGCGGCCGAATTCATAACTCCAACCGAAATCCAGGCTGCCGCCATTCCTCATGCCGTGTCGGGCAAAGATGTTGTCGCGACCGCACAGACAGGAACAGGCAAAACGCTGGCTTTCCTTCTGCCACTCATGGACAAGCTGCTTTGCCAGAAGGAAGACCGCGCTGAAGCGCTGGTTCTGGCTCCAACGCGCGAGCTGGCGTTGCAGATCGGCGAACAATATGAGCAACTGCGAGGGAAGAAACTCCCTCGCGCGGCCTTGATCATCGGCGGCACCTCAGAGCGCGTCCAGGTGCAGGCTGTGCGCGGCGGCTCAAAGCTCATCATCGCCACTCCGGGAAGGCTCGAGGACCTGCTAGACCGAAGGCTGGTCACCGTGGAGAACGTCAAAACCCTCGTGCTTGACGAAGTGGACAGAATGCTGGACATGGGCTTTCTTCCAGCCATCCGCAGAATTGTCGGCCAGGTGCCCAAGTCGCGCCAGACCTTGTGTTTTTCCGCGACCCTTGAGCTCTCAGTCGCACACCTGATTCATGACTATGTTCGCGATCCGGTCCGGCTTTCTTTCGGTTCAACACAAAAGGCGTCCGAATCGGTACATCTGACAGCGTATGAAGTCGAAACCGACCAGAAGCTTGCGATGCTCAAACATCTCCTGGGCGATCATGACGGGCGAACGCTTGTCTTTGTTCGCACGAAAAGGGCTACGGCTCGCCTCGCCGATAAATTAAAGCGCGACGGAATCAACGCCGGCGCGCTTCATGGAAACTTGAGCCAGTCGCAAAGGAATAACGCCCTGAAAGGCTTTCAGACGGGAAAGTTGCGAGTGCTGGTTGCCACCGACATTGCTTCACGGGGCATCCACGTGGATGACATCGCCTTGGTCATCAACTACGACCTGCCGCCCATTTCTGAGGATTTCATTCATCGTGTAGGACGAACCGGGCGAGCCGGCGCAACCGGCAAAGCCGCCACGTTCTTTTCCAGAGCGGAGCGCTCCGATCTGGCAAGATTGGAACGCACGTTGAAGCTCAAGATGCATCCTGGCTGTGTGGATGCAGGTCTTTCCCGCGAGGAACGCGTGCGCCCGGTGGATGTCTCAACGCTCGTGCCGATGCCGGCAAGAGCCGGATCGAGAATGCTTCGATTGCCCGGGGAAGTGCTTCAAAGATACGCTCTCTGAAAAGAGGGAACCTAGATTGGGCTCGTGCTGAGCCCTCCCGGAGCCCCGTTGAATCCAGGAAGACTAACTCGTTTGGCGACATGATCCTGGATCCAGTGAGCGTCCCACCATTCCTTGGGATCGATCTGCACGCCTTCGAGCTGCATGCTGAAGTGGACGTGGTCGCCGCCGGCCATGCCGGTCGTTCCGCTCTTGCCCATGCTTTGGCCGCGCGTTACCACGTCGCCTTCGTGCACGGCGATCTCGCTGAGATGGCCGTAGATTGACTGCAGTCCGTAGCCGTGGTCGAGCACGATGCAGTTGCCGTAAATGCCGAGAGGCGCCGCGTAGATTACCTTGCCGTCGTTAGCGGCGATTACGTCGGCATGTTGCGTGCTGGACAGATCGTAGCCGAGGTGGACCTGCTGGTCGATCTTTTTTCCCTGGTAGACGTAGTTCCTGACGTCCGCGAAGTTGGCTTCGACCTTGGTGTTGGGCTGCTGCAGAAAAGGCTGCGACCAGAGAAAGCGTGCTTCGGTTTTTGCGCGCAAACTTGAAAGCAGCTCGTTGTTAGCGCGACGCATCTCGCTGTTGATCCTCACAAAGCGAGTCACCGGGTCTCCTGACCCGTTAGGGTCCAACTCGTTGACCACTTTCTCCACGAAATGTTCGTCCAGCGCCAGGTCGCGGACACGATATTTGGGTTGTTCGCTGCGAGGAAACTGGAAGGAGATTGCGCTGGTGGCTTCGTTGCCCGCCGGATTCGACGCATAGACAACAGGGGCGGTCCTCGGCGGCATGTTCCAAGCGAAGGCGAACAGCGCAAAGAAACCCGGCTTGCCGTCAGGCATGGGCCAGGCTCGAAATTTCTGGTCGCCCACGCGAACGCCGGCCTCGGTCCAGTAGCCGGAGACGTTGAACGTGGCGAGATCGGCCATGCCCAGGTAAAGGTAGTGCTGATCCTGGTCGGCCGCAACCGAAGGCGGGCGCGTGATCACGGTGACCTCGCGCGTGATTGTCGCGGTCTGGCCGCGGAAGTCGTTGGACACCACCTCCACGCTCAGCACGGCCTTGCCGTCCTTAAGCTGGGGCGCGGCGTGAGTTCCAGCGGGAAAAGTCAGATCTTCGTCGGGGACATTGCGGCTCCAACGAATCCTCGTCGACGGCCGGTTGGTCTCCCAGACTGAATATCGCGTGCCGTTCTGCTCCACCCAGGCACTGGCGCTGCGAATGCCGTGGGGATCGCTGACATGCACAGTTACGTGAGTGGCAACACCGATCGCGCTCAGCGAGTCGGGAAGAGCAATAGCCGGCGTCGCCGACAAGGCGAACAGGAGAACGGCCGCAACAACCACCAGAACAATGAGGACGAAAATAAATTTTCGCACGGCAGTGCTGAGGATAGCACGCCAGTTGGAAAGGGAAACACCTGGCGACGCGATTACTCTGTGCCGTTCACGGGAACATAGCGAGGCTGGCCGGCGAGAAGATCGTCGAGTACCTTGACCGTGCGCCGGAACTGCGGCGCATTCTCACCCTCGTGGGAGAGGTGCTCCAGCCGCGCGGTTAACGCCTGGATGGCCTGGTCGTGCGAAACGCACGTCTTTTCGCGGGGCACGAACATCAGCCAGCCGGGAGTTTCGCGGTGCAGCGCCATGCGCCAGCGGATGGTACGACGATGCAGGTCGGCTTTTCCGTTCTGGATCGAGGCAGTAGTGGTGAACTTCAGTACGGCCCAACCGGAGTGCCCTTCGATATGCAGCTCGTCCACGATGAACTCGTCGGCTACGGCAACGATCTGCGCATCTTTCAATCCTTCACGCAGGGCGCGCTCGCCGTTGGCTCCGGCGGCCCGAACCAGCGCGGCGCGGACTTCAACCTTGCTCGGGCGGGATTGGGACGAGACCAGGACTTTTTCAAATATCTCGGCGTCAGCAGAGACCACTTCAGCGTGAGCTCTGCTTGGCGAAGCTTCGGGCGCCGGCGTGCTCCCTTCATCGGCATCGTCAGCGGAGTCCTCTTCATGGTCGGTGATTACGCGGGGAACCGGAGGCTGCTTCGTAACGCGATTGCTCGCGGTCTGTGCCAGGTCGGCGTGAGCGCGGAGATGCGCGGCCTGAGTTTCATCGATCAGATATCTGTAGAAACGCGGACGGCCGCGGCGGGCCCAGTACCGCGATTTGTAATCCTCCAGCGCGAATCCTTTTACCACCGAACTGTAAAACGAATGCTCGCTGGGATCGATGATGATGCCCACGTGCCCGGGCCAGACGATCAGGTCGCCGGGCTGCGGCGTGGAGACGCGCTTGAATCCGTCGATGCCTTCGAAGATGGCCGGCGATGGCGCGTACTCGTAATCCAGCCCCACCTGCTGATAGACGGCGTGCACGAAGTGCGAGCAGTCAGGCTTGGCCGGGAGGCCTTTGCGCAGCTCCCACGCTGCCTCAACCACGGCTTCTCCTTGCGCGCGAGAAACGGGGCGGCTCTGCGGGGCATCCACTGAGGCTTGCCCGCCGGCGGGAAGCGACAGAAAAGCTCCCACCAGGGAGATGACTGCTCCCCCGGCCCGTAGACTTTCTAAAGCCATCTAAACACCATACTTGAAGTACCGAAAGGCGCCTCAGCTTAGATGTGTTCGGCTGGTAACGTGCGGGATACGGCCCGTAATAATGTGGTACACGGCCTTCGGTGCTAAGGTGGCCCATCTTTCCATGACCTTCGCTGCCTTTCTCATGCGCCACCGAGAATCCGCATTTTTAGCCCCGCCTGGCCTGCGCGACTCATAAAATCGTCTAGAATCCTCAACCGGAATCTTGCGACCCCTTCCGGGCCGCCGACTTCCACAGGAGAAATGCTCATGAAATTCACCACGCGAAGTCTGCTTCCATTGATTCTGTTCGCTCTCATGCTCTCGCCCGCCACATCGTTGTTTGGCCAGCAAAACTCAGACCGCGCTGCCGCAGAGATCTTTGCAGTTCTGCCTGACGGCTCCACCGGCCCTGAAGGCCTCACCCTGGGCCCTGACGGCAACGTCTACGTGGCTACCTTCGGATTCAACCAGAACGGGGCTGTCAGCGGCCTCGGACAGCTCTTTGTCTTCGATCCCGAAGGCCGCCTGATACGCCAGGTGGGCATCGCCAACTCCAGCCCTCATCTGCTGGGCCTGGCGTTTCATCCCATGACGGGAGCGCTGCTGGTGATCGACTTCGGCGCCGGACAAGTCCTCAACGTAAATCCCGTGAGCGGGGCTTCGTCGGTATTCATGACCGTGACCGGAAGCTCGGGGCTCAATGCGCTCACTTTTGATGCCGCCGGCAACGTGTATGTGTCGGACTCCTTCCAGGGGATCATCTGGAAGACCGGTTCGGGCGGCGGGCCGGGCACGGCGTGGGTAACGGACCCCCTGCTCAGCACCACCGGCATACCTCCTTTCGGCGCCAACGGAGTTGAGTTCAACAGCTCCGGCAACACGCTGTTCGTGGCCAACACCGGCAATGACACCATCGTGCAGATTCCCGTCAGCAACGGGACGGCCGGGAAGCCCTCGGTATTCGTCAACAGCATCAACGGCGCCGACGGCATCGCCATCGATACCCATGACAATCTCTGGGTCGCGGCCAATCAGAGCGATGAGATCGTGGTCGTCAGCCCCGGCGGGAAGCTGATCGCCAAACTCGGCGACTTCGAGGGCGTTGACGCGCATGGCCTGCCCCACGGACTTCTGTTTCCCGCGAGCCCGGCGTTCAGCCAGAACGGCGACTTTCTTTATGTAACCAACCTGGCGCTGGACCTGCGCGTCTTCGGCCTGCCGCAGGCCGTGGATTCGCAATGGTGCGCCCAGGTGCGCCACTTCACTGTCTCCAGGGTAAGGACGCATTTCCGTCCGCTCAAGTAAGGCCGCTGAAAATAAGGGAAATGACGGTGGCGAGCGATCGAGGGTGGCTCTTCAATCGCTTTCCATCGTTCTTTTCATTTCAGCGGCGCGTGGCTTACCGCTCAGCGTAAGTTTTCAGAGACGTTCGAACAACCGACCTCCTGGGAGGTCATCGAGACCAATTACCACTGCCGGATACCCAGGTAGCAACTGCCGGCTACTAATTACCATCGCCGCCTCGCGATTCTCACCGCAGGCATCGCCTTTTGTATCTCCCAGATCAGCTCTCTGGCCGCCTTGTCCTCAATGCGTCCGCTCAGCATCGCCGCCGCCAGCGCGCTGACGGTCCGCCCGATCTGCGCCGGGCTCCCCAGGCCAGCCCCGTCGCGGCCCAGAATCTCATTCCGTTGCCGCTCCCGCCGCCCCCGCGCTTCGGCTTGCATGGCGTGCTGATGGCAAACCCCCTCGCCCTTCATCGCCGGCGCCTTGCATTGCTTCCCGTTGCGAAGAAACCGCTGGCAGCGGCGGTAATACGCATACCGTTCTTCGGACGCCAGAAGCGAATCTGGTTCGATCTTGCCTGAAATCCCCATTACGCCAGCTGCGTCTCCCATGGTTTGTCCCCATTTCGCGGAAGTTTTTCCGGCCGCGGACGGTGTTGGCGATCTCTTCATTAGGTTTCCAAACGACTTAGCCGCATTATCCCCTTCTCCCCGACCGCCACCCCCTGCCCTCCCCCCGGCCTCACTAGGATTCCTAAGCACTTAGCCCGATCCAAAGCCAGCTGTCGCTAGGTTTCCAGATACGGCTAAAACGTTCTCCTAGACAATATGATAGCTTATACATATCGTTGCATGAGTGTCAAGTAAAAAAAGAAGGAGGACGGAATGCACGCCGGCCTTGGTCAAAAGCAGCACGGTCCGCGATCCTCGTAATCGCGCGAACAAAGAACAACAGAGGGTTGGGGACGCGAATGGCCGAGAAGAGCGCAAGATCAATTTCCCTCCGCGCCTCCCCGGTGAACAACTCTTCACTATTCAGAATTCGCTTATGTGAATGCTTAGGGCTTCTTGACGTTCCGATCACGGCGATCCCCGATCACGCGATCACGGCGATCCCCGTCTACACTCCCGCGTAGGTCGCTCGCTTCAAAAAGCTGCCTTGCCCGGGTTTGCCGCGGAACTGATCGCCATCCACCAGCACCTGGCCGCGGGAGAGCACCACATCGGGCATGCCTTTGACCCTGATGCCTTCAAACATGGAGTAGTCCACGCGCATGTGGTGGGTCTGGACGCTGATGGTGTGCTCGCGGTTGGGATCGAAGATCACCAGGTCGGCGTCGCTGCCGGCGGCGACCGTGCCTTTGCGCGGGTAGAGGCCAAAGATCTTCGCTGGCGTAGTCGCCACCAGTTCGACGAAGCGGTTCACGCTGAAGCGGCCTTTGCCCACGCCGCCGGAATAAACCAGGCTCATGCGGTGCTCGATGCCGGGACCGCCGTTGGGAATCTTGGTGAAATCGTTCCTGCCCATCTCCTTCTGCTCCTTGAAGCAGAAAGGGCAGTGATCGGTCGACACTACCTGCAGATGGTCCTGCCGCAGGCCGTTCCAGAGTTTTTCCTGGTGCCACTTCTCCCGCAGCGGCGGCGTGAAGACGTACTTGGCGGACTCGAAGCCGGGCTTGTCCATGTCGTCAAGCGAGAGGTAGAGGTATTGCGGGCAGGTCTCAGCGTAGACCGGCAGGCCGCGGTCGCGGGCTTCGCGGACTTTTTCCAGCGCCTCATTGCAGCTCAGGTGCACGATGTACACCGGCGATCCCGCCATTTCCGCCAGCGCGATGGCGCGCGAAGTGGCTTCGGCTTCAGCCGTGGTGGGGCGCGTGAGGGCGTGATACCTGGGCGCGGTCTTGCCCTCGGCCAGCGCCTGTTGCACGATCACGTCGATGGCGCCGCCGTTCTCCGCATGCATGCAGATCATGGCGCCGATCTGCGACGCCTTGCGCATGGCCTTGAAGATGGTAGCGTCGTCGAGCATAAAGACGCCGGGATAGGCCATGAAGAGCTTGAAGCTGGGCACGCCTTCGCGCACCAACTCTGCCATTTCGTCCAGTCGCGCGTTGGGCAGGTCGGTGACGATGCAGTGGAAGGCGTAGTCGATGGTGGCCTTGGACGAAGCTTTCTTCATCCACGCGTCAAAGGCCGCGCGCAGCGGCTGCTCTTTGTACTGGATGGCGAAGTCGATCAACGTGGTGGTTCCGCCGAAAGCGGCTGCGCGGGTGCCGGTTTCGAAGTCGTCGGCGCTGGTGGTGCCGCCGAAGGGCATATCCAGGTGCGTGTGCACATCGATGCCGCCGGGCATCACGTATTTGCCTTTAGCATCGATTAGGCGCTTCGCGCCGTCGCGGGGCAGGCTCTGACCGATGGCCGTGATCTTGCCGTCAGAGATGGCAACGTCGGCAGGGAAGGTGTCAGTGGCGGTAACGACCGTTCCGTTGGTGATAAGAGTGTCAAAGGCCATGCGGTTTCCTCACACTTGCTTGCTGAATGCTGTCCTCTTTGGATCGAATCAGTTCTTCGGGACACCGTCGAACGCAACATCCAACGAGAACACGAGGGTGTTGTCTTTCCGATCACCCGATCACCGGACCACCCAATCACCCGATTTGGCTTGTCATGTCGAATCAGTTCTTCGCGACACCGTCGAACGCAACATCCAACGAGAACACGAGGTGTTGTCTTTCCGATCACCCGATCACCGGATCACCCGATCACCCGATTTGGCTTGTCATTCTATGCTACACTCGCGAAATTTCCACCGTGATCGGCTGCCATGAAGGAACCTGCTGCCAAGCTGACTCTTGAACAGCTCGAAAAGAACTTCGCCGACATCAATCCGCCGCTGAGCGCCGGACAGGCACTGGAGGAAGGTTCGCGCTGCCTGTTCTGCCAGGACGCCCCGTGCATCAAGGCCTGTCCCACCGGAATCGACGTGCCCCAGTTCATCCGCCAGATCCTGAGCGGCAATCTGCGCGGCTCGGCGCGCACTATTCTCGGCGCCAACATTCTCGGCCAGAGCTGCGCGCGGGTGTGTCCAACCTCCGTTCTTTGCGAAGGCGTATGCGTCCTGAACCTGGAAGGCAGGAAGCCGGTGGAGATCGGCAAGCTGCAGCGCTACGCCGTAGATCCGATCGTCGCCGGCAAAATTGATCTTTTTCAGCCGGGTGCGGCCAACGGGCATCGCGTGGCGCTGATCGGCGCCGGCCCGGCCAGCCTTTCCTGCGCTTTTGAGCTGCGCCGGCGCGGATATGAAACCGTGATCTTCGACAGCAATCCGCAGCCCGGAGGCCTGGACACTTATGGCGTCGCCGCCTACAAGATGCGCGCTGGCGAAGTGCAGGATGAGATCGCCATGGTGCGCCGTATGGGCGTGGAGATCAGGAGCGGGGTAACCGCCGGCAAAGACGTGAACCTGGCTGAGCTGGAACGGCAGTTTGACGCCATCTTCATCGGCATCGGGCTGGGCGAGACCGACGACCTGCGCATCGCGGGCGAGAACCTCCAGGGCTGCCGCGATGCCATCTCCTTCATCGAGGAGACCAAGAGCCGGAGCTTCGACCAGGTCGAGATTCCCGGTCGAATCGCGGTGATTGGAGGCGGGAACACGGCCATCGACGTTGTGACTGCGGCCCGCCGCCTCGGCGCCCGTGACATCTACATGGTCTACCGGCGCAGCCGCGAGGAGATGTCGGCGTTCGACTACGAGTTTGAACTGGCGCAGCAGGACAACATTTCCTTTCTCTGGCAGACCATGCCCGTCCGCGTGCTTGATGACGGCGACGGCGGTGGGCGTGTGGCCGCTCTGGAATGCGTGCGCACCATGCGCGGCGACAAAGACCCGTCGGGCCGGTACAGCTTTGTTCCCGTCCCGGGAAGCGAATTCCGTCTGGAAGTCGGCATGGTGGTGAAAGCGCTGGGCCAGAAGCGCAAGGCCGATTTTCTAAAAACGATTCCCGGGATTGTATTGAGCAACGGCCGCGTGCAGGTGGATGCGGCCACTATGCGCACCGACAATCCTCGCTACTACGCCGGCGGCGACTGCGTGAACGGCGGCGGCGAAGTGGTGGACGCCGTCGCCCATGGCAAGACGGCGGCCGCTGGCATTCACGAATCACTGACCAGGAAGAACACCCACCACGGAGGCACTGAGACAGAAAGAAAAACCGGGGCAGCCGGTGATCGAATTATTGGATAGTTCGCCCATTGAATCCGTCCGACGTGTGCGAATTAAATGCCAATCTGACCTTTTCTCCGACGCCTCCGTGTCTCCGTGCCTCCGTAGTGGATTTTAGTTAGGAGTTTCCTATGCCTGACCTCAGCATCAACTTCTGCGGCGTGCGCTCGCCCAACCCCTTCTGGCTGGCCTCTGGGCCGCCCACCAACACCGCCTACCAGGTGATGCGCGCCTTTGAGGCCGGCTGGGGCGGCGCGGTGTGGAAGACCATCGGCGAGCCCATCATCAACACCGTCTCGCGTTACGGGTCGATCGACCTGAAGAACGAACGCATGATGGGGCTCAACAACATCGAGCTCATTACCGACCGGCCAATCGACGTCAACCTGCGCGAGATCGCCGAAGTTAAGAAGCGATTCCCCAGCCATGTGGTGGTTGCTTCCTTGATGGTGGAATCCAGGCGCGAGACCTGGCATGACATTGTGCGACGCACCGAAGACGCCGGCGCCGACATGCTGGAACTGAACTTCGGCTGCCCGCACGGCATGTCGGAACGCGGCATGGGCGCGGCCGTGGGTCAGGTTCCCGACTACACCACGCTGATCACGGGCTGGGTGAAGGAAGTCGCGCGTACGCCGGTGATCGTGAAGCTCACGCCCAACGTGACCGATATCGCGCACATGGCCATTGCGGCCGGGAAAGGCGGCGCCGACGCCGTCTCCCTGGTCAACACCTTCAACAGCCTGGTCGGCGTTGACCTCGACACCTTCGCTCCGCGACCGGCGGTGGCTGGGCGCGGGAGCCACGGCGGTTACTGCGGTCCGGCGGTCAAACCCATCGCCTTGCACATGCTGTCGTCGGTGGCCAAGGCCGTGGACATTCCCATCTCCGGCATCGGCGGCATCGGCAACTGGCGCGACGCGGTGGAGTTCATGCTCCTGGGCGCCACCTCGGTCCAGGTCTGCACCGCGGCCATGCACTACGGCTTCCGCATCGTGCGCGACATGATCGATGGCCTTGACGACTATCTGCGTGAAAAAGGCTTCGCTTCGGCCATGGACATCGTCGGCAAGTCGGTCCCGCGCGTCGACGACTGGGGCAATCTCGACCTCAACTACAAGATCGTGGCCAAGATCGACGATGCCAAGTGCATCGGCTGCAACCTTTGCTACATCGCCTGTGAAGACGGCGCCCACCAGTGCATTCGCGTGGACCAGCGTCCCGCGGGCGACCTCCGCCACGGCACTCTGCCCAAACACGTTCCGCAGGTGCTCGAAGACGAATGTGTCGGCTGCAACCTGTGCGCGCTGGTATGTCCCGTGCCCGGATGCATCACCATGGCGGAAGTGCAGACCGGCCGTCAGCCGATGAGCTGGAAGCAATTACAGGAGGCGCGTGAGAAGAGTCCGCAACGCAGCATGGAAGAGCTGTTGGGGGGCAAATAGCTGGAATCATAAATCGGGTGCCGAGACAGCTGCTTGGCTCTCTTGAGCGTACTGTTCTGCGGCCAAAACGCGGTCAGCGGTGGGAGGGTGGTGGTATCTCCATTGTGAACTCTTATCAAAGACGATCAGATTCAAATCATTTAGTTTGTGCATTGCCGCAATGAAAGGCTTTGCCGTACCCATCAGTTTCCAACTGTACCGATCGGCTGTCTTCTCCTGCCTCCGTGACAAGTTTGCTACGATGAGGTTGGCGTAGATGTACCCGAAACTCCATAAGCAAAAAACTCCCGGCACGAGTTTAAGATCGGCCCAGGAAATGTTGTTCTGATCGGCGAACCACACAAGTCCGTTGCCAACAGCAGTGTTGATGATCCAAAAAATTCCGCAAAACAAGACGCCTTGCAGTGCGAGTCTTTTCAGGACATGGTGAAAGGCGCAGTGACCCAACTCATGAGCGATGATTGCCTCCATCTCCTCCTCAGACAGAACGCTTATCATGGTGTCCGTCAACAAAATCCTTCTAGTTCTTCCGACCCCGTAAACCAGCGCGTTTGCCTGGCGCGTGTGACCGGAGATTTTCCACTCGTACACTGTTCCCAGTTGCATGCTCGCTTTTCGCGCGAGGCCGGCTATTCTTTCAAGGAGAGAGCCCTCCTTGAGAGGCACTACCGGATAAAAAAACGACAGAAACCATGGCATAAAACTCGTTATCGCCCAGAACAAGATCGAGCACAGCAACCCTGACAATAGCCAGCCGGACGAGTGAAAAAGCACGTTTGAAACAAAAGCAATTTCGATTATCAAACCGCCGGTTACCAGAGAAAGTGCATTCGCCTTGAGAGCGTCAATCAGTCGAGCGACAGTGCTCGAATTGGAAATGCCATACTTTCGATCAAGAATAGAGTAATAAACAGCGGCCGGAAGAGAGACAAGGGTGCAAATCGCCCAAATCGGAAGCCAACATAAGACAACTTGCAGATAAAAGTGACCGGTTAGCGCCTGGGCGCCGCGAGCAAATCGAGCGTGGAATCCCCAAACGCCGTAGCCCACAATGAGCGCCAATTGGCCCACAAACTGCAGCTCCGCCGCTATGTGCCTGCGTTTCGTGTACGACCGTCCCGCAGCATCTGCTCTAATGGGCTCCGCTGGTTTCATAGCTCACCGCGATTCTGCCATGCAGCAACAAATGGGAAAAGACCTTCAAAGACACCCCCAATTACGAAAGACCGTAAAATTTGGTCACCCATTTGGGGGACTTTGCATCTTCCCCATCAATCCCCAATACACCGCAAACGCCACCACAAATCCCACGAACCACGAGTAGTCGTAGAGGAAACGCAGCGGCGGAATCACCAATCCCATCAACGCCACCGCCGAGCCGATACAGAGAGCCGCAATCGCCCGCCAGTTGAAGCCATGTGAGTACTCATACAATCCCCCGCGCAGGTAGAGATCGTCGGTCACCAGCCGCTTGCGGCGGATCACGAAGTAATCGCAGATCATGATTCCCGCCACCGGACCCAGGACGGCCGCGTATCCGCCCAGCCATCCGAAGATGAATGTCCGGTGGCTGGCCAGCAGTTTCCACGGCATCATGGCGACGCCGATGAAGCAGGTAATGACGCCGCCCAGCTTGAAAGAAATCTTCCGCGGCCAGAGGTTGGAGAAATCGTTGGCCGGTGAAACCACGTTGGCGCCAATGTTCACGTTCAGCGTCGCCAGCAGAATCGCCAGCAGCGAAATCACCACCGCCACCGGCGAGTGAAAGCGGCTGAGCAACTGTACCGGGTCCCAGATGGCGGTGCCATAGATCACCGCCGTGGCCGAGGTCACAGCCACTCCGATGAACGAGTAGAGCGTCATGGTCAGCGGCAGGGCGATGGCCTGTCCAATGGCCTGTCCGCGCTGGTCTTTCGCAAAGCGCGTGAAGTCGGGAATGTTGAGCGAAACCGTGGACCAGAATCCCACCGTCCCGTTCAACGCCGGGATCAGAAACTTGAGGAAGTCGCTGCTGCTCGAAAATTTCGACGGCGAGGAGAGCATCGGCCCAAATCCACCCGCCGCGAAATAAGCCCAACCCAGCAGCAGCACGCCCACCCCCAGCAGCACCGGCGCGCTGATCCCCTGCAGAAACCGTATGTACTCGATGCCTCTGAGAATCACCAGCAGGTTGATGGCCCAGAAGACCACAAAGCAGATCGCGGTGCCCTGGGGATTGTTGCGCCACGCCGGCCATACCGTCCCCAGCAGCGTATTGATGGCTTCGCCGCCAATCCAGCTCTGGATCCCGAACCATCCGCAGGCCACCAGCGCGCGCAGCACCGCCGCCACGTTCGCGCCCAGCACGCCAAACGAGGCCCGCGCCAGCACCGGGAAGGGAACGCCATACCGCGCTCCAGGATGCGAGTTGAGCAACATCGGCGCCAGCACGATGGTGTTGCCCACCAGGACCGTCAGCACCGCCTGCTTCCAGTTCATCCCGCCCTGAATGAAGCTGGCGGCCAGCATGTAAGTGAGGATGTTCACCGACATCGAGACCCACAGCGCCGCGTAGTTGTAAGTCCCCCACGTGCGATGCTCGGGCGTGACTGGCGCGAGGTCAGGGTTGTAGAGCGGACTGGCTTCGATGTCCTTGCGAGTTGACGCGGCTCTCGGCGTAGTTGACATGAGTTTGTGGCTGACTCCGTCCGCTGGTTGTTAGTCGGCGGATATCTTATCAGCGTCCTGGCCGCAACCTGCCGACCTTGGCCCACGAGGTTGCAGTCGGGCAAAGAGGGTCCACAAGGGAAGTTGTCGAAAAAGGGCGCTTCCAACGGTCGGACTACGCGGTGAATTTATATCCTAGCCCGGGCACGGTGATGATCATGCTGGGCTGCTTGGGATCGCTTTCCAGCTTCTGACGCAGGCTGCCGACGTGCACGTCGACGGTACGCGTAAAAGTGT
Source organism: Candidatus Angelobacter sp. (assembly GCA_035307585.1). Taxonomy (GTDB): domain Bacteria; phylum Acidobacteriota; class Terriglobia; order Terriglobales; family Acidobacteriaceae; genus Angelobacter. The sequence goes on from DATGHX010000033.1 coordinate 98,037, forward strand.
CTTCGCTGTAACCCCATACATCGCGCAAAAGGACCTCACGGGAGAGCGTGGTCCCGCGGTTTTGCACGAAATAGCGGAGCAGACGGTATTCCCGGGCAGAGAGGGGTACAACCTTGCCGTCGCGGGATACGGTGGTCCCGCGAAAATCAATCTGGATCGGGCCGAACTGCTGAACGCCTGTCGTCTCCTGCGGCTGAGTTGTACCGCGGCGGAGCAACGCCTCCATCCGCGCCAGAAGCTCCAGCATCTCGAAAGGCTTGGTCAGATAGTCGTCGGCGCCGATCTTCAGTCCCAGGACTTTGTCCACCAGCTGGCCGCGCGCCGTCAGCATGAGAACGGGCACAGTGATGCCTGACTTGCGAATATCGCGGCAGACGTCGAAGCCATTCTTGCGGGGAAGCATGACGTCGAGAATGATCAGGTCGGACCAGCCGGAGACGGCTTTGCGCAGTCCCTCGGCGCCGTCAGCGGCGAAGTCGACGGTATAGCCTTCGCCCTTCAGCCGATCGCTGAGCGTCATGCGTAAGTCTTCTTCGTCTTCGATAACCAGGACCCGTTCGGTCATGAGTAGTAACCAGCGGTTTCGCCGGGAATGCTGCCGGGAGCGGTCTCCGCCAGGCGGGCGCCCGACATGACTGCGAGGTGAATGGTGAAGGAACTTCCTTTGCCCGGTTCGCTCTTGACGGTGAGGCGGCCGCGCATGGCTTCAATCACGGTGCGTGCCAGCGGTAATCCCAGGCCGGTGCCGTGGACGCTGGAGCCGGCAACCGACGGGCTGCGGTAGAAGGGTTCGAAGATATGCTTGATCTCCTGCGGAGAGATGCCAATGCCGCGATCCTCTACGCTCAGTTCGATCTCACGAACCTTGCCGTCAACCTTGTGCGCGGCAGCGTGAATTCCGATCCACTGGCCGTCACCGTACTTGATGGCATTGGTGATCAGATTCTGCAGGCATTGCGCCAGAGCGCCAAAATCGGCCGCGGCCGGCGGCAGCCCCGGCTCTACCTTGCGCTCGATCGTGATCGAGGCCGTGCCTGCCAGGGCCGACGTATTCTCCAGTGCCGTTTCAATCACGTTCGCCACGTTGACGGCGCTGAGCTGGTAATTGCCGTGCTTTTGCTGTGTGGCGGCGAACACCAGTACCTGCTCGACCAGTTGGTTAAGCTGCCGCGCCTGTTTCAGTATAGAAGCACCGTAACGGGCAAGCTGCTGCTGATCGGAAACCACGCCGTGGGCGATGTTTTCGGCTGCCGAGGAAATCACCGCCAGCGGCGTCCGCAACTCGTGCGATACTCCGGCGACAAAATCCATCTGCAGTGATGCCAGGCGGCGCGTGCGATGGCTGGCAATCACCACCAGCGCCATGGTCAGCGCCAGGAGCACCAGGACGCCGAAGCTGATCATCAGGTTCCGGCGGTGCAATCCACTGACTGCTGCTTCCACCGATCCCCTTTGGTGCTTTACCGCCACCTGCCAGTAGCCGTCCTCCACCGAATAAGGGAAGGGCTCAAGCCTCACCGGGCGCTCCATGCCGCTGCCGCGCTTGTCGTCGGCTGCGGGTGGGCGGCCGGCGCCGCCGCCCTTCAACTGCGGGAAGTAGGCCATGAGCCCGGGCTGTGCCCCGTCAGCGCGCCTGAAAGGCGGGCCGAACAAGTTCACCTGCGCGTCCGGGGGGCCGCTGCCCTGGGCGTTGAAGCCATTGTCGGTTGCGTAGAGTAAGGACTCTCTGGGGCCGAGAACGGCAACGCGATAGTCCAGGCCGGAAGTTCCGCGGAAGTACTTCTGCGCCAGTTCCGGGAAAACTTCCTTTTGAAGAACGACCGGGTTCAACTGCACGATGATCCAACTGCTCACTGACGGCGGTTGGGAAGCATCGGCGTTCCGCTGCAGCACCGGGTAGACGATCGCCGGGATGTCCTGCGCCACCATCCACGGCACGAAGTTTCCCGGATTGCGATGAGCGCCGTGCTGCCGTTGCCCGGCAGAATGCTGGTGCAAACCAGATCCCCGGTTGACGACAAGAGGTGCGGCCAATAGATGCTGATGCAGCTTTTCAAACGACGCCGGCCAGGCGCGTGGTTCGAATTGATCCCGGCCGCTATCCAGCCGCATCAGTTCGTCCTGCGGCGAACGCTCCCACACGAAGACCTGCTCGACCAAACCAGGATGGACCGCAGTCGCCTGCCAATGACGAAACTGCCGGCTGAAATCAGAGGCCCGCAGATTGGCTGGATCGGGGGCCGCGGACCGCAGTTCAACGGCGACTGCGCCAACTTCGCGCCCCAGGTCCTGGCGGAAGCCCATGAGAGAAGTCTGAAGGTTCGACTGCATCTGCTCCCGGGTAGCCACACTGACTTGCTCGCTCCAGCGGAACTGCAACACTGCCAGCGTGGCCAGTACGGCGACCAGCGCCGGCACGGTCACCCACCAGAAGAGGCGTTCTTTGTTAAGAGATTGCATCAATGCTCAGCGCTGGATGTCGCTGCGCGCGAGGGCAAAAGTCGGCAGCGACCCGCATACCTCATTATAGTTGCCTAAGTTTTAAGCTTGCGCCGGCGGGCGGAGCGTTGCCAGTTGGAGTCGGGTTCGGCATGCAGAAGTTTGAACAATTCGCTCAGAAACTTCGGCTTGTAGATCACGGCGAAAGCGCCGCAACCGGAGCATGCCCGGCGAAACTGGGCTGTGTTATCCATCGACATCAAAACCACCCGGGTCTGGGGGAAACTCTGCGTCAGCAGCAGGGATGTGCGCAAGCCGCTCATACTGGGCATGTCGGCATCAATCAGCACCAGATCCGGTTTCAGATCTGAGACCGAGCGGATGGTTTCCTGGCCACTCTCCGCACGTCCTACTACATCTACGATTTCGCGGTGCTCGAGCAACGAGCAGATGGCGTGAAGGATAGTCGGCGAATCGTCCACCACCAGCGCGCGCGGCTTGGCCGGCCAGGACCGTGTGCTCAGGTGAGGGTTGGTATTGATAGCTAGCGCCGCTGACATGGAAACACCTCAGATTCAGGGTAACAATCGCCGGGCATGGCCGGGTAAAGGGCACGAAAACCGACTGTAAAGTTGTTGTAAAGATCGGGGGCGGGCAAAGGAGAGAGAGGAACCCGCCCCCGCTTCTTGCTGCTGGCTACTCCTGAGGACGGCCGTGGCCGAATCTCCGCCCCATGCCCTGGCCTTCGGCATGCATTTGGGTGAACTTGGCCTGCTGATCGCCGTTGAGAATCTGGAAGAGCTGGGCATCTGCCTTGGCCCGTGCGGCGGTCATTTGGGCCGTCAGGTTGCCGATTGTTGTCGCCGCCTGGTCGATGCCGGCATTGTCACCTTTGCTGACTGCCGACTGCAGTGCCTGGTGTGCGTCCCGCATCTGCTGGTGGATGGGTTGCAGGCCGCTCATGGCGTTACTGAAGATCGTGGTCGCCTGCTCCTGTTGTGTGGATGAAAGTCCGAGCTGCCCGGTCAGAAAATTCACCCGGTGCTGCACCATGGTTGCGGGATCGTGCGGGTGCGGACCTTGCGCCCACGACGCAATTGGCGTCAGGGCAGTGACGAGCACGAGCAGTCTCAAGATGTTACTGGTCATTGAATGTTCTCCGTTAAAAATGTCGGATTTGAGTTATTAGAGCTGAGTAAAATTTCGGACCGTTATTAAATCAATCATTGCCTTGCCGGTTCCGCTTGCTAATCGGTTATGCCCGTCCACTGCTGATCGCGGGCCTTCAGGATCTGATCGACTACCTCGGGAAGTTCCTGTTGTAAATACGGTTTGTGGATGAACGCGAACGCGCCTGCGCGCTCCGCAGCGCGCCGCAGTTCGCGGCTGTCTTCCGAGGACATGAGAACCACCACCGGCGCCGGGGTCATCTCCCCCAGCAAGGATGCGGCGGATACTCCGTCCAGCCCCGGCATGTGCACGTCCATCAGAATCAGGGCAGGTTTGAGCCGCACGGCCTCATCGATTGCCTCTACACCGTCGCAGGCCGCGGCTACGACCTCAATGTCATCTTCCAGGTCAAGCACATCGCACAGGACCTCAAGGAAGGTTTCCGAGTCATTGGCTACAACGGTCTTGAGCCGGTTTTGGTTTTTAACTGGCGATACCCGCACTGGCGGCGAGTAGGGAAGCGTTGGTTCAATGCGTGCTGCCATTGCTGCGTCACACCTCCTGAATCACTTGTCCTCATAAGATCATGTTTACTCACCGGGCGGGGTAAACAGCCCGGAAGAAGACTGTAAAAGGGATGTAAGAAGAATCAGGTCAGCGGACGGGCAGTCGCGCCAAGGTCACCCCGCGGCGTCACGTGGAGGTGTGACATTAGTCACGGTCAGGCCTTCCTCGTTTTATTTAGGCTGTCTTAAACGAATTCTGTCTTTAAACGAATTCTATGACGCCCGGCCAAAATCACGGCGCATCCACCGCAGCACCACAAATCACAGCTTTCGCGTCTGCTCCGCGCAAGCCGAGGAAGAAGCTCATCCGCCGCACCAGCCGCGACTATTCGCAGTTGCTGCGGCGCACTTTTCAGATGCTCTTCCTGGCCTGGAATGTCTATCTGGGGTTTGTCTTCTATCACTGGGTGCGACAGTTTGAGGGCGCCGCTTCGACGGCCGTCATATCCCGGCCGCCCGGCGTGGAAGGGTGGTTGCCGATTGCCGGAATGATGAACTTCAAATACTGGGTGACGACGGGCAGTGTGCCGGTGATTCATCCTGCAGGAATGTTCCTGCTGGTAACCTTCGTCTCCATCTCATTCCTTTTTCGCAAGGCGTTCTGCAGCTGGCTGTGTCCGATCGGAACGCTCTCCGAGTACCTGTGGAAGGGCGGACAGAAACTAGTGCGCCGCAATCTCTCTCTGCCGCGATGGCTCGATATTCCCCTGCGCGGCCTCAAGTACCTGCTGCTGGGTTTCTTTGTCTGGGCAGTCGCATCCATGTCGGCAGCGGCTATCGCCGAATTCATGCACACGCCTTACGGGATCATCGCTGATGTGAAAATGCTCAATTTCTTCCGCCACATCGGCGAGACTGGCCTGGTCATTCTCGGCGTATTAGTGGGTCGTTCCGTCCTCGTCAAAAACCTATGGTGCCGCTATCTGTGTCCGTATGGAGCGCTGCTTGGGCTCACCTCGATGTTCAGTCCAGCGCGAATTCGCCGCAACCCAACGGCGTGCATCGACTGCGCCAAGTGCGCCAAGGTGTGTCCCGCAGCCTTGCCGGTGGACCGCCTGATCTCCATCAAATCGGCGGAGTGCACCGCCTGCATGGAGTGTGTGGCTATTTGTCCCGCAAAAGACGCACTGGACGTCGCGTTGCCGCGAGTCCTACCCAAACAGGGCCGCATCCCGGCGTGGGCTCTGGCAACCGGGATCGCCGTCTTGTTGTTCGGAATCTTCGGATTGGCCAAAAGTTCGGGCCACTGGCAGACAAATCTTCCTGACTCTGTTTACAGGCAGTTGGTACCACAAGCCGATAGAGCTTCACATCCCATGCCTGGGGACATGGAACGGTAAGCGAGCGAAATACTATTGGCTGGTTTTGTGGTGGAGGCGGCGGGAGTTGAACCCGCGTCCGAAAATGTTACTGGTCAAGAGCCTACATACTTAGTCCAGTTCACGCGGCGGGAATTACCCCGTCACATTCGCGCCCGGCGCTCAGAACGGACAAGAAACGCCGCACGCTAGCCCGATGATCTCACCGGCGGCCCTCGGACCGGGGGCCACCAGCCAGCCTGCTGAGTGACGTCCTTCCACAGCCCGCAGGCGAAGCCGCGGAGGACGGCTACTTAATTAATTAAGCAGCGTATGCAAACTGATTAGAGTTGGCATGTATTGTTTTTGCACCACTTACGGGGGAATGCGCCCCGGTATGCCTCTTGGCCGCAAGCACTTCCGTCGAAGCCGTGACGCCCCCACAGAAAAGGACTTTTGGCCGTCCTTTTTGTCAAAGATCAAATGACGCTCTCCTCTTACGTTAAAGAGAATGTCATTGCTGGTCAACACATTAGATGGTTCAAGCATTACTTGAGATTCAGACCTGACTGGGTGGTGCCCGGCTGCGGAAGCGCGCGGATGAGGCCGCCCAATCACGCTTTACTGGTCTTTGGCGCTCGCCGCCGATGTCGCGAGGGTTTGAGACGGCTGGAGATCAGGCGGAGCAGGGCACGTTTGCCGGGAGCACGGTCGCCGGTGATCAGGTACGCCAGCACTGCCCCCTGGAAGAGCTGCAACACTTCCTCGACCACGATGCGATCGGGCAGATACTTGAGAAGCAGTTCCACCCAGAGCCTCTGCTGCTCATGGTAGAAATCCCGGGCTCGCGTGGAGCCGCTCCAGGCTCGCCTGGATAGATCCATTACCAATAACAGGACGCCCCGTGATTGTGGAGCGGTGGCGCGGCCCCAAAGGGCGGTCAGCACCCCCTCGGGCTTCACCCGGGCAGGGAAGGCACTGGGCAAGAACTGTTCGCGCAGCCTGTCTTCCAGCCGCGCGATGGCTTGTTCTTCCAGGGTCTGGCGATCGCCGAAATAATGGATCAGCATGCGTTTGCTGGTCCCGACGGTGGCGGCCAATTGGTCGAGCGTCAGGTCAATCGTGCCCGCAGCCACGAAAGCCGCCAGGCACTTCTCCACCAGTTCCTCCACAGTGTGCTTCCGGGTCTTCAACTCTTGTCTTCCTCGTGTACCAGCTGGTACATTAATATGTACCGCTTGGTACATGTTATCGCACGGAGATGCTTATGAATTGGAAAGAGAGTGTTTTCCTGCTTTTGCTGGGGTTGACGATCTGGGTCCTGGGCACGGTCTATTACGCCTTTACCGGGGCGCGCGTGCTGGAAACCACGGCCTCCAGGTACTGGATCAGCTTTGCTGTTTCCCCCGTGGTGTCAGCACTGATCTGCGTCGCCATTCTCCGCTGGCGCCACGTCGCTCCCGCAAACTGGGCCAACGCCATGCTGCTGCTGGCGATCCCGGGAATGGTGGGCGAGGCCGTCGTGCTTTCTCACCTGGGGACATTCATGCCGAGAATCCACGAAGCCTCCGGTGGCAGATACGGAGCCTTCCTGTTCGCGACCTACGCGGTCGTGCTGGGCATTGCGGAGTTGGTAACGCTTCTGGCAATTTAGCGATTTCAACTATGCATCCTCGAGCTCCCAAGCTGATCGGCTCTCGATGAAAGCGGCAGGCCGGGCATCTGCGTCCGGCTATACGGGGCATCTAATGACCTGATGGAGATCAGACAGATCCGCGAAGCGCTCTGGCGCACTGGCGAGGACATCAATCGCAAGCACACGCTGCAGATGGCGGCGGCGCTGTCGTACTACTTTGTGATGTCGATGTTCCCGGCCTTGATCCTGTTCTCGGCCATTCTGGCCTATCTCCCCGTGCACGATCTGTTGAACCAGACGTTCTCGCTGATAGGCGGCTTCATGCCCAAAGACACCATGAACCTGGTGGAGAAAGTGTTGTCGAGCGTAGTCTCGCCCTATCGCAGCGCGCTTCTGTCCTTCGGGATCCTGGGAACGTTGTGGGCGGCCTCGGGCGGATTCTCGGCAATGATCGAGGCGCTGAATATCGCCTATGAGGTCGAAGAAACCAGGCCGTTCTGGCGTACGCGTCCGCTGTCCGTGGGATTGACCGTCATTGTCGGATTGCTGCTGCTGATTGCGTTGGGAGTAATGATAGCCGGCCCCAACTTCGGAGGATGGTTGGCCGGGCGCCTTCACCTCTCATGGCTGTTCGCGATGCTGTGGCCGTACATTCATTGGGGCGTTGCCGTAGGCTTCGCGGTCTTGTCGGTGGAGTGGCTGTACTTTCTCGCGCCCAATGTGAAACAGCGCTTTCTCAGTACTCTGCCCGGCGCTGTTCTCTCGGTTGGCTGCTGGATTGGACTGTCCTACGGTTTGGGAGTTTACTTTCGCAGTTTCGCCAACTTCGATAAGACCTATGGGACGCTGGGCGCCGCCGTCGCCCTCATGGTCTGGCTGTATTGGACCGGGTTCGCTGTGCTTCTCGGGGCGGAGATGAATTGCCAATTTGCGAAAGAGACCAAGAAGGGCAAAATCCCGGAAAAGGAAGATCCTCAGAATCTGACCAAGTTGAACCTGGCTGCATGAAACCGGACACCCGGTGATACTACAGAGAAGGAGTGTCTTCCGAGCTGAACAGGGAAGAACTTCAAGTTTTACTTGAGGTTTATTTTGTCTCTCCAGGGGGACAGGCTTGGCCGAATACCGCTTCAATGGCTTGCATGAGCTGCTTCATGCTGAATGGTTTTGACAGGTAACCATCCATTCCCGCGGCAAGGCCTCTTTTGCGATCTTCGGCCGTGGCATCCGCGGTGACGGCGATGATGGGCAGATGGGCCCTGGTCTCGGCTTCCCGTTTGCGGATGGCTTGCGTTGCGGCCAGCCCGTCTAATTCCGGCATCTGCACATCCATCAGCACCACATCGATTATTGCGAGCCGCGAGTTGATCTGGTTATTGAGGATCGGTCGCCGGCACAACAGCCCTCCGGGCACGCGCCAGGGCGCTACTAGCTTGATATATCGGCCGGTTTCGGGTGCGACTAATATGGTCCAAGCCCGAATTTTTGAAACCCCTGAGCGGGGGTATGAGTCCAATCACCTTGTATATACCCCGGAGAGCCCTATAGTGGATCCTCAGTGCATCCCGTTCTCGAGCGTCCCCAGAACCACCCGCCTTTTTGACGATTTCCTGCATCATTTCGATAGAGTTCGAGGGTTTTATGCGCCTTCGCCGCTGGAAGGTGGAGAAGCAAACCTGCACCTCACGCGTGACCGGGAAATAGACTATCCCGATGACCGACGCCAGGCAGTGGCCGGCGTACTGGAGCGCCAGAACCGCGAATATGGCGCTGGGTCAAAGACTCTCGAAAACCTCCAACGACTGCGGCAGGGAGCACGGGCGGTAGTCACTGGACAACAAGTTGGGCTGTTCGGCGGCCCGCTATATTGCCTCTGGAAAGCGCTGAGCGTGGCGGCGCTGGCGGAGAGAATGAAAGCGGTCCCGGTTTTCTGGCTGGCGGCTGAAGACCACGACTTTGACGAGATCAGCTCAGTCCAGCTTCCTCAGGTCGACCGGCTGCAAAGGTTTACTGTCAACGTTCCTCACGCTGAGGATGCTCCGGTAGGCACCATCGCCTTCGGAGACGAGGTGACGGCAGCAGTGCGCCAGGTGGAGGGACTGTTCGGCCCATCGCCGGTGGTCGAACTGTTGGACGCGAGCTATCGCAAAGGCAGCAACTTTGCCGACGCCTTTGCCGGCTTCTACGCGAAGGTCTTCAACGAACTGGGCGTCATATTTCTCGACCCTCTCGATCCGGAATTGCATCGGCAGTCGCGGCCGCTGTACCGAGCCGCGCTGGAGAGGGCGGCGGAGATCAACCAGGCCTTGCTTGCCCGCAACCGCGAACTGGAGGCAGCCGGCTACCACGCGCAGGTGAACGTCACCCCCTCGCATACGCTGTGTTTCTACATCGAACAGGGAAGCCGGGTTCCGGTTCGACGTGATGAAAACGGCGATAGCTTCATGATTGGCGAGCGACGCGTCGCCCGCGCTGAATTGATCGCGGAAACGGAGCGATGTCCGGAACGCTTCAGCGCCAATGTGCTGCTGCGCCCCGTGATTGAAGACTACCTTTTGCCAACGTTGTGTTACATGGGCGGGCCGGCAGAGATCGCTTATTTCGCTCAGGTCGAAACCGTCTACCGCCAACTTGACCGTCCGGTTACTCCCGTTGTCCCGCGCCTGTTCGCCACCATCGTTGAGCCCCGCCAGGCCAAACTCCTGAACCGCTATGAACTCAAGCTGCCGGATGTCTTCGTCGCACCGGAAAAGCTCCAGGAGATAGTGGCAAAGAAGTCCATACCCGGGAGATTGATGAGCAGCTTTGAGTCCGCTGAAGAGAATCTGGAGCGCGACCTCGGCGGGATTCGTGCCGGCCTGGAAAAACTGGATCCCACGCTGGTGGACGCCGCCGAGAACGCGGCGTCGAAGATGCGTTATCAGTTGCAGGGGCTGCGCGACAAGGCGGCCCGCGCGGAAGCCCGGAAGAATTCCGAACTACACCGGCATGCCGATGAGCTCTCGACCTTCCTTTATCCCAACAAGGAGCTGCAGGAGCGTGAAATTGGCGCCGCCTACTTCCTGCTGAAATACGGACTTGGCGTTGTGGAGCAGTTAAAGCAAAGCATCAACTTTGGCTGCCCCGATCATCACGTGATCCCGCTCCATCCGCGAGCCTAGTCTGCCGGGTCCAGCATCCCGACGAAGCTTAACATCGAGGCATCGAAGACGACTGTTGTGAACCGAAGACAACTGTTGTGATCTGAGAAAGCGGCAGCCCTGTTGGGCTGCCGCTTGAGTTTGGCCGCATCTGGACCAGGCCAGTGCGTCCAGGCCGTGCCTACTTTTTCTGTGGTGCGGTCTTTCTGGGAGCAGTCTTGCGCGCCCCCGGAGCCGTCTTGCGTGCGCCGGGCGCGGTTTTCACCGGACCGGAAGGCGCGAGCAGCGTCAGCACGTCAGCGGAGCTGAAGGGGTACTCGCGGATTGAGCGCGTGGTGCCTTCCGCGCTCTTCAGCAGCACGTCGACGCGGCGGTTCTGCGCCAGCACGACCGTGTTCATGTTCTTTTTGATCCGGAGCCGTTGCGCCGGAGTGAGGTTCTCGTCTTCATCGACCAGCTTGGTGACTTCTTCAGCGGAGAGCTGGCGTTCAGCGCCTACGCCTTCGGTCTCGATGTCCTCAGCCGGCACGCCATGCTCAACCAGGAAGTTCTTGGCCGAGCCCACGCGCCGATCGGACAGCAGCTTGTTGTACTGGGCGCTGCCGCGAGGATCGGTGTGGCCGCGCAGAACCAGGTGTGCATCCGAACGGAAGGTCAGATAACGCTTGAAGTCCGTTGATAGCTGCAACAACGTCCGCTGCTGGCTGGCCAGCAATCCGCCATTAGGATTGCGGACAGTCGGCTGAGCAGTCGGGAAGTAGATGCTGTGCAGAGAGAGCCTCTGCTCCAGTTGCACCTGCTCCACCGGTTTCTGGACGTCCAGATCGATCCGGCATTCAGCCAGACCGCCGCGTCCGTCGTTGACCTGGCCGGTGACGACGTAATGTCCGGCAGCCGCGCCGGTGGAATCGAACTGCACCTGCGCGCCGCTTCCAGTGATATGCCCGCCGCTGGCCTGCCATGAGTAAGTCAATGGATCGTTATCAGGATCGCTGGCCGTTGCAGTGATCTGCACACTTTGGCCTAAAGGCACGGTGCGGCTCGCTGCCTGGCAGCTCATGGTCGGAGGACGATTAGGACGGCGTTCGACGTGGACTTCAACTGTACAGTTAGCCACGTTGCCGCGACCATCATCCACGTGCCCGGTGACGGTGTAGCTGCCGGCAGCAGCGTTGCCCGGCTTCCAGCGAACGTCCGCGCCGGTGCCGTCCACGGAGCCGCCGTTCGCCGACCACGCGTAAGTCAGAGTAGCGTTGTCAGGATTGGTAGTCTCGGCGTGGATGGTGATGAATTCGTCGGTCTCCGCGTGCACCGTGCTGGGATTGGCGGTGCACGACATGGTCGGCGGGTGGACTGGAATCGGAGGCGGGGCCTCATGATAGCCGAGACGGAACACCAGGCCGGCGGAGGCGCGAAGGTTGTTCTGGCGATTGTCGCGGCCGTCGTTGAACCTGGTCATCAGATATTCCATCTGGAACAGCCGGATGGCAAGGTGGCGGCTGGCCGTAAGATCCAAACCTCCACCCCCGAGCAATGCAAAAGAATTCTTGTGCTGTGGAGCATTAAAAAATGCCGTATCACCCACAAATCCTGGAGGCGTTTGCGCCTTCAGGTGAGCGCCACCGGCCAGAACGTGGACGAAGGGAGTAAAACGGCTGCGCGTGATGTAGACGCGCGGGCCGAACGTGAAAGTCCACATCCTGGAATCGACGCCGCCCACGTCGTGCAGGCCATAGCCGCCGACGTCGGCAACCAGCCCCAGCCAGTTATTGACGTTGCCGCTGAGCTCAGCCACGCCGCCAGGAATGAAATCAAAATGCTCATTGAAGGTGCAGCCGCTCGGAAATGCCAGCGCCGGGCATGAGGGCAAACCGCCTCCCGGCACCGTGGTATCCGCATTGAAGCGAACATAGGAATAGCCCAGAAAAACTTCCACCGCGGGCGTATTCTCTCCTCGCATGGAAGAGTCAGAGGACGACTGGCTGCGTGGCGCCGGGGTCGGCTTGGCGGCAGGCTGCTGCGCCGGTTCGGGAGCATCAGGGCGGCTGACCGCGGAAACATCCGGCGGGTTGGTTGCGGACTTGGCTTCACCCGCGAATGCCCACGCCGCAACGAAAAACTGGAGGACTACTATGACGATCGCGCGTACTGACAAATGCATCAGACCTCCTCATTAGGAGTGTTCATGCAACACTCCAGTGGCCCAGGATGCCTGGTAGATAGGCGCTGCTATCTTATCTACACAGCACAGTTTCTCGCAAATCCAAGACCGTCTTCACGCTTGACGTGCGAGAAGTTGACGCAGCTCGATGATCACACACTGGTGTTAGATTGAGTGCTCCAATGACCAATGAATCCACTTGCCTTGCTCTCCGCGAGTTCATGACCGCTGCCGTGCCCTATTGGGAAACTCTTGGACTGGAACTGAAGGAAGTCGGCGATGGCAGAGCTGTATTTGAAGCTGCGGTCCGGCCGGGACATCTGCAAAACGGAATAGTCCACGGAGGCGTGCTGGCATCGATTGCCGATTCTGCTTGCGCGGTTGCCGCGGTTTCCAAGATCTTTCCTGCGAATTATGCCACTACGATCAACCTGCAGGTTGCGTACCTGAAGCCTGTAATCGCGGGGAGGTTCACAGCAGAGGGCCGGTGCGTCAAGGCCGGCAAGAGCATCATTTTCTGTGAGGCCAGCATCTTTGACGATCGCCGAGCCCTGGTCTGTACCGCCTCTTCGCAACTGATCGCAATCCCGCGGCAAACCGAATCTGCTCTAAAACCTGTGCAGAATCCGGCGAAAAAGACGTAAGCCATTTAGAATCAATGGTATGTTGAGTTCTGGAAAGTAATAGTAAAGGGTTGCGTGTGGGATGCTTTTAAGGCATAATACCGAGTTTTCCCAAGCTTCTTCGATCCACCCCCAGCAATGCGGGCCCCCGAAATTCTTGGATCTAATTGAAACCAAAGGCAGCCGCTGGGAATCAAAAAAGTAAGTCATTTTGTACGCATTCCTTCATTCCAAAGGCAGGACGAACTAAATATGGCGAGAAGACGCGGTAATCCGAACTGGGGCAAGCCTGAACCGATTGGCCCCGTGGTCCCTGTGGTCACGTCGTTTGAGCAGGCAGTCAAAGAATTCAAGCTCACGCCCGACCAATACATCCGTTCCACCCGCTTGCGCGAATGGGCGCGGCGCAATAAGAACAGCAAGTACATTCCGGAGCCTTTGCTGGAGGCTTGGGGATTCGAGATAGAATCGACTTTGTAAATATACTTTTTGTGTCAAAACAAGAGGCCGCAGACGCGGCCTTTTGTTTTTCCCATGTTGCGGGCACCTGGCCGGACGCCCTGCCGTTTGACCTGCACATCTGCCGCATGCGATAGTCTTTCGTTTGCCAGCTCGGCTCCAAACCCAGGAGAGCGATCAACCACAATATGGTTCGCCTGATCCCCCGCGATACCCGTTTCTTTGATCTGTTTGCCGAGGTCACCCTTAATCTGGGCGAGGGGGCTCGACTGCTGCAGGCAATCCTGGACGACTTTCGCGACGTCGATCAGCGAGTGCAGCAGCTGAAGGCCATCGAGCACCGGGGCGACGAGATGACGCATAACATCCTGACCCGGCTCAATCAGACCTTTATTACGCCCCTGGATCGGGAGGACATCTACCGCCTCGCCTCCTCCCTGGACGACGTGCTCGACTTCATTTACGCTGCCGGGGTCCGGCTGACCATGTACAAGATCACGTCGGCGCCCAGTGCGGCTTCGCGCCTGGCCGAGATTCTTATTCTGCAGGCTGACCAGTTGTCCCAGGCCCTGGCTTCGCTGGAACGCAAGAACGATCGCGTTCTCGAGAACTGCATGGAAATCAATCGCCTGGAGAACGAGGCCGACCATATCGCCCGGTCGGCTATTGGTGTTCTCTTCGAGAATGAGAAAGATCCGATCTCTCTGATCAAGCTCAAAGAGCTTTACGAAGTCCTGGAAACAGCGACCGACAAAGCGGAAGACGCCGCCAACGTTCTGGAAGGCGTGGTTTTAAAAAGTGCCTGATGCGTGCCCGAACATTGCGCGCAACCGTCCCGTTCCCGCTCTCAAATCTCATTGACGAGGCTGGCTAGGTGCATACAAGCGGACTACTGGTTATCGTCACGATCCTGATAGCGCTTTCTTTCGACTTCATCAACGGCTTTCATGACGCCGCCAACAGCATCGCCACGGTTGTCTCCACCCGCGTGCTGTCCCCTCGGCTGGCGGTATTCTGGGCAGCAGCTTTCAACTTCATCGCCGCGTTCGTCTTTGGCACCGCGGTGGCAAAGACGATCAGCGCCGGCCTGGTGGACCCCGCCCAGGTCACGCAGTTCGTGATTCTCTCCGCCCTGGTCGGGGCTATCCTCTGGGATCTACTGACCTGGTGGTGGGGTCTGCCCACGTCATCGTCGCACGCGCTGATCGGCGGGCTGGCTGGAGCCGGGATCGCTCGCGCCGGTTGGCAGGTTCTGGTTCGTCAGCCCAAGCTCGACTGGCCCATCATCGGCGTAGTCCCCGGCCTAGGCGCCAAGTGGATGTCCACCCTCATCTTCATTGTGCTGGCTCCCGCTATGGGATTCATCCTTGGGCTGGCTGCGATGGTGGCCGTCTCCTGGATCTTCCACCGTAGCGCTCCGCGTATGGTGGACAAGCTGTTCCGGCGGCTGCAGTTGGTCTCTGCCGCAGCCTACAGCCTGGGCCACGGCGGCAATGACGCCCAGAAGACCATGGGACTCATAGCCGGTGCGCTGCTCGCCGGCGGGTATCTCACCCCCGCCCAGTTCTCCCGAGGCTGGGGAGGCTATAAGTGGTGGATCATTATCGCCGCCAATGCTGCCATCGCTCTGGGGACCTACTTCGGAGGGTGGCGCATTGTCAGAACGATGGGGTCCCGAATCACCAAGCTCAAGCCGGTTGGCGGCTTCTGCGCGGAGAGCGCGGGCGCAATTACGCTATTTCTCCTTGCTGCCAATGGCATTCCCGTAAGCACCACCCATACCATCACAGGCGCCATCGTGGGAGTCGGCTCCACAACTCGTCTCTCTGCGGTCCGCTGGGGCGTTGCCGGACGCATCGTCTGGGCCTGGGTGCTAACTATCCCTGCTTCCGCCATGATCGCCGCAGGGACGTTCGCAGTCATCCGCCTTTTCGTCGCCAATCCTTAGGCACAATGCGACCCTTAGCAGCCGAAGCGTAGAATGGCTGAGCTTTTTGAGTCTCGCAGCCACAGTTGTCACAGGCGATCGACGAAACTTATGACCTTTACCGATAAAGTCGTTCTGGTTGCTGGCGGCACCGGTGGGCTCGGCCGCGCCGTGAGCCTGGCTTTTCTTGAGGCAGGCGCACAGGTGATAGTCACCTACCAGCACGATACCGAATTTGCCGAGTTGCATCGGCTCGCCTCCAACGCCGCACGGCTTGTCGGCCGAATGTTTGATCTGACGGATGAGGCCGCGGTCGAGCAACTCATCGACGGCATCGTGCGCGAGCACGCGCGCCTCGATGTGATGGTAAACACTGTCGGCGCATACACAGGTGGGCCCAAATTCTGGGAACTGCGGACCGATGTCTTTGAGCGCATGCTGGCGCTGAATCTTCGCGCCGGCTTTCTGCTCTCTCGCGCGGCGGCCGGGGTAATGGTCAAACAACAGCAGGGGGCGATCGTAAACGTGGCAGCCAAGGCGGCCATCGATCATGGAGCGGGAGCCGCTTACGCAGCCTCCAAATCGGCCGCTCTGGCAATGATTGACTCATTAGCCGCCGATCTGAAGGGAACCGGCGTACGCGCCAACTCCATCCTGCCCAGCATCATCGATACGGAAGCCAACCGCAAAGCTATGCCGGGCTCAGATTTCTCGAAATGGCCCAAACCGGAGGCTATCGCCAGAGTCGTCTTGTTTCTGTGCAGCGACGACGCCCGGGTGGTTCAGGGTGCAGCGGTCTCGGTCTATGGCGATAGTTGAGAGCTCACAGATTCGAACTGGAAAGAAGTACCTTCCCGGCAAGTGACGGATCAGCGCCTCAGAGCGGCCCTGGGCCGCAGTACTGCTCATGCGGCTTTCGCTCTCGCCACGATGCCGGCGGGCTTGCTCTTCCATGCGGTATACCAGCGGCAACTGAAATATAGCAGCAGCATTACCATGGCCCAGACGGCGTAAAGCAGGCCCAGGTTCCAGGTGTACCCCGCCGGCGCGGGCGGGTTCAGCATAGGATGATTGGCGAACAACCAGGGGTCAACATGACCCGTGCGCACCAGGGACACCACGATAGCGGCTGCGTGGATCAGAGGAATGTGCAGAACGTAATAGAAGAATGGCACGCGACCAAACACCGTCAGCACATTCGCCGCGAACCCGCGCATCTTGTCCAGCAGCGGCACGAGCAAGAAAGCCGGTCCCAGCGTCATCAACAGAAACTGCAACGACGCGGGATACTTCGTGGTGTTGAGAAACGACAGAAGGGGCGGGAACTTGCCCGCCGCGGTCCAGTGCGTGGGGTCGCCATACAGGTTCCATCCCCGCAGGATCAGAAAGGCGGCTACGGTGGCGGCGCCGAGGATATAGCAAATCAGGTTGCGGCGCGCGGCCTCGGCGCGTAACAGAGTTCCGAACCAGTAGCCGGCGGCCATTACGCCGATCCAGGGGATGATGGAGTAAAGCACGGCCAGCGTCAGCCCGTTGTCGCCGCCGATCTGAACCCATCCTCCGAAGTAAAGGACCTGCCATATCCACGCCAACGGGCTATGCCGCAACACCTCGATCAGGTGCGGTCGGAAAGGATCGACCACGTTGTGGCCGGCGATGATGATCACGCCCATGATGCCCACAACCCGCGGCGGCAGCCAGATCAGGCCTGCCATAAGCACCATGCACCAGCCGATGACCCAGATCACTCCCGCCAGCATGTAGTGGGCGTAATCAAAGTTGAATGTCCAGCAAAGGCGGAGAAGGGTCAGTTCCAGCAGAACCAGGCCCAGGCCTCGGAGAAGAAGGTAGCGAGCCAGAGCGGCTTTGCCCTGGCTGCGAAGTTTTTCCCCGCGCAAGAACGCGCTTGTGCCGGCCAGGAAGATGAACCAGGGAGCGCAGAAGTGTGTCACCCAGCGGGTAAAGAAGATGCCTGGAGTCGGACCGCCGGCGGGAAGCCCGGAGAAGACTCGCACGTGGTCGATGGCCATCAACACCATCACCGTGCCGCGCAGGATGTCCACGGAGGCCACGCGCTGCGGCGAGAGGATCTTGATAGGAAGGGCGGAACCCGAGCCTGTCTCAACGGCCGCCGAGGCTTGCAGGGTGCTCATCGTCCATGCTCCTTCAGCCGATCATCCGCCGTGCCGATGCGCGGCCCTGAATGAAAATTTTGACTCGTATCATACGCCGCCCCTGTGGACTTCCAATTTAAATTTGGACTCCGCGCGCCGTCAGAAGGTAAGCGCGGCCGCGAAAAGCGCTGGGCAAGTGAGGCTCCACTGCTGCCGTACAATGGGTTCCAGGCCGGGATGGCGGAATTGGCAGACGCAGCGGACTTAAAATCCGCAGGGCTCAAAAAGCTCGTGGGGGTTCGAGTCCCCCTCTCGGCACCATAATTCCGAGCGAAGCGAAGAATCTTTCATCGTCTTATAATCAGGTAATGAAGGCTCAGGGTCTGCGACAGTTAGGAGGTCACCTGTGCTCATCAGATCGCTATTCATATTTTTCATGATCCTCTTCCTGAATCCTGCCCTGGTATCGGGGAACGACAAGAAAGATCAGGGGAAGGAAGCCTCAGACGACGACGCCTTCTATCACGGGACCGGCATCAACGATCTCAATGCCATTGGCAACCGCAATGTCGGCTGCAGCCGGGGCCTGGGAAACTGGTACTCGCTGGACACCCAGGTAAAGATGGGGGCCGAGTTTTCCCGCCAGGTTGAAGCCTCGTCGCATCTCATCAAGGACCCGATCATCAACGAGTACGTGAATCGCGTGGGACAGAATATTTCCCGGAATTCCGATTCGCGACTGCCGTTCACCATCAAGATCCTGGACATCGAAGAACCGAACGCGTTCGCGCTTCCCGGCGGATTCATGTACGTCCATGCCGGCACGATCCTTCTGGCTGACAATGAGGCCGAACTGGCGGGCGTAATGGCGCATGAGATCGGTCATGTAGCCGCCTGCCACGCGGCGCGTCAGGCTACGCGAGGAACGCTGGCCAGCCTGGCCGTGATCCCGCTGATCATCGCCACCGGGGGACTGGCGGGCATCGGCGTGAATGAAGCCGCGAATCTGGGCGTGCCCGCGGCTTTCTCCAAATTTGGGCGCGATTTTGAGGCGCAGGCGGATTACCTCGGCATCGAGTACGCGTACAAGACCGGCTACGATCCGGCAGGGATGATTGATTTCTTCGAAAAGCTGTCGGCGCTGGAGAAGAAGAGGCCGGGATTCGTCAGCAAGGTTTATCAGGACCATCCGGCGACGCCGGACCGCATCAATCGGTCACAGAAAGAGATTGCCACCATTCTGCCGCCGCGCGACCAATATATCGTCGATACTTCAGACTTCGAGATGGTGAAGCGGCGCCTGGCGCTGATCATGAAACACCGCCAGCTCAACGATAAGAAAGACGACGACCGGCAGCTCCGCCGCACCGTAGACAATAAAGACCCGCAGCAGCAGGATGACGATCGTCCGGTGATCCGGCGCAAGCCCGAAGACAAGCCAAACCAGTAACGCGCCGGCTCAGGACCGCAGCCTCGTTTTCAGATGTAGACCTTTTGCCGCGAATATTCACAGCGGTTTGCGGTTACCTGCGTAACCTATCGTAAGGCCCGCTTTCTGGGACTATATATGCGGGTACAAAGTTCTGTCCTGCGGGGTGCTTTTGATGTACCGCTATCGCAATCTGCTGATTCTGTTAACAATCGTCTGCGTTTCCGTTCCCGTTTTCGCCCACCATATCGCTGTGGTGGCGCCCAAGGACAACGGCACTGACGCCATTACCACCGCTCAGCTGGTCAAAATCCTGAAGTCGGAGATGCGCAGCTGGCCCGACGGCAGCAATGTGGTGGTGGTGATCAGCAAGAATTCTCCGACAACCCTGCAGGTGCTGGAGCGCGTCTGTAATCTTTCAGAGATGGAAGTTAAGGCGCTGATCGCCGCCCACCCATCCTCTTTCATTCAAGCCGAATCCGATGCGGCGCTGCTGACGATTGTAGAATCCAAACCAGGCGCGCTGGGTATCGTTGACGTGCACGCCGTTACCGGGAATCACGTTCGCGTGTTGAAGGTGGATGGAAAGCTGCCCATGGAGAAGGGCTACCTGCCTCACTGACCTGCGGAAATCAAGAGACTTCAGATAAAGGCCTTAAATTAATCCAATCCAGCCGCAACCGTGATGCACATCACAGGGCGGCGTTCTCTCTTTGCTGTAAATTTCTTACTTTCGTAAACTCAATTGAGCCGCTAGTATTTTTCGCGGTCAATGCCGAGGGACCGAGCCCGGTTCTTTCGGATCCAGGAGGAAAGGACTATCTATGAGGATCGCGGTCCCAATGGAGAAGCAGCCAGGCGAAGCCCGAGTCGCCTTGACGCCGGATTCGGTGAAGAAACTGGCAGGTAGCGGAGTGGAAGTCGGAGTGGAGAACGGCGCTGGCACCAGAGCCGGCTTTGTAGACGAAGAGTACAAGGCAGCAGGCGCATCCCTGATGAATCGCGCGACGCTGCTCTCAGGAGCCGACATTCTGCTGTGCGTAAACCGCCCTGAGTCCGATGACTTCGCCCAACTCAAGCCCGGAGCCATTATCGTTGGATTCCTCAAGCCGCTGGATGAGCCCGCCGCGTTGGAGCCGATCGTCAGCCGCAGCCTGAGTGCGTTCGCCATGGAACTGGTTCCACGCATCACCCGCGCACAATCCATGGACGCTCTCTCATCCATGGCAACAGTAGCCGGATATAAAGCTGTGATTCTCGCCGCCGAGCATCTGCCGCGCATGTTCCCGTTGCTGATGACCGCCGCCGGCACCGTGCCGCCCGCCAAGGTCCTGGTTCTGGGCGCGGGCGTTGCCGGATTGCAGGCCATCGCTACCGCCCGCCGTCTGGGCGCGGTGGTGGAAGCATACGACGTTCGCGCTGCCGCCGGACAGGACGTGAAGTCGCTGGGCGCCAAGTTTCTGGAGATCGATCTGGGCGGAATCGAAACACAAGACGCCGGCGGTTATGCCAAAGAGCTCAGCCCTGAAGCCTTGCAACTCGGACGCGACATGGTGACCAAGCGGGCCGCGTTGTCGGATGTAGTCATCACCACGGCCCAGGTTCCAGGAAGAAAAGCTCCGCTCATGCTGACCGAAGAGGCCGTCAACGGAATGCGGCCGGGATCGGTGATCGTGGATCTCGCGGCCAGCACCGGAGGCAACTGCGCTCTGACGCAGCCGGGGAAAGACGTGGACCACAAAGGCGTGCTCATCATGGGACCGCTGAATGTGCCCGCAACAGTGGCCGGCCACGCCAGCCAGCTGTACTCGCGCAACCTCACCACGTTCCTCGGCCTGATTATCGAGAAGGGCAATCTGAAGATCGATATGAACGACGAGATCCTGAAAGGCGCGTGCGTGACTTACCAGGGAGGCAGCGTTCATCCAAGAGTGGCTGCGGCGCTGAGCAGCGCTGTGGGCTCGAGCAAATAAAGACAAACTGCATTTATCAACATGTTGGGAACCTGAACTGGGAGATCTGATATGAATCTTCTGCTTTTTCAACCGCTGGCGTTTATCGCGTCAGTCTACATGCTGGCGCAGGAGGGAGGATCGGCGGAGAAGCTGGTCTTCAATCCTGCCGTCCTGATTGCCAGCCTGTACGTCTTCGCTCTGGCAGCCTTCCTGGGCTACCAGGTGATCTCGCGTGTGCCGCCCCTGCTGCACACGCCGCTGATGTCGGCAACGAACGCCATCTCCGGTATCTCGCTGATCGGCTCGCTGGTGATCGCCGGATCTACTTACGAAAACCACCAGACTCTGGCTGAGTTGCTGGGCTGCGCGGCCGTAACCTCGGCCATGATCAACGTGACCGGCGGCTTCCTGATCACCGACCGCATGCTCAAGATGTTCCGCAAGAAGGAAGTGGTCAAGGTGGGAGAGAAAAAGTGAACGCACATCCGGCATATTTTCTGGAAGCTACCTACCTGGTCGCCTCCTGCTTGTTCGTGATGGGCTTGAAGGGATTGAGCCATCCGGATACGGCGCGGCGCGGCATGATCATGGCCGCCGCGGGCATGTGCGCCGCTCTGTTGGGCACCCTGTTTCATCCCGATATTCACCATTACCTTTATATCGCCATTGGACTGGTAATCGGCTCGGCCATCGGCATACCCATGGCCATGGTGCCGATGACGGCCATGCCACAACGAACCGCGTTGTCTCACGCCTTCGGCGCTCTGGCCGCATCCATGGTGGGTCTCGCCGAGTACGTGATTCACGGCTCCAACCTGGGACCGTTCAAGATGGGAGCCCTGGGACTGGAAGTCATGCTGGGCTCGCTGACGGTTACCGGCTCGCTCATTGCCGCCGCCAAACTGCAGGAGATGATGCGCGGTACGCCGATCCAGTTCAAAGGCCAACAGGTCCTGAACCTGGCTTTGTTTATCAGCATGATCACGCTGTTCATTCTCTGGCTGATCAATCCGGCCACCGCAGGCTTTTTCTACGGGATGGCCGCCTGCGCCTTC
Source organism: Candidatus Angelobacter sp. (assembly GCA_035307585.1). Taxonomy (GTDB): domain Bacteria; phylum Acidobacteriota; class Terriglobia; order Terriglobales; family Acidobacteriaceae; genus Angelobacter. The sequence goes on from DATGHX010000033.1 coordinate 120,009, forward strand.
CTCTTTGGTGTGCTGCTGGTGATTCCCATCGGCGCCGCCGATATGCCGGTAGTCATGTCGCTGTTGAACTCCTATGCCGGCCTGTCCTCGGCCGCTACAGGATTCGTGCTTTCCAACAACGTGCTGATCATCGCCGGAACGCTCGACGGTTTCTCCGGTTTCATTCTCTCCATCCTGATGTGCAAAGCCATGAACCGTTCCATCACCAACGTGTTGTTCGGCGGCTTTGGCGCTGTGACCGGGACCGATCAGGGCGCGGCGGGCACCATGCGCGAACTTTCGCTGGACGACGTGGCCGTACAGCTGGCTTATGCCAACCAGGTGGTCTTTGTCCCAGGGTACGGCATGGCGACGGCCCAGGCACAGCACGCGGTCCGCGAGCTGGGCAATCTGCTGGAAGAGCGCGGCGTGTCGGTGAAGTACGGTATCCATCCGGTCGCCGGACGCATGCCCGGCCACATGAACGTGCTGCTGGCTGAAGCGAACGTGCCCTACTCATCGCTGTATGAAATGGACCAGATTAACCCCGAGCTGCCTGCAACCGACGTGGCGGTGGTGATCGGCGCCAACGACGTGGTTAATCCCGACGCGCGCGACAATCCCAAGAGCCCGATCGCCGGCATGCCGATCATTGAGGTCGATCGCGCCAAGTCGGTGGTGGTGCTGAAGCGCGGGAAGGGAAAGGGCTTCTCCGGACTGGAAAACCCGCTGTTCTTCAAGTCGGTCACCGGGATGCTCTACGGCGATGCCAAGAGCAGCCTGACCAACCTGACCCAGGCAGTGCAGAAAGTTTAGTTCTCATCACGCGAACACATCCTGGCGAGTCATCTCGCCAGGATTTTTTTGTTCATGGGAAGGCTTCGCGGTAGTATGAGGAGCTCGTCCAGGAGATCCGCCTTCCTCACCACATTGCTTCTTAAGCGCATGGAATCCCGAGGGCTGCGCGCCTTCTTTGCCCTCATCTGTCTTCTGGCAGCAAGCTCGGTCACCGGCCGCGGAGGAGCGGTTGAAGATCGACAGAAGGCCGTCGACCGGGCGCTCGACTTTGTGCAGGCCGTTGCATCGAGCGATGCCAACCTGTCCCGCTTCGGAAGCGATCTCCTGTGGTGCTTCTATTCGATCTCACATACTTCCCGAGACCGACGTCTGGGTGCGAAGGCCGCCCGTATGGGGCGCGAAGCGGCTGAGCGCTGGCGGCGATTACATCCACACGTGCCGGCTGATGTAAGCGCAGGGGGAGTCTATGATTTGTTAGCGGGAGCCTATGCTGCGGAACGCTTTGGGTTTCCTGATGATCAATTCAAGGACGAGTTGCGCCTCGCAGCGGCCAGATTTAAAGCCAAAGACTTTCTTGGCTTCGATGCGGCGCGTGAGCCACCGCCCCTTGACGATCCCCGCCGCTACGACATTTTCACCGACGCTCTCATCCGAAGCTTCTTCGGCGAGGCTTACGGCATCCCTCTCGGAGCGCGATATCGCGAGGTGTTGCGATGGCTGCCCAGCCTGCGGCCCTACGAAGGACACGACGAGGGCATGGAATTCGATGCCTTCTACACGGTCACCCATGCTATCTACACCTTGAACCGCTACCACGAGTCGAGGATTGAGCCGTCGTTAATTCCCGACGAAATTGCATTTGTGCGCCGGAAGCTTGACGCGGCGATGGAAGACGAGGATCCGGAGATGGTCGCAGAGGCGCTGGACTGCCTGAAGGCTGCCGGATTTGCCCGCGATCCTCAAGTCCGCAGGGGGATGAAATACCTTGTGACGACCCAGCGCGCGGATGGCGCGTGGGCCGGCGATCCTGATGATCTTTACACTCAGTATCACTCTGCCTGGGCGGCGATTGACGGGTTGCGCGATTACCGTTTTCACGGCGAGATCAGCAAGCTGCCGTTGAACTGATTTCCCCGGCAGGTCAATTACAATCGCCATTCATGTTTGCCGACCGCACTAACTGGAACCTCGCCAGCAACCCGCTGGCGGAGGCTTTGGCGCGACATCGTCAAAGCGGGCGGAGGCTGATCGATCTGACCGCTTCCAATCCAACCGAATGCGGCTTCCACTATAACGCCGAGGCGATCCTGAGCGCGCTACGACAGCCGGGCGCGCTCGAATACCATCCCGATCCACGCGGGCTGCGCTCTGCCCGGCAGGCGGTGAGCCAGTACTACGCCGCAATGGGGAACCAGGTCGACGTCGACGATATGGTCCTCACCACCAGTACCAGCGAGGCTTATTCCTTCGCGTTTCGGCTGCTGGCCAATCCCGGCGACGAGATTCTGATCCCTGCGCCCAGCTATCCGCTGTTCGACTTTCTGGCTGACATTCAGGATGTGAATGCCACGCCTTACCCGCTGTTCTACGACCACGGCTGGCAAATCGATCTTCACGCACTGGAGCGGGCCATCACGTCGCGGACGCGAGGGGTTGTGGTTGTGCATCCCAACAACCCCACAGGACACTTCACCAAGCCGGAGGAGATCGCCCAGCTCAACGCAGTCTGCATGGAACGCCATGTGGCCATCGTGGCCGACGAGGTCTTCCTGGATTTTTCTTTGCAGACGGCGAAGCCAACGACTTTCGTAGCCAACAAGGGAGCGCTGGCTCTCACTCTAAGCGGGCTGTCAAAAATTTCCGGGCTTCCGCAAATGAAGTTTGCCTGGCTGGTTGTGGCCGGGCCGGAAGAGCAGAAAAGGGACGCGCTGGCGCGGCTGGAGATGATTGCTGATACTTATCTTTCTCTCAACACGCCAGTCCAGCTTGCGGCTCCGGCGCTGCTGGAACAGCGCGCCGGCTTTCAGCAACAGCTCATGCAACGACTGCGCGAAAACCTTCGCGAATTGGATTCGCAGCTGGCCCGAAATTCATTGGTCAGCCGCCTGGAGGTAGAAGGCGGGTGGTATGCCGTGCTGCGCATTCCGGCTACACGCAGCGATGAAGAGTTAGCTATTGAACTGCTGGAGCGGGAGGATGTTTACCTTCATCCCGGCCATTTCTATGGTTTTTCTGGCGATGGTCAGCTCGTGGTCAGCCTGATCACCGCGGCGCAGGATTTCCGGGACGGATTTGCGCGGCTGTTGAAATACCTGACGCAGCGCCGCGACCTTTAGATCTCGTCTTCTGCGGTAAACAGCCTGATTTGCCCCGCGCCCACGTGAACCCGCAAGCGATACATTCCTGGTCCGGTGCTGTCAAAAGTACGAAACAACCCGCCTTTTTGCGACTGAAAGGCTGAAGCGTCGATTTCGCCGGCGTTGACCGAGGCATGTACACTGCGATAATCGTTGGGTTTGCCTACATTGATTTCCAGTTCGCCGGCCATGGATTCGATGTCCTTGTCGCCCTGAATATGGTCTAAGAGCAGCTTGCCCGCGGTCAGGCGCACGCTGAGATTCACGTTTCTGGGAATCTCGATGGTGGCGGCAAAATCCCTGGGCCCTTCAACCTTCACCGTCGCCGCGCGGGTGCTGGCATTGACGCGGAAGTGCACCTTGGCCCGATCGCTGGGGTTCTTGGGCTTGGCGGTAATGAGCAGGCGGTCGAGTTGACCGGCTGCGATCCGGTAATCACCGGCGCTGAGATCGAGCTTGAGGGCTGTACCAGGAGTGATGGTCAGCTCGAGGTTGCCTTCGTCGCGAACTTCAGGCTGCGAGTTCAGGCCAACCAGACAGAGGCAGAGGACCAGCAGTCGCGTCATACACTGCTCCTTCATTCCAATGACGTTAAAAGGAACGTTGAAGTTCCAATTATTTGCCGCTGAAAGAAGAAATTTCGCGAAGTTTGTAGCGCTGGATCTTGCCCGTGGCCGTCTTAGGTAGTTCGGGCACGAAGTCTATTCTCTGCGGGCACTTGTGGGCAGCGAGCCGGGAAGACAGGTAGTTCCGGATGGCGTCGCCGGTACTGGTTGAATTCTCCTGCCCGGCCTTCAGCACAACGAAGGCGGCGGGCTTGATGAGCTGGTTCTGGTCGGCAAATCCCACTACCGCAGCTTCCTGGACGGCCGGGTGTTCGATCAACGCAGCTTCAATCTCGATAGGGCTCACCCACATGCCCTTGACCTTGATCATGTCGTCCGAGCGGCCAACATACCAGAAGTAGCCGTCGTGATCGCGATAATACTTGTCTCCCGTGCGCAACCAGTGACCTTGGATGGTCTCCTTGGTTTTTTCGTGCTGATTCCAGTAGCTGGCGCATACGGAATCGCCTTTGATCATCAGGTTTCCTGTCTCGCCGTCGGGAACTTGCTGGCCGGCCTCATCCACGATGCGGGCTTCGTAGCCGGCAAGGATCTGGCCGCTGGACCCCGGACGAACCGCGCCAGGACGGTTGGCAATGAACATGTGCAGCGCCTCGGTGGAGCCGATGGCGTCAAGAATCTCCACGCCAAAACGCTCCCTGAAGCGATGGAAGAGCGTAGCCGGCAATGCTTCACCGGCCGAGACTGCGTGACGGACAGTGGAAAGATCGAAATCCGGGCTGCCTTCGCGCTGGTAGGACAGCAGCGAGGAATAGTTTGACGGCACAGAGAAGAACAGCGTGGGTCGGTGGCGTTCGATGACCGAGTAGAGATTGGGCGGTGAGGGCGATCCCGGCCAGAGAATGCTGGTGGCGCCTACAGAAAGAGGGAAGTAGAGGCCGTTGCCCAGGCCGTAGGCAAAGAAGAGCTTGGCCACGCTGAAGAAGCGATCGCTCTCGGTGATCTTCAGGATGGCCTTGGCGTAAAGCTCAGCGCATACCACCATATCGTGGTGCAGGTGCACGCATCCTTTGGGAAACCCGGTGCTGCCCGAGGAGTAGAGCCAGAATGCAGCATCGTCTTTGCTGGTGCCGCACGCCGTGAGATCGGAAGAGCTGCCGTCGAGAATACCCTGCAGGTTATCCCGGCCTGGCTGGGCTTGCCCAGCCACGATGATTCTTTCCAGGTAGCGAAGCCGGCCGCTAGGAATGGCTTGGAGCTGCGGGAGGAGCGAATCGCTGACGATGACAATGCGGGCCCGGCAATCGTTCAGGATGTATTCGTACTCGGCTGGCTTAAGCAGGGTGTTGATGGGGACTGCGACAGCCCCAATCTTGATGGCGCCGAAAAAGCAGTAGGCGAATTCCGGAGTGTCCAGCAGCAGGAGTCCAACCCGCTCTTCAGCGCGCACGCCAAGACTCCTGAGTCCGTTGCCGAACCGGTTGGCGCGTTCGTGGACCTGGGCGTAGCTCACGCGCTCATCGCCGCACTCAAATGCGGTTTTCGGTCCGCGACCTTCCTTGAGATTGCGGTCGATGAAATGCTCGGCCGCATTGAAGATCAACGGAAGGTCGAGAGGCTTCATCGGTTGCAGTTAACAGATAAATAATTCAATAGCTTAGTTCCGATTAATGAAGTAATACTTGACTATATTGAACTTAGTGGCGGCCCGCTGCGTAATTTCTGCCAACGGGCAGTCGATTAAAGGTCTTTTGATCGCCCGTTAAGAATAACGATTCTCTCTCGTCATTGTAACCAGAGGAGCACCGTACTAAATTGCAAGCCACAATGCAAATATCGCGGATGCAATTGGCGGCCGCAGCCGGCGTCGAACCCGGGCCCAGCCTGGAAGAGGCTTTTGTACAGCACAAAGAACTTGTCTTCCGGGCTGCGTATCGAATCACGGGAAATGCGGGCGACGCGGAAGACGTACTGCAGACCGTCTTTCTGCGCCTGATCAAGCAGGACCCGCTGCCGGAGATTCACAGCCTGCCCGCCTATCTGCACCGCTCAGCCGTCAATGCCGCGCTGGACTTGTTGCGCCGGGGAAAAAGAGCCGCTCTCCAGTCCTTAGATGACTCGGAAGGGAAGGGTCGCGAAGCGACAACAGTTCCCGCCCAGCAGCCATCGGTAGAAATCCGGGAATGGCTGCGGCTGGCGTTGGCCAAGGTCAATCCGCGCTGGGCGGAGATGTTTGTGTTGCGCTTCATTGAAGACTATAGCAACCGCGAGATTGCCGGAATGATGAACACTTCGCCGGCGGTGGTGGCAGTGGTGCTGCATCGTACGCGTGCTCAACTCAAAAAAGATTTCAAATCTCTGACTACCATGACGAGGGGAAGACGATGACGCACCAGGAAAAGACCCCCAAAGAAATGTTGCAGGAAGCAGTGGCCGAGCTGCGCGCCGAAAAGCCGCAACCTGAGGTAATCGAAGCGGCAAGCGATCGCGTGTGGCAGCGGCTGAGCCAGTCCCAAGCCGTTGCAGCCGAGGGAGAGGTCGTGGCGATCGCCGGATGCGGAGACGTACGCCGCCTGCTACCGAAATATCGCGCGGCGCAGCTCTCCCCTGCACGCGCGCTGCTGCTGGAGGCCCATCTTCACGAGTGCGTGGATTGCCGCAGGGAAGCGCAATCGGCGCAGCCTGCAACTTCAGCCTTCAAACCTTGGCGGCAGGAATTGCCGCGCATCAGCAGCCAGCGCTTTCGCTGGGCAATGGCGGCCGCAGCGGTGATCGTGCTCGGCGTCGGAATTTATCTCATCCAGGACCGGCTGGCTACCCCCAGCGGGATGCGCGCACGGGTGGAATCGTTTAGCGGCGCGCTGTACCGCGTTGGTTTCAGCGGCGACCAGCCGCTTAAGGCCGGTGACGAGCTGCAGGAGGGTGAGAGCGTTCGCGCCGCGAGCGGTTCGCGCGCGCTATTGCGGCTGCGCGACGGCTCCCAGGTTGAGCTCAACGAGCGGGCCCAGCTGGCGGTCTCCATGCATCGCGATGACACCACGGTGAAACTGGATCGCGGCAACATCATTATTCAGGCGGCCAAGCGACAGAGCGGCCACCTTTACGTCGCGGCCAAGGACTGCCGCGTGGCGGTGACGGGAACGGTCTTCTCCGTGCACAGCGGCCTCAAGGGCTCGCGAGTCTCGGTGATCGCAGGTGAGGTGCGGGTGATGGAGGCCGGCGCGGTCAAGATTCTCCATCCCGGAGATCAGCTTTCCACCAGCGCCAGCGTCGGCGCGGTGCCCGTACCGAAAGAGATTGCCTGGAGCCAGAACGTTGACCAGCACCTGGCGTTGCTGGCAGAGTTTGGGCACTTCGCCAACAAACTCGATACCATCCAGATGCCGGGACTGCGTTATCAGAGCAGTCTGCTTCCGCTGCTGCCTCCCAACACGGTTTTGTATGCGGCCATCCCCAACCTTGGCGATGCTGCCCGGCAGGCAGACCAGCTGTTCGAACAGGAACTGCAGGAATCGCCTGTGCTCCGGCAATGGTGGCAACAGGTACAGACACACAAGCATGGACCAGACCTCAAGGAGATACTGAGCGAGGTGCATGCGCTGGGCGCCTACCTGGGCAACGAGATCGTCTTTTCGGTCTCGCTGGGCGAGAATCGCGGGTACCCACTGGTGGTGGCCCAGATCCAGAAACCAGGACTCAAAGATTTCATTGCCCAGGAATATGCAGGCCGGCAGAACTTCGTAGTGGTCGACGAGCAGGAGCTGAGAGCGCTGCCTGCGCAGACTTCGCAGAAACACTTGGTAATTCTGGTGCGGCCGGACTTTGTCGCCGCCAGCGACGACGCGGCGGCCCTGCAGCAGTTTGTGGCAGATCTGAACCAGGGAGGAGGAGGGTTCGCCAGCACCCCATTCGGCGAGCGCATGTCCAGCGCCTATCAGAACGGGGCCGCGTTGCTATTCGGAGCCAATCTGGGCGCGATGACGGCGCACCATCAACGAACGGTCAAGCAGCAGGAAGTGTTTGCGGGAACGGGACTGGCGGACGTTCAATACCTGGTGGCCGAGCGCAAGGAGATCGCCGGCCAGACGCAAAATCGAGCCGACCTGACTTTCAACGGCCCGCGCCACGGAATGGCCTCGTGGCTGGCGGCCCCGGCGCCGATCGGCGGCCTGGACTATGTCTCCCCGGACGCTGCTGCGGTGGGCGCTTTTGTGACCAAGAGTCCGGCGAAAATGCTGGATGACGTCCTGGCGGTCGCGTACACCTCCAATGGCAACGCTCAGGCAGAAGTAGCCAAGGGCGAGGCGGAGTTGCAGATCAAATTCCATCAAGATCTGGTGGATACGCTGGGCGGCGAGGTGACCTTTGCTCTCGACGGTCCCATTCTGCCTACACCATCATGGAAGATCATCGCCGAGGTTTACGATCCCGGCCGCTTGCAGACGACCATCCGCCAGCTGGTGAGCGACGTCAACCAGCACCTCAAGACGGGAAAGTACGGGCTGGCTCTCGATCAGGAGCAGGTGAGCGGCCTGACCTACTACACTCTTCGTTCGCTCGATCCCACCAAGCCGGTGGAGATCAACTACACCTTCAGCGATGGCTTCATCATTCTGGGGCCCAGCCGCGCACTAGTGATGCAGGCGCTGGACATCCACAAAAGCGGGAACTCTCTGGCGCGCTCGGCTGCGTTCCGCGCTATGCTGCCCCAGGATGAACACGCTGACGTCTCCGCTCTGGTGTACCAGAACTTGGCGCCGGTGGTGGGACCGGTAATGCAGCGCCTTACGCCGCAGCAGCTGCAGTCGCTGCAGCAGCTGGCGGCGGAAACCAAGCCCAGCGTGGTCTGCGCTTATGGTGAGGACAACGCCATCCGCGTGGCCAGCAACAGCCGCTTCTTCGGGCTGGACCTGAACACGCTGGCGCTGTCCACGCTGCTTAAGCTGGCGGCTGGGCCAGGCGTAAAGTAGAAAGCGGGAACATTGAGCAGGGAACAGTCGTACATAGAAGTGCATGGGCGCTGTTATTGAACTGGAGAATCTGGAAGTTCGGCTGGGCAACCGCACTATTCTCGACCGGCTGAATGGATCGTTGCGCGGACGATGCATCGGTCTGCTCGGACCCAACGGATCGGGAAAGTCGACGCTGATCAACACTCTGCTCGGCTTCTACCCTCCGATTGCAGGTGCGGCGCGCATCTTCGGCAAAGACGTCCGCACCAACCTCCGCGAGTTGCGGGCCATGATCGGCTACATGCCGGAGAGTGATGCTTTCATTGCCGACATGACTGGCGTCCATTTTGTCCGCTACATGGCCGAGATTTCCGGCCTGCCGGCGAGTGACGCCATGGAGCGTGCCCATGAGGCCTTTTTCTACGTCGGACTGGGCGAGGCTCGCTATCGCAAGCTGGGCACCTACTCGCTGGGAATGAAACAGATGGCTAAACTGGCCCAGGCGCTGGCCCACGGCCCGCGGCTGCTTCTCCTCGACGAACCTACCAATGGACTTGATCCCGAGGCGCGCAAGCGCATGCTGCACCTGGTGCAGGAGATCCGCGACACTGGCGAAGTCAACATCCTCGTCTCTTCGCATTTGCTGCGCGACGTGGAGGAGTGCTGCGACGAGGTCATCATCCTGAAGGAAGGCAGAATCGCCGCGCTGTGCAACCTCGAAGAAGAGCGCAAGTCCAACCTCCGGTTTCTGGAGATGGAGATCAGCCCCAACGGCGATCACTCTCGCAGCTTTGTGGAATCAGTGCAGCGGTTAGGCTGCGAGTGCGCAAGCTTCGGTTCAGGACGGCTGAAGGTAGTCATGCCGGAGAACGTGGAGGTCAGACAGCTCTATCGACTGGCCGGCGATCATGAGGTGCAGATCCGGCGCATGAACTATCGCCGCGATTCGCTGGAAGATATTTTCTTGAAAGCTATGACCGGCAATCAGGCTTCAACCGGCACGCCGCCACCCCCGCCAAGGAGCGCTCATGGCGGTCTATAAGCGGACGTACAGGGCTTACCAGGGGGCCCTCACTCCTGCGTGGTCGCGGTTCACCGTGCTGGCACGTTACGGATTTGCGACCCTGTTTGATTCCAAGCCGTTCACAGCATACGCCGTGCTTTGCTTGGTGCCGTTTATTATGACTTTGGCGGTGATCTATGCCGTCAACAACGCGACGGTGCAGGCGCTCCTGAACATGCGGCCCGGCCAATCGCCGCCGATCAACAACCTTTTCTTCCTGCGCTTCCTCGGCGTTGAGGCATGGATGTCATTCATTCTCACCGCGTGGAGAGTACCGGGGATGATCAGCATGGATTTCGCGAATCAAGGCATCCAGCTGTACCTCAGCCGGCCTATCTCGCGCGCCGAGTATCTAGTGGGCAAGCTTTGCGCTCTGGGCACTCTTCTTTCGTTCACATCCTGGATTCCCGCGCTGCTGCTCTTTCTGGTTCAGGCTGCTTTGCGCGGCCACGGCTGGGGATGGGAGAACCTGGGTATTGCGGTAGCCATCGTCATTTCCGGTCTGCTGGGCATCGTGGTGGTGTCATTGATCGCGATGGCCATTGCGGTCTGGGTGCGGTGGCGCATTGCCGCGACCGCGCTCATGATGGGGATATTTTTCTTTCTCCCCGCCTTCGGAGCAGTGCTGAATGCCGTTCTCGGTACGCGATGGGGATGGCTTCTGAATTTCGGCTATCTGATCGTGGAGATTTGGGCGAAGCTGTTTCGTGTCGTGGACCAGCCCCTGCACTCGGGCAGCGGACTCTACCTGGTGCCTTTATGGGCAGCTTGGACCATGTTGCTCGTGGTCTGTGTGACCTGCATTGCGCTGCTGAATCGCCGCCTGAAGGCACGAGAGGTCGTGTATTCATGAGCGGCAACAGCCAGATTGTTTTCGAAAACGTCTCGAAGTTTTACGGCGAAGTGCTGGGCGTCAATCGCGTGAACCTTACGCTGCCGCCTGGAGTCACCAGCCTGGTCGGTCCCAATGGCTCCGGCAAGACCACGTTGATGAATCTGTTGACGGGGCTGGTCCGCCCGACTCAAGGGAGAATCAGCGTTCTGGGCTTAACACCGGATCAGCCGGAAGAATTCTTCCGCATCGTCGGCTATTGCACCCAGTTCGATTCGTTTCCCAAGGACATTACCGGCTACGGCTTCATCCATCAGTCTGTGCGTTTACGCGGGCTGGATGCGGCGGAAGCCAACCGGCTGACCTGGGAGGCCATTGAGCGCCTGGGCATGACTGATGCCGCCGCGCGGCGCATCGCCGGATACAGTAAGGGAATGCGCCAGCGTATCCGCCTGGCCCAGTCCATTGCCCACCATCCAACAGTACTGGTTCTGGATGAGCCGCTCAACGGGCTTGATCCCATGGCGCGGGCCGAGAGCATTGCCCTGTTTGAAGCGCTGGGGAAAGAAGGCTTGCACGTGATCGTCTCCAGCCATGTGCTGCATGAGGTGGACAAGATTTCCGACCAGGTAGTGCTGATGAGCTACGGCTACGTCGTCGCCGAAGGCCAGATTCATGGCGTGCGCAGCGAAGTGAAGGAACATCCCATGCAGATCCTGGTACGCTGCGACAACCCCAACGGGCTGGCTTCCCGGCTGTTCTCCCAGGACCAGGTGGTCGAAGCCAAGCTGAACAGCGACGGCAAGGGCGTGTTAGTGCGGACGCAAAATGCCGACCAGTTCTACCTGCTTCTGAACAAGATCGTCCTCGAAGAAGACTTTGGCCTGGAAGCTGTAGCTCCGGCCGATGACGACGTGAACTCTGTCTATCAATATCTGATCGGCAGCGGCGGAGGAACGGTATGAGCCAGGTTGCATCCGCCATCACATCGCTGCGAACTGCGCCCTGGCAGCTATGGGCCTCACAGCTGGTGACGCTGGTGCGCATTGAGCTGCGCAAGGCGCTGTGGATGCGGCGCAGCATCTGGATCTACCTGGTGGCGTTCGCGCCGGCGGGAATCATCGCTTTACACGCGCTGAATAATCCCATGGGCCGCAGTTGCACCATTCAGGGAGATACCGCGGCGATGGCCGCCATCTTCCAGTTTTACCTGCACGGATCGATCTTCTTCGCGTGCCTGGGATTGTTCACATGGCTGTTTCGCGGGGAGGTCGTGGAGAAAAGCCTGCATTATTACTTCCTGGCGCCGATCCGCCGGGAATTGCTGGTGCTGGGAAAGTTTCTGGCTGGGTTGCTGGCCGCAGGGCTGACCTTTGGCGTTTCGGTGCTGCTGGCGTTTGCCATCATGTACGGACACTTCGGGGCGCCGGGACGTGCGTTTGTTTTCGATGGCCCGGGGCTGGGACATCTGTTCGCCTACCTGGCTGTGACGGCGCTGGCCTGCGTTGGCTATGGATCAGTATTCCTGGCCTTGAGTCTGGTTTTCAGGAATCCAATCATCCCCGGGGCTGCGGTGTTCATCTGGGAGAGCTTCCACGCCGTGCTGCCACCGTTGCTGCAGAAGCTGAGCGTCATGTTTTACCTGAAGCAGCTATGCCCGGTTCTTATCCCGCCAGACGGAATTCTGGCTTTGTTCACAGTGGTCGCCGAGCCGGTGCCGGCGTGGATCGCGGTAGCCGGCCTGGTTGCGTTGTGCACGGCGATTCTGGTCTTCGCCTGCTTGCGGATCCGCCGGACTGAGATCAGTTACGTGACGGATTAAGTTCAGACCTGGCCCTGCAGGAAAGGATTGGTTTCGCGCTCTTCGCCGATGGTGGTCTGCGGGCCGTGGCCGGGAGTGACGAGCGTCTCATCCGGCAGCGATAAGACGCGGGTGTGCAGCGAACGGATGATCTTGTCGAATGAGCCGCCGGGCAGGTCGGTGCGGCCAATACTTCCAGCGAACAGAGTGTCACCGGCGATCAGTTTCTGCTCCTTGGGAAAATAAAGGCATATGCTGCCTTCGGTGTGGCCGGGGGTGTGGATCACACTGCCTTCGAAAGTGCCGATCTTCAGCACCTTGCCTTCGGCGGCGGCTTCATCGACATGGACCGCGCCGGGCGGGCGCATCCCGATCCACGCCGCCTGTACGTCCAGCATCTTGAGCAAAGCGTGATCGTTCTGGTTCATAAGGATGGGAGCGCCGGTGGCGGCTTTGAGCTTCATGGCTCCGCCTACGTGATCGATGTGGGCGTGAGTGATCACAATCTGCTTTACGATCAGCTTGTGTTGGCTGAGGATGGCCAGGATGTCGTCAATCTGATCGCCGGGATCGATGACCATGGCCTCGTGGGTCTGCTCGTCGCCCAGGATGGAGCAGTTGCACTGCAGCGGTCCTACGGGAAGAATCTTGTGGAGCATGGAAACATGCTACTAGTTGCGAGCCATTAGCGGCCAGCGATGCACTGATCGAGAAAAAGGCCGCTCGAAGCTCAAGGCCGTCAGACAGGAGCTTACTTTTTGGCCGGCGCGCTCTGCTGTTGACCCTTCATCTTCTCCATCACGGACGTGGGATGGTTCCTGGTCGCGGAGACCGTCAGCGTGATCGAGGTAATCATGAAGATGATGGCGCACCAGGTGGTCAGCCGGGAGAGAGCGGTGGCGGCCCCGCGAGGTCCAAAGGCGGTCTGGCTGCCCATGCCGCCGAAGGTGGCGGCGATATCGGCGCTTTTGCCATGTTGCAGCAGCACCACAACGATCAGCACCGCGCAAACAAATACGTGAACAACGGTGATCAGAACAATAAGCATTTCTGGTTGAAAGACCTTTCAAATCTGGTGCGGAAGGGGGGATTTGAACCCCCACGCCTTTCGGCGCCACCCCCTCAAGATGGTGTGTCTGCCAGTTCCACCACTTCCGCTTTGGGCCATGCGCGCCCTTCCTGAGCTGTCAAATGAAAGGGAGCAGAACGCGAGGGAGATTTGATTATAACAAAGTCGGGTTAAGACGAAGACAGCCCGAGACGTGCTGCCCTCAGAGTTCCGCTGGAGCTGTCAAAGTAGAGCGATCTGAGGCAAATTCCGGCTTGCTCCGGGGCTGGGACGGCGCTACGATGCCTACCGTCTAAGAGCCCTCGGAGGTGCGTGTATGCGACGCGCATTAGTCTTCCTGGTACTGCTGGCCGGCAGCCTCGCCGGTGCGCAAGTGGCCACCATCAGCATTCCCGCCGGATCAGCGGAAGAGAAAGCTTTCCAGGCTGCCAGCGCCGAAAGCGATCCGCAGAAGAAAATCGCGATGCTGGAAGGCATTCAGCAGCAGTTTGCCTCCAACCAGCAAGCGGTCACGCTGGCGCAGTGGCAGATCGCGCAGCAATACCTCGATCAGGGCGATACGGCGAAGGCTCTTGATTACGGCCAGAAGGCCCTCGCGGGACAGCCCAACAATATGGACCTGCTGGTGTTTGTGGCCGGCGTGGCGCAGAAAGCGAAAGCCAATGATGTGATCATGGACTGCGCGGCCAAGGGCGGAGCTGCGTTCAACGGAATCGCCAACCAGCCTAAGCCCGAAGGAATGGAACAGGAGCTCTACGACCTCAAGATCAGACAGGCGCAGGATCCCGTCCGGCAGTCGTACGAATTCCTGGAAGCGACCGCGCTCAATGCGATCGTCGCCGAGCCGAACAACGCAAAGAAAATGGGCTATGTGGAGAAGTTCATCGGCGCATTTCCGAACACAAGATTTCAGGAGCAAATCGCACAGCTAGCGGTGGCGACGCTGGCGGAGATGAAAGATTCGGCGCGGTTGAACAGCTTCAGCCAGAAGGCGCTGGCGGCGAATCCCAACAGCATCAGCACGCTGGTGGTCCTTTCCGAAGCATACGCGGAGAGCAGCGACGCCGGAGCGGCGACCCGCGCAGAAGGCTATGCGCGCAAAGCCGTTGACCTGTCAAAAACGCATAAGCCGACCGATCCCAGCCAGGCTCAACTCTACGACGGCCTCGCTCATTCGGCTCTCGGGTACGCGTTGCTCAAGGAAGAGAAATCCGCGCTGGCGGTCCCGGAGCTGAAGACAGCATGTGGTCTGTTGAAAGAGCACTCCGACGCCTACTCGGCAGCTTTGTACCGCCTGGGATTTGCTTACGCCAAGACGCCGGGCCACCTGGCCGAGGCAAAAGCCACTCTCACGGAGTTGGTCGCGATTCAAGGGCCATATCAGCAGCCGGGTCGCGATCTCCTGGCCCGGGTGCAGCAGGCTGCGGGAGCCAAGGCGCCTGCGCAGCGGACCAAATAGGAAATCTAAGCCGCCATTTTGCGCGACAGAGGAACCAGTTGGCCCAGCAGGGCCTTGAGTTTCGAGCTGAGCTGAAGCTGCTCGCTCTCCAATTCAAATCTCTTAGCGGGATCGGGAACGGCTTTTAAGACGTACCTGATATACGACAGGCGCAACAGGCGCAAAGCATGCTGCAAGCCGCTCTCCGTACCAAGATGAAAAGTCGTCCAACCGGAATCTGGAACCCAATGATGTCCCTGGGCCAGACCGTCAGCTAATAGCTGGTCATGAAGCGCACGCGGGAAGGGAATATCGACCGTGCCATCGTCATGCGTGTGCCCAACTTCGAGTCGGCCCAGGGCAAACTCACGACCCCCAAAGCGGTGGGGATGCACGGAGATTCCCGGCCATCGCGATACTTCTTCTTCCAGCCTCTTCAAGAGTTCCGGGATCATCGCACACTTCCTTGGTAAAACCTTTTTCGCTACGAGCTTTGGATGTGCGACTCAGGCCGCCGATTCAGTATTTTGCAGCGCGAAGAAAGACCGCGCTCCGATTCGGAACGTCGAAACGGAGCGCGGCGGGATTCTTGTGTAGCTGATTTTATTTCTTGCTGTTGTAGGAGACGCTCACCTTGGTGCCATCGGTATCTTCGCCCGCGGTGACTATGACGGTTTGTTTGTCACCATCAGTGCTGCCGCTGACAAGGCCGGCGACTTTTCCATTGGAATTGGTCGTGGTATTGGAAATTTTGAAACCACCCGCTTTCAATGTGTCGCCGTAATAGCCGAGAACCTTATCGACAGGGTCTTTGGTCGTAAACACATAGCTGCCGGTAATGCTCTTGTCGTCACTGGCTGAGAAAGTGTTCTGCGGAGCCGCGCCGGGATAGACGGGAACCCAGTCCGGTGCCTTGTCGGCGCCGGCGCCCAACTTCATCGTCCCGTCCTGGCTCTTGATTTCCACGTTGCCGGACTGCGCATCCGCCGTAATGGAGGCAGTCTTGCCGTGCTCATCGGTCATTACGAGCTTGTTGTGAGCGGTATCGAGCTTCATGGTAACGCTCTTGCCGTTCTCGTCCGTTACGACCATGACTTTCTTGTCGGGATCTACTTTCATGGTCGAAACCTTCCCGGTTTTGCGATCGCGAACGGTAATGGTTCCGCTGGAATCGTCGCTGGTGACGGTCTCCAGGTCAGGATTGGCCGCAACCATGAATTTAGCCGCAGCGTAGACCGGATTGCCTGCGGCCTGTTTGATCTTATGGGCTGCATAAAAGCCGAGGGCGGCAAAAGCCACGATGATGAGGACGAAAAAGCCCGCGAAGATTCCAAGAATCCACAAGAATACCTTGGCGCCGCCGCCGGATTTGGGCGCGGCCGGCGGCCCTCCAGCGGGCGGTTGCGGACTCGCAGTAGGCGCTGTTGACATAGATGTCTCCTCTTTTCTCTTCGGTTTTTAGGTCGAATGGAACGGGCGAGAAATGCTGGACATTATACGTTTGATCGGCAGGGAATAGGCAGGAAATATTTGCTGGGAATTGGGCTCGATGGCCAGGATAAAGCGGTCGACTAGTACTTCACGATAGCTGCGAACGATTTGGGATCCAGGCTGGCTCCGCCGACCAGCGCGCCATCGATGTCGGGATGGGCCATCAAGGATTTGACATTGTCCGGCTTGACGCTTCCGCCATAGAGAATGCGTATTTTGCCGGCAACGCCCTCGCCGAAGGCTTCGGCGGCTTCAGCGCGAATCACGCGGTGGGCCTCCCCTGCCAGTTCCGGCGTAGCTGTTTTCCCGGTGCCGATGGCCCAGACGGGCTCGTAAGCGACGACGATAGGAATCGCCTGGCCGCTGGAGATTTCCCGGAAGGCGATGCTGCATTGACGGCGCAGTACGTCTTCCGTGAGCCCGGCTTCGCGCTCAGCGATTACCTCGCCAACGCAGACGATTGGGATCAATCCGCCGTGCAGGGCGGCGCGTAGTTTGCGGTTGACCGTGTCATCAGTTTCGCCGAAGTACTGGCGCCGCTCCGAATGACCGATGATCACATGCGAGCAGCCGGCGGCCCGCAGCATGTGCGCAGAGATCGCGCCGGTAAATGCGCCTTCCTTTTCCCAGAACATATCCTGGCCGCCGAGCTGGACGCGGCTGCCGTCGAGCGCGCTGGCGACGGCCGGCAGCGTGACAAAGGGCGGGCAGAGCACCATTTCGTCGCGGGTATGTTCCCACACCTGAGGCAGGAAGGCGGCCACGAATTCTCGCGCCTGCTCCGGCGTCTTGTACATCTTCCAGTTGGCGGCGATCAGTTTTTTTCTCATGTTTTGGTTTCGGCAACGATCTGGAAGTGCGGAAAGACCTCCACAAGCTCAGCAGCAGCTTGAGAGTAAGCGCGATGTGTACGCTCGTCAAACAGCACAAAACGCGCGAGCGTAACGGAGGCAGGCTCATGGATCAACCGGGCCACAGCGCGCACTGCGATCCTGGCGGCCGGCTCCACGGGATAACCAAACGCACCGGTTGAAATGGACGGGAACGCGACGCTAAGGCAGGCTTGTCGGCCGGCTTCCCCCAGCGCATTGCAATAGCAGCTCTCCAGGATCTGAGGCTCGTTGAAGTTGCCGCTGTTCCACACCGGGCCGACGGTGTGGATTACATATTTGGCCTTGAGGTTGGCGCCGCCTGTGGTCACAGCCTGACCGGGAGGGAGCGGGCCTCGCCGCTCGCGGAGCTTGCGGCATTCCGCGTGCAACTGCGGACCGGCCGCGCGATGAATCGCGCCGTCAACTCCGCCGCCGCCGAGCAAGGACGAGTTGGCGGCGTTAACGATGGCGTCAGTGGCTTCATCCACAATGTCGCCCACAAGCAGTTCCAGCGCTGAAGTCCGGCCGATGCGGTACCGCACAAGGGAACGCATAGTCCTATTTATCCGTTAACGCCTCAACTCCGGGCAGCTTCTTGCCCTCCAGGAATTCGAGCGACGCTCCGCCCCCGGTAGAGATGTGCGTGATCTTATCGGCCACGCCGGCCTGGTGAACGGCGGCAACAGAATCGCCACCGCCGACAATCGAGGTCGCGCCGCGATTGGAGGCGATCGCCTGCGCTATCTTCATGGTCCCGTGGGCAAAGGGAGCGACCTCAAACACTCCCATGGGGCCGTTCCAGACGATAGTTTTGGCGCCGGCAATCTCTTTCGAAAAAGCAGCTACGGTCGCCGGGCCGATGTCCAGCCCCATCATCCCCTCAGGGATGGGACTATCTCCGGCGATAACCCGGGTCCGGGCCGCAGCGTCGGGTTTCTCCGCCACCACGTTGTCCACGGGCAGGAGCAGGCGGACTTTCTTCGCCGCGGCCTCCTGCAACAGCTCCTTCGCCAAGCCAACCTTATCGTCTTCCACGAGCGACTTGCCTACTTCCTGGCCCTGGGCCTTGAGGAAAGTGTAGGCCATAGCGCCGCCAATAAGGAGTGCATCGACCTTGCCCAGCAGGTTGCGGATTACATCAATTTTGTCGGAGACCTTGGCGCCACCCAGGATGGCCACGAACGGCTTATCGGGATGGCTTACGGCTTTGCCCAGGTAGTCCAGCTCCTTCTGCATCAGCAGGCCTGCGGCGGAAGGATGCAGGAACCTGGTGATGCCGGCGGTTGAAGCATGAGCGCGATGCGCCGATCCGAAAGCGTCATTAACATAGAGATCGGCCAGAGCGGCAAGCTGGCGGGCAAAGCTCTCGTCGTTGGCCTCCTCTTCGGCGTGGAAGCGAAGGTTCTCGAGAAGCAGAGTCTGGCCCTTCTCCAGTTTTTTTGACGTTTCTTCCGCGGCCAGTCCGATACAGTCGGGGGCAAAGCCGACGTTGCAGCTCCGTCCCATCTTCTGATCCAGCAGCATGCGCAGCCGTTCGGCGGCAGGCTTCAGGCTCATCTTGGCGTTGAACTTTCCCTTGGGACGGCCGAGGTGCGAGGCCAGGATCAGTCGGGCGCCCTTGCGCAAAGCGTATTCAATAGTAGGCAGGGTCTCACGGATGCGAGTGTCGTCGGTAACGCGGCCGTCTTCGGAAAGAGGCACGTTGAAGTCCACGCGCATGAAGACGCGATGACCGTCGAGCTTCAGGTCTTGAATCGAGAGCTTGGCCATGGGAGCCTCAGGTTCTACAAGCCTTTTTTGGCGATGAAATGAATCAGGTCGCGGAGCCGGCAAGAGTAGCCCCACTCATTGTCATACCATGCAATCACCTTCACGCAATTGTTGTTGACCACGCGGGTGAGAAGGGCGTCGACAATCGAAGAACGGTCGTCCCCGCGGTAATCCACGGAAACCAGCTCCTCGGTGGTGTAGCCCAGGATCCCTTTCATCGGCCCGTTCGCTGCCGCCTGGAGAGCCTTGTTAACCTCGTCCACGCTGGTGTTCTTTTCTACGAACGCTACCAGATCGACCACGGAAACGTTGGGCGTGGGCACGCGCATGGCGAAGCCATCAAGCTTGCCTTTGAGATCTGGAATCACCAGGTGCAGAGCCTTGGCGGCGCCCGTGGACGTGGGAATCATAGAGAGGGCTGCGGCGCGGGCGCGGCGAAGATCCTTGTGCGGGAAGTCGAGTATCACTTGATCGTTGGTGTAGGAGTGGATAGTGGTCATGGTGCCGCTCTGAATCTTGAAGCTGTCGTGGATCACCTTGGCCAGTGGCGCCAGACAGTTGGTGGTGCAGGACGCATTGGAAATCACGTGATGCTTGCCGGGATCGTACTTGCCTTCATTGACCCCGAGTACAACCGTGATGTCTTCGTTCTTGGCAGGAGCTGAAATGATCACTTTCTTGACCGGGCCGTGCAGGTGCTTTTTGGCCTGCTCAGCGTCGGTGAATTTTCCTGTGGACTCGATGACCACCTGAGCGCCTACCGACTCCCACTTGATGGCCGCAGGATCCTTCTCGGAAAAAACCTTAACCGACTTGCCATCGACGCTGATGGAATCGCCCGAGGCTTTGATGTCCTGCTTCAGGTTCCCGAGAATGGAATCGTATTTGAGGAGGTGGGCGAGCGTGGCCGGAGTAGTGAGATCGTTCACAGCGACGAATTCAAGAGTTGAATCGCCTAGCGCGGCGCGCAAAACATTGCGACCGATCCGCCCGAAGCCGTTAATGCCAACTTTTATTGCCATGGATACGTATTCCTCCCTGCGGTCTTGCGGTTTTTGTGTGGAAAGTAAGCCGTCAGAAAGAGTGCTTGCGGAAACCTGTCTAGACATTTCAGGTTAGCAAAGAAAGTTGGGCAGGCGCAAATAAAATGGCTTTCTGGAAATTAGAAGACACTCAGACCACACTCACATCGGCGAGTGATATTCAGCGGCGATAAAGGAAGATGGTGTAGTCGACGTTGCCTTCCGACTTGACCTGGTGGGAACTCTCTTCGCGCCAGGCCGGCACCGGATAATCAAGAGCCACCACACGCGCTCCTTTGCCGAGCTGGCTTGCCAGACGCGGGCCCAGATAACCGTTGACCTGCGTAAGCAGGTAGAGTGTAACCACAGTGGCGTCGCGAAGATCGGCCTTGAAGAAGTCCTCCGCGCGAAACTTCACCCGATCCGCTAACCCATACTCCTGCGCGCGTTCTTCGGCGTAGCGACGCAGCTTTTCATCCAGCTCAATGCCCACCGACCGCGCGCCGAATTCCTGCGCTGCCAGAATGGGGATACGGCCGTCGCCAGAACCAAGGTCGTACAAGAGATCGCCGGGCTGCACTTTGGCTGCCTCGAGCATTTGCCGGCAAACTGCCCAGGGAGTCGGGGCGAAAAACGCCGCCGTTCGCATCTGCTTGAGTGCCTGCTCCAGACCGGCAGAAGCGCCTCGTTTCCATCGAAAAAATGAAAAAGGCATTGCTAAAAAATGTACACCGCGGAAGTAATCCTGCCGCGGTGTGATTTTGGAATCACGACTGGCTTCCAGTTTCTTGCAAGCCGGAACGGCCCGCGCTGAGGGTTCCTCTCAGGCAGGCGAAGAAGCGGATGCGTTCGAAAAGGCGTGACTGGACGAAAGCTTTCCTGGATTCGCCTCCCTGGAAGTTCTTACTTTTCTTGCGACTGGTTGGCCTTCTTGTTTGCTTCTTGGGCCGCCGCGTTCGCGTTTGCCTTTTGCTTTTGACCTTTGACCCAGGTATCCGTTTTGGTGCTGGTAGCGGATGCCTCTTTCCCATGTTCGATTGGATACTGCTTGGCGCCAGACTTTTTAACCTTTGCGGCAGTCTGGGTTGTTGCTGACTTCTGGCCCTGCGCGACCTTGTTTTTCTTGATCTTGCTTTCTGTCCTGGTCTTATCGGCTTCGTCTGCTCCCTTCAGCACCCGGGACGTAACCGGCGCTGCCGAGCTTACGAAGCCAACCAGCGAAAGCATCGCTGCCAATCTCTTGCGCTTGAGTGGTTGGCTCCGGATGCAAAGCCCCCTCTGCCATGCGCAGGGAACAGTGCCTGCAAGGAGTAATGAATTGGCCGTTGGGTTTTGCGGCGCGAATTATAACAACTTAATAATCACGGGCAAGCGTTTCGCGCAGAAAAGCTAAAAAATATTTACCAGGATGGTACTGGCCGGGTACATGGGGACCTCAGCCCAGGATAGCCGGCATTACAACGAGCCAAAAGCAGCGCTAAAAAAGAGCAAGGTTGCAAGCCTTCACAGCCGTATGGTACACACGAGACATGCGCAATTGGGTGCGCGAGCGCATGAGGCGCCGTAAAAAGAAGACCGAGAATCTGTCTGAGGCTACCGGAAAGGTCGGTCAACCGAAACCCCACGTGGACGAAGGGCAGCTGGGCCCTATTGTTCCTACATACGATTCGCAGCCGGAGGCGCACGCGGGGTCGGTAGAATCGCCCGCTATACCCGCGCAGCGCGAGGCACGGATGGAGACTGAGCTGCAGCCCGAGTTGCCTTCCACTCCCCCGCCAGAGCAGCGGCCCTTGCAGGAAAGCAAGTCCGCCCGCGCCCCGAAAGGGGTGGTTGTCCTGGCCATTGGGCTTCCGGGATCAGGAAAAACGACTTGGTTCAAGCGCCGGGGCGTAACCCCGCTTTCCAGCGACATGCTGCGCTCGATCCTGTTTGACGACATCACGGAGCAGCGCTACCAGGGGCTGGTCTTTTCCACCCTGCGATCGCTCCTGCGGGCGCGACTGATTGCGCGAATGCCCTGGAACTACGTGGATGCCACCAATCTGGCCGAACACGAGCGCCGGCAATGGATCAAGATGGCCAAGGGCTTTGGCTACGAGGTGCACGCCGTCTTCTTCGATGTGCCGGTGGAGGTCTGTCTGGAGCGGAACCGCAAGCGCGAACGCCAGGTAAAAGAAGAGGTAATCCAGAAAATGGCGGCCAAACTCAAGCCGCCTACCTTTGAAGAAGGCTTTGCCAAAATTACAGTGGTGCGGGTGAAGCAATCGTAGTCTGTCGTCGGCCGAGATCACTTCTTCACTGAGGCCACGACCTCAACCTCGCTGGTCATCCCTTCGCAAAGTGAAGCAGGGCGAAGATACAGAACCAGAGCAAGCCCATAAAGTGCCAATACCAGGCGGTCACATCGACCGCGATCCGCTGGGACTCGAACCTGACGCGCAGCCAGCGTCCACAGGCGGCATAGAGCAGGGCGATCAGTCCGCCCGCTAAATGGGCAGCGTGGAGCCCAGTGAGCAGGTAAAAGAACGAACTGCTGGGGTTGGCTCGAAGATACCATCCCTGGGCGCGGAGGGTATTCCACACCAGAATCTGACCGGCGAGAAATGCGAACCCCAGGCCAACTGTCAGGTTCAGCCAGGGCCAATCCCAGGGTGCGCGCGGCGGAAGAATGCACATCACGGCAAACTCTTCCTTCTTGGCCATGAAACGGCGTGCCAGTTCCAGGGTCGCGCTGCTCAAGGCGAGAAGCAGGGAATTGATCCACAGCTGGCGGTAAGGCAGAGAGATGGGCTTCCAGTCATAGATATCGCGCTGCAGGATCGGATCCCAATGCGGCGTGCTCTGCCGGACCATATAGGCCACAGTCAGCCCGATGAACAGGGTGCTGACGCCGGCGATACCCACCGCAACGCCGATCCGCCCACGACGCAGACGCTGGCGGCTGGAAGAGAAATCGCCTGAGCGATCGCGGTCGCCCCCGTCGTCCCCGCCCCCGAAGCCGCGCCGGTGGGGAATCTTTCCTGGACCGCCGCCTCCCAGCTTTGGCCTGCGCTCTATATCGACGCGATCGTGAGTGGTCGCCATAACTGCTCAGATGAGGGTCTGGTCCTCACGGGGTGCTGCGTTCTGCATCACGTAGCCGCGCTCAGGTTGAGAATGATATTCGTAAGGACCATGGCTTACAACCGGCGCCTTATCGCCAAATCCGCGGGCAGGCGTGGGCGACGGTAAAGACCACTCCAACGTGGTGCACTCCCAGGGGTTGGCTTCGGCAGTTGGTCCCTTCCGCAGGCTCCAGAAGAAATTCATGAGAAACACAATTTGTCCGCAAATGGTAACGATGGCGGCCACGGTTACGAACTTTTGCAGTGGCGCCATCGCTGCCACATATTGTACGCCTGTGAGCTCGGCGTAGCGCCGGGGATGTCCGGCAATTCCCAGAAGGTGCATGGGCATAAAAGTGGAGTAAGCGCCGAACAAGGTAATCCAGAAATGAACCGCGCCCAGGCGCTCGCTCATCATGCGCCCGAACATTTTGGGAAACCAGAAATACGTCGCGGCGAAGATGGCAAACAGGCCTGCCATGGCCATGATCAGGTGGAAATGAGCGACGACGAAGTAAGTGTCATGGACGTAGGCGTCAAGCGCGGGCTGCGCCAGCACCGGACCGGTCAGCCCCCCGGCAACGAACAGAGAGATGAATCCAATGGAGAACAGCGTGGGCGTACGGTAGCGGATTCGCCCGCGGTACATGGTGGCAAGCCAGTTGAAGACCTCCACCGCCGAGGGCACCGCAATGGCCGTGGTCAGAGCGGAGAAAGCAAACCCAGCATATGGGTTCATACCGCTGACAAACATGTGGTGACCCCAGACCATGAAGCCCAGGGCCCCGATAGCGATGGTAGCGGCGACCATCACCTTGTAGCTGAAGACCGGCTTGCGAGCGAAGACCGAGACGAGATGGGAAATGAGCCCCATGGCCGGGAGAATGGCTATATAGACCTCGGGGTGGCCGAAGAACCAGAACAGGTGCTGCCACAACAGCGGTGAGCCGCCGCGATGGTCGACTGGCTTGCCGCTCATCACCAGGCCGCCTGGGACGAAGAAACTGGTTCCGGCGTGACGATCGCACATGAGCATGATGGCCGCTGCCAGAAGCACGGCGAAAGCCAGCAGGATAAGCACGCCCGTCACAAACCATGCCCAGCAGGTCAAGGGCATGCGCATCAACGTCATACCCGGAGCTCGACGCAGGATGGGCGTGACGATGAAATTCACTGCGCTGACCATTGAACCCAGGCTGAAAAGCCCGATGCTGACCAGCCATAGATCGGTGCCTAGCCCCTGTCCGGGACCGGCCTGCGCCAGGGCACTAAGCGGAGCGTACTGGGTCCATCCCGCCAGGGAAGGTCCGCCGGGGACATGAAACGCCGCGATCAAAACGAGAAATGAAGCCAGCGTGATCCAGAAGCCGGCTGCGTTAAGGCGAGGAAAGTGCATCTCGCGGGCGCCCAACTGGAGAGGAAGAAAATAGCTGCCGAATCCGTTCTGGGGCACGGTGGAAAGCACAAAGAAAACCATCAATGTGCCGTGCATGGTGACCAGGGAGAGATAGGTCTCCGGCCTCATCGCAGGCGCTTTGGGCCAGACGATGTGGAGGCGCATGAGCGCGGAGAGCACGGCGCCAATCAGGACGGCAGCGAGGGAGAGAAAGAAGTACTGGATGCCGATGACCTTGTGGTCGGTAGTGAAGATGTAGCGGCGGAGCCTGCTGGTCTGCAGCCTCTGCGAAATGGACGAGTCTGACCGCATCAATGGATGGACGATAGCAGACGGGCGCTGCTTTGAACCTTCAACCATTGCTTGAACTCTGCTTCGCTTACGACCCTCACTAGCGCGCGCATGCGATGGTGCCCCAGTCCGCAGAGCTGCGTGCACACCAGCTCATAGCTTCCGGTCCTGGTGGGAGTAAAGCCGGCATGGATGTCCATGCCCGGAACCGCGTCGCGCTTAAAGCGCATTTCAGGAATAAAGACGCTGTGAATCACATCCTGAGCTCGCAAAATGAGATCGACGGGGCGGTCGACCGGGAGGACCAACGCGGAAGAGACGATGTCATCGCGACCGGTGGGATCGGTGGGATCGATGCCCAGGGGGTTTCCTTCATCCGGTCGTGCGAATTTAGCCGCCTGCACCCTGCCCAGCACTCCGTCTGCGCCGGGATAGCGAAAATACCACTGGAACTGTACGCCCGTGACCTCTACCTGAAGGGCATCGGCAGTTCGGCCAGGCGAGGTCATGCGCGACCACAGATGCTCGCCGGAGATGTTGAATCCGAAAAAGATCACGGTGATCACCAGCGCCCAGGCCACCTCAATCTTCCAGTTGCCGTACCAGCTTGAATGCTTGTCTTCGGCTTGGCTGCGGGACAGAACCAGCACCAGTGCGGTCTGGGAGAGGAGGAACAAGCCGCCCAGAATCCACAGAGCGGCGTAAAACCGACGGTCTAAAGCGGCAGATTGAGCCGAGGCCGCGGCAGGGAACCACCAGGGGTGAACAAGAAAGAGGCCGGCAGAGGCCAGCGCTATAGCGACGATGGCCAGCCGTAGAACTGTGGACATTATCGTGACTGCTTTCCGTTCGTCACGAGTTTGAGGAATTCCTGGTGGACCCGTGTGTCGGCGGAAAGCTCAGGGTGGAATGTGGCGGCCATGAGTTTGCCCTGTCGCACCAGCACAGGGTCACCGCTTTCCGTAGCCAGCACTTCAACGTCTTTGCCGGCAGCAACGATCCTGGGCGCGCGGATAAAGACCATCTCCAGGGGCTTATCCCCGAGTTTGGTTGTAGTCTGGCGAATCGAGCTATCGATCTGGCGGCCGTAGGCGTTGCGGCGAACGCGAATGTCCATGACGCCCAGCGACTGCTGCGGCGGGTTTTCAACCTCGCGCGCCAGCAGAATGGCCCCCGCACAGGTTCCGAAGGCGGGCTTGGTGCGCACGAAATCACGCAGCTTCTCCAGGAAGCCCTGCTCCACAAGAAAATTTAGGAAGGTGCTGGACTCGCCTCCCGGAATCACGATCGCGTCGATGGCATCCAGTTGATCCGGTTTTCGTACCAGCGTGACTTTAGCACCGAGCTGCTCGAGCCGCGTCTTGTGAGCCTCGAAGTCGCCTTGGATGGCCAACACGCCGATGGTCATGGATTCTCTGTCCTGAGCCCAGTGAACGAACTGTGCATCTTAACCGCTCTCACCATGATGATTCGCGGCAAGGCCGGAGCGGTTCAAAAGAACGCTAGCGCTGGCCTGGCGGCGGCGATAGGACTCCCTCGCCAGAATCGGGATTCAAAGTTCGGGAGATCTACCAGCCCCGAGTTTGCAGCATGTCGGCTTCCGACATTGCAGCTACCGCCAAGCCCTTCATCGCTCCGATCAGATCCTTGCTGACTTCAAGTAATACTTTAGGATCGTCGAAGTGGGTGGTGGCGCGCACGATGGCGCGGGCGCGCTTCTCGGCCTCGGCCGGTTCACAGAAGGTGGTGGAATCCGCCATGAAGATGCCGGAGCCTACGAAGACAGCCTCCGCGCCAAGCTGCCGTACCAGCGCGGCGTCGGCCGGAGTGGCGATGCCACCGGCGGAGAAGTTAGGCACGGGAAGCCTGCCGGTCTTGGCCACCAGGCGCACCAACTCGTAAGAGGCGCGCAGCTCCTTGGCCTGGGCATAGAGCTCTTCTTCGGAGAGCACGGTTAGCTGCTTCATCTCGCGGACGATCTGACGGAGGTGTTTGACGGCGTGCACCACATCTCCGGTGCCGGCTTCCCCCTTGGTGCGGATCATGGCCGCGCCTTCGGCGATGCGCCGCAGGGCTTCGCCCAAGTCACGGGCGCCACAAACGAAAGGCACTGTGAAGGCGTGCTTGTCGACATGGTGGGCTTCATCGGCCGGGGTGAGGACCTCAGATTCGTCGACGTAGTCCACACCGAGCTCCTGCAGAATCTGCGCCTCAACAAAATGGCCGATGCGGCACTTGGCCATCACGGGAATGGAAACGGCTTCCATGATCTCGCGAATCTTTTTGGGCGAAGCCATGCGTGCCACGCCACCCTGGGCGCGAATCTGCGCTGGAACGCGCTCCAGCGCCATTACGGCAGCGGCGCCGGCTTTTTCGGCAATGGTGGCCTGCGCGGCATCGGTGACGTCCATGATGACGCCGCCCTTGAGCATCTCGGCGAGCCCGGTCTTCAGCCGCAATCCTGTGTTTCCGTTCAGTTCCGACATAGGAGAACCCCCATCCGCGCCACTCCATGCATATGCACGATCGGCGCCCTTGACACTCTATTCTATCGCGTCGCGCATTCTTTCCGTGAAGCAGTGAACCGGAGCAACAATACTCCACAAAGATGATGGGCTCGAACGTTAAGGCGCAAAAAAATTGGGGCCGCAGGGAGAACCCCGCGGTCCGTAAACTGCCGGTGACAGTAGCCAGAGTTGCTAGCGACGAAACTTGGCGAAGAGCCGCGCCGGTTCGATGGCCAGGAAAGTTCCGGAGCTCCTGGCTAGAACCTGGCCGTCGTCGTCGCTGATCTCAGCGACGTTGACATGCTCGCGGCCGTTGACGCTCTGCTCGCGCCCTGTGACCAGCAACGTCTTTCCCAAAGGCACAGGCTTGAGGTAGTCGACGTGCATGGCGCGCGTCAGTGCAATGACATTGTGCAGTCGATTCACCTTGCCCATGGCCTCGTCAAGGATGGTGGCAATGATTCCGCCGTGAGCGTGCCCCGGCGGTCCCTGGTAGCGGCGGGAAAGTTTGAAGCGGCACGTGGCGAGACGCGTTTGTTCATCGAGAAAAAACTTAAGGCGCATCCCGTGTGAGTTGTCCTTACCGCAGGCGAAGCAATGATTCTTGCGGCGCTTAGGCTTCTCGGAGACTTCGTGTCCGTGAGCGGGTTTAGACCGGGCCATGGTTCTTAGTGAAGAGCGATTTTAGCATTCGCAAAGTGGACGCTCGTCAGGCACGGAGCGGCTTGCTCGCGATCAGCTCAGCCACGCCCCTGTCTTTTGCCGTTTCCGCGTGGTGCAAGACGCGCAGCGCGGAGAAAGCCTGGCGCAGTTCGCCGGGCTGCAGGAGGAATTGCGGCTCGGTGGGACCTTTCCCGAACTTCAACTGGGCAGTCGTATAGGTGCTGTAGATCAAAGTTCCCCCCGGCTTGAGGGCGCTCGACAGAGCAGGGAAGAGTTCTCTGTTCAAATATCGAAACACGAGTACCAGGTCATAAAGCTGGCGGCCGAGGTCAGTCACGGTATTCAGGTCGACGGTTTCTGCATCGATGAATTTGCCGGCGCGTTCCTCACCGAGAACTTTCACGGCGTTATGACGGGCCAGTTGCAGGCCCACGTCCGACACGTCAAGGACCTTCACCTGCCAGCCCCGGTCCGCCAGCCAGATTGCGTGACGTCCGGCGCCACCGGCAACGTCAAGGGCCATCCCCGGAGTAGCCGGCTTCAGAAAGTGCTCCCAGGCATAAACGAGAAACGGATCGGGCTCCAGCCACTTCTCCGGGGCTTCGGCGTACTTGCGGTTCCATACGCTCTTGTCGTCAGGTTGCATGCAGAGCGGCCTGTCTCCCTGCTTCCGGCACCAAGATTAACCGCAAGAATAGCGGTTTTGCTGCGCTATACTGGCATAAGTGGCGGCCATCTCACAAAACTCGAAGACCTTCTACATCGAGACCTTCGGGTGCCAGATGAACGTGCATGACTCGGAAAAGGTCATCGGCACGCTGGTGCACCAGGGATATCGGCAGGTGGACACCGTGGAGGAAGCCGACCTGGTTTTCTACAACACCTGCTCCATCCGCGATAAAGCCGAGCAAAAGGTTTTTCACCGCCTTAACGATTACAAGAAGCTGCAGGCGCAGGGCAAGAAGTTCGCGGTGCTGGGCTGCGTGGCGCAGCAGGAAGGCGAAGAGATATTTGCCCGGGCGCCTCATGTCTCACTGGTGGCCGGGTCAGCTTCCTATCGCAACCTGCCGCAGATGCTGGTGCAGATCGAAGTCGGCGAGAAGCGCGTCACAGGACTGGATGATCGGGAAACCGACCAGACGTTTGAGACCGAGTTTACCGCGCGCAGCAATCCACATCGCGGATACATCACCATCATTGAGGGCTGTGACAAGTTCTGCGCCTACTGCGTAGTGCCTTACACGCGCGGCAAAGAACGCAGCCGGACTTCAGAGTCTGTACTGGCCGAGGCCCGGCGGATGGCCGACCTGGGCTATACCGACATCCAACTGCTGGGTCAGAACGTGAACGCATACGCAGACCCACGCCACAAGAAGACTTTCGCCGAGCTGCTGGCGGCGGTGGGGGAAGTGCCGGGCGTGAAACGGGTGAGGTTTACGACGTCGCATCCACGGCACTTCGGGAGAGATATCGTTGAGGCGGTTGACGCGGTGCCGGCGATCTGCAATCACATCCATCTTCCCGTGCAGAGTGGTTCGTCGCGGGTGCTGCAAGCCATGAGCCGGGAATACACCCGCGAAACTTACCTGGAGAAAGTTTCCTGGATTCGCACAGCCAAACGCGAGATTGCTCTGACAACAGACGTAATCGTCGGTTTCCCCGGCGAAACCACGGAAGAATTCGAAGAGACGGTGACGTTGCTGGACGAGTGCCAGTTCGACGGCGTGTTCAGCTTTAAGTACTCGCCGCGGCCGAACACCCCGGCAATCGGCATGGCTGACAGCATCGCCGACGCAGAGAAGGCGCACCGGCTGCAGATACTTCAGGACAGACAGCGAGAAATTCAGCGCGCCAACTACACGAAGAAGATCGGCAAAATATTTGAAGTAATGGTTGAAGGGAAGAACGAGGCCCGCGGGCAGGTCGTCGGCCGCACGTCGCAGAACGTTACGCTCAATTTCGCGGCTCCAGAAGGGGCTCCGGCGGCGGGTAGTTATGTTAAGGTCTTGGTCACCGGCGCTTTTCCCAATAGCCTGGTTGGCCAGATGGTATGAGAGGTGAGAACTCGAGGAGGCATGATGGAAGTGGAGATGAGAATTCGCGGATTAATGATGGATCCCATGACCAACATGCCGATTGTCGTACTCAAAGACGTAGGCAGCGACACAGTTCTGCCCATCTGGGTAGGGGTCTATGAAGCCAACGCCATTGCTATGGAGATCGAAAAGGTAACTACGCCCCGCCCCATGACCCACGATCTGATTAAGAACCTGCTGATCGGCCTTGACACCCGTGTACACAAAATCGTGGTCAACGAGTTGCGGGACGACACTTTCTTCGCCGTGATCTGGATGGAGCGCGACGGCAAGATCATCAGCATTGACTCCCGGCCCTCGGACGCGCTGGCAGTGGCGCTGCGCGTGGATTGCCCCATCTTCGTGGATGAAGAAGTGCTTAAGAACTCGAAGAAAGCCAGCTCCGGCGCCGACCGCGTGTCGTCAGAAGATCTGCGCAAATGGCTGGAGAGCCTGAATGACGAGGATTTGGGCAGATACAAGATGTAGGCCCTGAGAATGGCCGATCCTGCGGAACAACTACAAAAGCTCTACGTCGCCGGGTTTGACCTCCAGACCTTTGACCGTTTTCCCAAAGCAGTGGGCGTAGTTCGCGACAACTGCATTGCCTTTCTGGTGCCGGGGCCGGAGGGTTTACAGATCCTTGGCAACGTCGGCTGGCGCATGGGCGAAAGCCTGGGACCGCTGGTGGAACGCGACGGCCGCAAGGTCTTCCTCCACAAGAGCGAGATCGTAGAAGCGACGCCGGAGCGGATTGCCATTCTCCAGCGCTTCCGCCAGGACCTGCGCGCGATTCTGCATGGGGAAGAGCTTTCAGAGGGAAGCCGCTAAAAAGCCCGCCATGCACAGGGCCGGCCCCTTTGGGCTTATTTGTTAGTTAACATAATATCTGTTGGTGAATTATCAGACGTTCTGAACTGCCCTGCTTTGGGTCGGGCTAATTTTGGTCAGGATAACGCAAGGGCGGGGAATGTCAAGAGCTATCTTTCCGGGGAGGTGCCGGAGGGGATTACCTCAGTTCATGCAAACCGTCACCACCAGGACTGTCTCGCCACGCACGTATTCCTGTCCGCGGCGTCCGAGAAACCAGTGGATCTCCCACGTCGCCAGGGGCGGATCCGCGGAATGATGGCAAGCGGTCATAATCCAGGCGGAGTGATCGGAAGGCATTTCTCAGTCCAGGAGTTTGTAGGTGCTCCGCGCGATCAGATCCGCATCGGAGTCCAGCTCAGTCATAAGCTGCTCTATTCGGGCGATAGCACCGTGGTCCAGCGTCTTGGGATCCAGCTCCCGGAAGGTAAGAGTCAGGTGTGTTACCAGCTCCCGGAAGCGGAGCGCGTGGTGGATCTGGCGGGTTCTGTGCGTGTTGTCCTCGCTCATGCTTGGATCCGTTGGGAGGCATGGTTCGGCTTTTGAAACAGCAGAAAGCCACCAGGACAGCGACTTGGAGGATCGCATAGAAGGCACATCCGGGCGTCGTCGTTGGAGTGCTCCATCTCTTTGTGTCCGCAATAACAGCGGCCGATTTTCAGAATGATGCTTGGATCGTCCAGCAGATAGATCAGCCAGCCGGCGACTTGCAGACACCGCATCGCGGCCGTTGTGAAGATCGCGCGTAGCTTCGCTATCACCGTGCTGCCGCGGCATCGCGGCACTCCGTCAACACTTCAAAGCGGCACCGGATACAGGTCCGGTGGAGATGCTCCTGGAAGATCCCGGCGCAGACGTTCACTCGCTTGGGCATGATGGAGGGCATCTTTCCGCCGGATGTGAGGTTTGCGGCCATCTGGATGGTCTGCGCCATCGGATCCGTGATCTCGCTCTCCAGTTCCTTCCCGCCGGCGCAATAGTGGATCTCAAAGACCATCGACTCCGGGAGCGCGGTAGGCATGAAAAAAGGGAGCGCGGTAGGCATGACAAAAGGAACACTGCCTGCCTCCCGCACAACATCCACCGGGTATTGCTTTCCGATGTCCGCTGTGCACATCGTCCGGTTGGCCATCTCCGCGAGTGCTGGATCCACCGGCGGCGGAGGCGCGCCGTTGCCGCACTTGGGACAAAACGTGAGTTCCGCGAATGGATGGACTCTTACGCTCGTTTCCGGTTGCATGTTTCTTACCACCTTTCTTTCCATCGCTCCGGATCTGTTGCTTTCACAGGTGAGGCGACGATCTCCCCCATCACTTCTTTGCACTCCAGGCATTGCCACAGCCGGACGTGAACGATGGTGGCGATCTCCCGCATCGGCCGCGGTTGGATGAGCGTGAGTCCTAGATCTCGCTCTTTTCTTTCGCAGCTCTCACAAGTCGGCGGCATTCTCTCAGTTCACCTGTTCCGCTTCCGGCTCCTCCGGGCCTTCCTGCAGCACCTCCACGATCTCCTCCAGCACCTGGCGGAAATTGGGGAGCTGCGTGGCCTGGCGGAGAATGGGATCGTTCGCGCAGAGCTGCGCGATCTGGTCAACAGTGAACGGCCGCAAAGAGTCCAGGAGTTGCGGATTCATAATCGCGAGAAAACTCACGATGTCGCCTCCGCCGGCGTCTCCCTGGGCGATCGCTTCCACCATTTTGATTTTGGCGGCGTCGATCTCCGTCATCACTCCCTCCGGGATCATCTGTTGTGCCACGGCGCCAGGCGCGGCCGCGGCCGGCGGCGCGCCGATCGGCTCCAGCTCCAGGTTGGGGACGTTGGGAAAGTTCGCCGGCTGTTGCGGAGCTGGCGCCGCGGCTGCCGGCGCCGGAGCACCAGGCGCGGCCGGCGGGATCTGGGCCGGCGGTGCCGGCGGACGTTGCAAGTTCGCGGCCGCGGTGATGGTGCGGAGCCTGGTCTGTTCAACCGCGTTGTACTTGTCCACGATCGTTCCGATCCCGCTCAGAATGTCCGGGCCTTTTTCGACTATCTTCTCCATCAAAAATTCATACCAGGGACGCGCTCGTGTTCCATTCCCGCCGGCGACCCATCCCAACTCGCCAGCCAAAGTTTTCAGGACGCCTAACTGATCCATGAGGTTTCCGCCTCCCATGCCGGCGGCGCCAAGCAATCCCACCTCTTTGGCTTTGAGCAGGACTTCAAACATATCCGGCGGCTTGGGCATGAGCTGTTGGATCCTCGCGAACGTCTCCAGCGGATCCGCGGCCTTGGGCATCGCATTGCTGAACATGGTCACTATGCCCTGGACAACCGGGGCAACTATCCCCAGGGGATCGCCGGCCACAGGGGAGCTGCGGTCCGTCATAATGCGCTCCATCAGCCGGTGAGTACGTTCGTTGCTTTCGCGCATCTCGCGGAGCACTTGAGCCTGGAAAGATGAATCCCCCGGCGCCGCGGCCGGCTGTGATCCGTTCTGTGGTGAGCTGGCGTCCACGATCCCTTTAGGCGGAGCGGAGATGGAGAAATTGGCGCGCGCCACCATCGCGCCGGATGGATCGTTCAACAGCGCGTGATAGTCGTACCCTCCAAATTCCTGTTTGACAAACTCCACGTCAAAAAAGTGGTTGATGAGGCGGATATATCCGGATCCCTGGCCAGGTCCGCGGGGATTGTCGCGATAGAGATAAACCTTGTACCCTTTTTCGCCTTGTGTCCCGCTCCACCATTGCTCCGGTGAGAGTGAACACACCAGCTCCCAAAAGCCTGGCTTCTCCGGCGGGATCGTTTCTGTGTTGTTGGAGGGGATCTCTACTTCAGTGCGGACAACTGGATTGGCGGAGTTAGGCGATCGGCCGGCCATTCTGGCCATGTTTTCCCCAAATGCAATAGCCGATCAGACGAAGTGCCCAAATGCACCATGAATCCTACTCTGAAAATCGACTGTTGGCAACTGTCCCAGGCCTGTAGACGCCTGTTACAGACCATGTTCACTATCTAGTACATGGCTTTTTCCTTGCGACTGTTGGGAGGGGCTGAGAGACTCACACTCGCAATGCCGGCCGGGATATTTTCCGGTCAGAGCCTAACGGCTCCCAAATGCAAACCCCGGCCGGCTTCGCTTTTTACTGGGATTCATAGATGGCGTACTTGGCTGTATCGTCCTCCCCCTCCCGCACCAACACACGCAATCCCTTTGTTCCACCTCCGGCCGTGAAAATGACGATCGCGGACGGTGAGATTGGAACCGCGCAGACCATCGACAAGATCCGGAAGCTAATCCGCGAGGGGATGACGGATCGCGAGGTCAACCGCCAGGCGATCGCGATTGTCCAGCAGTCCGGTGTGCCGGCTTTTGATTTTGCCGGCGAGGTGCGCGCGGTCTATGAATGGGTGCTCCGCAATATCCGCTTTGTGCGCGACATCGCCGGCGTGGAGACTCTCCGCGGCGCGCGCGAGATCCTCACCGTTCGCGCCGGCGACTGTGACGACATCAACGGGATCCTGTTGCCCACACTCCTGGCGACGATCGGAGCCCACGTCCGCCTGGTGACGATCAGCTCACATCCGCAATTCCCCGCGGACTTCTCTCACATTTATTGCGAGGTGGAGATCAACGGCTGTTGGATCGCGTTGGATGCCGCGCGGCGCAACGCGGCTTTCGGCCGTGAACCGCAACACTATTTCCGCAAGCGGGTGTGGAGCGTCACCAGCGCGGAATTTCAGGACGTTGGGCGCCTGGGATATTACCGCGGTTACATGGGCGATGACACAACGGACGGATCCACCGGCTTTGACTGGAGTTCGTTGGCGAACATCATCACCGCCGGCACAACCGGCGCCGCGAACATCATCAAGAGTCTGACTCCACAGATTCCCGGTCCGCTGGCGTACACGCGCAACGCGGCCGGCCAGCTCGTCCCGGTGGGATCCGCGATGATTTCCAGCGTCCCCGGCGGCGTGAACGTTTCCGGCGAGGGCGCAATTCCAAATTGGATGATTTTTGGAGGGCTTGGACTTCTCGCGGTCCTGGCGTTCAAACACTGATGAGTTACGTTCGCTCCAACACGGCTCCCAACTTTGGCCGGCGCGATCAGGCGCTCGGCTCCTACTTCCGCGCCAGTTTCCCATTGCCCACCACATCCATGAGCCGGCCGATCAATTCCGGCCTGGGATGGTACAACGGGCCTTACCCGGTGTATCCGCAACCGGAGATGTCGCGCACCCGCGCCAACACTCCCCTGGGCGGTCCTGGACCGATGGTTGTCTACCGCGTGAATCCTGCAACGGGGAAATATACGTTTTTCAAGGCGAACATCGGACCGAATCCGGTCCTGGTGGCGAATCCGTTCCAGCGCAACTCGCTCCCGGTGATCTCCGCCACCGGAGTGATGCGTGGTGCCTCCGGTCCGGAGCCAATGGTCCCGATGGTCCCGATTGCTACGCGCTTTAGCGGCCTGGGATCGATCATTTGGGGAGGACTCCGCGGCTGTCATTGCGGATCCCGCAATTGCTCACGTTGTCCGCTCTCCGGCGCCGACACTTTCACCGATCCACAAACCGGATGCGTGATGGATACCGATGGAAATTTGCTCACGTGTCCCGGCGGAGTCGATCCTTATCAGCCGGCCGCGGGTCCGCCGAATCCGGACGGATCTTTGCCAACGCCGGCGCCGTCAAGTAATCCCGCGCAGATGCCCACGGTTTCTCCGGCGCCGATCGCGCCAACAGTGGCGAAGTCCCCGGCTGGAGTTCAATTCATTTTGAACACAGCGCCGCAAGCGCCAACTATTCAGCAGCAGCCGGCCAGCTCGCCTCTCAGCATCTTCTCCGGATCCACCGCGGGGATCCCCAACGCGCTGTTGATCGGTGGCGGCCTGGTGGTACTCGCGTCCATGAGCGGAGGGCATCGCCGGTGATGCTGATTCGCACAACTTCGCGCTTGGGTGTGATGCTCCCGATCTCTACCGCAGTACAGCGGTATATTCCGATCGAGCAAGGGCCACAGGCGCCGATCGACTCCGGACTCTATCCGCGGGGATTCATCCCGCCTGGCGGATCCGGCTCCCCGATTTACTCAGCACAGCCGTTTCCACCGGCGACGGTTCCCACATCGGATGGAAGCACTCCGGTGACTACGCCTCCCACAGTGGTAGCGACTCCCACCAGCGGACCGTTGCCAACGCCGGCGGCGGTGGCAGCGGCCACAGCTCCGCCGGCATCTCTGGCCACGTTTCTCTCCGGATCCATCTTTGGCGGGATCCCGAATTGGGTTTTGCTCCTGGGCGCCGGCCTGTTGCTGCTGAAAGGAAAAAACTCTTGACCTGTATGCACTGCAACGGCCGCATGCAAGACGCCGGCATCATGTACCGGCGAGGATTCCGGATCCTGTGGGTCCACGAATCACTGAGCGCCGCGATCGACTGCATCCGCGGGAGAAAATTTTAATGGCTTACATTCGCGCCAACACGCAAAACAGCAACGGATGGCGGCCCAACACTGTCCGCCTGGGATCCATGAGCCATCCCGCGGCGAAGGCGCCGAATTGGGCCAACAGTGTGCAGCGATTGGAAGGGAAGCAACGCGCGGCATACGTCCACGCGCGCAACGCGCAGCGCCATGAGCAACGCACCGGCCAGATCCAGGACGCCAACGCGCGCCGATCGCACACGCCGAATCTCAGCGGACTTGGCGCCTACATTCCCGGCAACACACAGATGGTCCAGGGAGCGACCTATCTTTTTCATTTCTCCGGGAGCGCAATCGGCGCCTCGATGACGAACATGGACACTCTGCGCTCCAAGATCGCCGCAGACTCCAATTTCCTTAATCCGGTTGTGACGGCGGAGTCCACGGGGCTCCAGGTGAATTTTGTTTACAACGGCCAGGGCGCAACGGTGGCCACCGCCGGCGCGGAGATGCAGAACGTGTTGTCGAACTGGAGCTGGTTTGATCCCTTAAGCCAGGCGGGAAGGGGATACAGCTTCGCCAGCGCGGAAGGTGGACCGGCGCAAGGCGCGGCCAGCGCCGCACAAGGGAAACAGGTGCTCACCACCAGTCCGGACGGAACGGTGATCCAGTACACCGATGGATCCTTTACCGATCTCACCAGCGGCGTGACTTACGACGCCAGTGGCAACGTTGTTTCTCAGTCAACTCCCGCTCCGGGCAACAACAATCCGAATCCTAATTCGGGATTCAGTTGGACTCAGCTATTGGCATCCATGGGGCTTTCTGCAGGGGCCGGAGCGCTCATTGCGGGTGGAGTGCTGCTGGTGCTTTTGATAAGGGAGTAGGCCCATCACCAATGGATAGAAACTTTATCTACGGACTCCAGACTAACGATGACCGACGTCGCGCCTTGCGCCGTCCACTCGTCTGTGATCGCCTTGCGGCGCATCTCTACTTCGCTATCCTTGTGCTGGTCGAATGTTTTTTGATCGTGCCACAGTCCCAAGGTATCAGTCGTTTTTACCGTACGGCTGGTTTGGTCGGGGAAGGTCGCTATCACGGTGAAGTGCCCAAGCCAGATGAAACTGCCTTTACGCCGCGCTATCGCAGGTACGACACCGTTTTCCTGAGTGTCTTGGCTCCTGCCACATTCCCTTTTGTAGAAAACGGTGTAGTCCTGACCCATAGGAATGGTGGAAACATTGCCGCTCTCGATGTTGTAGATCACAAGCGACTCCTCAAAACCGAGGCCCAGGTTCCTGTACTGGAACCCGGGGATGACTCTTATCAAACGCAGCTCGCTCATCTTCGGATTATTGGCAAGGGCGGGTCCAACCATGTCAACCAGAGATGGCCCGGCTCCATCGAGACACGAGAGAGCTGCTATTGCTTGCTGTTGTGGGAACGTTCTTACGATCGCGTTGGGAAAATATGGCGCGAGTCCGTCCTTCATCTGAGATTCGACCATGGGACCAAGTTCACAACCTTTGGACGCAAGCATGGCCAACAGCAACGGGGTGATCGCGAACACTCGAATCATAGGGCATTCCTTATTGAGAAAAATGCCAGGGGCTTTAAGAGCACAGGAGTAATGTGCGCTCACTCTATAGGTTCGATACGGAGTGCCCCTGGCCACCTTCTACGATCTACGAGGGCGGAGGAATTTTACACCAGGAGTCAAGGCAATGGCTGACGGAAAGGACAAAGCACCGGAGATGCCGAAGATCCCGGAAGGGACGCGCTATCTCTTTGTGTTCATCGGCAAAGATGGATCGTTTGGCACCATGTTCAACGATCTGACGGATGCGCTGGCGCTCCACAAATTATCAGGCGTCCAGTTAGAGGATGCGGTCCGCGCGCAGCTCCGCGCGCTCACAGCTCCGCACCTGGCGGCGCCGGAGCCAAGGATACCCATGTCTCCGGACGTGGCAAGACTGTTGGACAAAGTGAGGACCGGACGGAGTTAAATGGCAACGGCCGTTAACAATCCGCTGTTCACGCGATCGGAGAAGCGCCGCGGGCGGGAGAAGGCCCGCAAGGTCATCAAGAGCGCCGCGCGCCGCGGACTTTCAAAGATGTTCGGAATCCCGCTGAGTCCTGGACTTGGCGGGGGAACACGCCACACCGCGCGCGGACGCCGGTCTTCAACTTCTTCAGCCGGTGTCCGCGGCGATGTGCTCTCCGCTCTCCGCAATCTAGGTTACAAACAATCGGACGCGGAGAAGATGGTTCCCGCGGCCAGCTCCGGCGAGGGCTTTGATTCTCTTTTCCGCCGATCGGTGGCGCGCAATCCTGGGGAGCTGGTGATCTTTGGCAATCCCTCGCGAGTTTACGGCCGTGAGCAAGTGGTCCGCGCGGCAAAACGGCATGGCGCCGCGCGCGTGAAAAACTCTATCCCCTCCGCTGTGATCGAGGGCATGAGCATAGGCGCCGGCTACGCGCTCTCCAGCCGGATCTTTGGACACAACCCGATCCCCGCGGCGGTCCTCTCCGGACTAGGCTGGAGCGTAGGCGAGACAGCCGGCACCGCTGCGCTCACCGCGCGCGGATCGCGAAAGCTCATCCGCGATGCCACAGGGCGCGGCGGGAAGCGCAAGCGGCGCAATCCCGGAGTGATGGATCAGGCCAAGGATCTCTATCAGCAGTTCCACCGGCGCGCGCCTGGCGGAGTCTATGAGTTGCAAGTCTCCGCGAAAAAGCGGAAGGACTACACGATCCTGGGTCCGCTGGTGGCGATCGGCATCAACGCGGAAAAATACGATCGCATCCGGCCAACAGAAAACCAGGTGGTCCAGAGTTGGGACAAACTTCCGCGGATCGATTTTCTCTCCGCCGGCCAGGTGGAGGGCGTCAAAAGGATTCTGGATCAGCCGGACCAATATCTCCAGGATTGTCCGCTCCTGGCCAGCTCGCCCAACGGCCGGCAACTGTACGTGATCGCGAGTGTGGATCCCGGCTTTGAGACGCGCTTTGATTCGGATCCGAAAAAAGACTTTGTGGACCTGGGCGAAGCGACATTCATTGTCTACGTCGCCAAGAAACCGCACGATCCGGTGGAATGGGTCCACGTCTTTGGCGAGGATGGCGGAGCGCGGCCGCGGTTGGGCTACGCGCGCCTGGCGCGGGAAATTTTCTTCATCGGAGGCTCCTACCATGTGGAGGCTCCGGGGATTATCAACTGAAAGGAAAAAGTGCAATGGCGGAAAAACTAAAAACCGGCGACACAGTTCTCTTGGAGGTGAAACACCTCCACGGCATCGCGGCAACAGTGCTCCACGTGGATGATGAGGAAGGTAATGTCACGCTCCGCATCCAGGAGGAGACATTCGAGGGACACATTGTCCAGTTTCCGGAGAGTGTGTGTGTTCCCCTGAGTCACAAAAAGGTCCAGGAGAAACACGAGAAAAATCAAAAGAAGTTCAATCCGGCTCTCGGACAGGTGAAACCGGAGTCCCCGCTGGAGGTTGGCGCCGGCGATCGCCTGGAGTGGGCTTACCAGGAATAACAACACGCTGGTGTAGCTCAGACGCTTAGTTGTCTGTCAGCGATGACAGATCGCGCGAAAGAGCAATCGGCTTTTAGCCGATAGGTCGCACACCTTGAGCAAGTTGCCACCAGCTTCCCATAATGACCGTGCATGTACTTGTCTGCCAAATCGATGCCGCGTCCGCGGTTGCTTTACTTGCAGCCGCGCGCGCGTCTCTCCGGCCTGGGGGACGATGCCTCGATCCTGGCGCAAGTATTCCAGGGACAGAGCGGATCGCCGGCGGCGCCGCTGGTGCAACAGACGGTACAAACTGCGATGTCTCAGGGCCAACTCTGGACAAAAGAGGATTGCTCCGGGATCCCGGCCAGCTCCAACCTGTTGGGAGTGAGTCTCTCCGCCGGCGGTGGCGTGGCTATGAAACTGGCGCCACTCACCGGGCCGGCGGCGCCGTTCGTTCTCCTGGCCGGCGGAGTCATGGAGCTGTTCGGCGCGCTCTTTGGCCATCACGCGGCAAAGGTCAGACAGGAGCAACAGATCATCTGCGCGGTGGTCGCGGCTTGCAACGATACTTTCAATACTATCGATCAGTTAGTCCAGAGCGGACAGATCTCCGGACAGCAAGCAAGCCAGGCGCTGGACGCGCTGTATTCACAGCTTCTGCAGAACGTCCAACCGATCTTGAAACAGGACTCCGGCCATTGCAATGCCGCGT
This sequence comes from Candidatus Angelobacter sp., assembly GCA_035307585.1. Taxonomy (GTDB): domain Bacteria; phylum Acidobacteriota; class Terriglobia; order Terriglobales; family Acidobacteriaceae; genus Angelobacter. The sequence continues at coordinate 160,572 of DATGHX010000033.1, forward strand.
GTTTCATTCTGGCGGAGGCGCGGGGAGTGATCGGCAAGCGGAAGGATCAATACTCGCGCATGGTGCCGGCCAACGCTCCGCCGGGATCCTACCAGCAGAGCTGTCGCAACATGGTTGTGAACGGGGACACCCTCTCCGCGCAGTGCCAGGACACCTCCGGCAACTGGCAACAGACGTCTCTCCCCTCGATCGCGGCGTGTGCCGGCGGAGAGATCTCCAACATCAACGGACAACTCCGGTGTTGCGATCCCAACCGGCCGGCAGGGAGTACGGTTTGCAATCCATACTCGGCCGCGGGATCCGCGGCGCCGGGATCCGCGGCGCCAGGCGCGCCGGCGGTGGTGTCCTCGATCGCGGATTACGTGAATCAGATCTCCGCCTCTATCGGTGTGCCGGCGGTGGCGTTGTGGGGAATCGGAGCTTTGCTGTTAGTGAAACTGTTGGACTAAGGAAAGGACAACTATGAGCACTCTTTCAGCGGCGGAAATCAGCAACCCGGCGGATGTTCTCCGGTGGCAAGCAGAACAGATCCAGCAAGGACAATATGATCTGTTGGGCCGGGTGTGGGTCATTGTGTTGGCGGACGCGGCCGGCGGCAACCTGCCGGCAAAGGCGATCCGGAACGTCCTGGGAAATCGCCTGGAGTTTTACGGCTATGACGGCCGGAGCGGAAATCCTCTACTCCCGCGGATCGCGGCCACCAAAGACAAAGGGACGCTCTTGCTCCTGGATCCGTTCACCAGGCAAGACGGAGCGGTGGGGCTCCCGGACATTCCGGATCCCACGTGGGAGCCTCCGATTCCAACCGCGGCCCAGCTCGCTTTCGATCCGTCGAAACAGAAAAAGGAAAAACCATACATCCCACCCCGGCCGGCGATGATTCGCCAGGAGCTGGCGGAGCGCGCGCGCGCCATGCTCAAAGGGACGCGCTACATGGTTTTCGGCCCGGTGATGCAGATCCTTGTCCGGCCGGAAGGGATCCCGGACGGCTGGATCCTCCAGTGCGGAGGCGAGGTCCACAGCGGCCGATCGATGGAGTTGATCGTGAACCTGGACACCGGCGCCGCGTTTTTGTACGGCGGACGCTACCAGATTCACAGGCCAGGAGGACAGTGATGCGAGTCAAGATTTTTCGCGCGCGTAATCCGCGGGAAGGGCGTGCGGTGGCCAGGGCGTTACGGGCCTTTGGCATCAAGACGGAAGTCAAGAGCGCCGGACGCGGACCGCGGCGGAAGAAAAAGGCGCGGCGAACGCGGCGCCGGAACCGGAGGAGAAGGTGAAAAGACTTTTGCTGTTGATCGTGTTGGCGCCGGCTCTAGGTTGCCACAAATACGTGGCCACCGCATACGGCGCCACAGGAAAGCCGTACCCGGCGCCGGACGTGTGCCAGGCTCTCTCACAGTGCCACGCGGCCGGAGAAAAAGAGTGTTTCTACCCGCACGGCAATGAAGGATTCACGTGCGAGGAAAAAAAGAAGTAGGAGCTCCGCTGTGAAAATTCGCGTAGTCAATCCGACAAGATCCAGGAGCGCATTTCGCCATCGCTCCAAAAAGCAAAAGAGTCTAAGCGGGAGGGGAGGTGTGATTATCGTGGCGAGAAAAGCAAAGAGACGTCACCGCCGGCTAGGAAATAGCCATCGGCGCCGTCACCACAATCCATTCGGGTTTGGGCGGAGGCATCATCGCACTCACCGCCGGCGCCGGAATCCCGGCGGCTTCTCCGGAGAGATCCGCAACATTGGCGGAATGCTCCTGTGGGGAACCGGCGGAGCTGTCGCAAGCCTGGCGTTGCCGGGCATGGTGGCCAGCTCGTTTAACTCCGGATGGACCGGCTACGCTCTCAACGGCCTCACGGCCTGGGTGGGCGGAATGCTGGTGGGCAAGTTCGCGGGACCACTCGCCGGCGCGCATTTCCTGGCCGGCGGGATCATCGCAACGGGTCTGAGGATCTTTAATAATTTCTTCGGATCTTCGTTCCCGATCGGTTTGAGCGGGATGGGCTACTACGTCCAAAACAACTTCCCGTTGCCTACGGCCGGCACAGGGCCATATCTGCTGAACAGCGGATATGAGTCCAGCGTTCCAGTGCCTTCCGTTGGCGCCGCAGTGCCGGCAACTCCGGTCGCGGCTGCATCGGCAACAGGCGCGGACGAGCCTGCGCGGTGGGCATCGCGTTGGTCCGGTTAGTTTAACCGGCGCCACGAATCCCGCTTTCGACTCTGGGCGTTTTTCCCCGCGGTCGGCGTAATGACTGGAAAGCGCGCCGCGGACAGTTTCAAAGTTTGCGTTTGGCGATCCCGCTCTCAGAAGGGAGGTGTACAGCATGAGAGCTATCGCCAATCAAGCACCACATCTCAGGCACATGAAGCGCCACGCCGCGGTCATCGCGCGCGAGCTGCTTTCCTCGCTTCCGGAAATTGAAGCGCGGGAGTTGGGGCGTCCCCATTCGCGGAGACATAACCCGATCATGGCGGGATTTCTGGAGGGCATCACACAAGCCCTTTATGACGTCTACGCACTCGCCTCCAACACAGCAGCCATCAAGTTAACGCTGTTCGCCTTGCCCCAGGGCCAGGTGTACAACGTGGGCGGTGTCACCGCGTTTACCAAAACCGCGGGACACACCTCGCAACTGTTGGCTGGCGTGTTGCAGTCGCCCAACAAGCACATCGTCCGGGCGATCTCTGTTTTCACTGAAGGCAACACCGTGGGCAACGATCTGGAGAAATTCCTGGAATGCTTCTTCCAGTTCAACGTGAACGGGAAAAGCTACCAGGACACCATCGTCGGCCGGATCCCGGCCGGCGGCGGATCCTTCGCTGCCATGATGGGCACGTTCGTGGCAACCAACGGTTATTCACTAACCGCCAACGGTTGGCCGGACGCGCGCAACACCTACACGCTGGCCTATGGCGGGGTACCGATCGAGCAGCAACAGCAGTTCAACTGCATCATCGATCCCACCATCTCCAACGTGACGGCCGCGGCTTTCACTTCAGCCAACACAGTGAGTGCTCCCGGAACGCCGATCGCCGGCGTCGGGATTTTCGCTCACATTTTCCTGGACGGAACGTTGTTCCGGGCAGTGCAGTAACGCTGTTGTCCGGCGCTGACCTTGGCGCCTCTATTCCTTTCCGGAGGCGCCAGGGGATTTTTAGATGAGTGACATCTGGGAAAACATGGTCGATCGGGTCCATCGGCTGATCGATCCGGAGAGGAAAAGACAGGTGGACGCGGCGATCGTAAAAAAACGAAAGCAGCGGGAAGAAAGGGCGCGCCTCAAGATCCAGGCGCGGTGGAAGCAAGCGAAAGAGAGAGGACAAAACAAAGTATGAATCCGATTCTCGATTGGTTGGGCAAACACAAGATCTCCACTCACACCATCGCGGCGGTCTTTACCGGCCTGGTGCTCTACTACAACACCAATTCCGACTTTCACAGCCTGGTGGCCGGGGTGCAGTCGCGGATCCCCAAATGGGGCATGACTCTGATCTTCGGCGCCTTTTGGCTGTGGAGCTGGTATCGCAACGGACAGAAGTCTCCGGGGAACGGATCCGGACCTGGCGGGATAACGCAGATCGCGAATACCGGTCCCAAGCCTGGCGCCAGTGCCTACAGCATGTTGCGTCCGCGCGCGGCCATGAGTTTTTTGCTCCCGGTCCTGGCCGGGATCCTGGTGGCGATGCCGGTTGCCGGCTGCCGGCACAACGTCAACAGCAATCCTCAAGTGGTCTACGCGCAAACCCTCCTGGACGCCTCCAACTCCAGCAAATTGCTCTCGGATGGCCTGGTGGCCGCGAATGACTTTGCGGAGTCGATCCAAGCCAGCGAACCGGATTACTACGTGACGCTGAAAGCCTGGATCGTGAAGATCGCCAAGGCGAACGATACAGCCATCGCCGCTATACGCGCGGCGCAAGGCGGCGACTCCGCGGCCGATTGGAAGGGCGCGATCGCCGGGATCGTCACCGCGGCCGGCAATCAGGATCTCACCGTTTACGGATTCAAAAGTCCCGCCTCGCAACAGAAAGCAACAGAGGGACTCAAGTTGCTGAGAGACGCGATCGCGGGAATTTCCAACGCTTTTGGAGGTGCTTGATGGACTACTCGCAACTGATCGTGACGCTCGTGGGCCTGGGCGTGGAATACGGGCCGCAGCTCGTGAAAGACATCGCCAACCTGATCCACCAGGATCCCACCGCAACCGTTGAGCAGATCAACGCCAAGATTACAGCCTCGCTGGATGCAGCGAAGCAGAATGACGCGAAGGTAGAGGGCGGAGACACCTCCGGCAGCTAACCGATCGCGGGACTCTTGAACAAAAGGAAACAGAAGCAAATGGCAACCGCAGCACAAGTTCCAACCTCCGGCCGGACCTGTCCGGCTTGCGGCGGGAAGGGAGTTCTCCCCAACCCGCAACGCAACGCCATGCAGATCTGCCCGAACTGCAACGGCGCCGGCACTCTCCAGCTCCCGCCGATCCGCGTCCCCTTTGACGTTGTGCTCCCCAACGCTGTCCTGACCGCTCTCCAGGCCGGCGTTGTGGCACAGCAACAGCTAGACCAGGACGCGGATTTCGAGTGGGTCTGGACCGTGGCCAACTCCACCGGGATTTTCTCAGTGACGATGGTCGATCCCTCCACTGGCCGGCAGCTCTCAACCGCGGCCGTGAATGGAGAGAATTTTGCCGGCACCGCGCAATTGCCGTTCCCGTTGGTGGAGCCTTACGTGTGGGCGCGTAGCTCTCTCGTGAAAGCCACGTTCAACGATCGCAGCAACGGCAACAACACAGTGCAACTGGTGCTCCGCGGATTCAAGCTCTACCCGCAGAGTAACCCGGCGCAAGGATCCCAGGGCGCGATCGTCGCGGCGTAACCGGCCTTTTGGCGCTGCGCGACTACCAGGCGCAGCGCCAGGCCACCGTTGTGGAGCTATGGACAGGTCCAGCCAATTCGAGAAGCTCTATCGCGATCACCAGCACGTGGTGATGGCGGTGTGCATGCGCTTGCTGAAAAATCGCGAGGACGCGGAGGAAGTGACGCAGGAGACATTTTTCCGCGCCTGGCGATCTTTCGACTCGTTTCAAAACAAGTTCCCGCGCGCGTGGCTGGCAAGGATCGCGCGGAATAGTTGCCTTAACCGGCTGCGCGATGATCCCCGCTATCGCCATCATCACGTCTACCTGGACCACCCGCCGGAGAATCACCAGGCGCCGGACGTCCCTGGGGAAGATGGCAATCTGCAGCGGTTTGAGATCCTCCGGGATGCCAACCGCAACTTGCCGGGGATCTCGCCTCAACAGCGGACCGTCCTTCTGCAGTTTGCGCGCGGATCCTCTTATGAGGAGATCGCGAAGCGCACCGGCATGAGCCATTGTGCGGTGAAGTCCGCTCTCTTTCGCGCGCGCGTCAAGATGGCACAGCTTTGCCACCGGAGGGCGGCGTGAAAAAAGGCGATCGCGTTCGCATCTTCCATGAGCTGGATCGCGAGGGATCTCACGTGATCGGCCGCGTGACCAAGGTCCGCCAGGAGATCTCCGATCCCCGCGGCTCCTGGATCGAGGCGGAGATCGAGGATTCAAGTCATCCCCTGGCCGCGCTGGAAAACGGAGACAAGCGGCCGGCGATCGTGGTTTCTCCGGATCTTTACGAGGTAATCAGTGATTAGCACTAACAACATTTGGAAGCACAGCCAGCGCCGGACCACCGGCCGGCCGCGCCACGCGCTTGGCGCCTGGCTCCCAACCGCGAAGTTAGCGAGTCGCGGATTCATGCCGTCTCTCCGCGATCGTAAGCAGATGGTAGGGAGACGGCCGTTCTGGTTTACCTTCGGCGGAATCAACGGCGATGTGGCCATCGGCGCCAATCAAACGGTGGAGCTGCGCCATATCTGCCAATCGGATTTTATCTGCTACGCGATTCTGGCCTCCGCCACCACGTCCAGCCAGGCGCAACCGGGATTCCGCGCGCAGATCGCGGATCTCTCCACCATGCCGGGGAAGGGAAAGAAGTTTTCCGCAATGCCGATTAACAACGTGAATTTTGGCGGATCGGCGCAGCATCCGTTCATCCTCCGCAAGCCTTACCGCTTCTGCCAGGGGCGCACCATTGTGGTGAAGATTACCAACCTCCGCAACGTGACCAACAATTGCCAGGTGGTTTTAGTAGGAGTGATAGACGAATGAGCGCCGGCGATCAGATTCTCTCAGCTCCACAGTCCGGATCCCTGCCGGTCAATGTCTTTCCGTCCCCGGATTCGGTTTCGTTCGATCCCACCGCCTATATCGCGTTGCCGGCGATCGGCGTCACCTCCACAGTGGTTTCCTTTGTGGTGCCGGAGGGCTACCACGGCGTGATCCGGAGAATGGGGAACGTCTTTGTGGGCTCCGGCTGGACGGAAGGATCCGGATCCCTGGTGTGGCAACTCCTGGCCAACGGCGCGGTGATCCGCAATTACGACAACGTAGTGTCCTCCCTGGGCGCGGTGAACAATCCTGCCTACCTGGGCGGCGGCGGCGGGATCCTGGTGTACGAACAGCAATTGGTGATTCTCCAGGTCAACAACGTGAGCCTGGTAGTGGGCGGATCCAGTGCAGGCGGACGCCTCTCCGGATGGTTTTTCCCCAAATGGAGGATGCCGGACGATACATCGGTGTTTTGATGAAGATCGATCTCACCATCTCGATAGGCGATCTCGTGGTTGCGCTCTCCGCGCTTTGCAGTGTGTTGGGGATCGGATTCGCTATGTTGCGGCGGTGGGATCGTCTATGGAACTGGATCCAGCACTTTCCTCCACACCGCCACAAAAATGGAGAGATCGAATATCCCCCGGAGCTGGAGGACAGCGGCGCCGCGGCAACGCTAGACAAAAAGGTGACAGTGTGAAACGCAGCTTACTTCTGGGATTTCTGATTTCGATCTTGCAAATGTTTTGCGGCGCGCCGGCCGCGGCGCAGGTGTCCTATACCGCGCCACAGAGCGTCACCACGGCCAGCGTTTTCAACGGCGTGAGCACCTCCCAGGCTAGCGGATGTCTCTCCAACTTAGGACAGACGGTCCACTTTGTTTTCTACACGGCCGGAGGAGCCACCGGCGCGCCAACCGGAGTTCAGATCAGGATCGAAGCCAGCTACAACAGCGATTCCGCAACATGCTCCACCGGAACATGGTTTGCGATCAGCGATGATGGCGCTGAGCCAACACAGAACGGAACTAATCTGATTTTCGGTATCGGCGCTTTCCCCTTCCTGCGAGTGAACCTGGTGAAGTGCGTGGGATGCGATGCGAGTGACACCATCAGTGCAAACTATACCGGGACTTCGTCCACTCCGGGAAACCCGTTCGGCACTTACGGAGCAGGCCAGCAGGTCCGCAAGATGGCTTTCGTAAAACAGACGGCCGGCGGCGGCAATGTTAATTCTCCGGCCTTTGTGACACCCTACGGTTCCACCGCTGGATTGGTCATAATCCAGACAACCGCGGTTTTTACCGGAGGCATCCTGGCCGCGCGGTGTAGAGATGGCGGATCAGGAAACGTGGTTTCCTTCACCTTGCCACTCTCTGGCACCTCGTTCGTGGTTCCAGTGCCGGCGAATGCCTGCACTCTCGCTGATATGAGATGCCAGGGCTGCACTGGAACGGGCACCTACTCTGTATCTTGGTACTTCTATCCACCAGGCGAGGCGATGCCGGCATCAGCACAGCCGGCGAATGTCAGCAATTCTGAATCCACTGCTGTGGCCGGAACAGCCAGCGTAACGCTTACCCCTTTACTCGGCTCTCAAAGATCGCACGTATTCTCTGTCAGCGCGCGATGCTCGGCCGGCACCGCGGGGATTACCGTCGTTGACACCACCGCGTCTCTAAACCTCTGGACCAGCGGCCCCGCAGAAGTGGGTACCACAACTTTCAAGTTTCAATGGAATCCCGGGCTGGCCGGCGCGACTGGAGACACGATCACTATCAGCCTGACCACGTGCGGCGTGGCCAACACCGGCACTCTGGACGTGCAAGCGAGTGTGTTCTGATGATCCTTGTACGTCGCAATCTCCGCGGACTAGGCTATCCGATCTTGCCGGATCAGCTTGTTACTGCGTCCGGTGTATCCGAGTCATTCTCTCCCAACACTCCGGACGCGATCATGGTTTCGATCCTGCAGAGCCAGGGACAGCAGCTCCCGGCGGACCTGGCCGCTAAATATGCGGCGGCAACTTCCGGCCAGGGATCCTCCGGCGCCACCGGATCTGTGACAACTCCTCCAACGCCGGCCGTCACCGCATCCGGCCAACCTGTCTCCACGCAAACCGCGGCCGGGCTCCGCCTGGTGAACATTCTCAGCATCGCGCCTGGCGTCTATCAGTGCAGCATGTCCGATGGCTCACAGCACTATTGTGACGTGGACGGCAACCCGATCAATTACACGCCTCCACCGCCAACGCCGGCGGCGCCTCCCGCGGCTTCTCAGCCCACCGCCACAGTGCAACCGCCTCCGCCGGCGGCGCCGGCAGCGTTCACGCCAAGCGGACAGCCGATTTCTACCACCAGCGGGACACCGCTACCGCCGGCGCCAGCTCCGGCCGCAACTCCGGCGGCGCCTGGTCTTTTCACGTCGATCGAAAACATGGTTCCGAGTTCCATCACCACCTGGATCCAGGGATCCATGATCGCCGGGATCCCCAACTGGATCCTGGCCGGCGGCGCCGCGCTGTTGCTGTTCGGAATGAGCGGAAGTGGAGGACGTCACCGCTAGATCTCACTCGCGAGGGAAAAAATGAAGCATCTCAGAAAACTTTTGATGATCGCCGCGATCGCGGCCGCGGCCGTTGTGCCGGCGATCGCGCAGACCATCACCACCGTTACCGGAACTGTTGTGGATCCAAGCGGTGTAGCCTACTCCGGCGGAACCGTGCTCCCTCAGTTTGTGAACGTGAGCGGAGGCGCCAGTCCTACCGTCACCGCCAACGGTTCATCATTGGTTCCGCCGACTACTCCCGGCATCCTCAACAGCTCCGGAACATTTTCCGTCAACCTGATAGCCAACGCATCCATCTCACCGGCCAGCACACATTGGCAATTCCTGATCTGTTCGGCGCCGGCGGTGGGCTACCCGGATCCGTCACTCACCGGACCACAGTGTTTTACCACCGGCCAGATTACGATCTCCGGATCCAATCAGAACATCACCACGAACATCAACGCGGTGCCTCCGCCTCAGCTCGTGATCTATGGTCCTCCCAACGGAACCGCGGGACTCGCCGGCTTTAGTCAGTTCGGCAACACAGTGCGGCTCACGTCCGATTTCACCACGTCCAGCGCCTCCCTGGTGGCGATCAGCAACGCGGCCGGCAATCAGCTCCTGTGGACGTTGCCATCGCTGGCCATGAACTGGAGTTTCCATTGTGACCTGGCGTATTCGCAAGCAACCGCGGCCGCGGCTAACGCCTTCGGAATCCAGGCAGCAACCAACGCGGCCACGCGAATAGATGCCAGCGGGACGGTGTACACCGCGGCGGCTGTGTCCACCAGCGCGGATCTCACCAACCTGACCACTACCACGGCCACCAACATTGTGACGTTTACGCCATCGGCCACCGGGACGGTTTTCCACAGCGTCCTGGAGGGAACGATCCAGGCCAGCTCCAGCCCTCCCACTGTCAACATCATGGTGCTAACCGGCAACGCCTCCGACGCGATAACCGTCAAAGCCGGCTCGTACTGCGCTTTCTCTCCGTAGCTGTAAGGCGCTGAAAGTTTGGTGGTGGGATATGTCTCGGATTTTCCGCGGCGCGCCTATATCGAATCCTGGCGCGATTTTTTGGAGGAGTTTTGGCCTGTAGTATCGATCTCACCGATTTGATCGATGAAGCGGCGGACGCGGCCGGCGTCCCCCGCGCGATTGCTCTCAGTGTGGCGATGCAGGAGTCCGGAGTCTGCCAGTGGAATCCGGACGGATCGATCGTCACCGGATCCTCCGGAGAGCTTGGCGTCTTTCAGCTCATGCCGGCAACAGCCGCGGCGCTCGGTGTGGATCCCACCGATGTAAATCAGAACATCCAGGGCGGAGTGAGATTCCTGGCGCAGCTCTACCAGCGTTATGCAGATTGGAGCCTGGCCGTCCAGCATTACAACGGATCCGGACCGGCCGCGGTTGCTTACGCGCAACAGGTGATGGCGCGCGCCGCGCTCCTGGGCGCCGGCGCTCCGCCGGTAGTGGCTCTCTCCACAGTGGATCTCAGCTCTTTGCCCATGCCGCTGTTGATCGGCGCCGCGGCGGTGTTCCTGGTGATGATGCTTTTTGATTAGGTAAACCAAATGGACTCGATTTCCGAAACTCGACTGCAAACCGTTTTCCCGCTTCTGGCGGACAAGATCCGGCAGCTCGCGGATGAGATGGCCGGCAACAGTATAGACATCCGCGTGGTCCAGGCGCTCCGCACCGTCGCGGAGCAAGATGCTCTCTTTGCTCAGGGACGGACGGCGCCGGGGAGTATCGTGACCAAGGTCCGCGGCGGATTCTCTTATCACAACTTTGGCCTGGCGGTGGATTGTGTCCCCTCACAGTTTGGTCCGGATCAACCGTTTAATCCGGATTGGAACAGCTCACATCCCACGTGGAAAACGATGGAGCAATGCGGACAGGATCTCGGTCTGATCTCCGGATCCGCCTGGAGGACCTTTCCGGACGCTCCACATTTCCAGCTCAACGGCCGATTCCCGCAAGACGAACCGGATGATGAGGTCCGCACTCTGGCGCAAGGGCCAGGCGGTCTGCAGGACGTTTGGGACGCGGTGACGGAGAGCCTGTGAAAGAAGTGGTGGTGCTGGCGGTGTTCCTGCTCTCCTCATCCGGCCAGGTCACTCACTGCAAACCAACCGGCGTGATGGTCATCTGCCACACGGATTCACCATTCGATCCGCCGGAGGTAATCGCGGAGCGGACGCGCCAGGAATGTGTTTCCGCGCTGGTGGCGGAGGATAGGATCATCCATCAACTCGCCGCGATCAAATCACGCCGGGGAACTGTTGCGGTGTCAAAAGAAGTGAGAGCCTTACGCGATCGTCACCGGGATCTCAGTCACAAGATTGAGATCCTTTGTTGGAAGTGAGTAACCATCCGCGCTCTCCAGGGTTACACACAGAGATGGAACCTGGCTTGCATTTCCTCATTAGCGGAGCTGCAGGAGAGGTTTGGAGAGGGCGGCCAGCCCTCTCCAACAGAAAGGGCGAATAGCCAGGACGCGGAGCGCACCGATCAATACTTTTCCACAGCGGAGATCGCGGACTTCTTAACTGCTTTTATCTCTATTGGTTTTTCAGAAAAAGTCTCAGGAGCCTGTATCCGCTTATTTTCATACGCAGGAAATTGGTTTTTCACACACTCAGTCTCTCCATAAGCGGAGATTCCGCACCTTTACTGCGCGCCAGATCCGCACATGTTCCGCCGATTTCCACAGGGAGGTGGTGCACCTGGCGCGGTGCATTAACCAGATAGTTACCTTGAATTGTGCCGGAAATATCTAGCGAGATCTCATTTCCACTTGATTGTTAGGGAATCGTGCTAAGATGCGATTACCTCCTACCCCGGAGGTACCCCCGGTCAAGCGGAAAACCAGCATCCATGCGGGTTTGACGCACTCAGGCGCCGCGGGAGATTTCCAGCAGGGATCTCCCTCGGCGCCACCGGCTTTTTTGGTGCCGGATGGCCATTTTGGGATCTGATTCAGGTTTTGAGGGGGAATAGGACGTTCAACAGCCACGCGGTTGCGGCCAGGCGCCGGCGCATCTCGCTCCAAAAGGACGTCAGCTTGTGTTCCTTGCCGGACCACTCCTCCAGGACACTCAGGGAGAGCGCCGCGGCGTTTTCGAGCTGTTCCTGTTGCCGGCGGTCCAACCAATGCCTGTGGATGGCCACCAGCGCCTCTATACGCGCCTTCTCCGCGCGCACCAGGTCACGATCCAGCGTCCGCGAGGGAAGCCACAGGATCTTGTGCGGATCCCGATCGACCACAGATCCCCCGGTGTTGCCACAGCCGGCGCACTTGCCGGTGTACGTCTTGTCACACTTCGCGCATCGCTTCGTCACCTTGCCGGGAATGGTGCGAACGATATTGAGCAACCGGAAGGCTTTGAAGTACCGGCGGATGGTGGAGACGTTCATCCCAACCATTTCCCCGATCGCCTCCTGGGTCCATCCCTCCAGGATCCCGCGGTGCTTGGTGATCTGGCCACTGGCGCCGCGGATCTCCTCGTCGATCCCGCGGTCCAGGAGCCAATGGAGCAACACGCGGCCGTAATCGGGCATTCCTGGACCGTTGCCCAACGCCGGCGAGGTGATGATCCGGCCGGTCCCTCCGCACGTCGGACAGGTGCGGAGGAATTTTAATTTCCGTTGTCCTAGCCGGCACTCGCACGGCCGCGCGTCCGGGAGGTTGGGATGCCAGATCCATCCGTAGCTTTTCCGGAAACCGGAAAGCCCGGAGCTGGAGTCAAACAGTTTTTCCCCAAAATGCGCGGCCAGTATTGCAGCGTGGTTGCGGCCAGGTTGAATTTCCGGCCGCGCACTTTCGGGCATGGCCAGGGAATAGAAATTCGCCTGGCCAAAGCCGGGATGGTGAGTGAGGATGCAAGCCACGTGCTTGCGTACGTGCCTCAGTTCATTCCGATCTGCACCGTCCAGGAGCACTGTGTCCGGCCGATCCGATAGACCATCAACCATTGCGTTGGATGATGGCCGCATTCCCCCTTGCAAGCCTTGTGAAACGAGAGTCTCACCGGCCAGCGGGACAACGGGGGAAGGAGTTGCCAAAGGTGTGCCATCATTTTCACCTCCGCGGTGCGACACAAACAAATCAGACTCCGCAGATTCTCCCGCCACAGGAGACACATGCGCGCTGGAGTCCGCCTGGCGCCTATCAGGTTGCCGCACCGCACCGGGGAACATGGTGTCCGCTTCCATTGTGTCAGCCCTTCCGCTTCCACCTATGCCACCATGCTCCCCGGTCCAATGCGGATGATTGGCCGCGACCGCGCGCATCTTCTCCGCGTGGCGCCGGCGCCGATCGGCGTCCCACGTGGGATCTGGCGCGCTGTACTTCGCGATCCGCTTTGTAGTGGTGGACCTGGTGATCGCCAACATGCCGGCGAGAGTCTCCTGGGTCACGCGGTCCACGTTTTTGGCGGGATCTCCTAACTGTGGGAGGCAACCCGCGTGTTCCATCGCCCACATGATGGAGAGATACTCTTTTTTGTCCCCCAGGCGATAGGCCAGGTGAGCGCGCCACAGCTTCCGGGACGGCGTGACGTCGGGGATGTTGTACGCGCGGAAATGTGGAGGTGTCTTCACCGGCGGATCTCCTGCATGTCGCTCCGCAGATCGCGACACTTCAGCTCAACGGACAGTACCTCCACCGTCCGCGTTCCCGGAGACATAAGCGCGGTCCCCAGGACCATCCGCTCCTCCCACAGTGTGGTGAGGAGTTTTCGATCGTCCGGCGTCTCCGCGGTGAGATAGATCTTCATTTCCGTGCTGGTATCGATCGCTAATTTCACCCCTGGATCTCCTTGCATATCGCTCTCGGATCGAATTTTAGTTCGACTGACAGACACTGGACCGTTTCCGTTCCCGGAGTAAAAATCGCGCCTCCTATGACCATCCGATCCCACAGCTTGGTGAGGAGTTGGTGGTCGTCCATCGTCTCCGCGGTGATGTGGAGCAGCGTCTCCGTCTTGCTGTCGATGGCTACTTTCACCTGGCGCGCCTCCCGTTTTTTCCCCCTACGCACGTCGGCGCCGCGGCCGGCGCCGGCGAGCTGCAGGGAGTTCTCGAGCTCGCGGCCGCTGTAGGGGGAGACTTGCGGCCTTTGGCCAGGTGAAAGGTCCGGACCTTATCCCCCTCGCGCCAGCACAGCTCTAGACATCCCCTGTGATTCCGGATGTGAGCCTTGGCAAAATAGGGAACCCGCTTCGTTCCCCGGATCTTGACGTAAATCTCCGGCGCCGGCCGCTTCCCCCTACGCGCGCCGGCGATCGCGGCGCCGGCGGATTTCCGTTGGCGAGGTGGCCACTTTTTTTGTAGGGGGGATTTCATGCGCTCTCCGCCTCCCAATATTTCAACAGCCACGCCGTCTCCGCTCCGTTGGGCACGGCCAGGGAGAGATCCGATTCAACCCGCAAAAACGCGCCGCAACTATGACAGCGGATGAACGTCCACGGCGCGATCTCATCCGAGATCCGCAGATCGCAAGCCGGACACTTTCGGATTAGGATCTCCACTTGCGTTTCTCCCGGTTCTGTTGGAGCTGCGCGTTGATGCCATCCTCCGCACCGATCCACCAGCGCCGCTCATCCGCCAGTCCTTTTTCGTACCCCTGGCGCCAGGTGCTGAGATCATCGCGGTACCGGCTGGCCTGGCGCCGGCCGTACCATGTCCCGATCGCGAAAGAGACAAACACACACCACACTCCGGCAACGATCGCGGCGCCTCCCCAACCGTGGAGGTTCATACCGCAAGCTCACTAATTGCCCACACGATCTGTCCGCCAAAAAAAAGATGCTCGTGATAGGACCACTGTTCCTTTAGGGTGATCCCGTTGGCGCGCTCAGAGCTGTCAACGATCGCTCCCGTTAAAGTGAGCTTCAACGGAGAAGCCTCGAAAGTACGCGCAAATCCTTCAACAACCAGCCGGCCAGTGTGCGCGTTGTTGACCTGGACGCGATACCTGGCGGATCGGCGCCATTCATCCGGAACGTCCCCAAAGCGGTCAAAGTTTTCCGGCTTGTGCGCGATGCCTTCTATTTCAGCCATTGCAACTCCTCCAGAGCTAACGTCTCGATCGCCACAGAGATCCAGGTGAGCTGAAAAAAACCGTCCGGATCGCGTGAGATGCACCAATCGGCCAGAGTGCAGATGTTGACGCCGGCGGCGCGGATCTGGAGCACCTGGCGCCGGCTCCACGCCTCTGTCTCGCGTTTAACAACCGCGTCCATCCGGCGGACGCGCTCCTCATTCTCCGGAGAGAGCGGGACTCCGGAATAGCGGAAGATCATCACTGTGTTGCGGAGCGTGGCGAGTTCCTGTCCGGTTATCACTGTCCGCCTCTCATCCTGGGCCACAGATCCCACAGGGATTTTGGCCGGCACTTGCTACACATCCAACGGCGCTCCTCGTGATCGCCACAGAAGCAACACGCGATCGAACGAAAAAGAGATCCGAATAAAACAGGTTGGCGAAAATCGGGCGCGGCTGGTTTCACGCGGTTTCCCCGGCAGTGATGGCGATCGCTTGCTCAAAGACCTGGACAGCCTTTAGGAAAACATCTCGCCTACGCTGTCCCGCCGCCAGAGCCGACGACGAGCCGACGCCGCCGCCCGACGCCGGCGGCGCGTCGGCGGCGGCGGCGTAGGCGGCGGCGGCGGCGTAGGCGGCGGCGGCGGCGGCGGCGTAGGCGGCGTCGGCGGCGTAGGCGGCGGCGTCGGCGGCGGCGTCGGCGGCGTAGGCGGCGGCTCTACATATTTTTACGGCGGACCGCGCCGTGCTTTCGTCAACGATGGGCGGCAACGTCTCCAGCTCGCTAGCGAGCTGGACCTTTCCTCGCGCCCGCAGCGCGATAGGCGCGAACAATCGCACGGCGCGGTCCGCCAAAAAGTAGGCCCGTTTCCGTTCCACCGATCTATCTGCTCGCGTACCGACTAGCTTGGGAATGAGCGGCTTTAGAAGTTGGCGATCTTCATCGCTCGCTCCATCGTTCAGTGACATCCCGAATCGGGTCAGGACGGGGCAGGAGCATTGCGGACGCGCGCTGTGATGCTCTCCGGCGAACCATGCCACTGCCTCCATCAGACACACTCCATCATGCCTATCATTGTGTCCTCCCGAAAGAAGGTGGAGGGTCTCCAGATTCAGCTCTGCATTTGACTTTGCTCCCATAAAAACTTCTCCTTCCTGTCTGCAAAAAATAAGTTCTTTTGTCGGGCGGCGCTCATGCGCAACCCGCGAAGCATTTGCTCAACCGTCCGCACCGGACGCGCTGTGAGCATTCAAAGGCCATGCTTGTCACTGGCGAAGTAATCAATTCGCCGGCTGCTGGAGTCCAGGAGCTTGCCATCCGCTCCGTACAGCGGCGCGAAGCGCCGTCGGAACCGTGCCACCTCGCGCCGCTGTTCCTCCTGCTCATGGAAATGGCCAAAGGCAAACTTGGGACAGGTGCAAGGGAGATCCACGTGGACCACAGGGAGGGGAAGTCCCTCCGCGATCTTGATCCGGCGCTCCGTGTTGTAAGCGGCCGTGGCGATCGCGCTCTCCACCTGAAAGGCGCGCCGCGCGTTGTATTCCTGGGGACGCTCTCCGTTCATCCTCATTTGCCGCTCCTATGGCTCACCAGGGCAAAGACCAACACAAACAGAAACAACGCCACAAACGCGAGAAGAAAATCCGTCACATGCCTCCCAACAGCTTGGTGTTGGTGATGATGATCTCCGGGATAGGGACCGTCGCGACATCGCCGGCGTGCACGTCGTCCGCGGCAAATTTCTCCACGGCGCCTAGAAGAAAAGTTTTAGTGATGACCGTTTGCTCCACCAGCAAGTCCGCCAGGCGGTCCACCTGGTTTTTGTCCTCGCCCTGGATCTCCACCATCACCACGCGCGTGTGTTTGGACATCTACGCCTCCACCATAGTGACCACCGCATCCGGCGCCAGGAAATACTTATCGCCGTCGCGATAGAAAAATCCGCTTTTGGTGAATTGATAAAGCGGCTTTCCGATAACGGCGGAGTTGGTTTTTTTGTCCACACCGCGGCGCACCAGCTCCGCGCGCACTTCCTCAAACGTCCGGGGATTCCCGAAAAATCCCTCACTCATCAACTTGGCGATTTTTCCGGGAACACCGGAGTCATCGATGCTTAGGACTTTTTGCCGGACAGTGACTTCGATCGCCGGCTTTTCCACGGCCAGGCGGATGAGCGAGGGATCCTTGCGGATGATGGCCAACACGTCCTCCCGGATCCGATCGGCCAGGGACAGATACTCCGCCGGCGGCATGAGCGGCGCCGCGGCCGGATCCGCGCCCTTGGGGATCTCGCGCGCGGCCGGCGTCATGGCGACTCTTGCGATCTCTGCCGGCGGTGCGGTGGAATCAAAGATCTGACGCTGTAACCTCGCGATCTCATCCCGCAATCCCTGGATTTCCTCTGTGAGCGTCTCCACCTGGCCGGCGAGACGCTCCGCCTGTTCCTTGTACATCGCGTCCTCCTCCCGATCGCGATCTGGCCGGCGCTGCACCTGTGACACCACAGCGCGGCCTCTGGCGATCGCGCGCGCCATCTCCGCGGCTACCCATGCCGGCTGTACATACGCCTTAGACAGTTCGCGGCCGTGGCACACAAAAAACTGTCCTAACTCCAGGGTGGCCACGTCCGCGGGTTTCGGCCGTTTCATTCCGGCCGGCATATTGTCGATCGCGCGCTTTACTTCGTTCGCCTCGCGCTGGACTCCGATCAGCCACACCGCGCAGCTCCGCAAGATCAGCTTGGCAACGCCGGCAATGTCCTGAGAATCGATCCACAGGTAATTTTTCAGCGCGGCGCCTTCGCGCGCCAGCTTCTCCGCCACAACTTTGACCGGAGTGTTTTTGCCCTCCGGGATAAACTTCCACGCCTCCGGGATGATGGTGATCACGCCGTTGGAATTTTTGTGGATCCACTCCAACGTGCTGGCGATCACCAGGTGCTGCAACTCCTCCGGATACGTTCCCAAATCCATGATGGAGAGTCCGCGCCCAATCTCTACGCGGTCCGTCCTGGGAAGGGAAGCGATCAGCGGGACCACGATCTTCAGGTATTCGCCCAAAGTCATGTACATGTCCTTGGACATGCTGTTGCGCGTCTCCCCTTCGAGTATCGCGGCGCGATCTTGGACATCGGCCAGAGTGCGCGCGCCTTCGCAAGCGCGAATGATCCACGGCTGTTTGAAGTCCATGCCCTGGCGCATGGCGGACTCGATGATCGATTGGACAAACTGCCAATCGGCGCGCTCCCGGAAGTAGGGAAGTATCTGCCGGCCGCTGAATCCCGATTCGCCGCGCTTGGTGAGAAACGCGATCGCCGGCAGTCCACTCCGCGAGATCAGCGCCTCCAGCGCTGTGGTCTTTCCGGATTCCTGCGTTTGTCCGGTGACAACGGTGTGCTTGACCGGGATCTCCACCGCGGCGCCGGAGCCAACCTCATATCCGAGATGAATGGTCTTGGTCACCAAATAATTTCCTCACATCGACGTTCAAAACCGTGGCCAGCTTGACCAAGGTACTGAGGCGTATATCTTTTTGGCCGTTTTCAATGTTGCTCATGAATGAGCGGCCAAATCCAGTTTCAAGGGCCAATGTTTCTTGGCTCCAGCCGCGAGCCTGGCGCAGTGATCGAGCTTTTTTTCCTATTCTCTTTCTGACTGCGATAGCTTCTTTCGTGCTCATGGGTGATTCCCGCTCCTCACTGGTAAAACGCGGAGACGTTCAGTTTTCGAGCGGGAGAGACACATGTCCCTTGCTCATAGACGGCGATGAATGCAACATCTCCGGCCGGCACCACAAAGTCCACGGCAAAATGTTGCGAGGATCCCTCTCCTCCCTGGCCTAAAAACAACTGCTGGCTAGGTTGGCCGTTTTGTCCGTCGATGATCTCCACGATCGTGGCGCATCCCTGGGATGGAACCAAGGCCATCACAGAGAGATCAGTGAAGTGGAGATCGATCGAAAACTGCGGGAACACCGCCACAATAGCGGCCACGTTAAGCCCGGTGGACGCGGTATCCACATACGCACTCACCGCTTTGGGAGTTGTGGGCGCTGTGGTGGCTGTGGTTCGGGTTTTGGGAAAAGCCGGCGCGGAAAAAAGCAGAAACGCCAGCAGGGAAAAAGCGTACATCTTCTTCATCGTTCTACCTCCGTAGAAAAAATCATCCCGCGTCAGTGATGCGGAGTTTGCCCTTGCCTGGGGACGCTTCATCGGCACCGTCAAAGCACCCATACTGGTGTTGCTCAGTACGGATGGCGGTTTGCAAGTCTTTCCACTCGCAAGGGGTGATGTCGATGTGGCGAGTGTTTGAAAAACCCAAGCGCACCATGTCAAAACTCCGCTTCGGTGTTGGGTCGAGTTGCGGCCGATCGGCCATCTCAAAAATTCCGGCTGAGTCCGCGCGCTGCAAGAGGGAGTTGCTCAACAGGCGCGCGTCTTCGAGCGCCGCGGAGAGGTGCTCCCGGATGGCCTGTTGGCGATGGTTCTCATTGGTGGTGAATTGGTCCGCCTCGCGGAACATTTCGTCCAGGAGAGCGTGGGCGTGAACGATCACGTTCTCCAAATTCAGGCAGGTAATGCCGCGCCTCATACTTCCATCGCTCCTATCACCGCGGCCGGCGTCCCCTGGTGGCGATCGGCAAAACTCCCTCGCGGTCCGGCCGGCGGTTTGGTCCGCGGTTTCTCCACCTTGCCGTGCAACAGATTGGAGAGCGTTGGTTGTGTCATGCCGATCCGCTTGGCGGCGATCTTCTGGACGCCTCCAGATTGCTCCAATGCCTCTTGCACCAGGATCAGCAAACACGCGCGCTCAAATTGCGTGTAGGTAAGTTGTTTTTCCAGGGCCATTTTCGCGACTGGTTTTAGAACCTCCTGGAGATCGGCCAGCTTCATGCTGTTGCTCCTTTCGCTTTGCTTTTGGAAAACCGGCCGGATGTCAGATCTCCGGCCGGGTACTTTTTGCCGGCATTTACTCCGCTGTAGGTTGGCGCCGCTACGCTTGACCCTTGCTTCCGCGAAAGGATCGCGGCCGCTGACTCGCTACGAGGTCCGGATTCCCCGTAGCTCCCCGGACTGGTACTCTCTGGCGCTCCTAGCCCACCGGCTTCTTGGTGGTTGAGAATCTTGTTTGCTGCCGCGCACTGCGCGCACCGCCGGCGCTTGGCGATCGCGGCGCCGGGCAGGGGGATGGACCACATCGCGTGTCCGCATTCCAGGACTTCGCGATCCTCCATCCGCATAATGATTTTTTTGTAGGGCTTGGCCAACATCTGTTGGCGCCACCTGGGGGGAGACTGGACTGTTTCCGCCGGAATAGCCGGCCTGGAGATCCGCGCGCGGAGGGGCAGTGGTCCATAAATCGCGATGGCGGCGGCCTCCCACGCTTCGCGATATTCGGATTCAAGATCATGCCGGTAAAGACTCCGGCACAGATCCATCATCCTCCGCAAGTAATCCAGCACTCCCATTGCTGTTGGCTGGTGAAGCAGCATTAACGCGCTCCTCGCCGGATGAATGAACAAAAGAGCGCAAACTATACGCGCGGCATGCTGAGAGTCACACCGCGCGTATAAGAACCGGCAACAGTTCCGGGGTGGAACGATCGCCAGAATGGGAATTACGGGAAGGGAACACAATGCGGAATTGGTGTTCCGGCCAATCCGCGAAGTTCGGCAACGTCGCTCCATCCCCGGTTTACCCTCAATCCCGGCCTGGAGGCTTTGCAGTTTACAGAATATCTGTTATCGGACATTTCAGAGGGAACCGCGGGAAAGGTTCCCATGATTCGGCGCACGCTCCCCCTGTTCGTACTCCTTGCGATTCTGGCTCTCGTGCTGTTCGTCCTGCTGCATCATCTTCCAGCGCAAATGGAGAAATTGCTTCCTCAGCAGCTTCAGCTATTCCATTGGTGGAACGCCTACTCAGAGGTGGACCGGTTCGGGCCTCCCGTAGTTGACCGTCTTCCCATTCACGAGGGCGGGCGGGTGTGGGGACGCTCCGGTTTCCAGTGGATTCAATCCGTCACTTCTTACCTCGCATTCCGCGAGGGCTCGTCCTGGCGACCGGACTATCACCGTTTTCATCCGGTTCGACAACACTACGTCGAATGCATCGCGATTGTGCGGCGGGCATACTTCGGCAACGTGCGCTGGTGGACCGGCTCCGCGCGGTTTTTCCCCAAGGGCAATAAGGCTTGGCCGTTCCCCTTCGCCCATCAAACGGAAGAACGGCCAATCTCTTCAGACCGGGAGCGTGCCGCATGAAAAGCCCGACCCTGGATGTTTGGTTCTCGCGTTTCCTTCGGGATTGTGTGCAGATTTACGTCGAGGCGCAGCTAGTCCAGATCGACAGGGCTCTCCGCATCATGGCGATGGAGGCAATTCCATGAAAACTCCTGCGACTCTCTCCGACTGGATCACTTTCTTTGTCGATGGGCGGCTATGGTGTGCTCATTTCGAAAAACGCAGCGCCGGGGCTGCATGGTGGGATGAGTGGCTCAAGGGCGAGTCCGTTCCTGAACCGGAGGCGAAATGCTGACCGTCGTATTGCGTCTTCAAGGTGACAAGGTAAAACTCGGGGCGGGCGGAAATGACCTCTTCACCTCCGGGGGACACCATCTCCCGGTTCACCTGACTTTTCACCGGCTGTGGTTTTCCGGCATTCCCGATTCCCTTCTGGATATCGTGCGTATGCGCGTTTGTTTCTTCACGAGGGATCGCGGAAGTTTGGTTTGGGGGTGGTTGACTCTGCGCGAATTCTCAGAGGTAAAAGTTCTCCAGATCGACGGCTCTGACCTTGCCGATTGGTGTATCGAGTTTTGGAATCCGGGCGGGATAGAAATTGAGTTCACTCCCGCATTTTTCCTGCTGGGGGTGACGAGGGGATGTTGCGTCGAAATTCCGCGTTCATGAACGGCTGAAATATGCCTATCGACTTCTCTTGAACGCTGCGCGTCATGCCTCTAACGCTGACGCTGCGCGTCTGCTGCGCGACCTGGCGCGGCGGGTTCTTTAAAAACCGGGCTTCCACGTCTAGACAACGTGGGTAGGGGCGCAGGGGCGGCGCGGGCTCTCGGCGGCGGTTCTCACCGCATTAAATCGCGGCTACGGCCCCGGAGCTGAGTTAGTCCGCGTCGCTTCTGACCAAGGAGGAAAATTGGCAGACACACCGGCAGAACAGCGAACGTGCATTGCTTGCAGTGAACCGGCAACCTTCACCGTGAATGTTGTCGGCTACCTTCTCCGCGTCACTCCCAAGGTGAGCAAGAGTTCTACCGCGGTTGGCGTCTGCGACAGATGCGCTGACCCGAAATCAGCCAGCTACGAAAAACTGAAACGGGCGATGGCCGTAATTGTGTTCATGGTGCGAAACGATCTTCGCTCCCTGGCCACCAGCTCGGGGGCGCAACCTTCCGCGGATCGCAAGACCGCGGCGGCGGGCGGCGAATGAGCGTAATCCGCGTCTTCCCACAAAGAACGAAGTGGACGCCGGATGATGATCTCGCTTTCGTCGGGCATCCGCCTTTGTTCCGTCCTGGAAGCGAATCGACTCCCGTTTTTGTGAGCGTCACCTTCACATGGCAGCGTCGAATGGCGGAGCAAATCGCTGATTCTTGGCGCATGTATTACCGCGATGTTCGGGTTGGCGGGCCTGCTTACGACGATCCGGGCGGCGAGTTCACGCCTGGTCTGTTTCTTAAACTCGGTTGCACCATCACAAGCCGAGGCTGTCCAAAAAAATGCGGCTGGTGCAAGGTTCCTTTTTCTGAAGGCTCCCTTCGTGAGCTTTCCATCAAGCCCGGTTGGATCGTACAGGACAATAATCTGCTGGCGACAAGCGAAAGGCATCTTCGCGCCGTGTTTGACATGCTAAGGGCTCAGGATCGCGCGATTTATTTCAACGGCGGGTTAGACAAGCACTTCCTCAAACCCTGGCATCGTGACCTGTTCGACTCTATCAAGATTGGCGAATTGTGGTTCGCGTGCGACACAGCGAACGACTTTTATCACCTTGAACGTGCGCACGGGATCCTCGAAGGCATTCCGATGCGGAAGCTTCGCTGTTACACGATGATCGGTTATGACGGCGAGTCACTGAGCGAAGCTGAACAGAGAATTCGGCGGGTTTTTGATCTCGGGTTCATGCCATTTTGCCAGCTATACCAGCCACCAATCGCGACGATGCCGACGAAGATCTACTCCCCTGGCTGGAAAGCAGTAATGAAAAAGTGGTGTCGCCCTGCCGCATACATGGGTGCGGCTGCGTTGGCGGGCTTCTAGAAAGCATCTATGGGGCTTTTACGCGCCAATCCGTACAGCACGCGATGGGTTGAGCGGCTTCCCCTGCGCCCTGCACGTCTGGGGAACCCGCGGCGTAAGCCGAAGGGGGCTCCGTGCCCGACCCGGAGCGGAGCGGAGGGCGGGCCGCGCGAAGCGCGTTCACTTGATAATGACAATCAACTAGCAACAAGTTGTGCAGATTACCTGAAGGCCACTGAAACCAAAAGGGATAGGCATCGGCAGAAATGCTACTTTCAGGCGGTTTTGCTGCGTTCGATAGAAAAAATATGTCGTGAGCTAGAGCTCCGAATCGAGGAAGCGAAGGATCACGAGGGACCGGAGGCAGAGGCTGAGATCAAGCGTCTCCGGAAGCATCACAAGCGGCGCTCCGCGGAGTATACCCGGCTGTCTGAGTGTCAGAGTCAGTGGATATGGTTTAAGTCCAAGTGTTGCGAGACTTCCCTGGCGGTTCCGATTAACTGCAATCACCGGCTGTGCTTCCTCTGCAACTCCCATCGTGCCGAAAAATACCGGGAACGTATCCGCGTTCTCTTTGACCGTCTCAATCATCCGGTTTTCCTGACTCTCACGATTCCCAACGTGAGAAAAATTTCAAAACACACCTACCACGACATGCGGGAGAAGTTCAACCGACTAAAAAAGAGTCATTCCGCGTGGATTAACGGAGGAGTTCTTTCCCTTGAGACTACCTACAATCCTGCACTCGAACGATGCTGGCATGTTCACGCTCACGTCCTTATTGACTCCGCTACAACTCTCCCTGTTTGCCGATGCAGACCTTCAGGCCGCGGCAGTCACCGCAGACACAAACCGGGATGTGCTTTTATCGGATTTAAGAGGCGCATTGAGTTCGATTGGTTTCTTCTTTCCGGAGGGCGTCGCGCTGGATGGCATCCTCGAGATTTCAATTACTGGTTACACGAGACAGAGCGTCGCGACTGGTCGTCCGATGCTGCGCGTCACCAGTGGAACATTGACAATCGACGGATCATCGACATTCGACGTGTCACAAACCGCCAAAAAGCAGCCTATGAAGTGCTCAAGTACATCACCAAAGCAAGCGACTTCGCAGCCCTTCCCGCGGCGGTAGATCAATTCATGTCTGCGACCCGCGGGACGCGGATGCTGCAGACCTTCGGAAGCTGGTACGGCTTCAAATTTCCCGACAAAGTAAACGACTGGTCACACCTCGAATGCGACTGCGGCGGAAATGATTTTGTGCGCGAGGGCGTTCTCTTTCGCATCGGCGTCTTTATGAGCGAGTCGGGGCGCTGGACTCCTCGACCTGCAATTGTTTCGCGTGGTTCACCTTGAAAAAAACGGAGGCTTTGAAAATGGTGGATTTTGGAAAACGAATCCCGCAAGGGATGCAAGAGACGGAGATGCGGGCCGCGGGTAGCGGCTCACGTTCAACGGAAAGCAAACCGATGCCAACATCACCGGCAACACCGAACGGCGGCGTCAAGGCTGAGGGATGGGAAGAAAGAAAGGCTCCTGACCTGATGCAGTGGAACGGCGTGGGCGATTACGTCGAGGGACTGCTGGCCGAAGTTTGTCTTGTGGAAATCACCGACAAAGAAACCAATCACAAAAAGCGGGTGATGCAGTACATCGTGCAGGAAAAAGACCGCACGGTGAAGCTGCTCGGCTCCGCGGACATCAACCAAAAACTCTCGCTGAAGGACCAAGGTTCGATGGTGCGAATCACCTACACCGGGAACAGCAAGACAGTGCAGAAAAACAATAATCCGATGCGCGAATTCCAGATTCTGGTGAAGCCTCCGGGCCGCGTCGGTACAAAGTTTAGCGATGGGACGGAGCTTACCGACGAAGACATGATCTGACTTTGGCGGGCCGTCTCCTCGACGGCTCGTTTTGCCTCCGGAGTTCGCTGGCCGGGACTCCGGGGGCGCTTAAAAACTCGTGAGGGGTGATGCAAATGAATTGTCCGAAATGTGGGAAGGAAATGGTGGAAACGGAGACGAAGAAAAAAGGCGTTTTCGTTCTGAAGCACAAAGAGGCGCGAGGCGATTGCGGAGTGACCTTCATTCCGGTGGACTCCAGAAAAAAGGCGGTGACTGATGGGGGGAACGGGCAGCGGGCGGAAAAAGAAAAAACCGGCAGCGAGTACGCGGATGCAGTCAAAGAGTCCAAGCAGCAGCGTGGCGCTGACAGTTCAAAGCGGAGGGCAAAGCAGCATGAACGGAAAGAGTCAAAGCAGCACCAGCAGCAACCCGCTTCCTCGGATAACTCTAGACCCAACTCCGGAGGAGAAAACTATCAACAGTGGCTCAGGCGCAACTTCGGAATTTGAAGCAACGGCGGCGCGGCTGGAAGAGAAGTACTCCGCGGGCGAAGGTGCGCCAGGTGCTGAACCTGAACCGGAAGTAATTCCTCCGGATGGCGCGGAACCTCCTCCGCGGGGCGTTGTCAGTGACGCGACAATGCGGCTGATTCTGGCGCGGGTGTTTGCGGGGCTGGAAAAAACGCACGGCGCCCACTGGCATCTGGAGGCGGAGGATTTAGACCTTCTCTCTCCAATCAACGTGGATGCGGTGAACGAATGGGCGGCGCTGGTGGGCTTCACTGACTCTCGCTACAAGGCCACGATTGCTTGGAGCGTCGTCATGGCTCTGTTCATTGCCAGCAGATCGAAAGCGGGTGCTTTATTACTCGAAAAACTGGCGGAAGCCATCAGCAGACTGTTCACATTCGGCAAATCGAATACCAGCGGCGTCTCTCCGGAGTCACCGGGTTCCTCGCACCGCCAGGACACGGAAAAACCTTCCTGATGGCGGCGAAGTTTTTTCCGGGGTATCGCGTTGTCGTGTACAACACCGCGGGCTCTTACAACTCGACCGGGGAACGGAGGAATCCGCTTCCCGGTTTTGTCAATGCCTACTCCGTCCCTGAATTGTGTGCAGCTCTCCGCGCGGCGGGATCGGAAGGGCCGGCGCGGGTGTGCTTCACTCCGCTTCGCTCCGGAAACAAACGCGAAGTTTTTAATGACGTGTGCTTTCTGGTGTGCGACTTCAGAAACGTCATTTTCGCTGTCGAAGAAATCTGGAATTTTCAGGCTCCGAATTGGAGTCCGGATGCGCTCAACGAATGCTATTTGCAATGGGCGCATTACGGGCTGCGGCTGATGTGGAACGCTCAGATTCCACAAAAAACCGACTCGGCGCTGCGCTCGATGACCCTTGATGTCTATGTCGGACAATTCGATCGCACTCTAGACCTAAACGCCATCGCGGATTGCCGTCTGCCTCCGGAGGCGATGGCGCAAGTTAGGCGACTGCCAAAGCGGAAATTTATTCATCGGATGGAGTCCGGAGAATGGAGAGTCGAACCGTGAAAACTTTTTTCCTGCGCTGTCTCTCCGCGTTGGGATGGCTGATTTATCTCCTCGATGATCCGAGCATCATAATGAAAATCGGGCTCTGCCAATGTGGGCACAAAGAACTGCAACACTCGAACGACGATTCGAAGCAATGTCTCGCGTGCAATCCTGCCTCTCGCTGTCCGGGCTTTCTGCTTTTTCAAAAACCAAACTATGCGGAGAGCGGTGTCTCCGCTGCGGAGGTCGAACGGTGAAAATCGGCGCTCTCTACTTTGAACAACTCAAGCAAACGTGGTTGCTCCTTCCTAAGCATGAAAACTTCCGGGGCCGTCTGATTGTGCGCGGTCCTCACGGATTCCTTATCTACTTCTTTGCGGACATGCGCTCAGATTCTCGCTGGGCCTAAAAATATTTTTTCTCTCCGGAAAACGTAAGGGGTTAGGGGTGTTTCATGCCGCTTTCTAGAAAAAAGTGCTTGACAATCTGTAGTACTTTGCAGTCAGTCAAGAGGGCAAGAGCAGCGGGGCTCTAGGGCGGGAACCTTCGGGCTTCGCTGCCAAAAAACCTCTCAGGAGAAAAAAATGCACCACGTCAAATTCTTCGGAACAGTTCTCTTAATTGCGTTCGTGGCCATTTGGCTCACGAATTCAGTTTCTGTTCTCGGCAAAGCCACCGGCCAGCAATAAACCGGGAGAGTTTGAAGCGGCGCACGCGAAAGCGTCTGTTTCACAAACTTTGCGGGGGAGAGAAAAAACGTCATGCAAAAGAGCGAAGATCAGATCAATGAACGGATTCCGTTTAAGGCTGAAAACAATCCGCTGATTCATCAGATGCCGACTCGCGTCGGCGTCATGTGCACGATAAGCGATGTGATCGCGAAAGGTCAGATCGTGGTGAGTGCGGGCACGTCCAACGGCACGTCTGTCGGAGAGAATCCGGGTAGCATCCTGGCGCAGCTTTTCCAG
Organism: Candidatus Angelobacter sp.; assembly: GCA_035307585.1. GTDB lineage: Bacteria > Acidobacteriota > Terriglobia > Terriglobales > Acidobacteriaceae > Angelobacter. The sequence continues at coordinate 187,959 of DATGHX010000033.1, forward strand.
TTTCAGGGCTTCCCTCTCGCGGGCGGATATCCGGGCGGCACACTGAAAAAGTTGTCACCGCGGAGCGTCCTTCGTCGGGCGAGTTTTGACTTCGGGCGATTCCTGCAGGATCAGCAGATCGGACAGGGCGGGCTCACCGGCGCGGCGGGAACGTTCCTGATCAATTCGCCTTTCCGTTTCTATTGGGCGCTGCCCTGGCTGAAGCGTCCCTTTGACACGGCGCTTGACACCGGCATGTTCGGATCGGTGCAGCTCACCATCACGAACGGATCAAAGCTGGCGCAGTTCGGCGCGGGCAATGATCGCACGTTCGATTACTCCGGGCTGTTCTGGGACGTGTACCACAAGTTCGAAAACTACGGCGGCTCCGGGCGCGGACCGGCCGCGGTGCTGTTCGATGATGACCGGCAGCGGAACATCAGCGGCGCGAATTCGCGGCTGGAGATCAACAAGGAACTGCCTCCGGATGGGCTGTACCTTGATATCCTCACGATGGCGCAGACCACGAACAATGCTCTGGCCGATACCATCGTGAACCGCGTCACCGCGCAGGCCGGCACCGAGCAGTTCTATGACCAGTACTCGGACCGGATCAAAGATGATCAGGAGGCTTACATCTCGGAAGCGGCCACGAATCCCACGGCGCGCACCGGGCTGTATTACTCCCGATTCGCGGCTGATGGTTTGCTCACCAATGCGAAACCTGCAATCTCGCTGGTGATTGACCAGAACAATCCGGGCACCGATAACCTGCTCATTGCGCGTCGGGCCTACGTCTCTATTCCTGCGGACTTTGCGCAGACCGGCGGCGGCATGGTGAAGACCGGCTCCAAAAAATTCCTGGGCAGAAAAAAAGCGGCTTAACCGGGCCGCTGAAATGAGGGGGAGTCCGTTGCCTCTGTTTCGGACTCTCCCTCGACCTTCAAGGGTTGGGGGCACAGATGGCCGGAATCGCATTCCTACCAAATCCAGATGCAGGGACCTACGGAGGAGATGAATTGCTTCCGCGCGGCGCGGGCGTCTCTGATCTTCCCGTCGGTGAGCAGAGCGGAGTCCCTACTCTTATTCGCCAGGTGGGGCCGATTACGATTCCGAAAACCGGCTTTCAGTCTGGAGGGCAGTTCTTCGTTGCGAATGCGAATGCGGCGCCCGCTCAGTTGACCGTTCCCGTTCTCGCGTCGTCTCCGTCCGCGGCGGTTCCTTCCGGCACTCCGGTTACTCAACAGAGTAATTCGAATGCTGCAGTGGTGACGCCTGGCGCTTCCACTTCCTCGCTGTTCGGCGGGCTCTTCACGGATGCAGAAGCGGAAGCGATTGGAATTGTCACCGACCCGTTTTCTCATCTGCTGGCCATTGTGGTGATTGGCCTCGCGATCTGGTTTTTCTTTGGCAGAAAGGGGCGGCGCTGATGGATGAATCTCAGCAGAGCTTTAACGACTTCATGTCGGTGGCGTCCCTCGGCACCTCGACGTTCCTTGCAGCTAAAGCAATCGACTCTCCCGCTCCAAGTACCTTCGCGCTGGACAAGTCGGGAAATCTGATTGCTTCAGGCGGCGGCGCAGCTCCTCCGCTGTTGGGCGGAGGATTTGGCGGTAGCTCGATGTGGATTCTTGTCGGGTTGGTGCTCGGAATTCTGCTGCTGGTGTTGCACAAGTGAAGACCGGCGATGTTCTGGCGCTGTTGCTCGTCGGTGGGCTCGTCTATTTGTTTTGGAGGCTTATGAATCAGCAAAAAAATTCTCCAGCGTCCGTTCCCGATTCTACCGGTAGAACTATCGACCTGGGCGGCGATGTGTCGGGCACTCCCGCGGCGGCTCCTGTTGTCGATACCAGCGCAAGCGCGGACCAAAACACCGCGGAGAGTTCCATCGACCCGATTACGCAGTGGGCGAACGCGATCATGCATTTTGAGGGCGGCAATCCTTGGAACCTGAACATGCGGAATAACAATCCGGGGAACCTGAAGGTGACCGGATACGCCGGCCAGGTGGGGACCGACTCTCAGGGCTTCGCAATTTTCGACTCGGTGCAGAGCGGGATGGATGCGCTTATCGCGGACCTGCAAGCGGCAGTCCGCAAGTATCCCAATTACTCGCTGGTGCAGTTCGAGACT
>DATGHX010000034.1:0-120927 GCA_035307585.1 Candidatus Angelobacter sp.
GCGGGTAAAACCGTGGGGGTTCGAGTCCCCCCTTTCGCACCATTTATTTTTGTCGCTGTGCTCCAAACCGCCGGCGTGCATTCCTCGCGCTGTCATCCCTCCGCGTTCGTAGCACGCCGCTCGCCACGCCAGTCGGGCTCGCGTCGGAACTTCCGCATCACTCGGTCGCTTCGCTCGCTCAGGACGAACGAAGCGAACCAAAACGCCGATGCCCCTATTGCATTCGATTCCACGATCCTCGTTTAGATGCTCGAGAAAGAAGGAGCTAGAATGGTTGGCGTGTATGGACTGGACCGATCTATCTGAAAGAGTACTGTTCGCCGACACAGTCTTTGATGTCGGGTTTTGTGACGATCCGGAAATTGTAGTCAGCTTTCAGAAATATGTGGATTGGCTCGAACTGCGTCTGATCGGATGGGGACCGAACAGCGAAGCCGTCCGGTTTCTCAAAAACATCGCGAACTCCCAGGACAATGCCCAGCTCGCCCAGGGCCTGCACGGAGAATGGCGCCGGGAACAGATCGAAGCGGTGTTGCGGGAAATCCTCGGCGATGTGCTTCGGCCCTAGCCAAGGTCTATCTCTTTTTCGACAGCCTATCCTGAGCTGGACTCTGCTGCCCACGATACACGAATATGCTTGCTGCATTTCCACAAGAACAGGCATTTTCACGGCGGTTGTTGGATTCAAGCCAGGGAGAGGTTGAGGCGGTACAATGATGCGTCCCTGAGTTCAGAAGGAAACTCCAAAATCAAATGTCACGCAGCGCTTGGCGCGGGAATCCTGAAACGTTCAAGATTCGGGTGATCCTGTTTCTTCTGATGATGGTCTGCGGAAAAGCGTGGGCGCTGGATGAATTTGTCGGCATCAAATGCGGAACCGATATTCCCAAGTCGCTGATTGGGAAACGCGACGCAAACGAACGCGTGGCTGTTCTCGAAGGACGGCACAAAGATCTGGGGCTTAAGAACCTGGGCGGAACAGAGATCTCCGATTCCCTGTTTTTGGCTTCATGGCAGATTTGCGGAAGCGAGTACGAGCTGCTGGTGAATACAAAAAGCGAGCTGATTCGCGACGTGCTTCTGTTCCCTGCTCATTCGGCGGCCTCGCCTATGTTCGTCGGCGCATGCCGCGCTGATGGAAAAGAGATTCCCTCGGTGGTTGTGGCAGTGCTCAATAACAGCGCACGATACAACCCAAGAGATGAAAAACTGGCCAAGACCATGCTCAAGGCCTCTGCCGCATGGAAGGCAGACGAGACCACGCAGAAGTTCGCTAAGCAATCGACGGCAGGCCTGGGATGCCCATTAGGCGGGATCGTTACTCAGGACGGTGGTCCGTAATGTATCCGAGCGGGCTGTGAGTGCAGTTGAAACTCGTTCTCACGGCCGGGCGCTGGGAGAAAGCTTGGAAGATCGGGACATCGGGGGATCGGGTGATCTGACAACCAAAACCCTTTACCACAGAGGACACGAAGGAGACAAAGAACGGCCATGGGATTGTCAGTAAGCGGGAGAACGGCGGTTAGGAAATGACGGGCGCGTTTGCTCACCAGCTGGCGTTGCTTCCAGTCAATATAAGAATGGCCATTGGGGGGACGCGATGAATCTGTTCCAGGACATTCGGTTCGCGCTGCGCAGCATTCGCAAGTCGCCGGGATTTGCCATTGTGGCGATGCTGACGCTGGCTTTAGGCATCGGCGCCAACACCGCGCTGTTCACGGTGATCAACACGGTTTTCCTGAACCCGATTCCGGTGAAAGACGCCGGCCACCTGGTCAACATCTATACCTCCGACTCCAACAACATCATCGCCAATTTCAATTTTCTTCCGGTGTCGCTGCCGAACGCGCGCGACATCGCCCGCGAGATCGACTCTTTCTCCGGCGTCACTATCACCAGCTTCGGCTTCGCTCCGGTGAGCATGACCATCGACGGCCAGCCCGACCGTTACTTTGCCGACGTGGTCACGGGCAACTACTTTGACGTGCTGGGCGTGCCCGCGGCCATGGGCCGCACCTTCCGCCCCGAAGAAGACCGCGAAGGAGCGGCCGGGGTTGCGGTGTTGAGCTACGGCCTGTGGGAGCGGAAGTTCGCCTCCAATCCCGCGATCATCGGGCAGAACGTGCTGCTGAACGGCCAGGGATTCTCCATCATCGGAGTGGCGCCGCGCGGTTTCCAAGGCCCCAACGTTCTCGGCGGTCCCGACATGTGGGTCTCCATGTCGATGCACGATCAGCTGTTCTCCGGCCTGCAGAAGACCATGTTCAACGAGCGCCGCTTCCTAGGCTTTGCCGCCATTGGCCGGCTCAAGGACAACGTGCCTCCGGAGCAGGTACGGCAGCAGTTGAAGGCGCTGGGCTCAACGCTGGAGCAGGGCTTCCCTGCCGCCAACAAGGGCCGCAGCTTTTTCGCAGTCCCGCTGTTGCAGTCGGCGATCAATCCCAACCTGCGCCGCTTTCTGACCCTGGGAAGCGCGGTGCTTATGACGGTAGTGGGACTGGTGCTGCTGATCGCCTGCGCCAACATCGCTAACCTGCTCCTCGCGCGTGCAGCCGGACGGAAACGCGAGATCTCCATTCGCCTGGCCATGGGCGCATCGCGCTGGCGCATTGTTTCTCAGCTACTGACCGAATCAACGGTGCTGGCGCTGGCCGGAGGCGTGTTGGGCCTGGGGCTGGCGGTGATCGGCCGAAATCTGCTGTGGAACATGCGTCCACCATTCCTGGTGGCCAGCTTCACTCTGCCGCTGGACAGCCGCGTTTTGATCTTTAACCTGGCTATCGCCCTGGCTACTGGACTGATCTTTGGGCTGGTTCCCGCGCTGCAGTCATCGCGTCCTGACCTGGTTTCGGAATTGAAGGAGCGCACCGGCAGCGACCACTTCTCCGGCCGCGTCTTCAGCGTGCGCAACGTCTTCATCATGGTTCAGGTGGGCCTGTCTCTGGTCGCGCTGATCGGCGCCGGACTGTTCCTTCTGAGCCTGCGCAACGCACAGCAGATGGACCCGGGCTTCGACACGCGTCACCTGGGCATGATCTCCTTCGACGTAGGATCTCTCAACTACGAACCAGCGCGGGTTAAGGAGTTTCAGCGCCGCGTGCTGGAAGTGGCACAGACGACGCCCGGCGTACAGGCGGCCACGCTCTCTAACGCCATACCGTTGTTTAACGGCGGATTCGGCCGCAGCGTCTTCCCTGAAGGCCGCGACCCCAACGCCAGCCGCAACGGCATGTTTTCGCAGGTCGCCAGTGCCTCCCCGGAGTACCTGCGCACCATGCACATTCCCATCCTGCGCGGGCATGATTTTGACAGCTCGGTGCGCGAGGATTCTCCGCGGATGGCGATCCTCAACGAGACGGCAGCCAAGCGCTTCTGGCCCAACGAAGATGCCATCGGCAAGCGCTTCAAGTTTTTCGGCGCCGACGAGTGGATACAGGTCATGGGCGTAGCCCGCGACTCCAAGTACAACACCCTTGGCGAAGATCCGGCTCCTTACATGTACCTCTCGCTGCTGCAGTACCCCAGCCCCGCTGCCACTGTGCTGCTGCGCACCGGACCCGACACTCGCGCGGTTCTGGCCGACCTGCGTCCCCGAGTGCAGGCGCTGGATCGCAACCTGCCCCTGACCAACGTGTGGCCGATCACCGAAGTTTTTGACCAGGCGCTGTGGGCGCCGCGCTTCAGCGCCGGCCTGCTGACGATCTTTGCTCTTCTGGCCATGACGCTGTGCGTGGTCGGCATCTATGGCGTGGTCAGCTACGCTGTTGGCCAGCGCGTGCGCGAGATCGGCGTTCGCCTGGCCCTGGGCGCGCAGCCCAGCGACGTGCTGCTTATGGTCCTGCGGCAGAGCGCCGTCACCATGTCCATCGGCCTGGGCGTGGGCCTGATAGCGGGCATACTTCTGGCCACCGGTATTGGCAGCCTGCTCTATGGCGTCAGCGCTAACGAGCCGGTCGCCTACATTTCCATTGTCGTGGGATTGGCCCTGGTTGGGCTGATCGCGAGCTATATCCCTGCGCGCCGCGCCGCGAAAGTCGATCCGGTGATCGCACTGCACTACGAATAGGCGCGGAGGACTGCTGCGACGGCGAGGTATCCGGCTAACCGAAACCGCATATGGCAGTCGAATAGCGCAGGAAATTCTCGCTTGATACGCAAGATCCTTAAATACACCGCGATCGCAGTCGCTTGTCTGATCTTTCTGGTTGTCGTCTCCGGCTTGTCGTACAGAAAATATCGCCAGCACAAAATTGCCGACGAACGCGCCATCAGTTCGCCGCACGGCATCGACAGCCTGGAAGCCGTGCAGATCGGCGGAATCGAACAGTGGATCCACGTGCGCGGCGAGGATCTAAACAACCCGATCCTTCTCTTCATCCACGGCGGACCCGGAGTAGCCTTCATTCCCCTCGCCGGCGTCTTTCAGGGACCGTGGGAGAAGTACTTCACCGTGGTGCAGTGGGATCAGCGCGGAGCCGGCAAAACTTACGCTGCCAACGACAGAGAGCTTCAGCGCCGAACCATGAACCTGCCCCAGATGGAGCAGGACACGCTCGACGTGGCCAACTACCTGCGCAGCCGGTTTAAGAGAGACAAGATATTTGTCGTCGGCCATTCCTGGGGCAGCGCGCTGGGATTGTGGCTGGCGCACGAACATCCGGAATTGATCTACGCCTACGTTGGAAGCGGGCAAGTTGTCAGCATGGAGCAGAATGCTGACCAGATGTACCAGGACGATCTGCAAGCAGCGCGCAGCCGCCACAACAACCAGGCAGTCAGGGATCTGGAAAGCGTTGTGTCGCGCCCCTCTGTGCATCCCGCGTTGAACAAGATCATGATCGCCAATCGGTGGGCCGGAGAGCTGCTGGGCCCGCCCCCGAGCCCCGAAGACTTCACCGATGTGAAGAGAATTCTGTCATCGGTAATCACATCTCCTGACTACTCCCTCGCCGATGATTTAGGCTTTATTCGCGGCCAGGCATTTTCGCTGCAAGTATTCCTGCCGCAGCTAACCAGCCTTGATCTCAGCAAACTTGGCCCTGAATTCCGCGTGCCTGTTTTCTTCTTCGAAGGGCGTCAAGATCCCTTCTGCCGGCCGTCGCTGATCCGGGACTACAGCCAGACCATCACGGCGCCAAAGAAAGAATTCGTGTGGTTTGAGAGTTCCGGCCATTTCCCGTTCTTCGAAGAGAAGCAGAAGTTCACCGACGAATTAGTGCAGAAAGTCCTGCCACTCGCGCGATGACAAGGGTCCGCATTGCCTTTCTGAATATCGTAGACTCAAAGCTGCATCCTATTCACGCAGGCTCTTTCTGCTTCACCGTCGAACTCGACTCAATCCATGAAGGACTCACTGGCTTCGGAAACAGAAGAACGCGGCGAATCGAAGATTGGATTCGCGGTGCGCGCTTTGCGGCATCGCAATTACCGCCTGTTCTTTGCGGGGCAGTCGCTCTCCCTGATTGGTACCTGGATGACTCAGGTAGCGACCAGCTGGCTGGTTTACCGGCTTACGCATTCGGCGCTGCTGCTGGGCGTTGTAGGATTTTCGGGCCAGATCCCGGCGTTGCTGCTGGCGCCGTTCGCCGGCGTCTGGGTCGACCGGCTGAACCGCCACCGCACGCTCAAAGTCACGCAGACTCTGTCGATGATCGAGTCCTTCGCCCTGGCGGCGCTGGCCTTCACCCACACGATCAACATCTGGAACATCATAGCCCTGACCATGTTTCAGGGTGCGGTCAACGCGCTGGACATGCCGGCGCGGCAGAGCTTCATGGTGCAGATGATCGAGGACCGCGCCGACCTGGCCAACGCTATCGCCCTGAACTCGTCGATGGTCAACGGCGCGCGGCTTATCGGGCCGTCGATCGCCGGCGTGATCATCGCCGTCTCCGGCGAGAGCTGGTGCTTCCTGATCGATGGCATCAGCTACCTGGCGGTCATCGGCTCGCTGGTGCTGATGAGAATCACGGCGGCAGCTCCCACGCGCAAGCCGGCCAGCGTGCTGCAGGAGCTCAAAGACGGCTGGGCCTACGTAACCGGGTTCTCCCCGATTCGCTCCATTCTGCTGCTTATGGCTGGAGTGAGTTTGATAGGAATTCCCTATACTGTGCTGATGCCGGTCTTTGCCGGCTCCGTTCTCCGCGGCGGCGCGCATACCCTGGGATTCCTGACCGGAGTCTCCGGCCTGGGCGCTCTGGGCAGCGCCATCGCGCTGGCCATGCGCAAGACCATTGTGGGTCTGGGGAAAAGAATCGCGGTTTCGGCATTCCTGTTCGGAGGCGGCTTGATCGGCTTTGGACTATCGCGCTGGCTATGGCTGTCGCTGCCCATGGTTCTGGTGGCAGGATTCGCCATGATGCAGCAGATGGCCGCCAGCAACACCATCCTCCAGACCATCGTGGACGAGGACAAGCGCGGCCGAGTGATGAGCTTCTACACCATCGCTTTCATCGGAATGATGCCGTTCGGCAGCCTGATGGCCGGAGCCCTGGCCAGCAAAGTCGGCGCGCCGCTTACGGTGATTATCGGCGGCATATTCTGTATCGCCTGCGCTGCCTGGTTCTCAACGCAACTGCCGGAGATTCGCCGACAGGTCCGTCCGATCTATCAGGAGTTGGGCATCATTCCCGAAGTGGCTGCGGGAATCCAGACCGCCAGCGCCCTGCAGACGCCGCCGGAGTAGGCCGTTGCCCATGACAGCCGCAGCAGCAATTACAATCGAGGCGATGGGCTTTTCCGACTTCCACGGCAACCCCGGCACAGTGCTTCGCCTGCGCGAAATGCTGGCCCAGGGACGCCTTCCTCAATCGGTCATCCTCGCCGGACCGGAAGGATCGGGTAAATACACGCTGGCGGTGATGCTGGCCCGTGCGCTGAATTGCGTTGGTCCGGAAGGAACACCGGTTGACAGGAAATCGGATTTCGTCTTCACCACCGATGGCCTGCCCGACTTCTGCGGGCAATGCGACAACTGCAGGAAAATCGGCGAGGCCGCCGACCTGGAAGCAAGATTCAACGAGGCGATCGAGGCCCGTGAAGCTTTGCGCGATACCGACAAGCGCGAGACGCGGATCTTCGTCCAGACCCATCCCGACGTACTGGTGATTCCGCCTGATCCGCCGCAGATGATGATCAAGGTCGACCAGGTGCGGCACGTCAATCACACCATTCATTACAAGCCGGCCGAGGCGCGCCGGCGGGTCTTCATCTTCACTCCTGCGCCTTTTATGAAAGAGGCAGCGAACGCGTTGCTCAAGACCCTGGAAGAACCGCCCGAGTTCGCGACCATTCTCTTGCTGGTACGAAATCCGGGCGAGCTGCTGCCCACGGTCCGCTCACGCAGCGCGATCTTTACCCTGCAAGCGCTGCCCGGCGACGAGATCGAGCGCTTTCTGGCGCGACATCGGCCGCAATGGAATGCGCGGCAGCGCCAGCTTGTGGCCCGGCTGAGTGGAGGCGCGATCGGGCGCGCACTGTCATTTGATCTGGAACAATATGCGTCCGCCCGCAAAGACGCGCTGGCTGTCCTGCACACTGCCGTGTCGTCCGCGGATCACTCCGAGCTTTTCCGCACCACGGAAACTTATCGCTCCGGCGCCGAAGGCAAGGAAAAGACAGATCAACTGATCACTACTACCTATTCCCTGCTTCAGGATCTGATGGCTCTCGGCGCAGGCACGCCGGAACTGGTTCGCAACACGGATATTACTGCGGAATTGAAAACTCTGGCCGGCGCTACCGATTTCGAGTGGATCGTCCGCGCTGTTCAGTCGCTGGGACAGCTTCAGAGCGGGATGCGCCGCAACCTGCTGCGTTCGCTCTCGCTTGATGCCTTCGCCGTCTCCCTGGAAGCACAGGATTGAACCTGGCAGCCGAATTCGCGTCGAACTTCGGCGAGATAAAGCTCGCCCTCATAACCAAAACGTCTGGCCAAAATAGGGTGTAAGTATGGAGTGCCTCAGGAAAACACGCGGCTCTGATTCGGGCACTCTGGTGTAGAATTTTCCCGCATTTTTAGCGGGCCCGCACCGGGTCCAGGGAGGCCGCCGTGAAGTCAAAATTGCTATGCGTGCTGTTGTTGAGCTGGGGCGTGATCTACGCGCAGGAGGCTGGCTCGCAAAACAATCCCCCGACTTCACCTGATGGCGTTGCCCAGCAACAACAGAACCAGGCTCCAGCCCCGGAGACGTCGCAACCGAGCGCCCCGCCGCAGGGCGGCGATTTTTCCAACAACTGGGACGCGCCCAAAGTTCCGGCAGGCGTAATTTTGGTGAAAGGCGCGTGGGCCAGCGCCAGCGACTCCATCACGCCTCTGCCCGAAGGCGGCGGGATCACAGACAAGGTCTACAAGAACGACTACTTCGGGCTCTCCTATTCCCTGCCCGCGGACTGGTACCAGAAGTTCGCCGGTCCTCCACCGTCGGATAGCGGCTCTTATGTGTTGCTGCAACTGCGGCCGACGGAAACCTTCAAAGGGACGAAGGGCACGGCGCTGGTCACCGCTCAGGACCTGTTCTTTTCCATGCTCCCCGGCAAGAATGCGCTGGAGCTGGCGAACTACAGCGCCAAGTCCCTGCGATCGGACTACACCCTGGAGAAGGCTCCTGAGGAGATCACGCTGGCCAGGCGTTCGTTTGTGCGCATGGCGTATGCGTCGCCAGCGGCCGGGCTGCACTGGTACGTGCTGAGCACGGAAATTCGCTGCCACGCCTTGCAGTTCGTCTTCATCAGCCGCGACACGCAATTACTCGATCGCATGGTGCAGAGTCTCGACAAGATGACCCTGCCTGAAGAAGCCGGCGCCATAACGGGCACGGGCGGCGGCAAGGCTCCGGTATGCGTCAAGAACTATGCCGGCCCGAACAACGTGGTGAACCGCGTGGAGCCGGTTCTGCCGGACCACAAGTACAATCCCATCCCGGTGAGAATCATCATCGGCAAGAATGGCAAAGTCACCCACGTCCACATGATCAGCGCCTTTCCCGACCAGGCAAAGATCATCACCGATGCTCTTCTGCAGTGGGAATTCAAACCTTACCTGGTCAACGGAGAGCCCGCGGAAGTGGAAACCGGGATTATGTTCGGGCTGAATCCGCGTCCGCAACGAAAGGCGGCGACGAAGCAGTCCAACCCGGTCTCTGATTGATCTTTCTTCGAGCGGCCTGGCTCGCGGCTAGCTTTTGTTCCTGGCCAGCGCGCGGCGAATACCCACGTTCAAAGCCTGCTTGGTGGATTTGTATTCCTCGGCTGAGATCGATCCGTGCAGCTTTTCGTTTTCCAGTTTGAAGAGTTCTTCCTTGAGCGCGTCGAGCAAAGGTTCTTTTGCGTTCGTTTCCCGAGCAGCGGCGGGGTTGCTGCGGAAATACCAGAAGGCACATATGCTCAGCGCCAGGGCAACGGCAATTCCGGCCAGGATCAGCCAGGCCTGGCGTGAGGCTTGCGCGTTCGTGAGTTCACCGGTTTTCGCTGACCCATTGGCCTTAGCAGCAGACAGCGCCGCCGGCGCAGGTGTGGCCTGGACAGCCGGCACGGTGAGTGGCGGAGCTACTCCGACACCCGAGATCATGAAGGCCGGCACATCACCGGCCAGAGGCTCACTCACCGCCTTCTCGATCGTGAGGTTGTTGGCCACTCCCGGCGTCACGTATTTCCTGGGCTGCAGCGCGCGGAAGGTCATCGACGGCGGATGCATTACGGCAAATTTCTGGATGGGATAGGCCAGCTTCAGATGAAAGCTGGTGGGCCCTTCATAGGGCAGGTGATAGATGAATTTGTAAAGCGTGTCGCCAGGGCGCATAGGGAGGTTGATGGCAAACTGTCTTCCCGGCCCTTTGATCTCGGCGACCGGCGCCTTCAGCCACATGCCCTCTCCGCTCCGTACCTCTGCGGAATCGAGCACGCCCTTCGCCGGCAGAGTCACCACGAAGTTCTTCGCGTTCGCCTGTGTAACCGGCGGGTTGCTGGCGTTGCGAATGGCGTACATTTCCGTCACCTTGAGAAATTTCCCGTCAGATTCAACCTGCGCCATCCCGATGGTGCCAGCCATGCCGGGAATGCGGTCCACTGCGTCGTAGACGTTGATTTGCGGGGATGAACTCGCGGTAGTTGCCAGATCGTAGTTCACGCCCTGGTGCAGCACGCGGACCACGTACTGCGCAGTCGCAACCGGAGTCGCGAAGGTGAATGCGCCCTGCTCATCGCTCCTCGTCCTTCCCTGTTCCTGCATGCCCTCGCCGAGGCGAAGAAGCACTACTTCATTCCCCGCCGCGGGTTTTCCCGTGGTCTGGTTGTGAACCATGCCGGTGATGTCGGCTCGCGACGACCTGGCCTGCAGCAGCAGGACGGCCAGAAGCGCGGAGTGGATAATGGAACGCGTGTTCATAAGAGTAATGAATCGAGACGGTCTCATAGTCTATATCTATGAGTCAAAAAATTTGCGCGATCATTGATAAACAATTCCCGGCGGTCTGTCCAGAACCTTTTTCACCGAATCCATCCGTCAAAACATCCTTACTGCCGCTGCTCCCAACAAAGGCGGAGCCCGAAACCGGGCTCCGCGTAGAGCAAAGTGATGATTACAGCGAGCGCAGGAAGTTGAGGACATCCTGCTGCTGGCTGGGTGTGAGGTCGTTGTCGAAGATCAGCTCCACAGTCTGCGCTTCGCCGCCGTTGCTGTCGTGGGCTTCAATGGCGCAGAGCAGGTTGGTGCAGCGTCCGTCATGCAGGAAGAAGATCCGCTGTCCCAGACCCCACAGAGGAGCCGAGCGGAACTGGTCGCCGCCGGCGCCGCCCTGGGAAACGTTGTCGGCCAGCACATTGCCCATGTGATGGATTTCCAGATCACTGAACAGGTTGGCATTGGCGTTGCCCAGATCGTTGGTCAAATTGGACGGTTGAGTCTTGAGTGTTTGCGTATGACACAGCGCACAGCCTACGGCGCTGAACAGCGAGCGGCCGTTGGCGATGGAAGCGGCGCCGCCGGGCACAGTTGTCGACGGCGTGGGCGGAGCCAGAAACTCCATGAACACCGCGAACAGCGTGATGTCGCTGGCCACTGTTGAAGCGCTGGTTCCGTCAGAGTGAGTCTTGTCTTCGGGATAACCGATTCCCGCGAGGTTCAGGCAGTTGGCAGGCAGTCCGCTCCCCAGCTGGTCCTCACCCGGCAGCGGACGGTCCTGCGTAAACAGCTCATTGCTGATGCCCATTTCCACGTTGTAGGCCTCGCCCGCGAACAGCAGCAACGACTTGTTCTGCGCCTTCCAGCCAAAGCGGCTGATGGTGCCGTCGTTGCCGTTGTGGTTGAAGGTCCCGGAGACGCCCACATTGTTGTTATTGCTGGAGGCCTGGTTGGCCAGCAGAGTGGAATCGTCGATGTTCGCCATCAGTCCGGTGCCGAAGGTCGGCGTGGGAATGCGGAAGATGATGTCGTTATCGGCGTTCGCTGTGTTGAAGCTGGGCTGTTGCAGACTGCAGTTGCCGGCATCAGAGCGGCCGGAAACCGTGAACAGGTCTTCTACACCGCCATTCGGCGCGTTGAGATTGGCGGTGCCGTTGGGATTGAAGAAGAATGGGAACCGGGCTTCACGCACCGGTCCGTTAGCCGCCACGAAGAATGGGATGCTGTTCGTGGATCCGCTCACCAAACCGTTGGCGATGGCCTGGCTCTGCGGGTTGGGACCGACGTTGGGAAACACGTTGGCATTCGGGCTGGTTCCTCCGGGGGCCGGCTGCGAATGACAACCTCCGCACGAATCCAGGTTGAACCTGGGTCCCAGGCCTGGGTTATCGCCGGTAACGGTCTGGTGCTCGTTAAACTGGGCGAGGCCAGCCTGGAAAAACGCAAAATCGTTGGGGTTCGATGATACTGAACCCAACGGCTGGCCGGCGTTCACGCCCGTGCTGCTGCGAACTCCGGGATCGGTTTGGGCAAATGCCGCAGTTAATGCAAGCAGAGCAATGCTGGCCAGGGCCAGCAGGCGAAACTTGGGATGACTCATTTTGCGAGTTCCTCCGAACGGTTAGCTTTCAACCTTTTCCTTGTTGAGCAGGAACTCTGCCGCACTCAGACGATTGAGGAGTTGTCTGATTTAGTGGACGGCATCGCAGAGATCGAACATCTGGCTCTTGCACGATGGGTGTCAATGTGGGCCAGAAGGCCCGAAAGTAATGCGGAGCTCTCAATCAAGTCAACATGGAATACGGACAATCGCGTATGAAAATAGGGCAGTTACGTTTCATTTCGGAACAAGAGAGACGAAATTGCTAACTCCATCAAAAAATATTCGCAGTGGCGAGCCTGCAATCAAAAACCGCGGATGCCGTGCCGCACCCGCGGTCCTGTGGAACAACAACAGCGAACTATAACGAGCGCAGGAAATTGAGGACATCCTGCTGCTGGCTGGAGGTGAGGTCGTTATCGAAAATGGACTCGACCGTTGTGGCTTCGCCGCCGCTGCTCTCGTGAGCTTCAATGGCGCAGAGCAGGTTGGTGCAGCGGCCGTCATGCAGGAAGAAGAGCCGCTGTCCCAGACCCCACAGAGGAGCCGAGCGGAACTGGTCGCCGCCGGCGCCGCCCTGGCTGACGTTGTCGGCCAGGACCGAGCCCATGTGGTGAACTTCAAAATCACTGAAGGCGTTGACCGAGGCATTGCCCAGGCTGGGAGTGAAATCGGAACGATCAGTCCGCAAGGACGGAGTGTGGCACAGCGAGCAGCCAACAGCATTAAACAACGAGCGGCCATTGGCGATCGAGGTGGACCCTCCGGGTGTGGTGGTGGAAGGAGTGGGTGCGGCGGACAAGCGCATGAACATGGCGAAGCCCACGGTGTCACTCAACGTGGCGGTGGTGCTGCCGGCGCTGAAGTTGGTGTGGTCTTCCGGCGTGCCGTTGATGCGGCAGTTGGAAGGCAGTCCGCTTCCCATCTGGTCTTCGCCTGGCAGCGGCCGCTCTTGCGTGAACAGCTCGTTAGTTACGCCCTGTTCCACGTTGTAAGCCTCACCGGCAAAGATCTCCAGCGACTTATTCTGCGCCTTCCAGCCGAAGCGGCTGATGGTGCCGTCATTGCCGTTGTGATTGAACGCGCCGCTGACGCCAACGTTGTTGTTATTGTTGGACGCGTTGTTGGCCAACAGAGTGGAATCATCAATGTTCTCCACCAGGCCCGCGCCGAAAGTCGGAGTGGGGATGCGGAAGATGATGTTGTTGGTCTGCTGGGCCAGGGCGAAGCTGGGCTGGGGCAGGCTGCAGCTGCCGGCGTCAGAGCGGCCGGTGATGGTGAACAAGTCTTCCACGCCGCCGTTGGGAGCATTGGTGTTGACAGTGCCGTTCGAATTAAAGAAGAACGGGAAACGGACTTCGCGAACCGGGCCGGTGGAGGTGATGAACGACGGGATGGTGTTCTGGGCTCCATCCGCATTGGCGTCGGTCACCTGAGGATTGGTGGTTGGGCTGCTGCCGCCGGTAGCTGGTTGCGCATGGCAGAACGCGCAGCTTCTCGAGTTATAGCGCGGTCCCAGGCCAGTGCCGGACTCGATGGTGCCGGAAACCGAATCAACCTCACGGAAGCGGCTTTGGCCGTCTGAGAAGAAATTGAGAATGTCGCACGGTACCGTTGTCAGCGCCGGGGGAGCACCTGCACATTGACCGGCGGCTACGGATGCAAGCGGACCGCCGGCGGCCGCGGCTCCGCCGCGAGGACCCGGATCGGTTTGAGCAAATGCCATTCCCGCAAAGAACAGCACCGCCAGGGTAAACACTGAGACGAGCTTAGCTGTCTTGATCAAGACTTCCTCCTTCTGCGTAAATCCTTCTCCTGAGTACTGGGTGAGCAAGCACGCACACTTCTAGACCGCAACCCGCAAGTCAGAACTCTCCCGCCGCGTGCGGCTGAGGACACAGCGGGCACACGTGGATTTACCTGACTTTCGGACCAGTGGGTTGTTGGCTAGCTTCCGTTTAGGCCAGAACTTCGTTTGAAAAAGGAAGCATCCGACGCGCCGTCCTGAAAAGTTTCAGAGAGCCGCGTCTCGCATTGGAGTTGACGCCCGCAGTGCCTTGCAGACGAACCTGTCTCGTATCTGGCTGCGGGGGGCACGGGTTTTAGAGGGCCGAGCCCGATCTTCGGGAGCAGCGCTTTTCCGTCGCAACGCCACTTCCCAAACTGCACCGGTAATTCAGAAACTCGGGAATATTAGCAGCTTCTTAGCTCGTGTCAAGCAAAATGAAAAGCGATTATTACCAGCGAACGTTAAGCAAGAGCACGCTTTGACTTTCCGACGAAGCAGTTAACACGATTCCCGGTAATTCAATAGAAATTGGGGCCAAAACCGGGAATTCTCGGCATAAGGCGGCGCGAGAGCAGCCAGCACGGACTGCGTTGCGTACAATTTCTTCTGAGCCTATGCCCGCGTTCTGCGACGTTGCCATACCCGTGCCCCTCAATATGACCTTCACCTACCGGCTCAACGGCCTGCAGCCGGCGGTGGGAGCGCGGGTGCTGGTTCCCTTTCGCAATGAGAGGCAATCGGGAGTGGTCACGGCCCTGCATGACCGCGAGCCGTCGATGGAAGCCAAGCAAGTTCTGCAGGTGCTCGACTCCGAGCCGGTTCTTGATGAAACCCTGATGCGGCTGGGCGCTTGGATCGCGCAGTATTACCTGGCGCCGGTCGGCGAAGTCTTCCGCAGCATGCTGCCGTTAGCGGCTGAAATCCGCAGGGCCAGGGTTTACTCAATCAACGACCGCGGACACGAGGTGCTACATGCCTCCGCCAGCAAAGGATCATCGCTGCGTTCCCGCCAGGATCTCGACGCGCAGATGATGGAGTATGCCGTTCTGGACTACCTGGCCATGGCGCAATCCGACGACGCATTGGAGAGCACCTTGCGCTCAGCCACGGGCGCAGGCCGCAAACTTCTTGATGGCATGGTCCGCAAGAAGTGGATCACGCGAGCGGATGTAACCGCAGCGCGTGACGCGCGCCGGACGGTACAGGTCGCGCTGCTCAAATCGGTCAGCGGCAAGCTCAATGAGAATCAGAACAAGATCGTCGTCTTTCTGGAGCAAAACCAGGGAAGAGCCGCGGTGGCTACGATCCGCGATCTCCCCGTCCCGCGCACCACGCTGCACACGCTGGTCAAACGAGGACTGATCGAACTCACGGAAGAAGCCGCGGACTTTAATGTGACCCATCTGCGGCAGCGCGGCCCCACGCATCTGGACTTCATCTTCAACTCGGAGCAAAAAGTGGCCTTGAAGGCTATTCAGAAAGCGATTGCCGAAGCCAAATTCTCCGTTTCGCTTCTCCATGGCGTAACCGGTTCAGGCAAGACTGCGGTTTATCTCGCTGCGATGCAGGCGGTGCTGAAGTCGGGACGTTCGGCGATCCTGCTAGTCCCGGAGATCGGGCTCACTCCCGCGGCCGCCGCCAATCTCTACAAGGTATTCGGCGATGAGGTTGCGATCCTGCATTCTGCTCTTTCGGACGATGAGCGCGCCGAACAGTGGCACCGCATCCGCCGCGGCCAGGCGCGCATCGTGGTGGGAACGCGCTCGGCGGTTTTTGCGCCGGTCCCCGAACTGGCGCTGATCGTGGTCGACGAAGAGCACGATCATTCTTACAAGCAGGAAGAAACGCCGCGCTACCACGGGCGCGACGTGGCAGTGATGCGCGGCAAGCTCAGCGGAGCCGCCGTGGTGCTGGCTTCAGCCACGCCATCGGTCGAGTCTTATCACAACGCCGAAAGCGGCAAATACGGATTGCTGGAACTTAACGAGCGGGTCGAGCGCCGCCCCCTGCCCGAAGTCGAGATCGTGGACATGAAGTTCGACTTCCGCCGCGAAGGCCAGGACCAGCTCTTCTCGCGCCAGCTCATTCAGGAGGTCAGCGACCGGCTGGAGCGCGGCGAACAGGCCATGATCCTGCTCAACCGCCGCGGATACTCCTCGGTGGTTCTCTGCCGGGCCTGCGGAGAAACGCTGCAGTGCAGGAATTGCACCATCGCCCTGACGTTCCACAAGGCTGGACACCGCATGGAGTGCCACTACTGCGGCTACCGCCAGGCGGTGCCGACGAAGTGTCCCGGTTGCGGCAGCGAGTACATCTACTTTCTTGGCGCGGGATCGGAAAAAGTGGAGGAGCAGCTGCACGCGGCCTTTCCCCAGGCGCGCATCGGGCGGCTGGACCGCGACACGGTTCGCACGCGCCATGACTACGAGCGCGTGCTCAACCAGTTCCATGCCGGCGAGATCAATTTGCTGGTGGGCACGCAGATGATCGCCAAAGGGCACGACGTGCACGGCGTAACTCTGGTAGGCGTGGTGGGTGCGGACTTCGCGCTGGGATTTCCCGACTTCCGCGCCGCGGAGAGAACGTTTCAATTGTTGACGCAGGTTTCCGGACGGGCCGGGCGCGGGCAGATCCCGGGCAAAGTGGTGCTGCAGACTTTTCATCCCGACCATTACGCCATCGAGTTCGCCCAGCGCCACGATTACAAGGGATTTTACGAAAAGGAGATTCGTTTCCGGCGCTGGATGCACTACCCGCCCTTCAGCTTCCTGGCCAACATTCTGGTGCGCAGTGACAAGCTCAACTACGCATTGCGCTGGAGTGGGCAGATCGGGAAGTGGTTTGAGAGCACGCGCCATCCCGGCGTGCGCGTGCTGGGGCCGTCAGTGGCGCCGATTCTGCGCCTGAAACGGGACTATCGCTATCACTTCATCGTCAAAGCCGAGACCCGCGAGAAGCTCAACACCACACTGCGCGAGATGCTGGCCTTTACCGCTGAAGAGAAAATTCCCGCCACCAGCGTGATCGCCGACGTGGACGCGTTATCGCTGCTTTGATGGATGCAGATAGTTGTGGACCATTTCACGACCCTTATTGATGGCATCCTGAACGGTGGGACCTTCAATGGGCGCAGGGGTTAGAGTCAGCAGCAGCATAAGAGCGGCGGCAACTGACAGGACGCGGCTGCGGAGAGGCAGGCCAGGATTCGGGGGAACAATTGGATACGCCCGGATGGTAACGCGAAGCACGATGGCCCATAGCAGCCAGCTGATCGAAAAAAACCAGCTGAAGAACAGCAGCACGAGGATACAAAGCCGGGAAATCCAGATGTGGGCTCGCGGGTTCAAGGCAAAGACAATGTGGCCGCCGTCCAACTGGCCGCCGGGGAGTAGGTTCAGCGCCGTCGCCAGCATGCCCACCCAGGCCGCCACGCCAATCGGGGCCAGGTAAAGATGGGCGGCGCTCATCTGGGCCGCCGCCACGTGGCTGCCCAACGCGCCCAATAGCCATCCGGCCACGCGGAAAATAATGGGAAAACCCAGCACCGGCCAACCCTCGCCGGGCGCGATGGTAAGCGGCTTGGAAACCATCAAAGCCACAAACAGGATGGGCACCGCCACCAGGAATCCGGCGATCGGGCCGGCAATGCCGATGTCGAATAAATCTTTGCGGTTGTGAATGGGAGAGCGAATGCGAATGACTGCTCCCAGTGTGCCAAAGAGAGAAGGAAACGGAATGAAGAATGGCAGAGTCGCCAACACGCCGCGGCGGCGGCAGAGAATGTAGTGACCGAACTCGTGGGCGGTCAGAATCGCCAGAAGACACAACGCGAAAGGAACGCCCAGGACAAGGCGGTGGTTCCAGTCGGCTAACGCCCAGCTCCATGGGAGAGCATGATCATCATCGGCAAACGGCCAGGCATTGCGGTTGAAGTCGAATTGCAGTCGCGCGCCGATGCATAGGGTGCTGAGAAGCGTTGCGACAAAAAGCAGTGCGTGCAGCCAGTAACGGCGCTTCGGCGGCTGCACCACCATGACCCTGATTTCGCGCCGCTCAGGGTCGTAGATCTGGTATTCGAGCTGAGGGGGAGGATTCTCCGGCATGGAACTGAGGGCCCGCCAAGCCAGGCTTAGTCGATCGACTGCAGCTCCTTCCCTGGCTTGAAGCGCACCGCTTTTCCGGGAGGGATGTTGACTTCCGCCCCGGTGCGCGGATTGCGGCCGATGCCGGTTTTCCGCGGGCGAACGTTGAAGACGCCAAAGCCGCGTAGTTCAATGCGCTCCCCGTGGGCTAGCGCCTTTTTCATGCTGGCAAATACGGTTTCCACCGCCATTTCGGCTTTGGTCTTGGTAATTCCGGTCTTATTGACCACTTCGTTAATGATATCGAGCTTGATCACGGGTCGGCTCTCCTGGTTCGCACAAGGGACGTAACTTGCAGATAGTATTGGACTTCTGCGCTGGTTGTCAATGGACCTTACAGCCAATTAAGATGACACGTTATCTTCGACAGAAACATCCCTCAAGTTACCAAGGAACCCCGCTCAATGGCGATAAAAAGTGACCGCTGGATCCGCAGGATGGCCCTGGAGCACGACATGATCAACCCCTTCCAAGACCGGCAGGTCCGCGAAGGCGTGATTTCTTACGGCGTATCCTCGTATGGCTACGACCTGCGCGTGGCCGACGAATTCAAGATCTTTACCAACGTGAATTCGGCGGTGGTGGATCCCAAGAATTTTGATCAGCGCTCGTTTTTCGACGTCAAAGGGCCTTCGGTCCTGATTCCGCCCAATTCTTTTGCGCTGGCCCGGTCGGTGGAATACTTCAAGATTCCACGCGACATCCTCACCATCTGCGTGGGCAAATCCACTTACGCCCGCTGCGGCATCATCGTGAACGTGACCCCCTTCGAGCCGGAGTGGGAAGGCTTTGTGACGCTTGAGATTTCCAACAGCACTCCTCTGCCGGCGAAAATCTACTCCAACGAAGGCCTGTGCCAGATTCTTTTCTTCCAGGGCGACGAACCGCCCGATGTCAGTTATAAAGACAAGGCGGGCAAGTATCAGAAGCAGTCAGGTATTGTGCTGCCTAAGCTGTGATTTCGTCCGGTTTGTCAGCGGAAGACTCGCCGCCTAAGCGAAACGGGGGCTACCGCGCGTCGCCAGCTTCAGGCTTGCATAAGCCCTTCGGAGTCCAATCCTGCACGAGGGTGGTATGAGGTTTTGCCGACTCATGAAGAATCAGCACCAACGCCCGGCGCTGCTCCTTTCCAGTAGCAGTCAGGTGCATGGATAGACCACCTGGGACGATGACGGGCTGCCCACCGGCGCGCCCGGTCTGCATGCGGCCGTCAGAACTTTCCAGGCAGGTTTCGCCGGCAACCGTATACCAGGCTTCAGGGCCGGAATGTGTATGCCGGTTCGAGGTCATTCCCGGGTCAAATACCGCTTCCATATATTGCGCCGAGTAGTTCTCTCCTTTGACGACCGGGAGCGGGCCGATTTCAGCCACGCGGCTGCCGTAATTGGCGCGCGACGGCCTATCTTCGATGGTTAGCAACCACACTTTGCCCATGGATTCCACGACCGTTCCACGCGATGTCTTGGCGGCTTCGGCCTGCTCGCGGGTGGCGTATGTGTCGAGGCGCCAGAACACTGCTGCCTTCTTCAGTTGCCCCATGGGTTGATCGGAAAGGATCCAGCACCCCACTTCCTGCGTGCGCTGGCTCACCGGCTTGCAGAGCCCGATCGCAGTGCCTTGTCCCCATGCTGCCTTCTCGGCGAACAGAGCTATCAGCAACGGGAAGACATGGAGAAAGCATCGACGGGAATTCATAACAAGAAGTTAACCGATAAACGCCGCCAGAAAAACACCGAATCGGCGGCGCAACCGGGCAAGGCTTTGCAATGAGAATATCTCAGGGCTGGGCGGAAACCTCGGCAGCCTTGTAGATATATCGTATGGCCGGTTTGTAGATTAAAAGATGAGAAGCGCCATTGCGGTTCAGCTTCAGGCAGCCGCGATCATACCATTCGATGAAGCCCTGTACCTGCTCGCCATCCTTAAGCACAATCACTACCGCCGTCTTGCTCTGGATCTGCTTTTGGTAGTAATAGTTTTCGGCATGGGTCTGTTCCGTCGGCACGGCCTTGCGGGGGCCGTTGCTGGGCAGGCGGTCGGTGCGCTCCAGGCGTTCGCGGCGCTCGGAAACCGGCTCCGTGCGCGGCGGATTCGAACTCAGAGAAGGACGGATCAGCTTACGGCTGATAAATGATTCGTCCGTCTGTTCGGGGGCTTGTCGTGCGGCAGTCGCTTCGCTGGAATCCTTCATCACCTTTGGCTCCATTCCCGGCCCAAACAAGGCGGGAGTAAGCCCACCGGAGTCGCGCTGCACAACGATTTTGGCCGGGATTTCTTGCGAGTTATTAGAATTACCGTATCACAGCGCGGCGATGTCTTTCAATTGACTGAAAGGCCAGTGAACCAAAATTTACCGAGGGCTGGCGCATTCGCGGCGCAGGTCATGGCGCGCTTTGTCAAGCGCCAGCGGTTCAGTCTTCCTGCGGCTTGCTCTTTGGTTTCAGATCCAGATACTTCATCACCATCTGCAGATCTTTCCAGGCCTCTTTTTTCTGGCGGGGATCGCGCAGCAGAAATGCAGGATGGTAGGTAACCAGCAGCCTTGCGCCCCTGAAGTCATACCAGCGGCCGCGGAGGTTAGCCATGGAGTCGTTGACGGCGAGCAGGTTCTTGGCCGCTACGGCGCCCAGAGCCACGATCACCCGGGGGCGGATCACCTCGATCTGGCGCAGGAGGAATGGAATGCAGGTATCGCACTCGTCCTTCTCCGGCGTGCGATTTCCCGGCGGACGGCACTTGACCACGTTGGCAATATAGACGTCCTCGCGCCGCAGCCCCATGGCGGAAATCATGTTGTTCAGCAGCTGGCCGGCACGACCCACGAAGGGCTCGCCTTGCGCATCTTCGTCAGCGCCCGGCCCTTCACCGACAAACATGATGTCGGCATCGACATTGCCCACGCCAAAGACGATGTTTGTCCGGCCCTTGCTCAGGCGGCAGCGCGTGCAGTCGCCGATATCATCGCGAATGGCGGCGAGCGCCGAGGGTTTATCTTGGATCACCGGCAATGCCGACCGGGGCTCCGGAGCACCGGCCGCCGGCGTCTCGCTATCTTCGCCGGCGACCTGGGCTTCTACCGGAATCGGCTGGCGATAGAAATCGTGGATTCCCATCTCGCGATAGTAGTTTACGCGCGCCGATAATTGCTTCTGAGTTTCGGGATCGAGACGAGGCATTCCCTGACAGTGTAATCGAGGAAGGAAATCAACGCTGTGTGGAATTCTTTCGGAGCGCGCGCTCAGCCTTGAGTTTTACGACGGCGTCGAGAACCCGATGGGCGATCTCCCACTTGCTGTTCTCCGGAACAGCTTCTTCGCCGCCGGCGGTGAGGATGGTAATCGCATTTCGTTCAGAGTCAAATCCGATGCCGGGCCGGGAAACATCGTTGAGCACGATGGCGTCAAGCGATTTGGACTTGAGTTTTTTGCGGGCGTTTTCAAGCACGTTGCTGGTTTCGGCGGCAAAGCCCACCACGATGCGCGATCCTTTGTTGCGGGCAATCTCAGCCAGAATGTCGGGCGCGGGCTGGAGGTCGAGGCTGATCGGCTCTTTGCGCTTGATTTTTTCTGTGGCCGGATTGCGCACGGTGAAGTCGGCCACGGCCGCGGCTTTGATGACAATGGTGGCCTGTTCCAGATGAGCCATCGCCGCCTGGCGCATCTCTTCCGCTGTCTTGATGGGAACGAACTCGGCGGCGCCCGGAGGCTTGAGCGCGGTGGGCCCGCTGATAAGCACGACCTTGGCGCCGCGGCGCAGAGCGGCTTCGGCCAGGGCGTAACCCATCTTGCCGCTGGAACGATTGCTGATGTAGCGCACGGGATCGATGGGCTCGCGCGTAGGTCCAGCGGTGACCAGCACCGTCTCTCCGGCCAGATCCTGCCGCGCGCCCAGGGCTTCCAGCACCGCGGCCACGATGGTCTCATTAGCAGCCAGTCGTCCCGGACCAACCATGCCGCAGGCCAGGTAGCCGCTGTCCGGTTCCACCACGCTGTAGCCCCGCTTCCTCAAGGTCGCGACGTTGGCCTGTGTAGCGGGGTTCTCCCACATGTTGACGTTCATCGCCGGAGCCACCACCACCGGCGCAGTCGTCGCCAGAAATAGAGTGGTCAGAAAATCATCGGCCTGACCGTGGGCGATCTTGGCAATAACATCGGCGGTTGCGGGCGCGATCACAAGGGCGTCGATCGACTGGGCCACGGCAATGTGCTCCACCGCGGAATCGATGTTCGGATCTTCCGCGCCTGCGCCAAACAGATCGGTAATTACTTTTTCTCCGCTCAGCGCGGCAAAGGTCAAGGGACGGACGAACTCCTGGGCAGCGCGGGTCATCACCACCTGCACGCGTATACCGCGGTCCTGGAGCAGGCGCACCAGTTCCGCGGCCTTATAAGCCGCGATTCCACCGGATACTCCCAGGGCGACCTTCATACCTAAATTGTAATTGCTTGAAATGCCAACGGGTAGTTACCGGTACGATGCCAGATCTCGATTTGAGCTAAGAGCAACAGCGATAACTGACGTAACTTGAAAGACTTGCAGCTTTTGGGCATTTTAGCTATTCAGGGGATTTTCTGGCTGCGGGCAAGGAATGATCATCAAATACCTCTTAATCCGCCTGGTACCTGTCCTGCTTTTGTTCGCGCTGGGCTATTCATTCTTTATTCCCAGCGCCGGGGAGAGGCAATTCCTGCGGATGGAGGCGGCGCTGGCCAAGGCCAAGAGTTACCGGATGGAGGAAAGCGCACAGGGAAAGACGATCGATCACTGGACGTTTGAGGTGGTCTGCCCCGACCGGCAACACAGCCTGCAAACGTCGGCATTTGCCGAGCGTCAATGGGACACGCCAAGAGATGTTTACATCGAGCATTTTGACGTGGGGAATCGCCACTACGTCAAATACTTTAAAGATGCGGACTGGAAACTGGATGGCGCGGGGCGATCTGTCTGCGGGCACTCTGTGCCGTTTCTTCAGGATGGATATTTTCCCGACTTCAAGCACATTCGCGCCCTGGGTGGAATCGAGAAACGCGGAATGGATACGGTGGCCGGGCAGGCGTGCCGCGAGTGGAGAGTGACCTTCCACGCCGGCAACGGGAACGAAAAGATTCTGGATTACTGCATCGGCAGCGACGATCTCCCCCGCCGACTGATCGCGAACGAGAATTCCTTCCGAGTTGTCTGGACCGACTGGAACCAGCCGATCGAGATTGATCCGCCGGAGTGGCCTCGATGAACATCAAGCTCGTGCTGTTGCTGATGGCAGGCGCATTGGCGATCGTTATCGGCGTGCACTATACCAGACATGTGGATCCGGAGATCGTGGAGGCCAACGAGGCGCTCCATCAGGCCAGAAGCTGGCACGCCGAGATGGAGCTGCATTCCCGCAACGGAGCGGGTCTGTGGAGCACGGTGACCGTGGTTTGTCCCGACCGCACCGAGTTCGTGTTGAGAGGCGTGAGCAACTCGCACACCATTCGCATCGGCGACAGAAGCTGGACTCAGGATATAGCGTTTCCACATTGGACCGAGGTCCCCAACAATGAGAACGCGCCCGATCCGTGCAGGTTCGCCGTTGACCAGCCGGCACTGTTTGCCACGCCGGTCGCAAGAGCCATGGCCATCGCTGCAGAATTCGACCGCGCGGTTCGCCATCACCTGAATTTCTCCCGCGGCGAGATGGATCAATCGAACGGAGAAGCCTGCCGCAACTGGACGGTCGACAGCTCCTATACGCTGTGCCTGAGCGAGAAAGACCACCTGCCGCTCATCTACACCAGTCTGGACGGCTCCGTGAAAGCCGTCTATACCCAGTGGAACGAGGAGATCGCCGTCAGCGAGCCGGAGAACAAGCCATACGTTATTCCCACACCCACTCCATTGCCGGAAGTCACGCCGTACATCCCGCCGAAACCGAGCTATTAGGGCTCGATCTGGTGAACGCGCACTGAATCGAGCACCTGGCGGCAGATATTCTCTTCGGTGAGGGCGTCGGTCTTTGCATAACCGCAGCCAACCGACACAATCTCGCCCCATGCGGTGAGGACGCTGGCCAGTCGGCCTTCCATTTGTACCCCGTCGATGCGGGAGGTCTTAAAATCGGTCAGCAATGCCGGATAGTCTCCGATGTAGGTATCCGACATAATGACCGGCGTACCCGGACCGGCGCGAAGCCACATCTTGCCGGTCAGAAATGCCAGGGCGCTCTTGCGCAGTTCTTCCTGATCGCTCAGCCCTCGTGAAATCTTTTCCTGGTTGGGGCCAATGCTGATGCTGGCAACGCTTTTTCCCGTTGTCGCCAGAAACGTCACGCGCATGGGTGAATCGTCGTCTGTCTCTACCGAACCGGGTAAGGCGATGGAGACCACACTGCAAGACCAACTATTCGAGCACAGGCGCTTTTCATAACGGACAAACCCTGGCGGGGCCAGCTGCGGGGTTTCGCCCTGCCCTGCACGACGGCGGGCTCGGGCCTCTGCCGCAGCGCGCATCAGCGGATTGGAATCCCCGGCCGCGGGCGCAGCCGGAGTGCCGCCACTGCTTTCAAAATTCCTGAGTGCGGAGCTCCACTCCAGCGGCGAACCCTGGCGGAGTTCGCGCACTGTGGATTCCTCCGTCACTTTGAAGTGTGTAAGGGTGCGTGTTGACCCTGCGTCATCGTGGCCAAGATAGAGACGATTGTCGATCTCGCGGTAGCGGTGCGCCCAGGCCACATGCCCGGCGGTGCGATCGAACAGCGCGGATACCTGCAGCAACCCAGTGGAGATGCTTCCAGCATACTCCACCCGCACGCTTCCCTCTGCCGTGGACGCGGAGGCGGCCAGGTCCTGCGGCGCCAGGACATACTTGAAATCAAGCTGGGCACAGCTGTCGCCGGCAATTCTTACGTCACGGATGTATTTTGCCGTGGACGCGCTCGTTTCCAGGCCGCTGTCCACATATTCCTTCCAGTAGATAAAATTCTCCCGTGGCTTCCACTCCCCACCGGCCGCGACCGGACCCCTGGCCAGAATGGGATGCAGGAGGTCCATGGTGGAGCTGACAAGCAGACGAAACGTTCCCCGAAAATCCAGCTGCTCTTCGGTAAGCGGAGGCACCGTAATTTCACCACGGTCATTGATGGAGAACGGCATCACGGTGGCGCTCAAAGCTGCGAGTCCTTCTTCCGCCTTTTTGCGGTCGAGGTCCGGACATTGCCACTGCGTCAGCCTGGGATTGAGATACCTGGCGGCTCCGGTGAGGCCTTTCCCGGGAGTCTGATCGAAGAACCGCAGCTCGATCAAAGTCGAGTAGTAATAATCGCAAACGGCGGGGCCACGATAAGACGCGTTGAAGTCGGTTTCGTAGCGAAGGGCAACGCGATCGGGAACAAAGCCAAAGTGGCCCTCGAATTCATAGGTAAGCACCTGCCCTGGCCGCAAGACCGAGCGCAGGCCGTCCTCAGCGGCGCAGGCTGTCAGGGCGAGGCCGGCCACCAGCCATGCCTGGCAGAATATCCGCTTTGGCATTGAGAATCTCATCAGTCGTAAGTTGGATAAGCTTTCAGCTTGTCGGGCAGGCGAACGACATGCGCCGACCGCACGATCTCGTCGCACAAGGGCGTGGCTTCCGACAGGTCCTCCACCAGGAAGGTGCAGCTCACAACTACAACCTGCATGGGCAGCGGGAAGAAAAAGAGAGCGACCCCGCGGCGCGGACCTCGGTTCGAACTGCTCTGAAAGGTCACCAGCTGCGCCGGCCCTCCCTCAATGAAAGTGTCCTCAGCCGTAAGGATCTTGGCGGCAGCAGTGAAGTCCGACTCCACTTCTTCGTGCACGACGTGGGCAAGGTAGTTCTGCCTGGCGTTTTCCAGAGCCTGTCGCGGATCGAACGACGTGCTTTGGTCGGGCCAGAAGGCGACGCGATAATCGTGACCGTTCTTCAAGTATAACGAGTAGTGGACATACCAGTGATATCCACCACCTTGGCGGGGTGGGCTGCCCACATTCAGATCGATCTCGACGTTATGACAGGGAGCGGGAAGGTCGGGAAGCCGGGTTACAGGCAGGCAATAGAACTCCCGCAAAACCTGACGCCGGGGAATATTCTCCTCTGTGAGGACCGGCTTTGCCGGCGCCGATTGTCTTTGCTCGCGCGTTTTGCGGGCGAGATCAGCAAGCGAGGGAGTGTCCTGCGCCGCCAGGTCCGAACAAGCGAAGGCGAGCAGGAGCAGTATCCAGCGAAGATGTTTCCCAGGAAAGCTCATTCCACCTGAAGTGAGTCGATCATGCGCTCGCAAACCGGCTCAAATTCTCCAAACTTGTTTTCCGGGATCAGGCAGCCTATCCCGATGTCGCCGCTTATCTTGAAAACCGCGCCCTCGCCGAGGAAAACATTGCCGGCCGGATCTACCAGCATGACGCGCGAAATCTTCGCAGTCTGACCGCGAATGATCTTGTCCTCTTCGTAAAGAGGAGTCACGGTGGGGCTGGTCGACAGGGTCACGCCAAACATGGGATTAGCAAACTTTTCCTGAATCCAAAGCGAAGGCGGCAGTGATCCGACGCCGGTCCATGTCCGTAAGCGGCCCGCAAACAAGCTGACCACGGCGTGATCCAGTGTCATTTCGTAGACTTCCGGATGATCAGGGACAACGATGGCTGCTGTCGGGATCAACATGCGGGCACGACTGCAATCCGGTCTACAGACTTCGCTCAGCCCCAGCCAGCGGAAGCCGGCAGGAACCTTATCCGGATCGCCCGTAGCCTCAAAGGAAGCGGCCGCGGGCTTGCGAGGAAGCGCACGCTGGCGGCGGCCCAGATCACCCAGGCTCATCCCTGCGGTTGGTGCCGTCTCGGGCGACGCCGGCTGCAGAACCGCGGCGCTTCGCGCCGCCTTAGCCCGGTCATAGAGTGTTGACTGCGGTGCCAAGTCCGGAGCGTCTTCTTCCAATTCGACGGATTGGAAAAGCCTCTGGCACATGGCTTCAGTGTTCTTCCGATCATCTGATTGAGCCAAGGCCTTGCTGAGATACAGTCGCTGCTGCTGGTAGGACTCCTTGCCGGAGGTGATGAGCTGTTCCTGCTGATTTACACAGTCGATTCTGATGGTGCGCCCTTGGCCGAAGATAAGTGCGGAGCTTCCCATGTAGTTGTTGCCGCGCACTTCGGAGATCCATCCCCGACGACTGCCGAATGTGGCTTTTCTTCCACTGGTGTACTGGCCTTGCCAGGAGCTGTTCTTCAAATGCTCATTATCGGGCGCGGCTTCTTCCGGCACCGGGTCGCCCGCCAGCACGAGCATGCGTGTGCCCATCACGGAGACCCTGGTCATGTCTCCTTCGCGGCCTTCCAATTCCATGGGAGCGGGAACCAGAAAGCGGTAACCTTCCCCCTGGAAATACTGGAAGCCCTCGGGCGGAGCAGATGGCCCACGCTCCTGACGAGCTTCCAGTTGCTTGATGACGCTTTGAGTTGAGCCTGTGCGTTGACTGTCATCCGCCGACGCCGACGGGACTGCATCCGGAGTTGCAGAGGGCTGTCGCTGGGCAACTACGGGGCCAAGAAAGAGAATCAGCGCCGCGTAGAAGGAGCGGACGGCCACGGAGACCTCTCGCTTCGTTTGAGATGACATAAACGGAAGCAAACGACTCTCGCACAAGAGTTTGGGGATAAGTGGATCGTACTATGGGCCCGTTTTCGGAAGGTATAGCAAAGAGGGCAGCTAAGGTGACTCTAGTACCCTTACATGGGTAGGGAGTGATCGGCAAGGCCACAAGTGGCTGCTGGCGAAACAACAGGGCGTAGCAATGCCACGCCTTAAACATGCATACCATGCAAAGGGGTTGTGCGGCCGGTTACCCGCCTGCCTCTTCCGGCTCCGAAGCCGCCGAGGCCGCAGGTACAGGAGCGGCTTCGGCCGCCTTCATGTACTGAACCTTGCCGGCGTCAATTTCTTCCTGGGCGATTTTGCAGACCTTGCGGGCATTGGTGTTAACGAGAGGCGGAGCGCCACCCGCGAGCTGGCGGGCGCGACGCGCTGCCACCAGGACATAGCGATAGTTACTGTCAAATCCTTCTTTTAGCTTCATGGTCCACTTCACCTCGCAAAACTCCGCTGGGGGACGGTTAGAACGAATTCAGAATACGTTTAATCTTGACTTCCATCCTAGAAGTGCGGCACTTATCCTTCACTTCTACGTAGTTTTTTTCCTGCGGAAAAAGTAGTTTGCCTGAGCGCTCGGCTCGTTCCCCTAAGACAATGGCCTGAAGTTCGTCCACCGACTGCTCCAGGCGGTCGTTGATGACAATATAGTCGTAATTAGGGTAATTCTCAATCTCTTTGCGGGCGGCGGCCAGCCGCCGCTGGGTTTCTTCCGGACTGGCATTCTCGCTTTGGCGACGTTTTTCCAGCCGCGATTCAAGCTCGGCCTTGCTCGGCGGCAATACAAAGATATTGACCGCGCCGGGCATTTTGGCTTTTACCTGGCGCTCGCCCTGGACATCGATATCCAGCAACAGATCGTGGCCGCGACGGGAGGCTTCCTCTAGAACGCTCTTGGGCGTTCCATAGTATTTGCCGAAGACTTCGGCGTATTCCAAGAAAGCTCCGGCGTGGATCATTTCTTCAAACTGCGCCTTAGGAATGAAGTGGTACTCGCGGCCGTCCTGTTCGCTGCCGCGGGGGGCGCGGGTGGTGTAGGAAACCGAAAACTCAAGGTTGGAAACGTACTTACGCAGCTCGTTTACCAGGGTCGATTTGCCCGAACCTGACGGCGCCGAGATGATGAAAAGGATTCCGCTCATTCCAGGTTCTGCACCTGTTCGCGGCACTTTTCAATTTCCGATTTCATCAATAATCCGACCTCGGTAATGCGCAGCGCGCCTCCTGAGATGCCGGAGGTCTTCGACAACAGAGTGTTGGCTTCGCGGTTCATCTCCTGCAGCAGGAAATCCAGCTTCTTGCCGACTTCACCGCCATGGTCGAGCAGCTTGCGGAAGTGATCGATGTGGGTATGCAGGCGGGCCAGTTCTTCCTGGACGTCGCTGCGTTCCGCCATGATCGCCGCTTCCTGCAGGATGCGATCGTGATCGGCCTTCACGCTCTGCAGCAGTTCCTGCATACGCGCGGTGACTTTTTCCATGCAGGCGCGCGAGACCTCGGCGCGATGGCCGGAGACCTCATGCACGGCCTTTTCCAGAGCGCCCAGGCGGCCTCGCAGCTCGGCTTCAATTCCCTGCCCTTCGTGCTCGCGCATGGCGTTCAATTTCTCAATGGCCTGCTCCAGCGATTCGAGCACCGCGGAGGAAAAACTGCCGTCGAGCGGAGTGGTTTCGCCCAGGGCGCCGGGGATGCGGAATATTGCATTGAGGTCGGGCTCGCCGGGCGCGGAAAACTCAGCGGCTGCCTTGCGGAAAGCCGTCAGGTAGCCGGCGACCAGGTCGTGATTGAAGTTGTAGCCCTCGCCGGCGCGGCGCTCCACATTGAGCACAACCTCCACGTGCCCGCGCGCCAGCCGTTCCTTGAGCACGCGCCGGATGCGCATCTCCAGTTCGTCGGAGTCCACGGGAAGGCGAAGCTGGGGATCGAGGAAACGATGGTTCACAGACTTCATCGACAGAGTGAAGGTAACGCCGTCACTGGTCTGGGACTTGACCTGGGCAAATCCGGTCATGGAGCGAATGGACATGAAATGTGTCGGCCGTCTTCAGTCGCGGCGATAGGCCTCGGCCTCTTCACTCATTTTCGGCTCTAAGTCCATAAACTGCAATTCATATAATTTGCGGTAAGTGCCGAGGCGGGCGAGCAGGTCTTCATGAGTTCCGGAATCGGTGATGCAGCCGCCTTCCAGCACCACAATGCGGTCCACGCGCCGCACCGTGGTCAGGCGGTGGGCAATGACGAACACCGTGCGGCCGGTCATCAGGTTCTGCAGCGCCGATTGCACCAGGGCTTCCGACTCGTTATCGAGCGACGACGTGGCTTCATCAAGGATGAGGATGGGAGCGTTCTTGAGCAGGGCGCGGGCGATGGAAAGGCGCTGGCGTTCGCCGCCGGAGAGCCGCAAACCGCGCTCGCCGATCACGGTGTCGTAGCCCTCGGGCAATTTCATGATGAAGTCATGCGCCAATGCGGCGCGCGCGGCTTCCACCACCGCGGCCTGGCCCACGCTGGGCTGGCCGTAGGCGATGTTGTTGCGCACCGTGTCATTGAAGAGAATCGTCTCCTGGGTCACAATGCCGATCTGCCCTCGCAACGACGCCAGCGTGGCGTCACGGATATCCGCGCCGTCGATCTTGATGGAGCCGGTGGTGACATCGAAGAAGCGAGGCAGCAGGTGAACCAGCGTGCTCTTTCCGGCGCCGCTGGAGCCGACGATGGCGACAATCTCTCCGGCCTCCACTTCAAGGTTGACGTTGCGCAGAATGGGCAGCCCTTCGGAATCCCCGTAGGCAAAGCTGACGTTTTCGAACGTGACCTTATGGCTAAAGCGCGGCAACTGCATCGCGGCCGGCCTTTCGCGAACGTCGTCGTCGGAGTCCATGAAGCGGAAGATTTCCGACGATGCGCCCAGCGCCTGCTGGAAGCTGTTGTTGAACAGCGCGAACTTGCGCACTGGATCGTAGAGCTTGAAGACGGCGAAGATGAATCCCAGGAACATGCCGGGAGTCATAGCGTGGGTCTTGATCTGGTCGCGTCCCAGCCACAGCAGTGCGGCAGCGGCGATAGCGCCGATAATGTCCATGAGCGGCGAACTCACCGACTGCACCGCGACCGACTTCAAATTCGCGCTGAAGAGCTTTTTGGCGGCGCCACGGAAGCGGCGGCTCTCCCAATGCTCCATGCTGAAAGCCTTCACGATGCGGTTGCCGGTGATGGTCTCATGCAGGATGTTCTGAATGTCGGCCAGCTTGTCCTGGCCCTTGCGCGTGGTCTGGCGCACGCGGCGGCCGATCCGCCCAAACGAGAACACTACGACGGGAATGAACAGCAGCAACACCCAGGCCAGCTTATGACCGAGCATGACCACCGCGATCACCATGAAGATCAGGGTAAAGAATTGCTGCAGGAATTCCGCCATCACGATGGAGAGCGTAACCTGCACTTTCTCGATGTCGTTGATGATGGTGGAGATCAGCGTTCCGGTGGTGTTCTGGGAGAAAAAAGCCACCGACCGCCGCAGAATGCGGTCGTAGAGCTTGTTGCGGAGGTCGGTGATCAGTCCGAAGCCGGCATAGTTGACCAGGTACGTCCCGGCGTAGTCGCATACGCCTTTGATCACCGCCGAGATGACCAGCGCGACCACCACAACGGTAAGCGGGTTATGGAAATAGCGGGGGACAAACTCCTGCAGCTCAACCACCCTTTGGGAGCCGGGAATACTGAAAAGCTTGAGGTCGTGGCCGGGGGCAGCAGGATTGAAAACCTTGTCGATGATGGGGACGATCAGAAGAACCCGAAATGCGTCCAGCGCGCCCACAATCGCCATCAGCACCACCGAGGCGGCGAACTGAAGCGAATAAGGACGAAGATGGCTGAGCAGGCGCTTTAGCTGCTGCATAAACCACCCACTGCGGCTGGAAACATGACGACCTATTCTAATGGACGGTGGCTTAAATCCGTATCAGTCAGGAGCCCTATGAGTTAAAAATTGTTAATTACTTTGGAGAGTCGCGGTGCACAACCTTCACCCGGTAACCCGCCTTGACCAGCAATCTCTTTACGTCTTCGGCGATCATCACCGACCGGTGCTGGCCGCCGGTGCAGCCAAAGCCGATGGTCAGGTAGCTCTTGCCCTCGCGCACATAATGCGGAATCAGATAGATCAGCAACGCGGAGATGCGGTTGATGAACTCCTGCGTCTGCGGAAATGAGCGAATGTACTTGGCCACCTGAGGATGGCGTCCCGTAAAGCGGCGGAATCGAGGCACGAAGTGCGGATTGGGCAGGAAGCGAACGTCGAAGAGCAGGTCAGCGTCGTTGGGCACGCCTGCCTTGTAGCCAAAGCTGACTACCGACACCAGAATGTCCTTGTCCGTTGTCCCTCCGGCAGTGAACTTGGCGGTGATGTGCGCGCGCAGCTCGTGGACGGTAAAGCGCGACGTATCCACCACTAGGTCAGCCATGGCGCGAATCGGTTGCAAGGCGCGGCGTTCGCGGCGCAAAGCGCTGCGCACGGTGGAGCTCTTGCCCAGAGGATGCGGCCGGCGGGTCTCGCTGAAGCGGCGGAGGAGCGACTCGTCCGACGCTTCCAGAAAGACCACTGTGGTCTTCAACTGCTTGCGCAGGGAGCGGATGATGGCGGGAAGCTTCTGCAGTTGCTCGCCCTCGCGTATGTCCGCGATCAGAGCGGCGTTCTCGACTTCAGGAGAATCCTTGGTGAGATCGGCGAAACGCGGAATCAGGCCGATGGGCAGATTGTCGACGCAGTAGTAGCCCAGGTCTTCAAAGGCCTTCAACACAGAAGCCTTTCCGGAACCCGACATTCCGGTGATCACCACCAGATGCTTGCTGGTGCGGCGCTGCCGGCTCTTGGATCTCCCACGTTGAGGCTTCGCGGAGGCAGACACAAGGCGATACTAACACGAGGCGGTTTTCAAACCTTGGCCGGCGCAGGCTGCGGCGTGGAGGCTTCTACTTCCTGTGACATGGCATAGATGGTGCGCCACGCGCGCGTCAGCATGCGCGACTCCATCTGCGATTTCCACTCCCGCGCCTGGCGTTCTGCCGCGTCCCGGGCGGGCGAGACCGGCAGATCGTGAATGCGACGCAGGTAGTCGCTCAACTTTTGCCAGGAATCGAACAGCTTTCCTTCCGCCCACATGAAGGCGATGTCCAGCCGAGGCTGCTGCAGTTTGCCCACATCATGGCTGACTGCGTCCGCCCAATGGCGGGCTTTGGCGGGATCGTCGCGGTACCAGGCCTGAAACCACGCGGCTTCAAAGCACAGGCGATCGCGCAACCGGCGCGACGCCGCATGATGCGTTTCCAGAGCATCCTCAAGGTATCTGGTCGCGGAAGTGATGTCCTGCTGCGCCGTCGCCCACAGGAACGCCAGCCAGCGGCCCGCAACCGCATCGCACGAATCGTCGCGTATGGCGATGAGGCTGAGAACGCGGGCTTCATTCCACGACGCGGGATTCTCGCCGCCCTGCAAGGCCAGCTGAAATTCCAGGATGGTCATCCAGCGCTGGGCATAAGCCTCGTTCTTCAGCAGCATCAACATGCGCGAGCCGTCGGAAAAACTGCCGCGGCTGGTGTCCGGGATAAGATCGGCGATCCCCTGCAGGGTGGAGATTCCAGCAAAAACATGAGCGAAGAATGTTGCCACGCTTCCCCACTGGCCGCCCCATGCCGCTGTCTCTGTGACAGCTGCTAACAGGAAGTTCGTGGCCGGACCGGCGGCGTAAAGGAAGAAGAGGCGTCGACGCAGGCTGTCTGTCTTTCGCGGCACCAGACCACAGGCCGCGATGCGCAGATTGTCACACCTGAAATCGCGGTCGCCCAGGTTGGCATCTTCTCCTGACGAGCCGCTCGGTTTGATTCGTCCGAAGCCTGTCAACATGGCGGCCGCCAAGTGCCCAAGCTCATGGCCGGCCTGACTCAGCAGCAGCGCAGCGCCGGGAATCAGAAAACTGGCAACGAGAATGGCGCGCCAGGATCCCAACGACGACAGCGGTTCCACCACACGGCGCAACAGGGGCAGCCCGATCAGGGCCAGGATCACAGCGCCGCTCAAAAAGAAGTATTCCCCAGCGCTCAACCGCAGCCGCCGCCGCGAGGGCAGAGGTTGCAGCAAGTCCAGGATGGGCGTGGCAGTGGGAGAGTACCTTATTTGTTTTGTGTCGGCCGCAAGTTCCATTGGGGAGTTTGCCAGCTCTCATCATAAGTTCATTCCCCCTCAGGTCATAAGGACCGAGGTTCCATGGACTTTGGTAATCGCCACCCAACATTAACAATTGCTGCGGGATAGCCGATGAGGGGGTGCACCTCGTTGGCTACGTGCTGATATTGATCTACGCTGCTAGTGAAACCCATTTCACTCATAACCCGATTATGGTGGAATCCTGCTGTACCCCTGGGAGTGAAGCATGAAGGCAGCTCGACTGTGCTCGGCAGTGCTTCTTGTTCTCTTTCTCGGCCTGTACATCGCAGCAAAAATTCACTTTTTCACTCGGTACTTCCGGGCCTCAACCGCGTCCTATCTCCGTGAGCACTCCATCATTTGGGCCGCGATGGCTGCGCTAGCCCTCCTGAGCTGGCTTGTGGAGAGGCTATTTGCACATCAAGACCGGTCCTAGTTGCGTTGCGGACTACTACGCTCATACCCGGATGAGCGCTATCCAACGTTATCAGCCTGCTTCTGTTTCTGGCTGAGTGCTAACTGCTGAGTGCTCATTGCCATTTGCTTCTCCTGCGCGTACACTCTGCGCCGATTCAACCAGACAAAATCCCCACAGCGGACATCGCCATGACACAACCGCGCACCCTCTACACAAAAAAAAAAGGCAGCATCGCCGAGCTGGTGTTGAACCGTCCGGAGGTGCTGAACGCCGAAAACCGGCAGCTGGTCAACGACTTTCATCGCGCGCTCGACGAACTGGAGGCCGCCGCCGACCTCAAGGCCGTAATCGTCACCGGCGCCGGCCGCGCGTTCTGCTCCGGCATCGACTTGAAGGAGCTCTCCGCCGGACAGATCAAGCTCGACTGGTTTCGCCGCACCGACGAGGCTGTGCGCCGCCTCGAATGCCTCAACGCCCTGACCATCGCCAAGATCCGCGGCTACGCCATCGGTGGCGGGCTGCAGATCGCGCTGGCCTGCGATTTCAGAGTCTCCACTCCCGACTCCCATCTTGGCCTCCCCGCCGTGCTCGAAGCCCTGATCCCCGGTATGGGCACTTACCGCCTGCCGCGCTTCATCGGCCTCGGACGCGCCCGGCGCATGGTGCTGACCGGCGAACTGGTCGACGGCAGCGAAGCCCTGCGCATCGGGCTGGTGGACTGGGTCGCCGCCGACCATGACCTCGACCATAAGACACAGGCGCTGGCGGAAACGGCGCTCCGCGGCAGCTCCACCGTGCGCGGTTTCGCCAAGAAGCTGGTTACCTCGTCCTTCGAATCCGATTATGACCAGGCCTTCGCCGCTTACCTGGATTATCAGCAGCAGTCGCTGGACTCCGAAGATCATCGCCGCACTATGATGGAGTACCGCCAGCGGAAGAAATGAGCGCGTCTTGCCGATTGCGCGCCTGGCGATCCTGTATGTCGGTTTCTGACGTCGGCGATTTTCTGGCTATCCGATCACCGGATCACCCGATCATCAGATCCCCCGATCACTGGATCACCAGATCACCCGATCACCAGATCACCCGATGTCCCCATCCCCCAATCTTTTTCCCAGCGCCTTCCTCTGTGTTCCTTCGTGTCCTCTGTGGTAAAGGGTTTTGGTTCTCCGATCCCCAATCTTTCTCCCAGCGCCTTCCTCTGTGTTCCTTCGTGTCCTCTGTGGTCAAAGGTTTTGGTTTTACCTTCCCGATTACGGCGATCCCGCCGATCACTTCTTGTCCG
Organism: Candidatus Angelobacter sp.; assembly: GCA_035307585.1. Lineage (GTDB taxonomy): Bacteria > Acidobacteriota > Terriglobia > Terriglobales > Acidobacteriaceae > Angelobacter. Next base: position 35,475 of record DATGHX010000034.1, read on the forward strand.
ATCACCCGATCACCAGATCACCCGATCACCAGATCTCTCTGTCCGCCCCGTCCTTCGCGTACAATTCACCCGTCCCCCGGAGGCTCACTTGAGATTTCTGGTCACGAATCTTCTCTTACCCGCAATCCTGATCGCTGCGCCCGCCAGCGCCCAGCAGGCAAGCCTTCCGCCTGACGTCCAGAACGCCATCGACCATTTCAGCAAGTCCGCCTTGCGCGCCAACATGCGCTTCCTGGCCGACGACCTGCTTGAAGGACGCGGCACCGGAACCCGCGGCCAGGAGCTGGCGGCAAAATACGTCGCCGGACAGTTCGAAGCCTTCGGTCTGGAGCCTGGCGGCGCCAAAGGGACGTACTTCCAGACCGTCCCCTTTCGCGAGATCACCGTCGATCCCGCCGCCTGCGAAGTCTCCATCACCCGCCAGGGCAAGACCGCGCGCCTCAAGTGGGGAGAAGATTTCCTGAGCCGGGGCAATGAGTTTCAGCCCGACATCTCCGTGGACGCTCCGCTGGTCTTCGTCGGCTTCGGGGTGGTCAATCCCGGCCGCCAATATGACGACTACGCCGGCGTCGACGTCCGCGGCAAGATCGTGGTCGCTCTGCCCGGAGCGCCTGCCGCTTTTCCCGCCAATGAGCGCGCTCACTTTGCTTCCGGGGTGGAGAAGCGTCGCCAGGCCGCCGCGCACGGGGCTGTGGGCAGCATCTCGCTGTGGACGCCCGACTCCGAGGCCTCGCTCCCCTGGAGCCGGATGCCCAACCAGGTGGAATCGCCCGCCTATCGCTGGCTCTCCAGCGACGGCACGCCCAACGACTCCTTCAAGGAACTCCGCGGCGCCGCCGTGCTCTCCGCGCGCGCGTCGGAAAATCTGTTTGCCGGCGCTCCCCAGTCATTTGCCGAGGTGATCACGGCCAGTAAAGAGGGCAAGCTGCACGCCTTCGCGCTGGCGGGAACCGTGCGCCTGCATGCTGTCAGCCGGCATCGCCAGGTCGGCAGCCCCAACGTCATTGGAATTCTGCGCGGATCGGATCCCGCGCTGGCCCAGGAGTACGTGGTCTATAGCGCCCACACCGATCACATGGGGATCGGCAAGCCCATCAACGGCGACCGCATCTACCACGGCGCCGCCGACGACGCTTCCGGCGTCAGCGCCCTGATCGAGCTGGCCCGCGCCTACTCCGGCCTGGCCCCGGCCCAGCGCCCGGCGCGCTCCATTCTGTTTCTCGCCACCACCGCCGAAGAACAGGGCCTGCTCGGCGCCGACTACTTCGCGCGCTTCCCCACCGTGCCCCAGAGCGGCATCGTCGCCGACCTCAACATGGACGGCGCCAGCGTCTTCTACGCCTTCAAGGACGTGGTCGGCGACGATCACAGCACCCTGGGCGACACCCTGGCCCGCGTAGCCGCCAGCCTGGGACTCACCATCAGCCCTGATCCCATGCCCGAACAAAACGGCTTCGTCCGCGCCGACCATTACGCTTTCGTGCGCCAGGGAATCCCCGCGCTGAGCATCAATGAAGGCCTTGAGGCCCGCGATCCCAAAGTCGACGGCCGCAAGTTTCTCGAGAACTGGATCATGACCCGCTATCACGCCCCCAGCGACGATATGAACCAGCCCTTCGACTTCGACGCCACCATCCAGTTCGTGCAGATCGCCTTCCTCACCGGTTACGACGTGGCCCGGGAGCGCCAGCGGCCGTCGTGGAAAAAGGGAGACTTCTTTGGACAGCTGTTTGGGAAGTAGGCAGCCAAGAGCGAGCTTTGAGCTGGGGATTTCGGCCGCGTCCGCTGGGATTTCCGGCTGCTACACTCTTCCCATGGCGCCTCCCGCGATCAGCGAAGAAAGATTCTGGGAAATCATTGAAGAAGCGCGCAAGGGCAGTTCGCGCTCGGCCGATCCAAAGGCTTTGTCTCGCGTCCTGAGCCGTCTCTCTGATCGCGAAGTGTCAGCCTTTGGGTACATGTTTTACGAGAAGCTCTGCGCGCTCAATTTTCAGAAACTGTGGGCTGCAGGCGACATCATCGTGGGCGGGATGAGCGGCGATCAGTTCCACTATTTCCGATCATGGATCATCGGCAAAGGAAGAACCCTGTTCGACGTCGCCATCCGCGACCCCGACCAGATTGGGCCCTGGATTGACGGATCAACGATTAACGATCGCGACGTCGACAACGAGTTGCTGGAGTATGTCGCCGTGGAGATCATGCAGAAACGGGGGGCCGAGGATCCGCGCGAATTGTCGGACTGCCATCCCGATGCAATGCCGCGAGGCCGGCGTTTCACAGAAAAAACCGTGCGCAAGGTTTGCCCGAAGCTAGCCGCGCTTTTTAAGTAGCGCTTCGCTTCCGCTGCGCGCGAAGCTTACCCGCCATCACGCCCCGAAAAAGGGGGACAGCCTGTACTGCGTCATTTATCTTTTAGAACAAATCGAATTGACGATCTCCAGTCACCGATTTCCCTGCTCCCTCTTCCGCTGCCGCTTTCTGTTTTTTCGGTCGCCCTCTATTCCAGTACCGGCCAAACCGGTTTCGCCGCGGCAGCGCAGGATTGTACAGAAAAATCGCTCGGTTCAGGCTGTCCCCTTTTTTCCACTAATCACGGCGGTACTGTTGTACGCCCTCCACCGCGAATAACTGGGGAAAAATCGCCGTTACACTCACGCCAAAGATTCGAGATAGTGCTGGCTTTCTCGAGAATGGAGACGCATTTGTTTGCTGGAGTGGAGGAATAAGAGCGATACTTTCTGACAATCTTGCTACAAGTAACTGAGTGTTTTTGACATGGCCGAGGCATTACCAAAAGTGCGTCCGTGGCTAATGACCGTGACAGTGCTGTTTCTTTTGGCGGATGTTGCATTAGGCACTTATGCCGCCCTAAAGAGAACTCGACGACTGCCACCTCGTCAACAGGTCTCGGTCCAACCAGTGGCCTATGGACCACGCGAGCAACGCTGGAGGGAGGACCTCGAATTCTTCGCACAAAAGTTCCCTTCGGTTCAGGTCGATTCCGCCAAACTTTATCCACCCGCGAAATTCCGCGATGATGTGGCGGAGCTAGAACACGACCTGCCGCGGCTTTCGGACTCCGAGATTGTCTTGCGGTTGATGCGTCTTGTTGCAACAGGAAGGATGGCGCACACCACCGTGGATCCAGCAGGCCGACTCGGCTTCCATCCATATCCGTTGAAGTTTTTCTGGTACTCGGACGGGCCAGCGTTGACTCAAGCAGACGAGAAATATAAGTCAGCGTTGGGTATGCGCGTCGTCCGTATCGGTTCGATGACTCCTGAAGAGCTTGAATCGGGTGTAGAACCTTATCTTTCGCATGAAAACACCCCCTTGTTACATGAGTTAAGCCCTGATTTCATGCTGAATCGAGAAGTGGCAGAGCATTTTGGACTTGCCGATAAGGATGGCTCCGTCGAATTCACGTTTGCCCGGCCTAACACCGAACAGTTCCGACTGCGAGTCGCGCCAATTTCTAGCGATGCAGACGAGCAATTGATCTCGGTCCACGCAGCGTTGCATCTTCCCAGTCCAGTCTCGCGCAAGCACCCGCAGGACTGGTATTGGTACGAGTATCTTGCCGACGCTCATCTGCTTTACATTCAGTACAACCGTTGCCGTAACAATCCGAAGAAATCATTCAAACGGTTCACACAAGCACTCTTTCGATTTGTAGACGGCCGCAAGACATCCCGAAAAGTCGACCGAGTCATAGTAGACCTACGGTTCAACACTGGAGGAGACTCCAGCGTGATTGACCCATTAATCCGGGGTTTCCAAAAGCGTTCCCAGTTGAGTGATAAAGGAAGGCTTTATGTGCTTATCGGCAGGGGGACTTTTTCATCCGGGATGATGGCAGCGGTTAGGTTCCGCCAAGATTTGGATGCAATCCTTATAGGGGAAGGAAGCGGAAGCCCGCCAAATGAGTACGGCGAAGTAGAAAGCTTTATTTTGCCAAATTCGAGAATTCAAATCGAGTACACCACAAAGTTCTTTCGCCTAGTAAAGGATTCTGACCCACCAACCCTCGAACCCGATCTATCAGTTCAACTTTCTATCGCCGATCTTCTTAGCGGACGCGACCAGGTCTTTGAGACGGCCCTCAAATACCGCTGGCCGAGAGAACAATTGGCAGCACCCAGATGACAAGCGACCGCCAATTGTTGATAAATCGCCATATCACCCACTGGAAAAAGGGGGAAAAAGGGGGACAGCCTGAACTGCGTCATTTATCTTTTAGAACAAATCGAAATAGACGATCTCCAGTCACCGATTTCCCTGCTCCCTCTTCCGCTGCCGCTTTCTGTTTTTTCGGTCGCCTTCTATTCCAGCTAATGGCCAAAGGCTGGTCCTACAGTGCTAACCGGTTAGCCGGATCCGACGTCAAAACCACAAGCGAGGGACGAATGCTGACCGACTTACGTGATGCTCTACGGCAGTTGCGAAAGGCGCCTGGGTTTACGGCCACAGCTCTGATCACGCTGGCGCTCGGGATCGGGGCGACCACGGCGATATTCACGCTGGTTCATCAGGTCATGTTGAAGTCGCTGCCGGTGGCCGAGCCGGGCGAGTTGTGGCGGATCGGGGACAAAGTCCGCTGCTGCAACTGGGGCGGGTATACCCAGGACGGCGATTTTGCCTTGTTCTCCTGGGAGGCGTACCGGAACTTTCGCGCGCGCACACCGGAGTTCGCCGAACTGGCCGCGCTGCAGGCCGGCAGCCAGTCTCTGGCTGTCCGCAGAGCGGGGTCAACCGCCCAGGTGGACACGCGCAATGGCGAGTTTGTCTCCGGGAATTTCTTCAGGACCTTTGGCGTGCAGCCGTGGATCGGGCGCCTGCTGACGGACGATGACGATCAGGAGGGCGCGCCGCCGGTCGCGGTGATGAGCTACCGCATATGGCACGACAAGTACGGAGCCGATCCTTCGGTGGTCGGCGCCAGCTACCAGATCAATGGACATCAGTTCACGGTGATCGGCGTGGCTGCCCCGGGATTCTTTGGCGCCAAGCTGGCCGGGTGGGGCATGCCGGATTTCTGGCTGCCGGTAACCGCGCAACTGGTGATCGACGGGCCCATGGCGCAGCTCAAGCGGCCCAACGGCAATTTCCTGGATATCGTGGGAAGAGTGCGTCCGGGAACAAATCCCAGGCCGCTTGAAGCCAAACTGAGGGTGGAGCTGTATGACTGGCTGGGGAGCCATGTTCCCGACATGGAGCCGGGCGAGAAACAGCTATGGCGGGAGCAGACGCTGCACCTCATTCCCGGAGGCGCCGGCGTGGCAGCCCTGCGCGACCAGTATCAGGACGGACTGAGGCTGCTTTTGGTGGCGGCGGGTTGCGTGCTGCTGGTGGCGTGCGCGAATCTGGCCAACCTGATGCTCTCGCGCGGGCTGAAGGATCGCGCGCAAACCTCGATACGGGTGGCCCTGGGTGCTCCGCGGCGGCAGCTGATCCGCAAATCCCTGGTCGAATGCGTGATGCTGGCGGCCATGGGCGGGGGTCTGGGCATCGGCGTGGCCTATGCCGCAACCACGCTGATTTTGCGTCTGGCTTTCCAGACCGTACCGAATAATTATGTGCCCGTCAGCGCGACTCCATCTTTCCCCGTGCTGCTGTTCACACTGGGCACGTCGGTTCTTACCGGGATCATTTTCGGGATCGCGCCGGCGTGGGTGTCTTCGCATGCTGACCCCATCGAGGCATTGCGCGGCGTAAGCCGCTCCGTGGCGGGCGTCCGGCCGTGGGCGCAAAAGCCCCTTGTAATCGCCCAGGCCGCGATGTCCCTGATCCTGCTCTCCGCGGCGGCCCTGCTCGGGCAGAGCCTGCGGAACCTGCAGCATCAGAATTTTGGATTCGAGACCGAGGGCCGGTATATCGCGCGGATCTCTGCCCGGCTGTCCAACTACAAGCTGGAGCAAGTGGAGCCGATGTTGCGGCAGATCGACGAGCGCCTGCTGCAGATTCCCGGCGTGCGCATTGTGGCGCCCGTGCTCTATGCGCCGATGTCCGGCAATAGCTGGAACGAGGGCATTCACGTGCAAGGCCGGCCTGAACCCGGCGCCAAGGAGAATACTGGCGCGGGATGGGCGCGGGTGATGCCGGGATTCTTTGAGGCACTGGGCGCCAAGATCGCTCTCGGCCGTCCCATCACCGAGGAAGACACCGCCACCACCCGGAAGGTAGCCGTGATCAACGAAGCGTTTGTCAGAAGGTTCTTCAAGGATCAGAACCCGATCGGCCAGCATTTCGGGATCGGCAACATCAGGTATGCCGCGACCTACGAAATCGTCGGGGTCGTGAACGACATGCGCTACATGACCTACGAATACAAGGATCCGGTGCAGCCGATGTTCTGGGTGCCGGAGTCACAGACCGTGCAGTATGACGATCCGGCCTATGCGGCCGGAGAAATCTCCTCGCACTATCTGGGCAACATCGTGATCTGGGCGCCGGGAAGCCCGCCCGGTATGGAAGAGCGCGTGCGCAAGGCGCTGGCCGGCATCGATCCCAACCTCGTGATCTATTCGATTGACCCTTATGCCAGAGTCGTGGCCAACGACTTCCAGCAGGAAGACATGATTGCAACTCTCACCACGCTTTTCGGCATCCTGGGACTGGTGCTGGCGGCGGTGGGGCTGTACGGAGTGATGGCCTACACCGTGCAGCAGCGGACCAGTGAGATTGGCGTGCGCATGGCGCTGGGGGCGGATCGCGTGCGGGTGATAAGGATGGTGCTGCGCGGCGCCTTCTCGCAGATCGGCATCGGGCTGGCGATCGGCATTCCGGCTGCGATCGGGGCGGGAAAGCTGATGACCCATCAACTGTTCGGCGTCAGGCCATGGGATCCAATCATGCTGGCGTTGGCGGCGCTGATGCTCGTGCTGGCGGCGCTGGTGGCGTCGGCTGTCCCGGCGTGGCGGGCGGCAGGCGTGGAGCCGATGCTGGCGCTAAGGAACGAGTGATGAATTCTGGGGAATTCTGAATTCTGGGGGACAGCCGGGACGTAACCACCAACAGCGTGGGGAAGAGTGTTATGGCACTCTAGACGCGGCAATGCCCCCACTGCAACAGCCGAGAGAATTCTGAATAAACCAAGGATTCCCAACCAGAATCGCGCCATCAACCGCATGCGCGGCTGAAGTTGTTGGAGGTTTTAGCCTTTGATTCTGTCAGGTCGGAACGCGGGGGGCTCATTGCGGCAGCAGACACCATAACGCTGCCAAAGCTGAAACCACGGGCTATGCGCGAGCATTTCGTCGTGCCTTCGATTGGCAGCAGAGATGTCGCTTGCGCTGAGGGGCCTGATATCCGTCGCTTCGAACATTTCCTCTAACTGCTGAATCTCGTCAATGATGCGTTCAACGTCCATGCCTGACAATCATCTAAGAGAAGGTGCGGAGCAGTCAACCTGAAGCCGCAACTAGCGTGAAATTCCTCGTTTTGTGACCAGATAAACCGCGAAGCTGCCCAACCAATGTCCACCCTCGTAGTGTTCCCCGGTTACAGCCGCCAGGCCGGCACTCTTGTGCGCATCGGCAGTCGCCATGATCGACGCTAGCCGCTTGTCGGTTTTCGGTAAACCAGCAGCGATTCCCTCCAGCATCCATGCTCGGCTGAGATTAAGCCCGTCCAGGTGCGCCAGCTTGGGATCGCTTCGATCGGGCGACACCACGGGCTGCAACCACCTGCTCCCACCCGAGGTAAGAATTTGCGGCATGAATATTCGCAGCCAGGGTGCAAACTCTTGGTTGGTCAGGACACGCCGCATCAAATCGGCCTCGCCCAGACACGGGGACAGAAAATCCTCTCCAGAAGGCTCATAGGCCAGGGGGCAGGTCGTGTCGCCGAGGTAGAACTGTTTGGCTTTGGACACCACTAGTTCGGTGAACTTCTGATCGCCGGTGCTTTGCGCATAATCGAACATCAGACCCAGCGCGAAAGCGGTCTGGTCGTGTTCCCCGATCCGAACGGGATGCGAGAGCTTCGGCAGCCAGTTGTTCAGCCGCTCTAGCACGGCTGTCTCCAGCGGATGCAGATTAGCCGCCATCTCTTTAGCTTGCGGATCGTCCCACTCGCGTAATTCCGCGGCCAGCTGAAGAAGCCATGCCAACCCATACGGGCGCTCAAAACTGGCTCGTCCCTCTCCTCGGAGATATGCAGCCTCCTGCACCATGTTTTCTGCGGTCAGACTCTGCCGCAGTGCTTCGCGAGCAGCCTGAACGAACGCAGCGTCCGGAAACGTCCTCACCAGGCGAACCAGGAGCCAATGCCCGTGCACAGACGAGTGCCAGTCATAGCAGCCATAAAAAGCAGGCGTCAATTTCCGTGGTGGGACCGCATCTCGATCGTTATTCAACGTGTGGCTGATGTGATTCGGGTACTCTTTCTGCACGCAGGCGAGCGCGAGATTGGCGAACCGCTCAGCCGCTTTAATGTTGAACTCGGCTGTGTTTTGGGCTGTGGCGCTCATGGTCAAAAAGACGAAGCTGGCAACGAAGGCAGATCTCATCGGCTGATACTTTAGCTGAAGGTGGACAACGGAGGCCATCACGAGATTGCTGCTTGAATTCTGGGGGGCAGACGGGATGTTCCCCATCAAAAGCGCTGAGAAAAGTGCTACCCAATCCCCGCGCTCTTCTCGATGCTTCCTGCGGGCGACCTCCAGGGCATTTCGCCGATGGCGGCGAGGAATTCCAGTAATTCTCATCTCATCAGGGTGCACCACAGGTATGCCGCTTGCCTGGTTACAAAGACTGGCCCAGGCGTTTTTCCAGTTCTATGCGATAGGTTCTGCTGACGCGTGTACGCTGGCCGTCCTTCAGGATCAGATCGAACTCGCCATGAGAAATGGGTTCGAGCTCAACGATGCTGTCTATATTGACGATGGAAGATCGATGAATACGGATGAATCGCCTGGGATCGAGAAGGCGGGATAGTTCGTTAAGCGTGGACCGGTAAAGCAACTCTTTACCGCCTACGTGCAGATTGACATAAACTCCTGCGCCCTCTATCCAGTCGATCTCGGCTACGCGAATGAAACGTGTTGTGCCGCTGCCTTTCACCACCAGGCGATCAAGGTAGCGGCCGGCCTGCGCTCGCGCGGCCAGCATGCGCAGGAGCCTGCCGCCGAAATCGCCCAGGCCGAGCTCGTGGCGGCGGGTCTTGGCGCGGGCAAGCGCGGCTTCCCACCGTTCATCGCTGAAAGGCTTCAGCAGATAATCGAGCGCGTTCATTTCGAAGGCGCTGATGGCGTGCTTATCAAAGGCGGTGACAAATACCGTCAGTGGCATCGCCGCCGAACCGACAGTCTCAATTACCTGCAGACCGTCCAGTTCGGGCATCTGCACATCGAGAAAGACGAGATCCAGGGGCTCGCGCGCGATGATCTCCACGGCAGCCTTTCCGTTCGCTGCTTCCAGGACCCTTCCAACCTCCCCGTCCTTTTTGAGCAGATCCACCAGGCGTTGACGAGCGGGCGCTTCGTCGTCCACCACCAGAACGCGGATCGGTTCAGCGGGCTGGGCCATTGGCTCGCTCTTCTGCGAATCGCAGCGGCAACGAAATTTCCACCTCTGTCCCGCCTCCCGTACGCGGCCTGACGGAGAACCTGCTGGTTCCGTCCGGATGCAGGCTGGCTATGCGTTCGCGGGTCACGGACAGCCCCATGCCCGAGGATGTTTCGAGATTCCATCCTGGCGGCAATCCTACGCCGTCGTCCGCCACGCGGATCTCTACCTGGTTCGCGTCGCGCCCGGCGGTTACTGTCACAGTTCCGCCTGAGGCGCGCCGGGACATGCCATGACGAATGGCATTCTCCACCAGCGGCTGCACGATGAGGCAAGGCACCAGCGCGAACTTCACCTCCGGGGTGACTTGTATTTCGATGCGCAGATTTTCCGCGAAACGAATCTTCTGGATCGCGACGTAGTGCTCGAGAAAAGCGAGCTCCTCCGCCAGCGGAATCTCCTGTTTGTCCCGCGCCTCGAGCGACAGGCGGAGCAGATCGCCCAGGTGCTCGATCATCGTGCGTGCCAGCTTCGGATCGCTCTCCACCTGCGAGGAGATGGTGTTGAGCGCATTGAAGAGGAAATGCGGGTCCAGCTGCATCCGCAGTGCGTTCAGGCGCGCTTGCGAAAAGTTGCGCTCCATCCGCTCCAGCCGCAGTTCGCTGGCGCGATAGTGTTCGTAGTATCGGAAGGTCTGGATCACGCCAAAGATGACCCAATAGACCACCCAACTCCACAAAAGGCCGAATGGGTTCAGAAGAGGAAGCGGATGAGCCAGAGCGCTCCATTTTCCCAGTCCGAGAAAGACGGACACTACAACGGCCACGTAGAAATAGAGGAAGGTAAGAGGCAGGCTCGCGAGCAAATGCGCCAGAATGCGCATCCCCAACTGGTTCTCTTTGAATGGAAGGCGCGCATCTATCCGGAAGATGAGAGGTGTAACCAGGCCCCAGGCCCACCACTGCGCAAGAGAGCCAAGCAGAACATGACTCCAATTACGGGACGAAAGACCCGGCAAGGCAAACAGCACTCCAAGAGCGCTCCACAGCAGGATAACCGCGATCCAGCGAGCCCACCGATTCCTCATCCCGAAACTCTACAACACGGGAAAGAATGCCGTCCAAGATGCCTCGTGCCGGCGCCCGGCCGAATCGCGGACCCACACCCGCAGGAGCGGACGCGCACGTCTATTCCCGATCATAGACAAGGATGCTCTCGGGCCTGTTTTGACCCGCCGGGTGCACTGTCACCGTCAAGGTCTTGAGATCTTTGGAAAGCTCGATCTGCCGGGTGCCCGTAATTTTGCCTTTGAATTTCTCTGTGATTTCCAGACTGCGCTCGTTCACGCGCTGGCCCGAATATGCAGTGCCTTTATCCGCCCCGTTCGGATCGAGGTCCGGATGATCTTTCCCATCGAACTTGATCCTCTTAGCCATTCCTTCATCGGAACGTTTAAATGACAGGCCGTCAGCCTCGTAGGGCTGGATCTGGAGCTCGATCCCCGCCGCCACTTTCGCGCTCTCGCTGTCCCATGTGCCTGAAAAGCCTGAATTTCCCGCCGTCCGCTCGTACTCATAGGGCAAGAACAATGTCGAACCGTTGGGCAAAGGTTGCGAGAACAATGTCGTAGCGTCGGGCAGATATTGCGTGAAGGCGTCCTTAAGCGTTTTGCCGTCTTCGGAAAGCGTCCAATCCGCCGTGAGGAGGGTGCGGCCCTTCATCTTGCGGATGACCTGCCAGCGGTTGGGCCCTTTCACCGTGATGGACAGGGTGGTCCCCTGCAGAGCTGGCTGGTCACTCCCATCGGCCACGACTGTGTCCACTTGGCCGGGGCCAAAGGTGATGGTGTATCTGTTTGCTCCTGCGGCCTCAACCTTCATTTCGTCGGTGAGTGTGCTTTTGGACGGGTTGACCTTCCATTTGCCTGCGAAAGGATCTGTCGCTGCCCATAACCTGCCCGTAACCAGACCAACAACCAGCAGCAACTGAAAAATGCGGTTTGACATTTAGCCTCCCCGGAAACGTATTCAGTTCTGGCTCTCCTGCCCCCTGCGCCGAATGGTCCTGCAACGGTAGACATGGCATTCGGAGGCCTTGAACGTTGTGTTCACACGGCGCAATCCTAATTGCGGGACCGCCGCTGTCCGTCCAAAATGTTGTAGAACGGACAAGCGGGTTGCCAAGCGGACTTTTTGTCCCTCGTGTCGGCGCTAACCAGGCTCTGGAGCTGGAAACTCCTCTGGCGATCTGTTCGGGGGCGTTCGTGGCCACGCTGCCTCGGTGCCCAAGCTTGGGCCGTTCTGGGTGGGAGATGTGTGGTGCTGCCGAACCGGATCCTTCCGCCACTCGTCAACTTCCCGTGCGCCAGCGTGATTTCATTGACGAGCGGCCGGCCGCTGATAGAGTTCAATCGTGTAGCCGTCGGGATCTTTTACGAAGTTGGTTCCATCGACGATGCGATCGGGAGCATAGCCCGCCGCGGCCACGCGCTCGGCCATCTTGCGGCCGTTGGGAACCACCATGGTGATCGTGCCGAACTCCGTGGCGCCGGGTTTGATTTCGCCTTTGCGAATGACGATCAGTGTGTCCGCGCGCACGTCGCCGGTCATGCCCAGAAGATACTCCGCGGGCTCACCCTGGGCGGGGACTTTGGCATCCACTTTCAGGCCGAGCACTTCGGTGTAGAACTTCTTCGAGCGCTCGAGATCGCTGACGCGAATTCCCAGGCCCGCGACTCGAATCGGTTTTACGTCATCGGACAGGGGCATCGCGGGAACGGCGGGCGCGGCGGGAGCTGGCGTCTGCGCCGGCGCTACGGCCGCGGCGGCCGCGAGGATGGCGCCGGCGAGCAAGCTGGCCGGCGATAAAAGAAGCGAACGATGGCTCAAGACTTTCCTCCCGGGCGTTACTCCGGTCTGTTGGCAGAACTGGTGGAAGGCGGGAGAATCACGGCGTTCGGTCCCGCCTGGACCTTGGCATTGGGATCGGGGACGATGCCATCGACCACCCGGATTGGAAGCGCCGCCACTGCCGGGATGTCTTTGGGCGCGATCGCCTTGTAAGACTCCACCGACGCCACTTCCTTGCTTCCATCCGGCGTCATAACAAATGCGGGCAAAGCGTCGACTCGGAGCGCGAACGAGATGTGGGTTTTCTCGCCGCCGGGTCCGGTTGGACTGTAGTCGGCATTGCGGCGCAAGGCGTAATAGACCGCGGGCAACTGCACCCACGTCAGCACCTCGATGACGGTGCCGCGGGCGTTTACCCAACCCTTGTAAACCGCTTCCCATGGGCGATAACCGCCGACATAGCCGGTGAGCGAGCCGTCCGGCTTCATCTGCAGATCCACCCGCGCACGCAGCAGTTCCAGGTCCCGCGTGTAGCTGGGGTCGCGCAACACGATGTCGGCGGGAGCCGTCGAGGTTATCCTTCCGTTCGAGGTTCGGGCGGGGAGTATGCCTTCATACTTGGCGTTGGGCGCGACGCGGAAGGTATAGTCGCGGGCGATGTGGCCCAGCCCGTCCTTGACCATCTTGTCGTTGCTCATATAAAAGCCGACTTTGACGTGGTCGTCGTTGAGGGGATCGGCGCCCTCGCCGGCCACCACCATGACCATGGTCCACGCGCCATTCCGCATTTCATCGTTGAAATTCAGCGCGCCGCTGGAAAGCCGGCGCGGACCGCGATAAGTCTTCCAGCATCCCAGAGCCTTGTAGAAGTTGTTGTCGATGCCCTTCTCGCCCGTGGGACTGGTGAAACCGGTTTTCTCATCGTCATCCAGATTGAGACCTTCGGCAATCGTGCCTGACACGCCCTCCAGACCGGGATCGGGCGTTGAGGTAGGGTTGACATAAACATTCGCCCGATCCTTGCCCCGGAAGGCCATCTGATTCTGGCCGTGCACCGGGCTGCGCGTCGGGTTGGCGGGATTGCGAAGCCACTTGGCCTCTTCCAGCGTATATCCGGCATCCACCAGGACCTTGACCCAGTCGGGCGCGGGATTGGTCCCCTTGGGGCAGTCAGTGCCGGGATCGATCACGCCCGTCTTCGCACCGTAGTACATCGCCGGCTCGTTCCACTCGACTACGTAGGTCTTCGTCCATTTCGCGGACCGCGGCGGCTCCTGCGCGAGGGCGGAGCCAGGGAAGATGCAGGCGACGCTTATCGCTGCCGCTCCAGTTGCGAGCAGGTATCGCTTCATTTTCACTTGAGCCCCCTCACTCACGCGATGACTTCCGCAATCGGGCGCGCGGTCTTCATCGACCCGGAGCCGAACTCGCCCACCGGCGCTCCCACCAGCTGCTGCGCTGTCAGGGAGACGCGCGTGACTGATTCGCCCGTAGTGTGGATGTGCTGGCCGGCCTTGTGCCTGCCGCCCGCTTTACCGGCCAGGAACATGGGAATGTTTTCGATGGAGTGGATTTTGGCGTACCCGGTGTCGCTGAACGCCATGATCAGGCTGTTGTCGAGCAGCGTCCCGGAGCCTTCCTTGACCGAGTCCAATTCCACCAGGAAATCCCCGAAAGCCTGCATCACCATGCCGGCGAGCATGCTCGTCTCCGGCTGGTAGCCGAGTTTGGCGTCGGTGGGTTCGTCATGCGTGATCTGGTGATAGATCTTGCTCTCTCCGGCGACGTAGGTTTCCGAGAGGCCGGCCGTGTGGACGAAGTTGAACACTCGGGTTTGGTTACAGGCGAGTCCCAGAGCCAGCAGTTTGGCCATGGCCCTGGTATTGCCGCGGACGGAGTCGACCGAAGCCGACCGTGACGTCTCCTTTGGAGCGGGAGGCACCACGCAGGCCTCGCATTTCTCCGGCTTCTGAAGTTGCGTGGCCAGCTGGTTCTCCATCTCGCGCACGGAGGTGAAGTACTGATCAAGCTTGATCTGGTCCGCCTTGCCTACGCCTGCCATGAGAGCCTGGCGCTGATCCTTGATGGCGGAGAGCACGCTCTGGCGAAGCATGATCGAAGGATCCGGTTTCCAATCATCGCTGTTCGGATCCTGGAAGCCGGCGCCGAACAGCCTGGTGTAGAGGCCGAGCGGCGTTGTCTCCGGCATGGCGAAGGTCACGCCGGTGCGGGTGGAGTAACTCACCGGTTGCCGCGATACTGACGCGTCGATGTCGATGACCTTGAAGCGAGTCGATCCACCGATGGCGTCGGCGATCCTGGTATCGAAAGATGGAGCATCGAAGCGGGCCGGCGCACTGGGAGCGACGCCGGATAGAATCGAGGCATGGCCGCTCCAATGGACCAGGTTGGGACGCTCGTCCCCGATGGCGCGAAAGCCCGAGAAAACCGACACCTTGTCTTTGAGCGGCCGCAGCGACTCCAGCTCCGGCATGATTTCGTAGCCCGGCCCGGTCTGGCTCGGAACCCAGCGCGTTCCGCCGGTAGGAGTGTCAGTCAGGCCCAGCCCCCAGAAGTAAGTGCCGAACCTGACAGGCAGCTTCTTTCCATCGGCGTAGACCGTGCCATTGCCGTTGAGGAACTGGTCGAGGATGGGAAGGCTTACGCAAACAGCCGTACCCTGCAGCAGGCCGCGCAAGAATGAGCGCCGGTTGAAAAGCAAGCTCATGGAACGGATCCTTTCGATGTTGTGGGCGGCGCTGTTGCCGTCGTCGCGGTCCCGGACACGGGTTCGGCCCCGTCGGGAAGCACGACCTTGAAGAACTCGGGACTGGAAGCGATCTGCACCATCAAATCGGGAAGGCGATATCCGCTGCCGGCGAAAGCCTTAGCCTGTTCGAGAAGATAATCCTCGTCCTGCTGGCCTGCCGTCCGGCCAACACCGTAGGCGTAGACATTGCGCACCAGGCAGGCGGGAACCCCCGGGCTATCGTGCAAATATTGACCCAGACCCTGGGCGCCTTCGAACTTCACTCCATTGATTCCGGCAGTCACATCAATCGGCGTGCCGTTCTCCATCGTTCGCAGCTGTCCCAAGCCGTCAAAATGCTCAAGAGCAAGTCCGGGTGGATCGGTGCGACGATGGCACACGGCGCAGCCCACGTTTTGCATGTGGTCGAGCAGCCGGGCGCGAACCGTCCCTTTGCTGCTGTCCTGAACTCTGGAAAAATCCACATCGGCCGGCGGGTCCGGCGTCCCCTGGCACATGAAGATTTCATAGATCTTGATGCCGCGCTTGGTGGGAGACGACGTTCCCGGGTGAGCGAAGAGCGACAGAAAGCTGACCTGAGTGAGAATCCCCGACCGTTCTGACGACGGCGGGAAGGTGTACGGAGCCCAGTCGCTCGAGGCAGACGAAGCGAATGGGATGCGGTAGACCGAAGCCAGGGGACGGTTCATGAAGGTGTCGTTGGACGTGAACAGCTCGCGATAATCGCGCTTCTGTCGGACCAGCAGCTCGACAGCCGTCTTGAGAGTCTGTTCTCTGGCGCTATCGGAGACGGACTGGTTGAACTTGGG
The DNA here is from genome assembly GCA_035307585.1 of Candidatus Angelobacter sp. Lineage (GTDB taxonomy): Bacteria > Acidobacteriota > Terriglobia > Terriglobales > Acidobacteriaceae > Angelobacter. The sequence goes on from DATGHX010000034.1 coordinate 51,412, forward strand.
ATAGATCGTCGGATCCTTGACCAGGTTCTCAATTCCATCGAGCTGCAGCATGTCGGTGAAGAAGGCGCGAGCGCCATCCTCAAAGCGGGGAGACGCGACCATCCGGCTGACCTGCTGCTTGAGTCCATCCTTAGTATGAATGGCGCCGCTGCGCGCAGCCGCAAGAAGCTCCTGGTCCGGCGGCGAGTCCCAGAGGAGGAAGGACAGGCGGGCTGCTTTGGTGTAGCCGTCGAGCCGGTATTGCTGCGGATTAGCCGGATCGGGTTCGGCGACTTCTACCCGGAAGAGGAACTCCGGAGCCAACAAAAGGCTGGTCAAGGCCAGTTTCAGGCCGGCATAGAAATCGCTCGACTGTTTCGCCCCGCCCGACGCCGTGCGCAGCCGGGCCAGGGCTTCGGATTTTGTCAGAGGGCGGCGAAAGAGCCGCTCGCCATACTTTTCTATGAACAGGCGGGCGCAGGCGTCGTCGGCCCGCGATGGATCGGCGGGCTTACATGGAACCGAGGCGTTTCTTTGCTGTTCACCGAGCACCTGGTCGGATATGGAGCTGGCCAGCGCGAAATACTGTTCGAAGCCGGAAGACGTCAGCGACAGCTGGGCGCTTCCGATGGCAAGCAGTCGGTCAACTCGCTTTTCCGGCTCGAAGCGCGCGTTGATTTTGATCGAGGGACCCTTGATCGAAGAACCAAAGACGTCGGCGATCGTGTGCCGGTACTGAGTCTCGGTAATCCTGCGCAGGGCTACCTTGACCGGCTTCGCCTCGCCCGAAGCCGGCTTAGGAGTCTGGACGGGAGTAGCGGCGAATGCGATTGCTCCGATGAACGCGCAGATACCCACGCCACGTACTTTCCTGTGAATAAGCATCTGACTCATCCTGTAATGCGCTGAAGGGCCAGGCCGCATTGGCCGGCCAATTCAAAGTGCATGGCCGATTGGGGGCCGGCCGCATCAATGTAGTACAAGATCGTTGCTGTTTACAACAAAATTTGTTGCGATTGCAACTAAAACCCGTTTTGCTCCTTGAGTCGCAGCCCGTTCTGTAGCAAAATCGTGGTGTTGACGTTGGCCGGAGAACAGAGCGAGCAAAAAGGAAGGGTCCCATTCCACTCAAAAAGCGCTTTCAGAAGTTAGCCTCTTACCGTCTGCATAAACTGGCCAGCCTGTCTGACCGGTTCGTCGATCTGCGCTATCGCCGCAAGTTCGGGCTGCGCACGCCCGAAGTGGGGATTATCGCAGTTGTGGCGGCGTCGAGTCCCGTAAGTTTTAAGATGACCTGCCTCGAGACCGATCTGGAAAAGAGCAAGGTCAGCCGTGTTGTGGCTCAGTTGCTCGGCAAGGGTCTGCTGAAGAAACATGGGGACCCCACCGACCAGCGTTCGTTTCACCTAACCCTGACGGCCGCCGGCAAAAAACTCTATTGGGCCATGTATGCCGATGCAGTCGCGCGCAATGAACAATGGATTGCCGTTCTACCCAAAAAGCAGCGAGCCCAATTCCTGGCATCCCTGGAGAGACTGATGCCGCATTCACAAAAGCTGCTGGGGGAAGAACGCAAGGCCGGCGACGCCTCTCGCCAGACGCGAAGCCTGAGGCGCCCCGAGAGTCCGGCTGTGAAAGGTTTATCGGAAGGGCGTGGATAAACGCCCAAGTACCCGGGAATAGGATAGTTCCCGAGGGCCCCGGGGAAGGCGGAATTGGCAGACGCCCTTTCGCGTATAGTTTTTATTGCGGGAGAACGCTGATGTCACCCAACCGTCATTCTTGTTGTGGTTATGGATTTCTTCTCAGCCTGATTTTTAGTCTTTCGCTGGTGTTCCCTTCCTCTCTGCTTTCCGGGCAGGACCATCAGATTGTCTGGAGCGACCAGGAGAAGCCCATCCTGGAGCAGTTGCGCGGTTTGCGCGGTCTGGCCGACGATGTTCGCGCCGGAACCACGAAGAAATTGGCGGTCGAAATCAGACAGTTGCCTGCGGGACCAAACAAGCTGCAGTTGGCTGCTGCGCTGGCCGGCCTGTCGACCGAAGGCGACTTCGGTCGCAACACGCTGCAAGAGGTCACCACCACATTGGCCTCGGTGCTGAAAGAGCAGCCGGCTTCAGACCAGACGGCTGAAGCGTATCTGGAACTGGCGAGCCTGGTGCGCTATGAGCACATGCAAGCCTCGTCGGACTCGCCGCAGTTTGCCGCCGCCATGTCCAAATTGGAAGCTGAAGACAAAGATCGCGCCGCAGCCGATTTCTCGCTCACTGATATTCAAGGAAAGCCGTGGCGCCTGCGCGACCTGAGTGGGAAAGTCGTGGTCGTAAACTTCTGGGCGACGTGGTGTCCGCCCTGCCGCAAGGAGATGCCGGACCTCGAAATCCTCTACAACCGCTTCAAAGACCGCGGCCTGGTCGTGCTGGCCATCTCCGATGAAGATGCCGCCAAGGTCAAGCCGTTCGTTGCCGCCCGCAACGTCACTTATCCCGTGCTGCTCGATTCGGGACGCAGGGTGAATACCCGCTTCCACGTTGAAGGAATTCCCAAGACTTCGTCTATGACCGGCAGGGACAGCTGGTAGCGCAATCCATCGATATGCGGACGCAGAAGCAGTTTCTCGAAATGCTCGACAAGGCCGGCCTGCATTAAGCCGCCGCAAGGAAGTCGGGGACCAGGACGTAACTCCTAATCGCCGCTTGGTAAGATGTTTGCCAGAGCAGCACGCAGCAATCAACACTGGCCGGGACAAGAAGACCAGCAATGAAAAAACTTTTTGCGGGGATATTCGTTTCAATCGCGCTTCTGGCCGCATCAGCCCAGCAGCCAAAGCAGCAGTGGAGAGCCTACCTTTATCCCGACGACGGATTTGGCATCACGCTGCCTGCCCCGACCACGCCCCACGATGACGCCGGGGACCGCCACATCCACGTTTATACGGTCCCCCTGGGGAATGGGAGCATTTTCAATCTTCGCGTAGTCCACCGGCTGATGGACTGCGACACCGCGCTGGCTGACCTGTGGGACAAGGCGCAGAACAACAGCGACCCGCGCGAGCCGGTCGCGCCGGCATCGCTCAAGCAGGTGTCGCTCGACGGGTTGCAGGGGATGGAATATGAGACCACGTCCCAGGCGGGCGAGCGGATTCTTCATCGTTTTCATTGCGGCAACAAACTTTTTTACATCTTCAGCGCAGGCTACAAAGGAAAGCGCCCCGCGGACCTGGAGCGGATTATCAATTCTTTCAAGGTCGTGAACCCAGCTCATCAGTAGGCCAAACCGCCAGCTAGTCCAACCTTCCTTTCATGTTGGCGAGGCGTGGAGATACAGCGAACTAGGGCTGCACCTGGTAGTCCTCCGAATACATCATCAGCACGATCACGGTGTCGGCGCCTCGGACTCCCGAGTCGTGGCCCAGGCCGAACCATCCGAATGAGGGCGCGTTGGCCAGAGCTTTGGGCGCAATGAAAGCCACCGTCGCCTGCTTGCCGTCGGAGAAGTTGAAGGTAAGCCTCTGGTTGAGGATGGAGTACGTACCGCGGAAGTTTCGCGGCGGATCGGTGATGCCGGCATAACCATGCGGATTCGGCGACACGACCTGGTCGATGAGCCCGTGGTCCAGGAACCGGCCGTCGGGAAAGAACTGAACGTAGCGCTGATCGGTGGGCGAAGCCCAATGGTATCGTCCGGAAAATCTCTTGCCCGTGCAGCGGCAGGTGGGGATATACATGTCGATGCCCGGCTCCGCGGCCGCGTTGTTGAACTTGATCACCGTGCGGCTGTCGGCGTTGTTGGCCCACACGATGTGGATCTGGTTTCCGTCCACGCGGTAGCGGCCGACGAACAGCTTGTTATTCGGGTCATTGCGGTAGGCCGTCATGTTGAAGTTATCCATGTTGACCCAGGGGATGTTGTTGATAACCCACCCGTCGGGGCTGAAGTAGTACATGCGATGGCCCTGGTGGGAGTGGTCGAGGCCGAAGCCGACGTAGATACCCTCGAGCGCGCCCGCAGGCGATTGAGGCTCCGGCTGCGCGCCGGGAGCGGAGTCGCTGGACGAGTCCCCGCCCGCCGGTGGCTGGTCGCGCCGGGCGGACTGCCGGTCGCGCGCCGGGTTTGCGCCGCCGACATCAGCGCCGGGAGCGCCTGCATCGCCCTCGTGTTCATGTGCCTTCGCGGCCGAGAGTTTCGCCAGCATCGCGTCCGGGTCCTGAAGGCCGCTAATGAGCTTCTCCGCGGGATCGGCGATTTCCTTCAGGTTGCCGCTTCGCGCGGCCACGGGATCGGCCCCTTTGCGCAGCACCCAGAAATGATAGGTCGTCTTCGCCGTCTTCATCTCCACGATGTTCTGCGGCTGGCCCATCAGCACCCATGGCTGCACTGCGGTGATAGACGAGCGCTCGATCTCAAAGGAGTGGCTTTTGAAGTTCTCGGGCGCCAAAACCTCGTAGCGCACCTTCTCCCGGTTGACGTAAAGACGGCCGGCGCAGTTGTTGCCAAAATGCACGTGGACCACGGAGAACACCAGTGTTGTCGGCCCCTTGGCACGGGAACCGTTGGCGTTGTTGGCATCGTCCTGGGCCGCAGCGCAGATGTGGGCGCCGGACAGCAATATCGCGACCGCAACTACGAGAACGAAAAAGGTTCTTGGCATCCGCATGAGTACACCGCTCCGGAAGGATTACGGACCACAGGTAATGTTCGGAAGATTATGCTTCAAGAAAACACCGCACGTCACCTGAAAGTTTGCGCCAAACCGACGCACTATCTCCTGCGAGCCGGTTTTGCCTCTCCGATGCCGGCGGTGTTGGCGATTTCAAAATCACCCGGCCACCCGATCCCTATCGCTCTCCTCCCACCGTCACCCTGAAGCCGGTTCGGAAAGTCAGCGGCAATGCCGGGAAGCCGATGACCTGATCGTAGTGCTGGCTGAGCGTGTTCTCCACCACCGAGTAGAACACCAGGCGCTGGTTCAACCGATACGTCCCGGTCAGATCGATCTTCTGGTAGCCGGGATCGAGGTTGCGGTTGGGCAGCAACAGGCTGTTGCCGCCGAAGCCGTCGCTGAGGAAGGTGCTGTCGTCGCGGCGGCTGACGAATATCCCGTTCACGCCCAGCGAGAACTTCGGCCGCGAGTACGTCACCGAGAGGCTTCCGCTATGTGGCGCGCGGCGGAAGGGCCGGCCGTCAATCAGCGGCGAAAATGCTCCGATGGGAATGGTGGGAAACGCCGGGTTGAAGGCGCAAAAGGGCTGGCCGGGCTGCGCGCAGTCGAAGGCGTCGAAGGTCGACGACTTCTCGAGCGCCTCGTCCAGGTAAGTGTAGCTTCCGCGCGCGGAAAGGCCGTGGCCGAAGTGAAATTCCAACTCCGTTTCCACGCCCATGGCGCGCGTGTCGCCGGAGTTGAAGAAAGCGCCGAAAGCGGAGGCGGGAATCGCCGCTGGGGGAACGCCAAGCAGCGGCAGCGCGGTGGAAGGTACAAACTCGATCTGGTTGGTGAACTGGTTGTAGAAGAAGGTGGCGCCGAGCCGGGCGCGGCCTCGCCACGCCATTTGCTCTACGCCGAAGTCATAGCTGCGCGAGCGCTCGGCGGCAATCGGCGCGATGTGGAATTGCGAGATCAGCGGTGCAGTCGCCGGGCTCGACGAGAGCAGCCCGAACAGGGATTCGGTGGACTCAAAGATGTTGGGCTCCTTGATTCCCTGCCCGTAGTTGAACTTTAGCCTGGTGCCGTTGAGAAAGCCGTCGCTGCGCGGACGCATCGCGTAAAAAGCCAGTGAGGCGCGGGGGATGGCGACCACGCCGAACACCGCGTTGTCTTCCACGCTTCCCCCGACGGTCGCGAAGGCCCGCGTCCCCAGGCTGCCCTGCACCTCGGCGATGTAGCTGAAATTGCCGCGATGGAGCGGCGTGCTCGCGCCGGAGTTCAGGCTGAAGCCGCGCTCGTTCTCGTAGCGAAAGCCGCCCAGGAGCAGGAAATGTCCCAGACTGTAATCCGACTGCGCGTAGACGGAATCTCTTTTCGCGGTGCTGCTGCTGAGGATGGGATATGTGCTCGCGAAGTCCAGAATACCCTGCCCGCTGACACTGAAACCGTTCGCGCCTTTGATGGTCACGGGCAGCCCGACAAAGTTGATGTCGCCGAATCCGTCATCGAAGGGAATGCCGGTGGGCGAGGGGTTCACGTTCTGGCGGCGGACTCGCGTCAACGCATAACGAACCAGGTTGTGCCAGCGCGAGGTGGTCTGGTTCTGGAACGTCAGGCCGAGATAGCTGTCCTGGTCGCGCAGGAAGGAATCGTCGGGAATGCCGAAAAACTCGATCTGGTTGGGCTGGCCCACGGCCGTCGTAGTGTAGCGGCCGGTGAGACGCAACTCGGTCGTCGAGTTCAGCGCCAGCCCGAGGTTCGCAATCCAGGTGCCGTTATGAAAAGTGTCGTTGGGAAGACTGTTGCCGGTATCGAAGCGCGCGAACTCGCCCAGGTAATCCAGCCGCCGGAAAGCTCCGCCCAGGGAGCCATCGTGATGCAGGCTGTTGAAATTTCCCGCGTCGAAGGCGTAGTTGATCTCCGGCCGCGGCGTTGTGCCGCGGCGCGTGGTCAGGCTGATCACGCCTGCCATCGCGTCCGATCCGTAGAGCACGCTGTTGGGACCGCGCAGCACTTCCGCCTGCTCCACCCCTGTGGTCGCCAGAAAGCCGAAGTCCACCACGCCGCCGATCTCGTTGAGAGGGACGCCATCGAGCAGAACTTTATTGGCATCACTGTTCCCGCCGCGAATAAAGATCGATGCCAGCGCGCCGCGCTCTCCGTTCTGGCTGAGCTGCACGCCTGGAACCTGGGGCAGGACGTCGAGCATGTCGAGACGGTTGGCGAGGTGCTCGGGAGTGATCACGGAGATGGAGGCGCCGACACGCGAGTCCGGCATGGCCGTTCCCGTGGCCGAAACTACGATCCGCTCCGCCACCGGTCCGATCTGCAGCGCGATCTCGTGATGTATGGGCTTGCCGGGCGCGAGATAAAAGGGCGCGGTTTGTTGCGTGGCAAAGCCGCTGGCCGAGGCACGAACGCGGTAGTGGCCGGCCTGCTTGGCGGAGAGCTGGAAATTGCCTTGCGCGTCGCTGCTGGTTGAAGCCACAACACTCGCGCCGCGCAGCAGCTCCACCTTGGCGCCGGAGATTACCGCGCCGGTGGGATCGGTAACCACGCCGGTGAGTTGAACATCAGCCGCCGCGTGGGCGGGTAAAACAACGATCAACAACAGAACCAACGCCAGCCAATTTGGGAGCACCGAAAGGTGTTTTCTGGGATACGCGTGCGCAGTCAAGAATGCCTGCGCCACACAAGTTTTTCGCACAACGCCACAACCGGAACCACCAACCGATTTCATAAGAGTCTCCCTCCCCTCGGAAGAGGAACATGTACATCGGCAGCGCGACCGGTCTCCTGGCTTGGCGACTGATAACCCTTCGAGCCTTCCCGCCATGCGGCAGTGGCTTGAGGGCGGTACAACGTCGCTTACAGTTGCGGGGCAGCAACGGAATCTCACCGTTTTCCCGAACATCGCACTGCGGTTGCAGAGGCCAACAACGAGCCTCCAAAGGAATTACCAGAAGCTCTCCAGCTTCCCAGCGAAGGTGGAAAGGCCCAGGATGGGCATCCGGCCGGTCTCCTGACTTGCGCCTCAAGGAACCGAGCGCCTTCCCGGGGATACCAGTGGCTTTTTGCTCGGTTCTCAGCGATTACAGTTGCGCGGGCAGTGGCGGACTCTCACCGCCTTCCCAACGCCGGATTGGAATTTTATAGATCAGAAGGATCGTGATGGTCAAGCATAGCTGCAAAAGCAATCAGTCCAGCTGCTCATGCAGAAACACGAGCACTCGGTCCAGCGCCTGACGCGTGGGCTGGCCGGCTTCGTCGATCAGATGATTCGTCAGCACGGAGTGCGGCGGACCCGGGCCCTTCGGATTGGCGGAGGAAGGATCGAGTTCGATGGACTCGAAGGCGTCCCCGAAAGTTTCGCGCAACTGCTGGAAGCGTTCTTTGCGGCACATGCTGTCGCTGGTGAAACGCAATCCCAGGATGCGCGCGCCGTCTTTGGCGACGCGCTCCTTGGCCGCCGCAATCTCGGCGTCGGAGGCGTGCAGCCCGTCCTTTTTCATGAACGGCACCGACGGCTGGGACAAAACCGGCGCCAGCAGCGGTGCATCGAGCATCATGGCCAGCGCGAAGTTGCCGGTCAGGCACATGCCTACCGCGCCGACGCCCTTTCCACCCTGTTCCTGGTGCGCGTGATTGGCCAGGGCGCGCAGCCAGTCCACGATCGGGCTGGAGCGGTGCGCAGCGAAGACGCGAAACTCGCTGGAGATGCAGACGCGAAACATCTGCCCCAGCGCGTAAGGCACGGACACCGGGCGCATGGCCTGGCCTACCAGCTCTGGCATGTACACGGAGAATTTCGACTGAACCACATATCGCGCGAAGCGCGCGACTTCCAACGTGATGCCGGGAATCTCCGACATGATGATCACCGCCGGCCCGGAGCCGGCGCGATACAAAGGCTTGCTCTTGCCCTCATGCGTGAAGGTTGTTGCGGTGAAGCCTTCGGGAGTCTGCGGAAATGATTGCGCTGCGCTCATTGACCGCGAATTCCAAACTCGGGATACAGTTCCGCGGGACGATAGACGGCGCCGCCCTTGACCACCACATCGATCTTGCGGATGTCGCTGATGTTGGCCGCGGGATTGCCGTTGACCAGAATCATGTCGGCAAATTTCCCCGAAGTAATCGATCCGAAGTCGCGGTCCAGATGCATCACCTCCGCCGCTTCCAGCGTGGCCATGCGCAGGACTTCCGGCGCGGGTATTCCCGCCTGCGCATAAATCTCCAGCTCGCGATGCAGAGCGTAGCCGCTGCCCTGGTCAGTCCCGGCCACCAGTTGAATACCGCTGTCGTATAGCTTTTTCACCATGCGCACCATGTTGGCGTAGCAGGCGCGGTACTGCTTGTCGACCGCGGGATCGCTGGCCCCAAGCGCGCCGCCTCCGGTCATCGAGCCGCGCTGCACCTGCACTGGCAGGCGGTCAAACATGTAAGCGTCAGAGAGCAGCGGCTTGCCCGGACGGTCGACGTACGTATCTTCCCAGGTGGCCATGGTGGGATCGACTACCGTGTGATGGGCTTTCAGGAAGGCGATAAAGTCATTGACCGGCGCGGAGTTCAGGTCCAGATCCCCGGCGCGCTTGCCCGGTTCGATAAAGCGCGCGGGCGTGCGCGTCTCCTTCACGTCGGGCATGAAGTTCAGAAAGATGAAGTTCATATGCTGGATCTCATCGGCGCCGTCGCGGACGAATTGTTCCGCGATCATCCCTGAAGGAACGTGCCCGCTCACGCGCATGCCCAGCTTGTGCGCCTCGGCGGCGATCAGCGGCACCAGTTCCGGCTTCACCGAGCTGTAAATCTTGATCTGCACGTAGCCCAGCTCGGCGTAGTGATCTACGCGCTGCTTGGCCTCTTCCGGAGTTGCCGCCAGAACTTTGATGGGACCTTCAAACGGCCCCGGACCGTCGATAAAGCCGGCGCGTACGACGCGCGGCCCGATCTGGCGTCCGGCTTCGATGTCGCCGCGCAGCCGGGTCAAATCGTCGATGGGGTTACCCAGGTCGCGCACCGTGGTTACTCCGGCGGCGATGTTGAGGTAGGCGCTCTGCGGGAAAAGGTGGGAGTGCATGTCCCACAAGCCGGGGAGCAGGGTCTTGCCGCTGCCGTCGATCACCTCGGCGCCGGCGGGAGCGTGCTGTCCCTGTTCCGACTCCACGCTCACGATGCGCTCGCCGCGGACGGTCACGCGCTGCTTCGCGATCACGGCGCTCTTGGTGGAATCGAAGACGTTGACGTTTTTGACGATCAGGTCGCCGGTGGGCTTGTGAGTGAGCTTCTTCGCTAACTCAGCCGCGCGCGCGGTCTCCACTTCCAGCTGCGCCTTGTGCAGCGCCGGAACCGACGATTCAAACCCCTTGCGAATCAGCGCCGACCAGTCGCCGAAAATGTTGGCGAAGAACTGCTGATCCGCGTCCATCCACAGGTAGATGGGGGTCATGCTCAGGCCATCAACAGCATAGAGCGTTACTTTGAGCGTCTTGCCGCCGGAATCGATATCGAGCGACTGAAGTTTTCTGAGCCGCGCCTCGCCGCTGGGCAGCAGGGGCATGCGGCCGTTCTTGCTGCGCAGCAGCGCGCGCACCAGAAGCACGCCCGATTCGGGACCGCCGTTCAGGTCGACGTAGAACTTGCCCGCGGCGTTCTCCTGATGCTCATCTTCTCCCTGGTTCTTCCATCGTGCCGTTCCCGAATCGAACGAGAAGTGCTCCTCGATCGGCGTCTTCATGTAGTCCACACCCTTCACCTCTTCGGAGGTGATCAGCGCTTTCTGATCGAGGCGAAAAGTCGAGTACGTCTTGGGCCCGCGGCCGCGGTCGTTGAACTGAAAGAACTCATGCATGACGCCGTCAGGCGTGGTCCACACCGCATCCTGCCCGGAAGGAGTCTTGTCGGTGAGGAGCATGCGCATGTCCGCGTTCTGCGGAATGTCCGCAGGCAGCTCGGGCAGGGGCGATTGCTGCTGCGCGGCGCACCAGACGGTCAGCCAGCAGCCCACGGTCAGGCAAAGAATTCCGGGCAAACGTTTGGTCATAAGAGCAGAGACTCCTGGCTCCTTAGAGAGACATTCGGGCATGGAAAAGGGGAGCAAGAGAATTTATCACGCGCCGCCGCCTCGCGGCATCCGGAACCGCGCCAACGGCGCCGGCGCGTTCTCCCTGCCCACCGCTTCGTGAGAATTCCCACTCGCAAAATCCGGCACGGGAATTTAACATGTGCGGTTCTTTTAAACCGAGTTCGGAGGGTCATCAATGTCCAGCTTTTTACGCGCAGTGACACGCCTGATTTCTGTTCTGCTCAGCGTCCTGCTTCTGGCGGGACTGGGCCTGGCCCAGCAGTCCAATAAAAAATCGAAAGCGGCGAAGTCCAGCGAGAAGGCCCCTGCCGCGGCAGCCCAGCCCAGCCCGGTGCCGGCTGGAGCAGCCAGGCCGGCGGACGACGAAGAGAATAAAGGTCCGTGGCACGGGCTGACCTGGAGGCTGGTGGGCCCATTTCGCGGCGGACGCGTGCTGGCGGTGACGGGCGTGATCGGTGATCCCCACACCTACTATTTCGGCGGCGTGGCCGGCGGAGTGTGGAAATCGACCGACGGCGGGCTCAGCTGGCATCCCACCACGGACAAGGCCAAGGATATGTCGCCCTCGATCGGGTCCATTGCGGTTGCGGCATCCGATCCCAACGTGGTCTATGCCGCCACCGGTGAGGCTTGCATCCGGGGCAACATCGTGGCCGGCAACGGCGTGTACAAGTCCATCGACGCCGGCAAGACCTGGAGCTACGCCGGCCTGAAGGATACCTACGCCATCGGGCGCATCATCGTGAATCCGCGGAACCCGGACGTGGTTCTGGTGGCGGCACTGGGTCATCCTTTCGGTGCGAATTCCGAGCGCGGAATCTTCCGCACTACTGACGGCGGCAAGACCTGGAGCAAAGTTCTCTATAAAGATGAGAACACCGGCGGCATCGATCTCTCCTTCGATCCCGGCAACGCCAACGTGATCTTTGCTGCGCTGTGGCAGGCGCGGCGTATGCCCTGGGGACTGGAGAGCGGCGGGCCGGGCAGCGGCCTGTATCGCTCCACCGACGGCGGCGCCACCTGGAAGCAGCTTACCGCGCACGGATTGCCCGAAGGCATCACGGGAAGAATCGGCGTGGCCGTGGCCTACAACTCCACGCGCGTGTGGGCGCTGATTGAGAACGACAAGGGCGGCCTCTTCCGCTCTGATGATAGCGGCGACAACTGGACGCTGGTCAACAGCGATCGCCAGTACCGTCAGCGCGCCTTCTACTACACTCACGTCTTCGCCGATCCTCACTCCGCCGACGGCGTTTACATCCTCAATACCGGCATGTATCGCTCCAATGACGGCGGCAAGACCTTTCGTCCCATCCGCGTGCCCCACGGCGACAATCACGGGCTGTGGATCGATCCCAGGGATCCCGATCGCATGATCGAGTCCAATGACGGCGGCGCCAACGTGAGCACCAACGGCGGCGCTACCTGGACCACGCAAGGCAACCAGCCCACGGCGCAGTTCTACCACGTGATCGCCGACAATCGCTTCCCCTACTGGGTTTACGGAGCGCAGCAGGACAACAGCACTGTGGGCATCGCCACCGCTGCAGCCGGCGGGATCGATCGCCCAAGCTGGTATCCGGTGGGCGGGGGCGAAAGCGGCTACATCGCTCCCGATCCTCGCGATCCCGAGATCGTCTATGCCGGCTCCTACGGCGGCGAGATCACGCGCTACAACCATCACACCGGCGAGCAGATGAACGTCACTCCCTGGCCGGTGAATCCCATCGGCTCGGCGGCCGCGGACCAGAAATACCGCTTCCAGTGGACCGAGCCCATCGTCTTCTCGCCGCATGATCCGCACGTGCTCTACTTCGCCGCCCAGGTTCTTTTCCAAACCACCGATGAAGGTATGCACTGGCAGATCATCAGCCCCGACCTGACGCGCAACGACAAGAGCAAACAGATTTCGGCGGGCGGCCCCATCACCAAGGACAACACCGGCGTTGAGGTATACGACACCATCTTCTCGGTGGTCGAGTCGCCGCTGCAGAAAGACCTCATCTGGGCCGGCTCCGACGATGGACTGATTCACATCACGACCGACGGCGGCAAGAACTGGTCCAACGTCACGCCCAAATCCATGCCCGAGTGGGGCACGGTGAGCATGATTGAAGCCTCGCCCTATGACGCCGGCACCGCTTACGTCACCGTCCAGCGGCACAAGATGGACGACTTTGCTCCCTACATCTTCAAGACCAGCGATTTCGGCAAGAGCTGGACTTCGATCTCCGCCGGCATTCCCGCCGGAGATTATGTTCACGCGGTACGCATGGACCGCAAGCGCAAAGGCCTGCTCTACGCGGGCACGGAAAAAGGCGTGTACTTCTCGCTCGACGACGGCGCCACCTGGGAATCGCTGCAGACCAATTTGCCTCCTGCTCCGGTGTGGGACCTTTACGTCCACGATAACGATCTGGTCGCCGCCACACACGGCCGGGCTTTCTGGATTCTTGACGATTTGTCCCCGCTGCAGCAGTACCAGCCCGACTTCACTAAGGACGACGTTCATCTCTACACGCCGGCGCCGGCGGTCCGCGCCGAATTCTTTGGCGGCTTCGGCGGAGGTGGAGGCGGCGGGGCCGTGGGCCAGAATCCACCAGCGGGTGCGGTCATTTATTACTCGCTGAAAACCGCCATCAAGAAGCCTGAGGCTAAAAAGGAAGGTGGCGCGGAAGCCGGGGCTGCCGCATCCGGTGGAGGAGCTGGTTCGGCAAAGCCCGCGCCCATCACCGTCGAAATCCTGGATGCCAAGGGCCAGGTCATTCGCAAGTATCCGCCCAAGCCGCAACCGGCGGATGACGGGGGCGACGAAGGCTTCGGCCGCGGTCCGGAGCGTCCCCTGCCCAGCGAGGCTGGGCTCAACCGCTTTGCCTGGGACCTGCACTATGAAGGTTCCACGCGCGTTCCGCATTCGCCGCTTTGGGGCGGAAATACCGATGGTCCCATCGCGCTTCCCGGCAATTACCAGGTCAGGCTGACCGTGCAAGGCAAGGCCTTTACGCTGCCTCTGGTTATCAAGCCTGACCCGCGCAGCAAAGCTACCCAGGCCGATTTCGAAAAACAGTTCGACCTGCGCCTGAAGATTCGCGACCGTGTGACCCAGGCGCATGAGGCCGTTAACCAGATCCGGGACATCCGCGCCCAGATCAACGCCCTCAACAAGCGGCTGGAAGGTCAGCCCCAGGCCCAGGCCGTGGCCGACGCCGGCAAACAGCTGGACAAGAAGATGACCGAGGTCGAGGAAGTATTGATTCAGACCAAGGCTAAGAGCGGGCAGGATGTTTTGAATTACCCCATCCGCCTCAACAACTACCTGGTGGCGCTGGGAGGGGTAGTGGAGAGCGCCGATGGAGCGCCCACGCAGGCTTCGTATGACGTTTTCAACATGCTCAGCCAGCAGCTCGACGAGCAACTCGCCAAGTGGAGCCAGATTCTCAAGACGGATGTACCTGCTTATAACGATGCGGTGCAGAAACAGAGCGTTCCGGCCATCATTTTGGCTAAACCCGGAGCAGGAGGTGAATAGTTTTCAGCCGCAAAAGCAGGCTGGAAACGACCAAAAAGAGCAGTTCTATTTTGGAACAGCCGCGATTAAGAGTTTTCAAAGAATGTCGTGTTTTCAGAACAGAACTTTGAAATGTTGAAGTTTCGGTTTCTGGAACATTGATGCGAATTACGAAAGTTCTTTGCCTGCCCGTTTTACATTTGATCGCGTCGAGGCTCGGGAATTAGATTCATAGCGTCGCCGGGGGACAGAACGAAATATGTCGAACGTCTTGTTTGTGCTGTGGATGGGCTTTTCAGCTGGGCTGCTGTTGCTGTTTTTCTATGCCGCCTACCTGAACATGCGCAACCGCAACACCCGCAATGTGGACCTCGGGGAGATGATTCCTTCCTTTTTACCTGTCAATGCAGAACCGCTGGCAGACCTGATTGAAGATGGCCCTTCCCAATTGAACGAGAGCGAAGACGAAATTCGGCGGGTTCAGCTAACCATTGACTGCCTTCGCCGCATGGCCCACAACGCCGCCCTGCTGCAGCGCGTGGGCTACAGCCAGTTGCATAGCCCCAACCAGCTCATCTGCGATCTGGCGCAGGAAATGATCGATGCCGGGGTCCATGTGCGGCTCTACAGCTTTATCGGACTTGCCGTGCTGCACACCTGGGTCCGTTTTCGTTTCGTCGTCGGTCCTCTGTCGCGCGTGGCCCGGGCCGCCGATCTTCAGGAACTGCTCTCCAGCAGCCTGGTTCCGGCTTACGAACAGCTCAAGACCAAGGCCGGAAATCTTACCTGCCTCAAGTTCTCCAGCCTCTCAGAAGAGCTGGCCCAGAGCCTGTAAAGCTTCAACAACTCAGCGCTTACCTTTTCCCGGGCTGAGCCATGTCTTCAGCATGGTTTCCCAGGTGCGCGCCTGGTGGAGTACACCTGTGTCAACAGGTACTGCCAGATCTCGTCCGGAGCTCTTGTCCTCTGACCAGAAGCAGTAAAGCCAAAGTAGGCAGCTTAGATCAAATGCAATGAGCGGTAACTGCTGAAGGTTTGTGGACTGAAAGTGGACTCGTACCCAAACCGCCGACGTGGTCAGAATGGCGGCGTTATTGATCGCGAAACCAAAGCCTACACCAAAGTCGTATTTTGTCCAGGCTCTCCCCATGATCATCATCAGAGAAGCAAAAAAGGCGAGCGTCGCGACGAGGACTAAACTTAGCACCCGTGACTCAGCCGCAAACCATGCTCCACGGTTCGACGACAAAAATGCAGCTGACCATGCAGCCGCCATGATTATTGCGGCCGCGAGCGCAAAGATGCGGCGATATAAGCCGACCTTGTAAAACTTCGGAAAAAGACGCAGGAGGAAGAGTTCATAAACTGCAAGGAAGCTACAGATCATCAGTACCAGATCAGAGATCCAATACACATAAAAGTAGGTTAGCGGCTTCCCGTAGCGCGAGGCGACGAAACGAAGAATGCCTACCAACTCGCTGGCTAGAAGAAAGAGGAAGAACAGCGGGAACACTCTGTGCAACCTGCGCCACACAAGGATTCCCGCCAGCAAAGCGATGACTGGCAGCGATATCCAGCTCAATATCTCCCAAAGCCAGGAGTCTGAGGCCATGTTCGGCCAGCCTAACTCAGTCCCGCATTATCCACAAGAAGTTATGGTCGCGCTTAGAGTGCCCTCGCGTCCGCGGAAACCTGAGGCCATGGCGGAACCGGTCCCGGTCCGCCGAACGGATTCGGTGTCGCTGCCAGGCCAGCGGCAAACAGCAACATGACGGCGACAACTTTCAGATTGTTCTTCATAAACATCCTCCCGTTTTCATTTTTTGATTTAAGAGACTTCGCGCAGTTTTCGCGCCCAAGGAAAACCTACACGGCAACTGTGAAAATTACATGAGAAACCATTCACCACCGTCGCACGAATCGTGCTGCTCTTCCGATTCCCGAAAATCGCCTCAGGCCCGCGTATTCACTAGTCAGACTGTCTCCGCGTGGCATCGGCGCATTAACCAGACAGATGTTCCAGAATTACGAACAGGTGCAGCAAAAGTTCCACTCTCTTCTGGGTCAAAAAGAGAGCATCCGGTCATTCAAACCAGCCGCTGCGGTACGCAATCCACCAGCAACCGACCGCCAGCGGCACACTCAGCGCCAGTCCCCATACCAGGGGAAGCGCAAAGTCCATGATCAGGCCCAGGGTCAGGAACAGAGCCCAAAATATGCGCCGCTGCATGAAATCACTTTATCGCCATCCTCAGCCCTCCAGCTTCGGGTGCTGCAGATGGAAGTCCGTCGCGTCCTGGTAGGCCTTGGCTACGGCCACCAGTCTGGCTTCTCCGTAAAGCTGGCCCAGAAATGTAAGGCTCACCGGCGTGCCCGGACCGCCCGGCTCGAGCTCGCGGCTGTCGCGCATCTTCGGCTTGGGAGCGTCGTCGCCGCGGAAGCCGTTAGGCAGGATGATCGCCGGCTGCCCCGTGAGATTGGTGATTAGCAGCTGCGTGCTGAAGGTCGGAGCTACGATCACGTCTACCTGCTCGAAGACCTTGTTCACCGCCTCCATGGCCATCATGCGGGCGCGATTGGCCTGAATGTACTCCACCGCCGGGATAAAGCGCGCGCTGCGGAAGGTGTTCGGCCAGTCGTCTTTGCTCTGCTCGGTCAGCAGCTTGTCCCGGCCGCTGCGGGTCAGGTCGTCGAACGCCGCCGCCGCTTCGGCCAGGAGAATAGAGCGCATGGCCTGATAAGGCAGCTTGGGAAATTCCACCGGAATCAGGTTGATTCCCATTGCCTTCAGCTTGGCCAGCGCTGCTTCGTCATACTTGTGGTCGTATTCGCGGCGGGCGCGCGCCTGGGCGCGGTTGGCCGCCTCCTCCTCGCGTTTCTTCGTTTCTTCAGCACTCCGTTCTTTTTCATCTTTCGGCGCTTCCGGCTGCTGCACCGGAGGCAATTCAAAGTCGGCTTTCAGGTACCCAATCCGCAGCTTGCGCCAGTCAAGGCCGGCGTCCCAGTTGAAGGCTGCATTTTGCACGCTGCGATCATGGCCGTCAGGGCCGTAAATCGCGCTGAGCACGATGGCGCAGTCTTCCACCGCGCGGCAGATCGGCCCCAGCTTGTCCATGGACCAGGAGAGCGCCATCGCGCCGGTGCGCGGCACCAACCCGAAGCTGGGACGCAGCCCCGTGGTTCCGCAGCGCGTGGAGGGCGAGGAGATGGAGCCCAGCGTCTCCGATCCGATGCCGAACGCCACGCACCCCGCCGCCGTTGCCGAAGCCGAGCCTGCCGACGATCCGCTTGATCCTTGCTTGGGATTCCAGGGATTGCGCGTGATGCCCCCGAACCAGCGGTCACCCTGCGCCAGCGCTCCCAGCGTCAGTTTGGCCACCAGCACCGCGCCCGCCTGATCCAGCCGCTGCACCGCAGTCGCGTCTTCGTCGATTTTCTGGTCTTCGAATCCGCCGGCGCCCCATGTAGTGCGATAGCCCTTCACCGCCAGCAGGTCTTTGGCGCCCCAGGGCAGCCCGTGCAGCGGCCCGTGATATTTGCCGGCGGCGATCGCGGCGTCAGCCTCCTTGGCCTGCGCCCGCGCCCGGTCTTCAGTGAGCGTGATAACGAACTTCAGCGTCGGATCGTAGCGCTTGAGCCGCGCAAGATACATGTCGGTCAGCGCGGCGGAAGAAACTTTTCTGGTTCGCACCAGTTCCGCCAACTGCCGGACCGAAGAGAAAGCAACGTCTTCAAGGTTTTTAGGGACCGCGCTGTCGTGAGCCGCCGGAGCCTTGGAGATGCTCATCCTGCGGCGAACGCTGTCGAGCTTTGTGCCGGGCACAACCGGATCGAAAACAATGGCCGGAGCCACTTCATTCTTGATGTGCAGGTCGTAGATGGCTTTGAAGCTCTGCGGCAGGGAGTTCAGCGACTCCAGCATCATGTCTTTGTATTCGTCGGAGATCGGCACGTCGGCGATGGTCGCCGCGTTGTCGATCATGTCGCGGGTGATCTTCCCTTTTTCCTCCGCCAGCCCCCACAGAACGCCCGGCAGTAGCGTTGAAGTCAATCCCAGTCCAGAGCAGACAGAGAGAAACGTGCGGCGATCCAGCATGCAGGCTCCCGTTCTTACGGCAGAGATAGGCTGGCCATTATAACTGGAGCCGGTGTTCTGAATCCCTCCGCACCTTACTGCGGCTCGGTGGAAGCTCCCGGAGGGTAGTTGCTGGTGGCGCTGGCGCGAATGTTGAAGACGCAATGCTGTGAGCCGTCGCCTGCGCGACGCGGCGCCTGCACGTTGGCAAACTTTCCCATCGCGACAGACGACTGCACCTGCTCGGGACGAACCAGCGGATCGTCGGCAAACAAGAGCTCAGGAGTCCATTGCAGCGGGTAGCCTCCGCCGTAGATGTGGAAATGGATGTGCGCGGGAACGCCGCGTCCCGGATACGGCCCGGGACGGATGGTGCGGAATTCGTAGTGGCCGCGGGCGTCTGTCTTTGCCCAGCCGTGCAGGCGCGCGACGCGAGTGGCGGGATCGTTATGGTATTCGCCGCCCCCATCGGTCTGGTAAGCGTACACAATCACTCCCCCGGCGGGCGTGGCGCCATCGGGTGCGAACACCTGGCCGCTGACCGACAATCGCTCGCCGGGTTCATTGTTGCCGGCAATCGTACCGATGGACGCAACATCGGGCGGCGCCGGGGGCGTGGGCGGCGGCCCCGCAGCCACGACCGTGAGCAGCACGGCAAACCCAGTGAGCATCGTCGTTCGAGAAAGCCCGGTCATGGTCGTCTCCTCACTGTGAAAGACGCCGCCTTCATGGAAGTGTTAGCATTTTTTGCTGCTTGTCGCCCCTTGGCGCATGGAGACCATGAACCCCGTTTTCCAGCTCTTATCGGAAAGTGAAATCCCCGTTGTGTTGGAGCTGATGCGTGAGTTTTACGCGCAAACGCACATGACATTGAACGAGAGTGTCGCCACCGCAACCCTCAAGAAAATGCTGGCCGATCCCTCGAAAGGCGAGCTATACCTGATTTTCCGAGGCTCCGATCTGGCGGGATACTTCGTCCTGACCTGGTGCTTCAGCCTGGAATTCCACGGAACCTTCGCGCTGCTCGATGAGCTTTACATTCGCACGCAGCACCGCCGGCAAAGACTGGGCAAAGCGGTGGTGGCCTTCGCGGAAAGTGCTTGCAAAAAGGCAGGCATTAAAGCTTTGCGCCTCGAGACCGGAGATGACAATGAAGCCGCCCAACGCTTGTATTCCGGAGCGGGCATGAAGAAAGACGAGCGGTTTCTCTTCACCAAGTGGCTGTGACCGCTGAGGAAACACTGTACGCGGACGCCGTTGCGTATTAGATTTACTGCACTTTCATTCTTCAACAGGAGACTCCCATGAAGCTCTACCGCGCTGTTTTCCTGTTTTTTGCCGCTGTACCCATGGCTCTTTGCGCTGCCGATTTTCCTCCGGCCACGCCCGGCGACTACGTGGTCAAGGATTTTCAGTTCAAGTCAGGCGAGCGCCTGCCCGAAGTAAAGCTCCACTACTACACTCTGGGAACGCCGCAAAAGGATTCAACCGGTAAGGTTCGCAATGCGGTTTTGATCCTGCACGGCACCGGCGGCTCGGGAAAGCAGTTTCAGAGCGCCAACTTCGCCGGCGTGCTCTTCGGGCCCGGCCAGCTCCTGGACGTGACGAAATACTTCGTCATCCTGCCTGACAACGTTGGCCACGGCGACTCCACCAAGCCGTCCGATGGGCGGCACATGCGCTTCCCCCACTACGAGTATGACGACATGATCGAGCTGCAGTACCGCCTGCTCACGCAGGGGCTGGGCGTGAACCATCTGCGCCTGGTGATGGGCACGTCCATGGGCGGCATGCACACCTGGCTGTGGGCCGAGCAGCATCCGGACTTCATCGACGCAGCCCTGCCCCTGGCCAGCCTGCCCATCGAGATTGCGGGACGCAACCGCATGATGCGCCGCATGATCATGGACGCCATCCGCACCTCGCCCGACTGGAACAACGGTGAGTACAAGCAGCAACCCCACGGTCTGGCCGACGCCCTGGGCATCCTGCTGATCATGGGCAGCGCACCTTTGCGCATGCAGAAAGAAGACCCCACCCGCGAAAAGGCTGATGCTTATCTTGAAAACTTCGTCACCACCCGCATGAAGACAACTGACGCCAACGACATGTTGTATTACTTCGACGCCTCGCGAAACTACAATCCTGAACCTCAGCTCGACAAAATCACGGTTCCGCTGACGGCCATCAACTCTGCCGACGACCAGATCAATCCGCCGGAGTTGAAAATTCTGGATAACGATATTCATCGCGTGAAGCAGGGCAAATACGTCCTCCTGCCCATCACCGATGAGACCCGCGGCCACGGCACGCATACCTGGCCGGCCATCTGGCAGGAGCATTTGAAGGAACTGCTGGAGAGGTCGCAACACTGAACCTCCAGTACAAGCAAATTGGGCCCTGTAAGATCTCGTTCTTTTGGAGGAATAGATGAACCCATCCTGGCGAATCAGACTCTGCCGCGGTCCATGGCTTGTCTTCGTTCTGTTGTGCTGTGTGCTCTGGGTTCTTCCCCAACCTGCTTCGGCTCAGGATGCCTTCGCCGGCGTCTGGCGGTCCGGCAATGATCCCCATTACTTGTGGGTGGGCGTCGACTGGAACAGCTTCAACGCCAAGTGGCAGGAACTCGCTAAGCAAAACCTCCGCCTGGTGGATGTTGAAACCTGGGGCGACGGCAGCAACCGGAAATATGCCGGCGTATGGCGCGCCGGCAACGATGCCCACTACCTTTGGGCCGGCGTCGACTGGAACAGCTTTAATGCCAAGTGGCAGGAACTATCTAAACAGAACCTGCGCTTGACCGTGGTCCGAACCTACGAGGACGGCGGCCAGAGAAAGTATCTCGGCGTCTGGCGCGCGGGCAATGACGCACATTACCTGTGGGCCGTCGTCGACTGGAACAGCTTTAATGCCAAGTGGCAGGAGCTCAGCAAGCAGGGCATGCGCCTGGTGGACGTCGACACTTATATGGACGGCAACACCCGCAAATACATCGGCGCATGGCGCGCCGGTAACGATGCCCATTACCTCTGGGCGGGCGTGGACTGGAACAGCTTCAACGCCAAGTGGCAGGAGCTGGGCAAACAGAATCTGCGCCTGACCGTGATGCGCACCTACATGGACGGCAATCAGCGCCATTATCTCGGCGTCTGGCGCGAGGGCACTGACGGCTACTATCTGTGGGCCGGCGTTGACTGGGAAAACTTCCGCTCCAAGTGGAATGAACTCGCAGCGCAAGGCCTGCGCCTGATCAACATGGCCACCTATCCCGGCTGCGGCGACGACTGCGCCAACCAGGTGATCGCCAAGAGTCCTTACGATTATCTGATCACCGGCGACAGCACCACCTATCACTGGCCGGTAGATCCCGACCACGCCGGCGGCGATCACTTCATTCATCTTTCCGCACTCGCCTTTACCGCCCAGCCCTTCACCCTGCCCTTCTCCGATACCGGCGTGTCACTCTTTCAGGGCTGGCGCTACACTAGCGGCGACTGGCATCACGCCGTCGATTACGCCATCGATCTCAAGACTACCTTTCAGGTGAAGGCCGCGGCGGCCGGCAAAGTAATCTTCGTGGGCTGGGACGACTGGTCGGGCAACACCATAGTCATCAGCCACGACTCCGGCGGCGTGCAGGACGCCTTCCGCACCATCTACATGCACATGCGCAACGGCCACGCCAACGATTGCGGCAAAGCCTGGAGCCAGACCATTCCCTTCCTCGACAGCCGGTCTGATCTGGCCTCACAGGGCGCGGCGTACAAAGGCCATTTGAACGCCAGCGGCTGTCCGCAGGATGCAAAGAAACGCAATCCCAGCGCGACAAACTGGGGAACAAACTCGCAGACCATCGCCGTCACCGTGGGCCAAAAGGTCACCGCCGGGCAGGCTCTGGGTTGGGCTGGCGACACTGGTCCCGGCGGCAACCATAGCAGTGACGCCGGCACCAACTTTCACCTGCATATCTTCTTCACTCACCAGGATCCGTCGAACAAGCAGTTCTACTTCTTCGATCCCTACGGCATCTTCGCCGAACAGAAATGCTACCCCAAGGGAATCACAGACGCAGTCGGCGGCGCCTGCGCTCGATATCCCAATGCCTGGAAGGGAGGCAAGCCGCAATATCCGTAATGGCCTGAGCAACATGTCCTTTTTGAAAGAATTGCGCGATTTTCTGCGCGGCGAGGAAGCGACGAATCGTAGCTCGTCGGAAATATCTCCGCAAAATCCATTGTTCGTTTACATCAGAATCCCCGGGGACCTCGATCCCGATGATCGCGAAGAGTTGTTTTCCGATCCCCTGCGTGCGGCTTTGGAAAAGAAGGCCTTGGCGTCGTTACAGGCGGCGGCTCGTGCTTCTTGCCGCCTGACGAGGCAGACGGCGACGAGGTGGAGTTTTGCGGTATCGACGTGGATCTTTGCGAGCCTGGCAGGGGTCTGGATTTACTGCGTCGAGAGCTCACGCGACTCAAGGCGCCCGCTGGAACGGCGCTGCTTTACACGGTGGATGGACACGAATACGAAGAGCCGGTTTATCGCTTGCCTGTCTGACACATTAACTTACCGCGCTGACGCCACCATCTGGTTGGTCGCGAATGTCCCCACAAACGCGCTGCGTTTGTCGTGCAGCGTCCACTCCACGCCCAGGTCCCGTCCACGATATTCATCCGTCATGGCTACCGCCGGCATGGCGTGGGTGGTTTGGGTCAGCGGAGGATAGAAAGTGCTCTCATTGCCGCAGAGATGATCTTTCTCCCCGATGGCGCGGGTCTCAACCGTCACGAACTCACCGGCCTGCAGGCGGGCGCGTGCGCTGTGCTCGCTGGCCGCGCGGGATTCCAGAATCTCCATATCGATGGGCGCATCGATTGCTCGGACAACGTGGCTGAGCAGCTTGCCGCCCATCTCCTGGGCAAAATCGATCAGCGCCTGCCGCTGCTGCGCGGAGGCGTTCTTGTCAAGAATGAGAACAGATTTGGCCGGATAGGGATTGGCATACGGATCGCCCAGCGTCGCCTGCGCCTTGACCGCGGCCACTACGCTCAGGCCGGCCAGCGAAACTCCGTCCCACTTCCCTTCCTGAATATGCCAGGCCACGATAGCCTCCGTGCCCGCGAGATTGACCTCGCCGTTGGCAAAGCACTGGCCGACGTAAACGTCAGCGCTGCGCGTTTCCAGATACTGGCCGCGAATCTGGGACGGTTGCTGCGCCAGAACGAAAGAAGAGATTAGGCAAATGCCGGCAAGATTGAGCAGCTCCTTCATGGCGATCTCCTACAGCCACTATTGTAAAACTTCTGTGCCTTAAGCCGCTCACCTTTTGGCTCGGGTTAATCCGTCGCCGTGTCGCCCCGGAACCTTCAAGGAACTCGCGGTCGGGCGTGTGAGGGATCGGCTCCGCTGAACGCGAGCCAGTAGGTTTAGGCGTCAGCGCCGCTGCGAATTTGCCGAATTACCAGATTGCCAAATCACCAAATTTACTTGCTCGCCCCGCAATGGCAGCCGCGGCTTGACGAGCAGCAGTTTCCCGGCTCGGCCAGCTTGCCGTCAGGACCGATGCAGGTCTGCGTCCGGGCGCACCAGAACAGGCCGTCGTTGGAACGTGGCACCGTCGGATCCGGTTCGGACCACACGTACTGGCTCTTCCAGTGCAGCGACGAGCACAGGCCTGGACGCTCGGTGTTGAAACGATCGGATATCTCGCTCATGCCACACCTCCTGCCTTCAGGATGGCCCGTTTCACCGCGACGCGGGCCAGGTGGATCTTCTGCGTGTTATGTCCCAGGCTGCGCGCATGTGAGACCGCCGCCGCGGCCGCCTCCTCGGCGGTTGCCGGAGTCACGCCCTTCCCCGCAAGGGCTTTGGCCGCCTCGACGGACACCCAGGGAATCGGCGCTACATGTCCCATCACCACGCGCGCGCGGCCAACTGTACTCCCGTTCATTTCCAGAGCAACGGCAGCCGTCGCGTAGGGCCAGTCAAAGGCTTCCTTCTGCCGGACTTCATACGTGGCCGCCTGTACCTTCGGCAGCTTTGACAATAAAACTACATCTGTAACGATCTCGTTGGGCGCCAGCGCGTGCTCTCGCTCGCTCTCCGACTTGGGAATCACGAAGAACTTCTCGAGCGATATTTCGCGCGCGCCTCTTGGCCCCAGCAGCCGTACCTGCGCCTGGTAGGCAATCAGGACCGGCGCCACCGTCGATGGGCTGACAAAATAGGCCGGACCTTCGTTGCCCAGGATGGCGTGGTAGCGGTTATCGCCTTCGCGTACCAGCGATTTTCCGTCTTTGGTCTGCGCCAGCAGGCCGTGGCCGCTGCGGAAGTACCAGCAACGCGGACGCTGGCAGAGATTCCCGCCGATCGTCGCCAGGTTGCGAATCTGTGGGCTGGCCGCGTCGCCCGCGGCTTCCGCCAGCACCGGATAAAGCCGCCGCACGTCGTCATTGTGGGCGATCTCATCCAGCGTGGTCAGCGCCCCAATGCGCAACCCATCCTTTTCGACCGCAACTCCGTGCATGTCGCTAATGCTCTTGATGTTGACCAGCCGCTTGGGAGCCACGATCTCATCCTTCATCAGTGAGAGCAGGTCGGTTCCGCCGGCCAGCACCTCGGATTCACCCCAGGCGGTCCCTAGCAGGGGGCTGACCTGTTCTTTCTTCGCGGGAGAGGCGTATTCAAACGCGCGCATTGTTGCCTCCTTTTGGTGCGTTGAGAGCGGCCACAACACGGTCCGGCGTGAGCGGCATGAATGGCACGCGCACGCCGATAGCGTTGGCCACCGCGTTGGCGATCGCCGCCATCGGGCCCACCGTCGGCGGTTCGCCCAGCCCGATCGGCCCGCGTTCGTCGTACCCCTTGCCGGTCATCAAATGAACCACCAACTCGCCAATATCGCCGATGCCGGCCAGCCGGTAGAAATCCATGTTGGGGTTGAGCATGCGGCCGGTGACCGGATCCATGATCTTTTCTTCGTAAAGCGTCGAGGCGATGCCCATGATCATGGCGCCGTACACCTGGCTTTCGGCGGTTTTAGTGTTGATGACCAATCCGCAGTCCTGCACGCAGACCGTCTTGTTCATTCTGACGATGCCGGTTTCGGTGTCGACCGAGACATCGGCCATCACCGCGCCGCCCACGCCGCTGGAGATCAGGGTTTCCTGGGCGCCAAGATTGGGATCGACCGCGACGATCGGCTGCGTTCCCAGCCGCGCACACGCATCTTTCCAGCTCATGCTGGGCCCGGGCGAGAAGTTCTGCCTGAGAGTCCCGTTCACAACCTCCAGCTCGCTGGGCTGCAGGTTCATCGCCGGAGCGACTTTGGCGAAAAGCTGATTGCGTGCGTCCACCGCCGCGCGCCGCGTCGAAGAACTCACGCCGCCGATGGTGGTGCTGCCGCCCGATCCTCCCGACGGCGGATACTGGTTGTCTCCGATCTTGAGCGTGATCTGCTCCATCGGAATTCCCAGGCTCTCCGCGGCAACAATCAGGATGGCGGTGCGTGTCCCGGTCCCTAAATCCTGTGTCCCCAGCTTTACCTCGACCGAGCTGTCGGGATTGATGGTAACCGAGCACGTGCTGTTGTGGCCGCGGCCGCCCCAGGTGTGAATGGCCAGTCCCAGGCCGCGCTTCACCGGTCCGGAAGCTCCCTGCCCCCGCGGATGCCAGTTCCTCTTCCACCCGATCAGGTCGGCACCAATCAGCAACTCGTCCTTGTAGGTGCCCACGCGGTTGAAAGTGTCGGTAGGTGGAGCGGTCAGCTGGATGTTCTTGAGCATGAGGTCGAGCGGATCCATGTTCAGCTTGGCTGCCATGTCTTCAATCGCGCTCATGGTCACCAGGCAGCCCTGCGGATGGTTCGGCGCCCGCCACGCTCGCGCCGGCCCGATGTTGGTTGCGATGGCCGTGTGCTGCTTGCTCTGGTTGGGAATGTTGACGACGTAAGGCATAGGCGGCGCACCGCCTCCGCCAGGACCGCCGGTGTTCCACGATTCCGACTGCCAGGCCAGAAGCGTGCCGTCCTTCTTGGCTCCGACCTTCACCTTCGCCCAGACCGACGGACGGCAGCCCGCGAGCGTCAATTCGGCTGCGCGCTCCAGCATGTAGCGGACCGGCTTTCCCGCTTTCTGCGATACCTGCGCGGTGTAGATGCCCCAGCGGTCGGCCCCGAACTTGCTTCCGAATCCGCCGCCGATGTGGTCCTGATGCACATGAATGTTGCCCACCGGCATCTTCAGCGCGCCGGCATACTCGCCCCCCACGCCGGAAACGTTCTGCGTGGAGATATGAACGAAGAGGTGATCGTTTTCAGGCCACTCTGCGATCGAGCCGTGAGTCTCCAGACAGCAGTGAGTAATAACCGGGCAGCCGTACACTCCTTCCGATACCACCTCGGCTTCCTTGAACGCAGCTTCCGGATCGCCGCGCGTCACCTCGCCTTCCTTCTTATAGGGCGACTTCGGCTTCTCGGCCGCGGGCTTCTGCGGCGCCGACTGCACGGCGGCAATCACGGCTTCGCTGATGTGGTTCTGCCGCATTTGGTCGATCATCTGGTCCGGCGGCTTGAAACTGAGACCTCGCTTCTGCACCCGGTCGATGACCTGCTGATCCGGCACCTGGTTACGGAACAGATTCACCAGGTCCTCGAGCGCCAGCGGTCCGGTGTCTTCCACGGCGTTTTTGGGCTGGGTGAAGTCGTCCACGAAGAATGGGAGCGGCTCGTACTCCACTTTTACAGCCTTTGCTGCATCCGCGGCAGTGGGCTCATCAATCGCGGCCACGATCACAATATCGTCGCCCGCCCAATGAATCTCCGATTCCGGCCCCTGAATTACGTGAACTGCCTTGACTCCCGGCATCTTCTCCGCCGCCGATGTGTCCACGCTCACCACCTTGGCGTGCGGATAAGGAGAGCGCACCACTTTGCCGTAGAGCATGCCCGGAGGATGCACGTCGTAGGTGTATTTAGCGCGGCCGGAAACTTTGTCCGGACCATCGACCCGGGAGATGCGTTTGCCGATCAGTGTCCGCCGTTCCGGAGGCGGCCATGCGTATTGGTTAGTCTCGTCAGGCATCGCTTACGTTCCCTTCTTCGCTACCTGCATTACGGCAGCGCGGATTCCGGCATAGGTGCCGCAGCGGCAGAAGTTGCCGCCCAGCCCGTGTTTGAT
Organism: Candidatus Angelobacter sp.; assembly: GCA_035307585.1. Taxonomy (GTDB): domain Bacteria; phylum Acidobacteriota; class Terriglobia; order Terriglobales; family Acidobacteriaceae; genus Angelobacter. Next base: position 78,877 of record DATGHX010000034.1, read on the forward strand.
TTGTTCCGGCGTCGGGTTGGGATGCCGGTCAAGAAAGGCTTTCGTCGCCACCACGAATCCGGGCGTGCAGAAGCCGCACTGCTGTGCGTCGTTGTCCACGAACGCCTGCTGCACCGGATGCAGCTTGCCGTCCTGCGACAAGCCCTCCACCGTAGTGATCTGTCGTCCCTGGGCATCGATGGCCAGCACCGAGCACGAATAGACCGCCTTGCCGTCCAGCAGCACCGTGCAGGCTCCACAGGTGCCGTGATCGCACACGCGCTTGGCGCCGGTCAACTCGAACTGATCGCGCAGCGCGTCCAGCAGCGTAACCCGGGGCTCCAGGCTCGCCTTCAGGTTCTTGCCGTTCACGCTCAGCGTGACCGGGACTTTCCCTGGCCCTTGGATCTGCGCGCTGTCGGTGTCGAGAGCCAGCATCCCAGCATGCGCCACCAGCGGGGCGGCAGCGGTAACGCCGGAAATTTTCAGGAAGTCGCGCCGGGACCATCCGGAACCGGATTTTCCGGATTTACGCGATTTGGATTTCTTGTCGGACTTTTTGGGTAGATCGTCCACAGGCGCCTCCATGAGGAAATGGAATCACAGCCATTGCGACGCGGTGGAAATTGTAACTCTCCGGCGTGACAGTTGTCAGGCGCTGGCTGCGGCTGAAATGAGGCTGCATCGCTTACCGGCCTTCGATCTTTTGCTGCAGGTACCATGAAAAAAATCCCCGGTATCGCTCCTGCAGATCTTTCCGCATCCAGTCCTTTCCCGTGACCTTTCCGCGGCACCGGGCAGCGCCGCAATTGCACGACATTTCTCCCTCGTCGCAGTCAGTCATCGCCCAGTCATGGGTCAACTCCTCGCCGGCTTGTATGACGCGCATGGCCACGAACACCACCTGTCCTTGAACGCCGAGGTTGGGTTCGCACGAATGGTTGGAGAAGATCATCGAGCCTTCGCGTTCCGATGGGTCAAGCGGCCCGATGTACAGATCCTCGGTAATCTGGATCTCAGCTGGCCCCAGCCGTGCCTGGACATCTCTTAGTTTTTCACGGGCAAAAATATGCCCGCCTTTGACGGCTACGATTTCATGCCTGGCGATGCGTTCCCGTGCAAACAGCCCGCGGCCCTGGATAGCGCTCGTACGGACCTCCGTCTTTGGAGAAAGGAAGGAAAGAATCATTTAACTTGCCCTCCGGCCCAAAATAGCCTAAATCTTCTATGATCGAAAACCCCGGAGTACGGAACCTATGGCTTCAGTCGGAAGTCGATCTGGCCTATCGCTAGCCTTCATGCTGTTCGTGGCGCCATTCCCACTTGGATCGCAGCAATCACCGGCGCCCTCGCCGAGTCCTGAAGCTACTTCCAAGCCTGCCCCGGAGCCTCAGCAGAAGCGGCAACCGGTGTATGAAACCGCCACGGTGTTAAAGACTACAACTCGGCTGGTTGTGGTCGATGTGGTGGCTACCGATCACAAGGACAACGCGGTTGTCGACCTGAAGCGCGAAGACTTTACGGTCCTCGAGGATGGCAAGGAACAAAAGCTCGCGGTGTTCAACTTCCAGCACCCCTTTGACGCGCCAGCGGCCTCTTCCGCCAAATCCGAGGAGTCCGGCAAGCTGCCCGACAATATTTTCACCAACTCACCACGCTATAACCCTACCAGCGCCTTAAACGTCGTTCTGCTAGATGCGCTCAACACCACGGCTCCTCACCAGGCTTATGCCCGCCAGCAGATGATCAAGTTCCTGGAGAGAATGCCCCAGGACCGGCCGATAGCCGTCTACACCCTTGGCAGCAAGCTCACTTTGCTGCAGGACTTCACCACCGATCCCGCGGCGCTCAAGGAAGTCATGAAGAAGGTTAAGGGCGGTATTTCGCCTCTTCTCGACAATCCAACCGGCGGCGAAGACGCGCAGATCCTTCCCCCCGGCGCCGTTGATTCAGGACTGGTTTCACAGAGCCAACTGCAGGCCATCATGCAGTTTGAGCAGGAGCGAGTCTCCTTTCAAACAGATCTCCGCGTCGCCTACACGCTGAATGCGCTCAATGCCATCGGCCGGACATTGGCTGGGTATCCCGGGCGCAAGAACCTGATCTGGGTCTCTGAGGCGTTTCCCTTCAGCATCGACCCGAATATGGAGCTCACATCCGATATCTTTGCCGGAACCCGCAACTACACCGCCGACGTGGCCGCGACCGCCGACAAACTGATTGACGCTCAGGTCGCTATTTATCCGGTGGACGCGCGAGGGCTCGAGGGCTACTCCGCCTTCCAGGCTTCCAATTCCGGCAGCGATAAATTCGGCCGGTCCATGGGCCGCAACCCCACGGCCATGACCAACTCCATGAGCGCCGAGGCTGCCGCCTGGCAGGCCGCTCACGCTACCATGCAGGATGTGGCTTCGCGCACCGGCGGCAAGGCCTTCTACAACCGCAACGATCTCGACACCGCTATCGGCAAGAGCATCGAGGACGGATCCACCTACTACACCCTCGCCTATTACCCAGAAAACAAGGATTGGAACGGCAAGTTTCGCAAGATCCACGTCAAGGTAGGCAGGTCTGATGTGAAGCTGCGCTACCGCATGGGGTACTACGCTGTGGATCCAAAGGTGATAGCGCAGAGCGGCGATCGCGGCCAGATCAAAGAATTTGTGCAGGCTTTGAGCCTGGATTCGCCTTCCGCCACCGGGCTGAGGTTCTGGGCCGCGGTCATTCCGCCTTCGCCCACGGCGCCCGATCTTCTGGTGACTTTTGCCGTTGACGCCAACGCCATCAGTTTTGAACGCCAGGACGACGGCCGCCAGCACGCTGAAGTCGAATGCGTGGTACAGGCCTACATGAAAGGCAAACTGATTAAGGCCGAAGCCAGCACCTCAAAGGCATCGCTGAATCCACTCACTTTTGATCAGACCAGGCAGCACGGTTATCCCTGCCAGCGCACTATCAATCTTGCGCCTGGTTCCTATTATTTGCGCCTGGGAGTGCGTGACGACCGCACTGGGCTGATTGGCACCACCACCGCGCAAGTCACAGTCCCGGCAGTCGCGCCCTCGACCAGCGATCACCCGGACAGCGCCGGCCCCGCAAAACCCGCAGAAAAGAAACCATGAAAGAAAACTTCGCTTAATCGTTCTTAACTCAGCGGCACTGGGCTTTTTACACGGCACAAGTAGATCGCTTCTTATACTGTATGAACCTCGAAGTCATAAAGCCAATTACTGGGCTACTTCGTGCAAAGCACAGGACTTTAACCAGCTATCAGGCTGCCAGGTCATGACTCTAAGACAATTGCCACAAATCGCATTGCTACTGGCGTTGGGTGCAGGATGCGCGATTGCCCAACCCCAGGAGCAGCGCCGGAATATCCCCCCGGGAGAAATGGTGGCCGGCACTGTAAAAGCCGTTGGAAAGGACTCGCTTACCGTTACGCCTTTGAGCGGCGGCGATCCGGTCACCCTGAAGGTTTCTGATTCAACCCGCGTGATGAAGGACCGTCAACCCGCGAAGCTGACGGATATAAAGGCCGGCGACACGGTTTTTGCCCGCGGCAGGCTGAATGGAAATTCCATGGAAGCGTTCATCGTGGGGGTGGTTCCTGCGGAGATGGCAGAGCAACTCAAGCAAGGCGGCGGGCGCGGTGTGTTTATGAGCGGACCCGGCCAGGATGCTTTTAATCCTGAAGACCTGGGCAAGAAATTCATCGCCGGCGAGGTCAAGGCCATCAATGAGACGCGTTTGACCATCGCCCGTCCTGACGGGCAGAGCCAGGACATTGAGGTGGACGAGAACACTTCGTTCAAGCGCGGCAGCGAGAGCATCACGCTCGCAGACATCAAGGCCGGGGACTTCGTGCGCGGTCCCGGCGAATTGAAAAACAACATATTCACCGCGAAGGAGCTGCGAGTCGGGCGCCCGCGCATGCAGATGAATTTCGGCGATGGGACCAGTCCTCCTGGTCCTCCGGCCGAAAAGAAGGCGGCGCCGGCTCCGCCCAACTAATCGAACCTATGCGCCACCGAAGCTGGTCTCGCTCGCGGCAAGCTCTGCTGATAACGGCGACTCTGCTTTTTTCGGCCGCGCTCGTGGCTCAGACCGCGTCGCCCGCCCAGGAGCAGCCGGCGCCGGCTCAGGCTACCCAGACCGCACCTCCTCAGCCTGCCTCGCCTCAACCCTCTCCGGTGACCGCTCCCGCACCTCCTTCGCCTTTCGGCGAGATCACCGGCATCGTGAAATCCGGCAACATTCCCCTGCCCGGAGTCACGGTCAGCGCCGCGAACTCGCTGACCGGGAAGAAATACGTCACCTCCACCGATGTCGATGGCAGCTTCAAGATTGCCGTCGGCGGCAAAGGGCGCTACGTAGTGCGCGCAGAATTCTCGGCTTTTGCTCCGGTCACCCAGGAGATCGTGATCAACGAGCAGAACCGCGCTGGTAAAGCCGACCTGAGCATGATGCTGCTCTCGCGCGCGCAGAAGCCGGATGACGAAGACCAGGGCCTGCAAACCGCGCGCACGATGGCCGCCGCCGGGGCCCGCCAGGGGATGCAGCAACTGGCTCTCTCCGGAGGCGGAGCCGATATCTCCGGCGGAGGATTGTCATCTCTCAACGATCCCAGTTCACTCGCCGGTGCGGGTCTACCCAATGCCGGACTGGCCGCCGATGGAGGCGCAGAGTCAGTCGCCGTCTCCGGCGCCATGGGGCGCGCCGAGCAGAACCCATTTGATCCCGGCGAGATGCAGGACCGCATCGCCGACATGCGCGAGCAGCTGCAATTCCAGGGCGGCACCGGCACCATCAACTTGACTGAAGCCACCGGCAACATCCAGATCCTCGGCGGCGGGATGGGCGGCGGCTTTGGCGGAGGCGGCGGCGGACCGATGATCTTCATGATAGGCGGTCCCGGCGGCCCTGGCGGCGGAGGGCGTGGCGGACGCGGCATGCGCGGCTTTGACGTCAACAAGCCTCACGGCTCTCTTTTCTATACCTACGATGGCTCACTGCTCGATGCTAAACCCTACTCACTCAACGGCCAGCCCGAAACCAAGGCTGACTACAACCAGAACCGCTACGGCGCCACTGTCGGCGGCCCGCTGAATATTCCCCACATTTATCACGGCGGCAATAAGACGTTTCTCTTTGCCAACTACACCGGCAGCCGCAGCAGCAATCCTTACGACGTCTTCTCCACCGTGCCCACGCTCGCCGAGCGCGGCGGGAATTTTTCCGGCCAGCAAGTGGCCATCAGCCCTGTTGCCGCACAGCTTCTGCCCTTTATTCCTCAGCCCAATCTGCCCGGGGACGCGCGCAATTTCCATTTTGTCTCCGCCGCGCCCAGCCACACTGACACCATGTTTGTCCGCTTCAATCACAACTTCGGCGCCGATCAGGGAATGTTCGGCCCCCTGGGCGGGGCTCGCCGCCAGATTCGCCAGCAACAGGGACAAGGCCAGAAGAAGCCGATCGCGCACTGGGCACAAAGTATCAACGGCGGCTTCGTCTTCAACGATCTTCGCAATACCCTGTTGAATCCCTTTCCCACGCTGGGCGGCCGGCAGACCGTCCACAGCTACAATGCGAACTTTGGCTACTTGGCGGTGAAAGGACTGTTCCTGAACTCGCTGCGCTTCAACTACAACCGCAGCAACAGCAACACCGTCAACAATTTCACCAACGTTAACAACATTGAAAGCCAGTTGGGGATTTCCGGCGTGTCTCCGCTGCCCGGCGACTTCGGCCTGCCGGTCCTGAACTTTGCCCCGGAGTTCAGCAGCTTGCAGGATCTGACCCCGGCGTTTCGCAACAACCAGACCTTCACCATCAGTGACTCCATGACCCTCAGCCACCGCAAGCACTCCTGGACCTGGGGCGGAGACTTTCGCCGGCTGCTGTACGACGTCACCAATGCCGCCAATGCGCGCGGAGCCTTCGTTTTCACCGGCGCTGCTTCCGGCATCTCTCCTTTCGCCGACTTCCTCGAGGGATTCGCCGCCCAGACTTCGATCCAGTTCGGCTCCGAAAATTATCAGTTCCGCGCCAACTCCTGGGACGTCTTCCTGCAGGACAACTGGCGCATGGGCAAAAAGCTGAGCCTGAACCTGGGCCTGCGTTACGAGCGCGTGACACCTTACACGGAAACAGACGGTCAGCTGGTAAACCTTGACCTCGCTCCCAATTTCTCTGCGGTGGCGCCGGTGCTGCCGGGACAGGTTGGCCCGATTACCGGCCGAACATTCCCATCCGGTTTGATCAACTCCAGCCACTACGATTTCGCGCCCCGCGCCGGAATCGCCTGGAAGCCGTTTTCCAAAACCGTGGTGCGCGCCGGCTACAGCATTAATTACAACCTGGCGCAGTACGGCGCCATGGCTACCCAGCTCGGCTTCCAGCCACCCTTCGCCGTGGCCCAGATCAATCCCGCGCCCACGCCAACCTCTCTCACTTTGCAGAACGGATTCCCGGCGAGCCCTCCCAGCCCCAATCACATCACCAATACTTACGCGGTCGATCCCAACTTTCAGCTGCCCTACGTGCAGACCTGGAACCTGAATATCCAGCAGGAGATCAGTTCCAGCCTGTTGCTCAACATCGGCTACACCGGCGCCAAGGGGACGCATCTGGATATAGTCGACGCCCCCGATCAGACGCTGACCGGCGCTCCCATCTTCGCGCCCTGTACGCCGGCCACGCCTGCCGCGGCTTCCTGTGTCTCACCCTTCCTGTATGAGTTTTCGGAAGGCACCTCGATCATGCACGCCGCAACGGTCCGCCTGCGCAAGCGCCTGCGCCACGGCCTCTCCGTGGGCGGGGCCTACACATTCTCGAAATCGATTGACGACGCATCCTCGATCGGCGGAGGCTCCAGCGTCGTAGCGCAGAACGCATTCGACGTGGCTGCTGAGCGCGGCCTTTCCAGCTTCAACCAGACGCACCGCTTCACCGCCGACTACTACTACGAGCTGCCCATGGGTACCGGAAAGAAATGGTTCAACAAGGACGGCTGGGAGCAGAGAGTGCTGGGCGGATTCTCCTGGAGCGGCAACATCGTCATGGCCTCCGGATTTCCCTTCTCGCCGCGGATCTTCGGCAGCGCCGCCGACATCAACCGCGGCGTCAGCGGCTCCGCCCGTCCCAACCTCGCTCCCGGGCAATCCATCCAGGTCAGGAACCCGGGAATCGGCGAGTGGTTTAACACCGCGGCCTTCGTCGCTCCGTTCGGCCCGTTCGGCGATGCGGGAAGGAACATCATCACCGGCCCGGGGACCGTCAGCGTGAACATGGCATTTTCCAAGACTGTGCAGATCAAGGAAATGCAGAGCTTCGAGCTTCGCCTTTCCGCCAACAATGTTTTCAACCACGCAAACTTCTCTTCGGTCGATACCACTTTGGGTTCGCCCACTTTCGGCCAGGTGACTGCCGTTGGCGCAATGCGGACGGCCCAGATTACCGCGAGGTACAGGTTCTGATGGTGGGATGCGCACGACTCCGTGGCTGGCGCAAAGCGATCAGTATGGTCGCCGTCTCCTCGCTGCTCACCTCCATTGGCTCCCCACAGACAGCCGCTCCGGCCACTCCGGCAGCTGCGCAGCAAAAGCCGCAGGCCGCGCACACGAATAATGACGATTTCAAGCTGCGCGTGCAGAGCGAACTCGTGCTGGTCAACGTGACCGCGCGCGACAAGAGCGGCCAGCCGGTAACCGATCTCAAGCAGGGCGACTTCAGTGTGCTCGAAGACGGCAAGCCGCAGAAGATCTCCAGCTTCGACTTCGAAAACCTTGAGACGGCGCCGCTCAGCGCCGCCGGCCCTTCGCAGACCACCGTCGAAAGCCAGCCATCGCCGGCAAAGCCGATCCTGACTCGCAAAGACGCCGGGGAAGCGCTGAGCAACAAGCGGGTAATCGTCCTCTTCTTCGATCTTGGCTCCATGAATCCCGACGAGACACAACGAGCCGTGGAGGCAGCTAAGAAGTACGTTCAAAAGAAGATGACCGCCTCCGACATGATCGCCATCATCTCGCTGGCTTCGTCGCTGCGGCTGGACCAGGACTTCACCAACGATCCCGCGCGGCTGCTGCGGGTCCTGAACCGCTTCACGCTCTCCGAAGGCCAGGGTATGGACAACGGGCCCACCGGCGACGCCGACGGCATCGAAGAAACCGGCAACGCTTACACTCCCGACGAGAGCGAGTACAACCAGTTCAATACCGACCGGAAACTGCAGGCGCTGCAGTCCATCAGCCAGGTGCTCTCGCACTTCAATCAGAAGAAATCGATTATTTATTTTTCCAGCGGCATGACACAGACCGGAATCGAGAATGAAGTAGCTCTGCGCGCCGCGGTAAATGCGGCTATCAAGAGCAATGTTGCCATCTATACGCTCGATGCCCGCGGCCTGGAAGCGCAGCCGCCCGGCGGATCCGCGCAGACTGCCAGCCTGCGCGGGCAAGCCATGTACTCCGGCAACGCCGTCGAGGGCGCGCTCGACTCCAACTTTGCCAGCCAGGAGACCTTGACCACGCTGGCCTCCGACACCGGCGGCAAAGCTTTTCTCGACAGCAACGATCTGGGCGAAGTCTTCGATCGCGTGCAGCGCGATACCACTGCCTACTATGTGCTGGGTTACACCAGCAACAACCCGGTGCGCGACGGCCGCTACCGCCGCATTCAGGTCAAGATCAACCGCGCGGGGCTGAATGCGGAATTCCGCAAAGGCTACTACGCGCCCAAGGACTTCCAGCACTTCAACGCTGAAGACAAAGAACAGCAGATGGCCGACGAGTTGGCTTCGGACCTGCCCGACACCGATGTGGCCCTTTACATGGCAGCATCGTACTTCCGCCTCGACGACCGCCGCTTCTACGTGCCTGTCTCGCTGGTAGTGCCGGGATCGCAGATCCCCTTCACCAAAGGCGGTGACAAAGACAAAGCTTCGCTGGACATCATCGGCGAAGTGCTGGACGAGCTGAAACGGCCGATAGGCAGCATGCGCGAGACCATCAAGCTCTCCCTTGACGCCTCCCAGGAAGTCCGCCGCAAGAACGTGCAGTACAGCACGGCCTTCATCCTGACCGCCGGCAAATATCGCTTGAAGTTTGTGGTCCGCGAGAACCAAAGCGGCCGCCTGGGATCGTTCGAAAGCGAATTCGTCGTGCCCGATATCCGGAAGGCCCCGCTGAAGCTGAGTTCCGTGGTTCTGGCCAGCCAGCGCCGACCCTCGAGCAAGAAGTCACAGAATCCGTTGGTTCGCGATGGTAACGAGTTGGTGCCCAACATCGCCCATTCCTTCACCCTCGATCAGCATCTTTATCTCTTCTACGAGGTGTACGATCCGGCGCGCGACAAATCGCCGGAGAAGCCTCCGGACGGCAAGGCGAGCGCGGCACCGCTCAAGGATCCGGTCCACGTCCTGACCAGCATCCAGTTCTTCAGCGGCAAGGTTAAGGCCTACGAAAGCCCGCTGGTTGAAGCCCGCCAGCTCAACGCTCCGGAGCGCAAGGCGGCCGTCTTTCAGTTCGAAGTCCCGCTCAGCCAGCTCAAGCCGGGGCTCTATACCTGCCAGGTCAACGTAATCGACGATGCCGGCGGTACCTTCTCCTTCCCCCGTTTTCCCGTTTTGGTGCGGGAGAAGCCTACTTCCCCCACCAACGCAACGGCTTCCGCGCCGGGGCGGCCGGAATCAGTCGCGCGCACCCTTGCGATGCCTGCTCAAACTGCCCTGCACTCTGTGCAATCGCAGTAACTAGCGTAACCTTGTGCGCGCCGGATTCACGCGTTATTGTGAGCCTCTGACTACCGGAAACAGCATCTAACTGTTGCGGAGGTCGAGGAGATGCAAATGGCTCCGAGCGAAATCACCTTCATCGAGTGCCCTTACGGCGACGAGTTTCCGGTCCGCAAGACCGCCGAGCGCTCTTCCGGCATCCAGCAGATAGTGTGCCCGCGCTGCGGACACAGCTTCGACATCATGTTGCCGGAGTCAGTGGAACGGCTCTCGCAGGCCGCAGCTCCGCAGCTGGCGTTCTCCCGCTAAGCGTTTCTTGCCGAGCTTCATCTTTCCGAAGGTGCCGCATCATTAGGCGCGGTAACCTGCCTCATCGACCGCCATGTTAACCTTCTCTCTCACCAATCATGGCAATCGACAAGCAGTCTTCTCACTTCGACCTTCAGGCCGCAGCCCGGCAGATCATGCAGCAGTACGGCTTTGATCCGGGATTCCCTCCCGCGGTCCAGCAGCAGCTGGCCCAGATCAAATCCAGCCCACCGCAGGTTGCTGCAGGAAAGGATGTCCGCGATCTGCGCAGCCTCGTCTGGTCCTCCATAGACAATGACACTTCCCGCGATCTCGACCAGATCGAGGTCGCCGAAAGCTTGCCCGGCGGAAACACTAAAATCCTGGTGGGTATCGCCGACGTCGACGCCTTCGTAGGCCAGAATTCGCCCATCGACCAGCATGCGGCCCAGCAGACCACCACGGTTTACGCCGGCTGCTGCAATTTCATGATGCTGCCTGAAGATCTCTCCACTGGCGCCACCTCCCTGCTGGAAGGCGCCGACAAGATCTGCATGGTCATTGAATACGTGGTTGACGGCCAGGGCCAGGCAGTTTCACACGACATCTATCGTGCCCTGGTGCGCAATCAGGCGCAGTTGACGTACAACGCGACCGGCGCGTGGCTGGAAGGCCGCACTGCCGCCCCGCCCAAGGTTGCGGCATCGTCCGCGCTTCAGGCCCAGCTCAAGTTGCAGGACCAGGTAGCACAGACGCTCAAGAACACCCGCCACCGCCACGGCGCGCTTGACATTGAAACCGCGGAAGTCCACGCGGTGATCAGCGATCAGAGGATCGATCTGGTCAAGCAGGAGAAAAACCGCGCGACCGAACTGATTGAAGACTTCATGATCGCCGCCAACGGGGCGGTCGCGATCACGCTGGAAGAGAAAAAGGTTTCTTCCATCCGGCGTGTGGTGAAAACGCCCGAACGCTGGGACCGCATTGTCGCCCTGGCGGCGCAGCAGGGCGGCAAGCTCCCTGCTCTGCCTGATTCCAAAGCGCTCAACGACTTTCTCCAGGCGCGCAAGGCCGCCGATCCTGACCATTTCGCCGACCTCTCCCTGGCCGTGATCAAGTTGATGGGACCCGGTGAGTACGTGCTGGAGCGTCCCGGAGAGCCCTCGCCCGGACACTTTGGTTTGGCGGTGGAAAACTACACTCACTCCACCGCCCCCAATCGCCGCTTTGCCGACATGGTGACGCAGCGCCTGCTCAAAGCCGTGCTGGCCGGCCGGCCCAGCTCCTACGGTGATGGCGATCTTTCCGCTGTCGCCCAGAACTGCACGCAAAAAGAAGATATGGCGAGAAAGGTCGAGCGCGAGATGTCCAAGCGCATCGCCGCGGTCAGTATGGGCCACAGAATCGGCGAAGTCTTTGACGCCATTGTGACCGGAGTCACTGATCACGGAACCTTCGTCCGCGTGCTGCAGCCCCACGTCGAAGGCTTATTGGTTCACGCCCAGGGGCTCGATGTGGGCGACAAGCTGAGAGCGAAGTTGATCAGCACAGACCCCCAACGCGGTTATATCGACTTCGCCAAAGCATGAAGCGAAATCTCTATGGATGGGCCAGCACTTTGTGAACAATGCCACAGCGGCAGGGTCACTGAAGACCATAACGGCCGAGAAAATGTCTATGCACAACCCTCACTAGTTGCAATCGGCAATTCGGCGGGAACTTCAAGGACCAGGAGGTCTGCAAAGAGGGGAATCGTAAATCAGAGAACAACAAGCAGGCAGCGAATCTTCAGCGGTAAACGGGAAATGCCGCACTATCCAAATCCAGGCCCAATTGCAGCCTTGCAGCTTCGCTCATCCGCGCAGGATGCCAGGGTGGATCAAAGACCACGTCAACTTGCAGGCCCTTTACCTTGGGAAGGGCGGCCAGACGCCTTTGAATATCGGCCTTGAGTACATCTGCCATGCCGCATCCCGGCGCGGTCATTGTCATCTTGATGTCAATCCGGTTGCCGTCCTCGAAGGGCGATATCTTGCATTCGTAGATGAGTCCCAGGTCGACTACATTGACGGGAATCTCAGGATCGTACACCGTGCGCAGCAGGTCCCAGACCAGCTCTTCGCTGAACTCCTGCGGCGCGGCTTCCTGGAGCGCTGCCGGAGCCAGGCCCAGCGCATCCACATCTTTGGCATCGATGCGGACCATGTATCCCGCCTCGGTCAGAACGGTATAGCTTCCGCCCAGCGCCTGCGTAATCCTCACCTTGCCTCCCGCGGGCAACACGTGAGGAGCTCCACTGGGGATTTCCGTGGCTGGACAATCACGAGTTAGACTGATCAATTCGCCAAGATGCATCGTCAGTAATCCACTCGCCGTTCTCGATCAGGACATTTGTCCTGTTACTCGGTTGAAACCGCTTCCTGCTTTCCCTGCAGCGCGGCCCGCAGTGCGTGCCATGCCAGAGTGGCGCATTTCACCCGCAGCGGAAACTCCGACACGCCGGAAAAGACCGCCAGCTTCCCCAGGTCTTCTCCGCGCGAGCCGTGCCCGGTCACCAGGTCGTGAAAACGGGTAAACATCGATTCCGCCTCACCCTCGCTTTTCCCTTTCAAAGTCTGCGTCATCATTGAAGCCGAAGCTTTGGAAATGGCGCAACCCGAGCCCTGAAAGGTAATGTCGCGGATCGAGCCATCCTGCACGTCCACGTAAATGGTGAAGCGGTCTCCGCAGAGAGGATTGAACCCTTCCGCCCTGTGGCTGGCCGAATCCAGCACGCGAAAATTACGCGGATGCTTGCTGTGCTCGAGAATCACTTCCTGGTACAGCTCTCTGAGCTCCGACATTAGCCGAGCACCTCGCGCACTTTGTGAATCCCCGCCACCAGCGCGTCCACTTCCTCGCGTGTGTTGTAAAGCCCGAAAGAGGCGCGTACGGTCGCCGGGATCTTGAAACGCTCCATCACCGGCTGCGCACAGTGATGGCCGGTGCGGACAGCGATGCCCTCGTTGTCCAGGATGGTGCCGATATCGTGCGGATGAATGCCTTCCATAGTGAAAGAGAGCACGCCAGCTTTCTCTTTCGCGGTGCCCACGATCTCGACTCCGGGAATGGCTGCAACCGCTTGGGTAGCGTGATTGAGAACATCCGCCTCATGCTTTTCGATCTGCTCCAGCCCCAGCTCTTCCAGATACTCTGCCGCGGCGCCCAGGCCGATGGTATCGGCGATGTTGGGCGTGCCTGCCTCGAACTTGTAGGGCAGCCGGTTGTAGATGGTCTTTTCAAAGGTGACCGAGGCGATCATGTCGCCGCCGCCCTGATAAGGCGGCATGGCTTCCAGCAGATCGGCCTTGCCGTAAAGCACGCCGATTCCCGTGGGCCCGTACATCTTGTGTCCGGAAATAGCGTAGAAGTCACAATCCAGTTCCTGCACGTCCACCACCATGCGCGGCGCGGCTTGCGCGCCGTCTACCAGTACGGGAACGTTCCGCGCGTGGGCCCGGCGCACGATCTCGCGCAACGGGTTGATGGTTCCCAGCGCATTCGAAAGATGAGCGACGGCCACAATCTTCGTGCGCGCCGTCAGGAGGTGGTCCAGGTGCTCCAGCAGCAGCTCGCCGCGGTCATTGATGGGAACCACCAGCAGCTTCGCGCCTTTCTCTTCGCACAGCAGCTGCCATGGAACGATGTTGGAGTGGTGCTCCATGGCCGTAATCAGCACTTCATCGCCCTTGCCGACGTGCTGGCGGCCGTAAGTCTGCGCCACCAGGTTGATGGCCTCCGTGGTGCCGCGCGTAAAGATGATCTCCTTCGATTGCGCCGCATTCAGGAACCGCTGAATGGCAACGCGCGCCTTCTCGTAGTCGGCGGTGGCGCGCTCGGAGAGCGTATGCACGCCGCGATGTATGTTGGCGTTGTCACTGCGATAGTAATGGTCGATGGCTTCAATGACCGCCAGCGGCTTCTGCGTGGTGGCAGCGTTATCGAGATAGACCAGGGGCTTGCCGTGGATTTTTTGCTGCAGGATCGGAAAATCCCTGCGGACTCGCTGCACGTCGAAGCTCGTTGCACGATTCTTCTTCGCAGCATCGATAGCGTGAGGGGTTTTAATAGCTGTGCTCATCCCACCTCCTCAAAGGAGCGCTCCGCGACCACGGTCCGCTCGCCCGCGAACTTCGCCGTCTCCGGCAGGCTCTGGGCCACCAGGCGCTCAATGTGCTCGCGCACCGCGGCCGAACTCATCCGCGCCATACACTCATTGGCAAAAGCCTGCAACAGCAAATGCTTCGCCGACGTCTCGCTCAGCCCGCGTGAACGCAGGTAGAAGAGCGCATTCTCATCCACCTGTCCGATGGTGGCGCCGTGCGTGCACTTCACGTCGTCGGCGTAGATCTCCAGCTGCGGCTTGGTATCGATCTGGGCGTCGTCGGAGAGCAGCAGATTGCGGTTGGTCTGCTTGGCGTCTGTTTTCTGCGCGTCCTTGTGAACGATGATGCGGCCGTGAAACACGCCGTGCGACTGGCCGTTCAGTATCCCGTTGTAGAACTGGCGGCTGTTGCAGTGCGGGCTGGCATGCTCCACCAGCATGTAGTTGTCCATGTGCTGGCGGCCATTGGCCATGAACAGGCCGTTGATCAGGCACTCGCCGCCCTCGCCGGCCAGCACCGGATGCACGTTGTTGCGTACCAGCGCCCCGCCCAGCAGCACAGAATGCGTGGCCACGTTGCTGCTGCGTTCCTGCTGGATGCGGAGAGTGGACACGTTGTAGGTCTGCTCGTTCTCGCGCACGATCATATAGTGCGAAACCACAGCCGCCTGCGCCGCCACCAGTTCGGTCACGGCGTTCGAGAACGCCACTGAGCCGTCGAGCGAAACATAATCTTCGACAATAGTTGCCTGGCTGTTCTCTTCCACCACAATCAGGTTGCGGGGATGGTCCATGGAGTTCGCGCCGCCCGCCGACACATAGAGAAGATAGATCGGGTGCTCCACTACCGTGTTGCGGGGAACGTGGATATAAGCTCCATCGTCGATGAATGCTGTATTAAGCGCGCAAAACGCATCGCGATAAAAATTTAGATAGTGGCCAAGGTGTTTCTCCACCGCCTCGGGGTGGCTGGTAATCTGCGCGGCCAGGCCGCCAACCGTCACGCCCTTGGGCAGGGTGGGAATCCGGGAAAGTCCCGGAGCGAAACGGCCATTGATAAATGTCAGCTGGCAGGCGAAGCCCGATGTCCCGAACTTCTCCAGATCATTCGGGCTGATGCGCACATGTCCGGCAACCTTGAATCGCGTCTGCGCGATCGGCGCAACGTTGGTGAAGCGCCAGTCCTCATCGTGAGTAGTGGGAAACCAGCCTTCGGAAAAACGAGTGTAGCCCTCGCGGCGAAGCGCATTCATCCATGCCGGCTGATGCGCCAGCCGCTGGTTCAGATCATTGAACTCGGTCACGTATCCGAGCAGACCTGGCTGTCCCGTTCCCGTGAGCGCTTCAAATATGGCGCTTTTTGTCACAGTCTGTTCTCCCCTAGCGCCGTGCGCCTGCCGGCTCGGCTTCCGTCCAGCTGTAGCCTCTTTCTTCCAGCTCCAGGGCCAGTTCCGGCCCGCCTGATTTCACGATGCGGCCGTTGACCAGCACGTGCACGAAGTCGGGCACAATGTAGTTCAGCAGGCGCTGGTAGTGGGTGACCACGATCATGGAGCGATCTTTGCCGCGCATGGCGTTCACGCCGTTGGCCACGATCTTCAGCGCGTCGATGTCGAGACCGGAATCGGTTTCGTCGAGCACCGCCAGCTTCGGTTCCAGCACCGCCATTTGCACGATCTCATTGCGCTTCTTCTCGCCGCCGGAAAAGCCTTCGTTCACCGGACGGTTGAGGAATTTCTGGTCCATCTCCAGCATCTGCATCTTTTGTTTCAGCAGCGGCAGGAAGTCGATGGCGTCCAGCTCGTCCTCCCCGCGAAACTTGCGGATGGAATTGAGCGCAGCGCGCAGGAAGTAGGCGTTGCTGATTCCGGGAATCTCGACCGGATACTGGAAGGCTAGGAACAGGCCTTCGCATGCAGCTTCTTCCGGCTTCATCCCCAGCAGGTCTTTGCCCTGAAAGTGGATCGAGCCCTGGGTGACCTCGTAGCTCTCGCGGCGCGCCAGCACCTGGGCCAGCGTGCTCTTGCCTGAGCCGTTGGGGCCCATGATGGAGTGCACTTCGCCGGGATTGACGGTGAGATCAACCCCTTTCAGAATTTCGTTGCCATTCACCGTGGCATGAAGGTTTTTGATTTCCAGCAGACTCATTCGTTACCCCACACTCCCCTCAAGGCTGATGCTGAGCAGCTTCTGCGCTTCCACGGCAAACTCCATGGGCAGCTCCTTGAACACCGCCTTGCAGAAGCCGTTGATGATCATGGAAACCGCCTCTTCCTTGGAGATACCGCGCTGCTGCAGGTAAAAAATCTGGTCTTCGCCGATCTTGGAAGTCGACGCCTCGTGCTCCATGCGCGCGCTGGCGTTGCGGACCTCGATATACGGGAAGGTATGCGCGCCGCACTTGTCGCCAATCAGCAGCGAATCGCATTGTGTATAGTTGCGCGCCCCGGTCGCCCCCTTCAGGATCTTTACGCCGCCGCGGTAGGTGTTTTGTCCGTGCCCGGCGGAGATTCCTTTGGACACCACCGTGCTCTTGGTGTTTTTGCCGATGTGGATCATCTTGGTGCCGGTATCGGCCTGCTGATAATTGTTGGTCAGCGCCACCGAGTAGAACTCGCCCACCGAGTTGTCGCCCTGCAGAATGCAGCTGGGATACTTCCAGGTGATGGCCGAACCGGTCTCCACCTGCGTCCAGGAGATTTTGGAGTTCTTGCCCAGGCATTTGCCGCGCTTGGTGACGAAGTTGTAAATGCCTCCCTTGCCTTCCTTGTCGCCCGGATACCAGTTCTGCACCGTGGAGTACTTGATGGTGGCGTTGTCGTGCGCGATCAGCTCGACCACAGCGGCGTGCAGCTGGTTCTCATCGCGCACCGGCGCCGTGCAGCCTTCGAGATAGCTGACGTACGCGCCCTCGTCGGCGATGATCAGCGTGCGCTCGAACTGTCCCGTGTTCTGCGCGTTGATGCGGAAATAAGTCGAAAGCTCCATGGGGCAGCGCACGCCCTTGGGCACATAGACGAACGATCCGTCGCTGAAGACGGCTGAGTTCAGCGCGGCGAAGAAATTGTCGGTGTATGGAACAACGCTGCCGAGGTACTTCTTGACCAGTTCGGGATGCTCCTTCACCGCGTCGGAGAACGAACAGAAGATCACGCCCGCTTCCTTCAGCTTCTCTTTGAACGTGGTGGCTACCGAGACGCTGTCAAACACCGCGTCCACAGCGACTCCCGCCAGCAGTTTCTGCTCGTGCAGAGGAATGCCCAGCTTGGTGTAAGTGCTGAGAATCTCCGGGTCAACCTCATCAAGGCTCTTGAGCTCGGGCTTTTTCTTCGGCGCCGAGTAGTAAGAGAGCCCCTGGTAGTCGATCGGGGGATACTTGATGTTGGCCCACTTGGGCTCAGCCTGTTTCTGCTCCTGTTGCGCCCAGTAGCGATAAGCCTTCAGCCGCCATTCGAGCATGAACTCGGGCTCATTCTTCTTGCCGGCGATCGCGCGAACGATCTCCTCATTCAGCCCGTTGGGCAACCGGTCTTCGTCGACCGCGGTTACGAATCCCCACTTGTATTCCTGCTTGGTAAGATTTTCGATTTGGTTAACAGTGCTCATTGCATCCCTTCCGCCGCTGTACTGACCGGCGCGATGGAGGAAATAAGATCGTTCTTGCGGCTCCTGCGATCGTGATGCGGCAGTTCATGGTTCAGGTCGGAGAGCATCACGTTGCCGAGCGCGTCACGCAGCGCGTCGCCGATGATTTGCGAATTGCCCTTGATGGCGCAGCGGCGCTCCATGCCGCACAGCCCGGGCTCTACGCTGCACTCGGTAAACCCGATCGGCCCTTCCAGGGCCAGCACAATATCGGAAACGGAAATATCTCCCGCTTCGCGGGAGAGGTTGTAGCCGCCCTTCACTCCGCGGTGCGAAACCAGCAGCTTGGCGTCGTGCAACTGCCGCAATAGCTTGCCCACGGTGGGCAGCGGAACCCGGGTCTGTTTAGCCAGGGTGCGCGCGGTATGCGGCGTATGCTCGGGATGGCGCGCCACGTGGGCCATCAGCACGATGCCGTAATCCGTCAACTTATTAAGCCTGAACATTTGCTTTTGCCTTCCAGCCCGGCCGCCCGGGCCGGCAGGAGAATACAATACCGATCAGGTATTATTTTACGTCCGGCGGAAAGATAATACAAGACCGGGAAGGTATGCATTCCGATCGCGAATACTCGTAAAGAACTGTTAACACTCCTGTTTATTACTTAACAACCCGGGCGCGAATTTCGACGATATAATTCCAATCATCAGTTGCGTTGTCAGGCTTCGCGCGCGCCGTCTAATGGAAGGAAATTCCTGTCCTGCAAGGCCCTTTCACTGCGGCAGACGAGAAGACCTCGTGAAATGAAAAAAGGTTCCGGCCAATGTGGATAGTTGCTCTGGCGCTGAGGCGCCCTTACACCTTTATCGTGATGGCGCTGCTGATCCTGATTCTCACGCCGGTGGCGGTCGAGCGCACGCCGGTGGATATCCTGCCGGAAATCAATATTCCCGTCATCAGCGTGGTATGGCAATACCAGGGGTTCTCCGCCCAGGAGATGACGGACAGGATCGTCAGCAGCACGGAGCGCGGATTTACGACCCTGGTCAACGATATTTCGCATATCGAAACCCAGGCCATGGACGGGCGGGCTATTGAAAAGATATTCCTTCAGCCCGGGGCCAACGTGCAGACGGCGGTCGCGCAGCTGACGGCGTTTTCGCAGCAGACGGTGCGATTCCTGCCGCCGGGCACGACGCCGCCGCTGATCATCATTTATTCAGCGTCGAGCGTTCCCATCATTCAGGTCGGGGTCCGCAGCAACACCATTTCCGAGCAGAACCTCTTCGACATGTCCACCAACTTCATTCGGCCGGAGCTGACCACCGTGCAGGGCGCAGCCATTCCCTGGCCGTACGGAGGCAAGCAGCGCCTGATCATGGTGGATCTGGATACGGCCGCGCTCCAGGCCAAGGGGCTGACCCCGGTTGACGTGGTCAATGCGGTGAACGCGCAGAATCTGATTCTTCCCGCAGGCACGGCCAAGATCGGCACCATGCAGTACTACGTCGGGATGAACGGCAGCCCGGACAAGGTCGATGATCTCAACAACCTGCCCGTAAGGACCCAGAACGGCACCACTACTTACCTGCGCGATGTGGCTCATGTACGCGACGGCTTCTCGCCGCAAACCAACCTCGTGCGCCAGGACGGGATTCGCGGCACGCTGATCACTATCATGCGCAACGGCGGAACGTCCACGCTGGACATAGTGGACAACATCCGCGAAGCCCTGAAACGCGTCGCAAAAAGATTGCCTCCGGATCTGGAAATCCGGCCCATGTTTGACCAGTCGCTGTTCGTGCGCGCCGCCATCCAGGGCGTGCTGCGCGAGGCGCTCACCGCCGCTTGCCTAACCGCGGCCATGATCCTTTTATTCCTGGGTAACTGGCGGACAACGCTCATCATCGCGATTTCGATTCCTCTGTCGATTCTGTGTTCCGTCATCGTTCTTGGCGCTATCGGACAGACTTTCAACCTCATGACTCTGGGAGGCCTGGCGCTCGCCGTGGGAATATTGGTGGACGACGCCACGGTGGAGATCGAAAACATCGACCGCAACCTGGCCCAGGGCAAAGAGCTGAAGACCGCCATTCTCGACGGCGCGTCGCAGATCGCGGTTCCGGCGTTTGTTTCCACGCTCTGCATCTGCATCGTGTTCGTCCCCATGTTCTTCCTGACCGGCGTGGCCAAGTTTCTGTTCGTGCCGCTGGCCGAAGCTGTGGTCTTCGCCATGCTGGCTTCTTATCTGCTGTCGCGAACGCTGGTGCCCACGCTGGTGATGTATCTGCTCCGCAACCATGAACACGAGTCGCACCAATCCGATGACGGCAGCAGCGGAGTTTTCGGATTCCTGAAGCGTTTCCAGCAGGGCTTTGAACGGCGCTTCGCGCGCTTGCGCGACAGCTACCACGAAACGCTGACGGCTTGCCTGAACCACCGTCGCGTCTTCATCACCTGTTTCCTGGTCTTTTGCATTGCCTCCGTAGCTCTGACCTTCTTCCTCGGCGAAGATTTTTTCCCTGCCGTTGATGCGGGAATCTTTCGCCTGCACGTCCGCGGACGCGCCGGCTTGAGGATCGAAGAAACCGCGCGCTTGTGCGACGACGTGGAAAGCGTGCTGCGCCAGGAGATCCCCCGGGAAGAACTGGTCACGATTCTCGACAACCTGGGGATGCCCTACAGCTCCATCAATAACACTTACAGCACCAGTGGAACCATCGGCACCTCAGACGCGGAGATTCTGGTTTCGCTCAACCAGGAAAAGCACCGTCCAACGCGGGAATATGTGAAGCAGTTGCGCGAGGAGCTGCCCAAACGATTCCCCGGCGTGGAGTTTTTCTTCCAGCCGGCGGACATCGTGAGCCAGATCCTCAACTTCGGCTTGCCTTCACCTATTGATATCCAGGTTGTCGGCCGAAACCTCAACCAGAACTACATGATCGCTCAATCCATCGCCAACCGTCTGCGTCATGTGCCGGGGGCCGCCGACGTACACGTGCAGCAGCTCATGGGCGCTCCTTCTCTACGTCTGGATGTGGACCGGACCCGGGCCCAGCAGGTGGGCCTGCAGCAGCGCGACGTGGCGCAGAACCTGCTGGTTTCGCTCAGCGGAAGTTTTCAGACCTCGCCCACATTCTGGTTGAATCCGGACAATGGCGTCACCTACAACGTCGCCATCCAAACGCCGGAGTACAAAATCGATTCCCTGCAGTCGCTGATGAATACGCCCATGAACGCGCCGGGCGCTCCCGCGCCGCAAGTGCTGGCCAACCTGGCCACGATCAAGCCCTCGGTAACGCCGGTGGTCATGTCGCACTACAACACCCAGCCGGTGATGGACGTGTACGCCAGCGTGCAGGGCCGCGACCTGGGTGGCCTGGCCAGCGATACGCGGAAAATCCTCAAGGAGTATGAAGGCAAGCTTCCCCGCGGCACAGACATCGTCATGCGCGGACAGGTGGAGACCATGCGCTCCTCGTTTGTCGGGCTGGCCCTGGGGCTGATCATGTCGGTGGTGCTGGTGTACCTGCTGATCGTCGTGAACTTTCAGTCGTGGCTCGATCCCTTCATTATTATTACGGCTCTGCCGGGCGCGCTGGCGGGAATCGTCTGGATCCTGCTGCTGACGCACACCACGTTGAACGTGCCGTCGCTGACCGGAGCGGTCATGTGCATGGGCGTGGCCACCGCCAACAGTATTCTGGTAATCTCCTTCGCGCGCGAAAAGATGGCGGAAGGCATGAACGCCGCCGAAGCCGCTCTTCAGGCCGGTTATACGCGCATGCGGCCGGTCATCATGACGGCGTTGGCCATGATCATCGGCATGGTGCCCATGGCCCTGGGCATGGGCGAAGGCGGCGAGCAGAACGCGCCGCTGGGACGCGCCGTGATCGGCGGCCTGGTATTCGCCACCGTGGCGACCCTGTTCTTTGTGCCGGTGATTTTCAGCGTGATGCATGGCCGCCGCGAGGCCAGGGCTTCGCGGGCTTAAAAACGCGGTACGATGTAATTTGCTGCAAGAGATCTATGACACCACTGACGGAACAACAAACGCGGGAAGTCGAGCAGCCGGTCACCCAGCCGGGCGCCGCTTCACGCTCCTCGAATGCCACTCGAGCCGCTGCCGTGGCGCTGCTGGTGCTCCTGCTTGCGGGAGGCTTCTCGGTGGCGCGGCGCTTTTCTGAGAAAAAGTCGCTCGCCAAAGAAACCGAAAAGCTTGCCGTTCCGGTGGTCTCGGTGATCAAGCCCGGAACCGAACCTGCCCAGGATGAACTGGTGCTGCCCGCGCAGTTGCAGGCCTACGTGGAGTCTCCTATCTACGCGCGCACCAACGGTTACCTGATGCACTGGTATAAAGACATCGGCGCCCACGTAAAGAAAGGCGAGATCCTGGCCGACATCGATGCTCCGGAAGTCGATCAGGAATTGCGCCAGGCCAAGGCCGCCCGCGATCAGATCCAGGCGCAAATGGACCTGGCCAAGATCTCCGCCGACCGCTGGACCAATCTGCGCCGGACCGATTCCGTCTCCCAGCAGGAAGCCGATCAGCAGACCAGCGCCTACACCCAGTCTCGAGCCAACCTCGCCGCCGCCGATGCTAACGTGCGCCGCCTGGAGGAACTGGAGGCGTTCAAGCGTGTTTACGCGCCCTTCTCCGGCGTGATCACGCGCCGCAACATCGATATCGGCGCCCTCATCAACGCCGGCAGCGCGGGGCAAACCAAAGAACTTTTCGATCTCGCCCAGTTCGATCCGCTGCGCGTTTACGTGAGCGTACCCCAGGCCGACGCCACCTCCATCAAGGCGGGAATGCCGGCTTACATCGAGCTGCGCGAGTATCCCGGACAGAAATTCACGGGCAAAGTCGCGCGCAGCGCCGATGCCATCGACATGTCCACCCGCACCATGCTCACCGAAGTTGACGTCCCCAATCGCGACGGCCGGCTTCTTCCCGGAGCCTATGCCCAGGTCCATTTCGCGGTTCCGGTTGCGACCGTGCGCATCTCCGTCCCGGTCAACGCGTTGCTCTTTCGTCCGGAGGGAGCTCGCGTGGCGACGGTGGGCTCGGACCAGAAGATCCATCTTGCCGCGGTGATCATCGGCCGCGACTTCGGCAACAAGATCGAAATCCTCGGCGGCCTGAAGCCGACGGATGACATCGTGGTCAATCCCGCCGACTCGCTGGAAGAGGGAGA
Source organism: Candidatus Angelobacter sp. (assembly GCA_035307585.1). Taxonomy (GTDB): domain Bacteria; phylum Acidobacteriota; class Terriglobia; order Terriglobales; family Acidobacteriaceae; genus Angelobacter. Next base: position 101,801 of record DATGHX010000034.1, read on the forward strand.
GTCCGTCCAGACGAAGCCGGGAGCCGGAGGCGGAGCCTAGCCGTGGCCTCATCGTTTGTGCGGCTATCGGCCGCGATCGCGCTGTTCTTGTCTCTGGCCGCATGCAAAGTCGGCCCCAACTACACGCGGCCGGATGTGCCGGCGCCTCCGCAATGGAAAGAGCAACCGCCGTGGCGCCAGGCCAGCCCCATGGATGGCCTTCCGAAGGGGACGTGGTGGACCATCTTCGGCGACGACGAGCTCAGCCAGTACGAAGGCCAGGCGCTTCGCGCCAACCCGACCATCGATCTGGCACGCACGCAACTGGAGCAGGCGCGGGCCTCGGCGCGGATCACGCAGTCGGGACTGTTTCCGCAGCTGAGCGGCGGCATCAACGCGCAACGCTCGCGGACATCGGCCAACGAGCCCACCATCACAGGCACGCCGTTGAAGTCGCCTTTCACCGCCAGCAACGTGGTGATTCCCTTCAACCTAACGTGGGAAGCCGACGTCTTCGGCGGGCAGCGGCGCAGCGCGGAGTCGGCGGCGGCGCAGTATCAGGCTTCAGCCGCTAATTTGGAGAACGTCCGCCTGGTCATCACCTCAGAAGTCGCGGCCGATTACTTCAGCCTGCGCGAGCTCGACGCCGAGATCGCCGTGCTGCAGGACGCGGTGCAGTATCAGCAGAAGGCGCTGGAGCTGGTGAACAACCGGCACGAAGGCGGCGTGGCCTCGGGCCTGGACGTAGCCCAGCAGGAGACGCAGCTCAACGCCACGCGCACCCAGTCGACTCTGCTGGCGCAGCAGCGCGCGCAGTTTGAACACGCTATCGCGGCGCTCACCGGGGCGCCGGCTGCAACCTTCAGTATTCCTGTGCGCCCGTTGAACATGGCGCCGCCAGCCATCCCGCTGGGCGTGCCTTCTGATGTGCTGGAGCGCCGGCCCGACGTCGCCCAAAACGAGCGCCTGATGGCGGCGCAGAACGCGCAGATCGGAGTCGCCAAGAGCGCGTTCTATCCCAGCATCGGCATCGCCGGAAGCGGCGGCGCACAGAGCACCGACATTACCAATCTTCTCAGCGCGCCCAGCGCGTTCTGGGCCCTGGGCGCCAACGTCACCGAGACCATCCTGAGCGGCGGCCGGCGCCGCGCCCAGGTGGAATTCGCCAAGGCCGGCTACAGCGGCTCGGTCGCTAGCTACCGGCAGACGGTGCTCACGGCGTTTCAGGAAGTGGAAGACGGCATCTCCGGCCTGAACGTTCTGTCGCAGGCCGCGGAGACGCAGCAACTGGCGGTGGACGCGGCGCAGCGCGCGCTGACTATCGCCAACGACCGCTACGTCGGCGGGCTGGTGACCTACCTCGACGTCGTCACCGCCGAGCAAACGCTGCTCGACAACAAGCGCCTGGCCACACAGATCCTCGGCCAGCGGCTGACGACTTCTGTTTCTTTGATCAAGGCGTTAGGCGGCGGCTGGGATGCCGCCAGCCTGCAGGCCGTTCAGGTGAAGATCAACGCCTCGCAGGCCGCACAGCCGTAGAGTTCTATGCGTCAGCGGGGAACAACATTGTCTTTTGCTCGACATGCCCAGGCGAACCCGCCTTTCGCGAGTAGAACCAAACTAACGCCCGGGCGGCGCACAGGCACAGCAGCGGCATAAACGGCGCGCGAAAGCGCCCGGTTGCTCCAGGCATTCCAGATACCAGAACGAAATAAACGGTTGAGGCGACAAAAAGAAACTGCATTTCCCTGCTGAGCTTGCGCAATCCTGCAAACCCCAAAACGTAGACCAAAAGCAGAGGCAGCTCGAGCAGCAGAAAAAGGGTGGCCGTCAACGGGTATGTCCGAATGAGCCACAGCAGTGCACCGGCCATCCCCTTATCGAGCGTTCTGGCCAGCATGAAGCCGCCCGCACGCGGATATAGCCCGAGCGCGCTGGCTATGGGTGTAACGGCCGTGTCGAAGAGAACCACGGCGCATCCTCTGGCGTGAATCAGGATGTAAGTGAGGACGTGTTGGGAAAGAATGCGCCGAGCCTCGCTGCCCCAGAAGGCGACCACTTGTCCCTGTGTCCACCCTTGCTGCTCGGGGTGCAGCGCGTAATAGTTCCGGTATCCCAGTTCGTCGCGTACCTGAAGAAAACCTTTGTGTTCTGTCCTGGCCTGCACAGCGACAGCAGAGTTGTAGTAAATATTGAAATCGCCGCTCGACGAAAAGCCGGCGTATCCAGCCGCTCGTTGATTGCGCACCATCCACGGAGTGAGCATGAGGACGACGAGAACAGGAAAAGCAAGTGCCAGGCCAACTCGTCGCGCGCGGGGCAACGCCTTCGGGAACATAAGCAGAACGGGGACGAGCCAAAGTGCAAGGTAAACGCTTACTGGACGCACGTACGTAGCCAGGGCAAGCAGCAGGGCAGCCTTGAATAGTCTCGAAAAACCGGGCGACCGGAAATATGCGAGCAAGAATTGGACGAAAAACAGAAAGCAAAAACAGAATAGGGTTTCCGAGAGGAGCTGAGCGGAATAAAAAAGCCCTATCGGTTCCAGACAGTAGAGTATCGCCGCGCAGGCGGCAACTCTTTCATCGCCGATAAAGTCTAGGGCGATCCGCCAGACCAGGCAGGCGCAACCTGCGGCCAGGGCGATGTTCTCCAGAACGCCGATCACAACTGCCTGCTTCATGGCCACAGCGATGGCCAGAAGCAATGGATATGCGGGTGTCCTCAGGATTTCAGGAGGCTGGCCAAAGGACCCTCTGAGCAGCGACTCCGCCAGGTTCATGTATTGGAAGGAGTCTCCTTCGAAGAATCCAGGGACACCGGAGCGCCAATAGATAAGAAGCGCGAGTAGAACTCGGACCGCAACCACGGCTCCCAGCAGCCACGCCAGCCTGACTCGCCGAGGATTCCCCGCCCCCACGCTCGCGCTGCCGGCTTCCTTAGTTGGACTGGTTACTGAATCATTGCTGTGCCGATTTCTGAGTTCCATCAAGGATTTTTCCGTACGCGGAACGCGGACAGGATAAACCAAGGTCCCGGCTTATCCCCAGTTCCTTTTCTTACTCGGCATCGGCGTGAAAACCTGCTGCTTCAGCACCTGCATGGCCACCGATAGCTTTCCCGATCGCGGCTCGACGATCAGCAGATGAGAGTGCTCGGGCATCACCGGGGCTCCCGGCACGCCCGGTGTTGGCGGACGGGGTGGATGACCACGTAGCCGGCGACTATGAACTCGAACTTCGCCCGCACCTGCTCCTTATGTCCAGAAAGAGAATGCTGCGCCGACCGAATCCAGGAATTTCTGACCGCGACAGCAACTGCAAGTAATGAAGTGCCAGTCACCGGTATGAGGGAACCGTCGCAACCCTTTCGGCATTGTCGATCATTGTTGCTGGTGGCGTGATGCGGCGGGCATTCTCGGGACCCACCCTTTGCTCCGAGTGCAAAATACAAGAGCGCGCTCTCCGCAAAGAGTAGGGCACCCCCAGTGTCGTGAGGGATAGAAAAAGGTGGGCCACCCGTCCTGGAGGAAGAGTTCAATATCGGGTATAAACTAGGACGTAATCCGTACCAGTGTATCCCGCATCGATTTCCTTTGTAAGATTCGGGCACACTTGGCTAAAAATGAATCCGAAATGAGTTCCATCTTCGAATCTGATTGTGAAAATTGGCCCACCCACGTATGGAAACATTAATTCTTTTGTGGAAGTGGGCGCTTGGGTGATTCGAATTCCCTGTTGTCGCAATCTCGATGGCAAAGCCGAAAGAGCTAGCGCTTGTCCATCCAGCGGTCTTCGATGATGGAAGATGTAGAGCTTGTCAATCTCTAACTGACCTGGGAGTGACATTGGATTCGCGCCGTGCGCAGGCACTGTCCTATCCAACTCACTGTTCCCGTGGTAAGGTCCAGAGCCGACGAACACGAAGTCCGAAAACACGGAGAACACCTTTCTATCGATCTTTTTTCGGTTTGTGCATGCTGTAAGAAGCAGCACAGCCAGGGTGAGCCACGCCAAGAATGGGTGCTTAGGAAAATGGAGCATTCTGCGATTATTCCTCCTATCACGGGATTTCGCGAGTGCGCGTTGGGCCATTGGGATCTTTCGATTTCCTAACGTCATTTTCCAAATCCACCGCATCATGATTACTTGACGGCATCCAGGCCCCCATGGAGCCTATGTTGTGCCCAAGTTCGTGTCCAAAAAGTGTTCCTTGGTCCACAAACCCCGGCTGGCCATTGCTCATAAGGGATCCCGGCAGTTTTCCAGGATCCGTGGACGGGTCAAGGATCGCCATGTGAAGATATCCGTCTTTCCCCACATATGACCACCCGGGGCTCATTCCAACATTTATTGAACCGACTCTACCTTGGTCGCCGTTATGAGCTGTAATTGAAGTACCTTGGGGAACGACGTCGGCCCGCAGGACGTCCGTGACCGCAATGGCTGACGCAAGCGCCGATGCAACCTTGTTGATTGTTTGAAAAGCAGGTCCCTTCCCATCCGGTCCATTCGTGTAGACGCCAATGAAATATCTGGTTGTCTTATTACCGTTTTCGTCAGTTGATTCGACCTTATTTTCGTACAGGTATTTTCCAGCTTCCTTGCCGACCGCGCTCTGGGCCGCCGCAAGCGTCTTTTTCCGTTCTTCCTCATCACCCATCAGCTCTATTGCTTCGCCTTTGGGATCAACAAACCGCAAGGGGTTGTCGCGCACATATGCATACAAATTGAATCGTTGCGGATCTCTTAACATAGAAGCTTGAAAGTAAATGGGATCGGTACCCACGAACCGGCCCAACGCGTTCGAGTAATACCGCGCTCCGAAGTAGTCGAGCCCGGTTTCCGAGTCCCGTTCTTTGCCGGTGAATTTGTAGTGGTTGGAGTCGGCGTTCAAGAACTGCAGCTCGCCGCCCCAGGGGTAAAAGTCCGATTCGTTTTTGATGTTCCCCTGGGCGTCGGTGACGATGTCGGTGGTCTTCAGGTGATCGGAGAAGTAGTAGGAGACGGCGCCGCCGGGGAAGTCTTTGCGGGCCACCCGCTCGCCGTCAAAAAAGACGTATTCCGAGGTCAGATTTCCAGACAGATCGCTCTCGGCCACGATCCCCGGAGACATGTACCAGTACAGCGTTCCACTGGTGGGAGTCTGCGGTGGAGGCGGCGTAACCTTGGCCACGCGGTTGCCATCGGCGTCGTAGGTGTAGGCGTAGCCAGCGGCGCCGGTGATGCGGTTTTCCGGATCGTAAACAAACTGTGCCGTCCCGCAAGCGCCCTGGTTGACGAGATTACCCGCCAGGCCCTACCATCAGGAAGCACGACGCTCTGGAGGTCGGGAACTGAGTAGCTCTGTGGACCTATTAGGTTAGGGAGTGGCGGGAGGGTTTCAGTAACTGCTGCATAGCAGAACTTAATCGGGTAGGTTCCCCCGTTGAGCCCGGGCGGGTTCCAGGTAAACGCAAAACCAGTCGGCAAAGGTCCTGTACAGCCGGTCGTATCTCCCGATGAGCCCGAACCGTAAGCTGCCGTGAATTCTGCAGGCTGGGACGGGATGTATCGACCCATCGTATCAGTCCAAGAGTTCTGGAATCCGGGAGGGCCGCTTATTACAATCTGATTCCCGTTGGTATCCTCAACCACACTGGTCGAACTGTTTGCCCCCCCGAAGGAGTAGCGAGTGCCATCAGGTCCTGTGACGTAATACCAGGATGAACCTGGGAGGGCTCCGGGGGCGGTATCCAGACGGTACCCACTGGCATCCACCGCTTGCCAGGTGGTATGCCCAATTGGTTGCATCAAGTGAACAGCACCATTGGGCTCATAGACGTTGGCATTGCAATCATACCTACCTACGGCTATCTGCTTGGGGCACGTAACCCCTCCCAGTCCCGCAGAAACTCCCGCGCCTGTCTCAATAACGCTGAAGCCGTGTAAATAGCCTGACGTTACAGAGTTGCATCCGGCCTGGCCACAAACATTATCAGAGTAGAGCCCCTGCTCGTGGTAATGCAAAACGAATTGCAGCTTAAGCTTTCCACCACGTTGAGGATAAGAAATGAGCGGAATGTCGACGGTTAGGCCGCCCTGGGGGAGAGAACTGGCGTCAATCTGCCCACCATGATAGCTGCCAAATAGCTTTTGGCCAGTTTCAAATGTTGGGTCCAGGGGATCTTGTGCCTTTGCTACTGTAATCCCGATTAGAATGGAAAACACGAAAGCCAGCAGCTTGTTTGATTTCATGTCTTGCTCTCCACTCGCCAGCAGACCAAAATTGCCGCCGCTTGGCGCTGAAACTTTCCTTCCCCTGTGGAGGGCACCATCGCCTTTAACTACTGGCTTGCTTGGCAACAGATTGACAAAGCTTATAAACCCTTAGCAGGCAGCTTGGCAAGAACATTTTCGCGGAAGGTTTGTTTAATGGCCAGGAACAAGAAGGCAAGACCAACTATGATGATCTGGTGATCGGAAAAGGAAAATATTCTGGAACTCCGCTTTCGGCGGAGTTTTTGGTTTTTGGGGCGCATGGCATTGAAAGACTGCCCGGCATTTTGGAAGAGAACGCCCTGATGCAGTTTCCAGACGCTCCGGGGGAAGATCGCCGTGATCCGGTGATCTGGTGATCGGAAAGGCGCGGCCGGGTTGAACTCACGAGAAGAGCCCGGGGCTAAAGCCCCGATTTCTTTAGACCCTTGGACGCGGCCCTAAAGCGCCGCTCTTCCCACCCAGGGGCTGAAGCCCGAAAAGTTTTTTTTGAGGCTCTTTAACGGCACGGCTAAAGCCGTGCCCTGACACCCGCAGGGGCTGAAGCCCGGGGGAAGAGCGGCGTGATCGGGTGATCCGGTGATCAGAAAACGAAAACATTCTGAAACTCCGCCAATGGGGATCGCACACCGGCATTCCGTGCTCGGCTTGCCCGCGCAGGCGTTATCCTGAAAGCATGAAAGCGTGGACCCTCGAGAATCCGGCGCCGATAGAGCGCGATTCGCTGAAGCTCCGAGACGTTCCGATCCCACAGCCGGGCGAGCACGAAGTTCTGGTCAAGGTCAGCGCCTGCGGGATGTGCCGCACGGACTTGCACGTAATCGAGGGCGAGCTGCCGCCGAAGAAGCCGCACATCATCCCCGGACACCAGGTCGTGGGCGTGATCGAGAAGCTGGGCGCGGGCGCGGTGAAGCACCAGGCCGGCGCGCGCGTCGGCATTCCCTGGCTGCACAAAACAGACGGGACATGCGCTTACTGCCGGAGCGGGCGCGAGAACCTGTGCGACTTCCCCGAGTTCACCGGATACACCGTGGACGGCGGCTACGCCGAGTACACGGTGGCGCACGAGGATTTTGTCTATCCCATTCCCGAAGGCTTTGCCGACCTGGCGGCGGCGCCGCTGCTGTGCGCGGGGATCATTGGATTTCGCTGCCTGCGCGTCTCCGGCATCGGCCGCGGCGGAGCGCTGGGGATTTACGGCTTTGGAGCGGCGGGGCACGTTTGCATCCAGGTGGCGCGGCACTGGGGCGCGGAGGTCTTTGTCTGCACCCGCGAAGAAAAGCACCGGCGGCTGGCGCTGGAGTTGGGCGCGCGCTGGGCGGGCGGCGCGCACATTGGCGACGAGCCTCCGGAGAAGCTGGACGCTTCCATCATCTTTGCTCCGGCGGGCGAGCTGGTGCCTCCGGCGCTGGCGGCGCTGAAGAAAGGCGGCGCGCTGGTGCTGGGAGGAATCCACATGAGCCCCATACCGCAGTTCCCTTACCCGCTGATCTATCAGGAACGCTCGATCCGCAGCGTGGCCAACAACACGCGCGACGACGGGCGCGACTTCATCGCGCTGGCGGCGAAGATTCCCATTCACACGGAAATCCAGGTCTTTCCGCTGGATGAAACCAACCGGGCCCTGCAGGCGCTGAAGAACGACGGCATCCGCGGCGCAGGCGTAATCAAGGTTGGGTAGGCTTGGTCGACGACAAGCAGTGAGAAAAGTCGCGTGTGATAAGTTAATAAGAAAACCAACATTGAAGTTTGTGAGCCAGGAAGCGGACAAGACGTTGAGCAGGTTTTCGCCGGCGGACTTTGCCGAGCAGGTGTCGGCGGCGCGGGCGCGAATACGATCGTCGATCGTAGAGACGCCGCTGGAGCCGGTTCCGGGACTGGTGGCCGACCTTCCGGTTGAGCTGTTCTTCAAGCGCGAGGACGTGCAGCACACCGGATCGTTCAAAGTGCGCGGGGCCGCCAACAAAATTCTCTCGCTGACGCCGGCGCAACGAAACGCCGGAGTGATCGCCGCTTCCAACGGCAATCACGGGCTGGCGGTGGCGGCGGCGGCGCGGCGGGCGGGAGTCAGCGCCGAAGTCTTCGTCTCAGCCCACGTCTCGCAGAGCAAAGCGCAGAGAATCGAGCAGATGGGGGCGAAGATCCGCCGCGTCGGCAACGATCCCCTGGAAGCGGAACTGGCGGCGCGGCGCATTGCCGGTGAATTAAACAAGGTCTTCATTTCTCCCTACAACGATCTCGAGGTGATCTGCGGCCAGGGCACGATCGCAGCAGAGCTGGTGCAACAGAACAACGGACTGGACGCCGTGTATGTAGCCGTGGGCGGCGGCGGGCTGATCGGCGGGATCGGCGGATACCTGAAGGGCGTGTCGGCGGAGACCGAGGTGGTAGGCTGCTGGCCCGAGAATTCGCCGGTAATGTATGAATCGATCCGGGCCGGGCGCATCACCAACATTCACGAGCGTCCTACGCTTTCTGAAAGCACTGCCGGAGGACTGGAACCTGGGTCGGTGACCCTGCCCATCTGCGAGCAGGTAATCGATAGCTCAGTGCTGGTGAGCGAAGACGAAATCGCCGAAGCTATGCGCAGAGTGCATAACCTTCAAGGATGGATGATAGAAGGCGCCGCTGCCGTCGCAGTGGCGGCCTTTCTCAAAGAAGCCGAACGCTATGAAGGTAAGAGCGTGGCTATAGTTATCTGCGGCGGGAATGTGTCATCGGAAGTACTGCGCCGGGTAGGAATATAGGTTAATAATTAAGTAACGTACACTTTAAGAGCGCGGCTCTACCTTCTCTTCTTTCTGTTCCTCGTCTTTCTCTGTTTCGGTATCCGATCCATGGAGGGCGGTATCCTCTAAAGCTTCTATGCGATAGTCTTCGTGCTCAACGACCCTTAGCAGACCTTTGATGTCGTCAACTATGGAGCTGAACCGTTTTAAGTCCGGCTTGGGCTCCGACGCCAGGTCAAGCAGGCCGCGCAGGGCCATCCACCAGAGCAGCCGCTCAAAGTCTTCCGCAGCCAGATAACTGACACCTTCATGCTGGTGCGCGCCGATGACCCAGGCAACATCGGGATCGTGGGTCCAGGTATAGGGAGCATTGGCATGAACGGCGTGCTCGAATGACGCTCGCACCCGGGCGGCGGCACGCCAGCGCTCTTCGCCTTCGAAGCCGAGCGCCGCGAAGGCATCTGCCAAAGCTCCGCGCAGGCGCAGCGCGTCAAAGCAACCGGAGGCGGCTTTCGGATCCTTCGCGTCCTGCAGGCGGCCGATCGCCTCCACTGCGCACCACACCAACACGGTACCCCACACAGCGGTTCTTTGTGCCTTCGGCGAATCAGACAGCGGCAAAACTGCGTGCGCTTCCGCCGGCCAATCCAGCTTCGCTCGGCGGCAGAGAGATTCGAAATTGAGCACCGCCCGCAGACGCTTCACCATCAGCTCCTGGGCCTGGGAAGGGCTCACTTTGGCAGGCTGCTTGGATGCGCCGGCCGCGTTGCCGGGACGGCAGGCGCCGTAGTGCTCCACCTGAGCCAGCAGCACGCCGGCGCGGTGGCGCACGGTATTGAGGATAGTATCGACGCGGGCGCGGGCCGCGGGGCCGTCTTGCGAAGCCGAGCAGGTGGCGAGAGCTTCCGCAGTCGCGGGGTCGACGAGCGCCAGCAAAGCCTGGTGCACAGGCTTGAGTTGGAGATCGCGCAGCGCGTCGTCAAGACTGGAGACGCCGCGTCCAGCCAGCGCGTCGCACAGTTCGCCCCACGGGTGGGTCGCGTCAGCATGGAGGTCCTCCCAGTCGAGAAAGACGTGTGTCTGGTAGGCGTGAAGGTCGACCTTCATGCCGCGTTCGGCGAGGTCGCGCGCGCAGTGCAGATGCTCCAGACCCGAGAGAACGTCGCGGCAGGCGACATACGACGACGCGTCGGCGGAAAGCGCAAATGATTCGCCCAATGTGCGCTGGCGCAGATGTTTGCCGCCCGCCGACTTTTCCGCGTAGGCGCACGACGCGCGAATCCAGCCGCTCGCGGTCGCGTAACGATTGTTGAAGACCACCAGAGCGCGTTCGTCCCCGCTGCGGTTGGAGAAGGCAAAGACATCTTCGTTTACGTGGCCGTGGTCGGTGAAAAAATCGTAGAGCAGGAAGTCCTTCACATCGGCAAACAGATAACGGCGATGCAGCAGCGGAGAGATCTCGCGTTCGTGGCGCGCCACCAGCCAGGGATCGGGCTGCTCGTCGCGATAAGCACGGACGTATTCCATCCCGTAGCGTTCGGTGAATCCTTCAATTTGTCCGTGACCAAACATAGGCAGACCAGGCAGGGTCGCCATCAGCGTGCAGACGCCGAAATATTTGTCACCTTTGCCGAACTGATCCACTGCGGTTCGCTCGTCGGGATTGTTCATGAAATTCACGTAGCGCTTGAGAACATCCGGATCGAAGGTCAGCGTGTTCTTGATCACGCTGCGATAGTTGGCGTTCTCTTCATCGCGCAGCATATTCATGAATGCCGAGTTGTAAACACGGTGCATTCCGAGAGTGCGGACAAAGTAGCCTTCCATCAGCCAGAACGCTTCGGCGATCAGCAGCGTGTTCGGCGCCTCAGCGGCGATGCGGTCCACTACTTCACGCCAGAACTCCTTAGGCATGGCGACATCAAACGCCGCTTTGCTCAAGCCGTGTTCCGCGCGCGACGGAATCGATCCTCCGGTGCCGGGCTCGGGAAACCACAGGCGCTGGTAGTGGCGCTTCGCGAGCGTCATGGCAGCGTCAAAGCGGATGATGGGAAACATCCGCGCCACGTGAAGGATGGTCTGGATCACCGCCTCGCGCACTTCAGGCTTGAGGTAATTGAGCTGCGCGGTATCGTTCCACGGAAACGACGTCCCGTCGTTACCGTGATAGACGTAGCGCGTATCGCCGGTCCAGCGGTCGAGACGCCGGAAGACCACGGCGGCATCGCTACGATCATAGTAATGATCCTCGATCTTGATCTCCACTCGCCCATCTCCGCCGACGTCAGGGCCATTGAAGCTGTACGAGGGAAATGGGCTGTGCGGAAGCGAGATGAACCAATCCGAATGCTCGATCATCCAGCGAGAATCCACACCTGTGTGATTTGGGACCATGTCGCTTGCCAGACGAATCCCCCGCGCGCGCGCGCGATCGCGAAGGTTGGCGCACGCCGCTTCACCGCCCAGATTTCCCGCGACGGTGTAATCGTGCAACGAGTAGGCCGACGCCGCTGCCTCCGGATTCCCGCACATCTGCTTGATGCGCTGCGAAGCTGAACTCCGCTCCCACAGTCCGATCAGCCACAATCCATTGAAGCCGCGGCGCGCCAGCAGATCGAGTTCTTCATCGGGAATCTCATCCAGCCGGCGCACCGATCTTCCATAAGTTTTTGACAGCTGGTCCAGCCAGACATAAACGCTCTTGGCCATAACCACGGCGCGCGGCATCCACTCCTGGTCAGCGGTGAAATGTTCGTACTCCTGTTCTGCCCCGCTGAATCGCGGAATTGCACCAGCGCCAGAGTCGCCGGGCTGCTGCGCTCCGCCGTGGAAACGCTGGCTGCGCGGATGAAAGCGCATCCAGATCGCGACCTGCTCCTCTTTGAGAACGTCCAGCGCGATCAGCAATCGCCGCACCAGGTCCCCGATCAGATACGCCCATTTTTCGCGGATGAACGCCAGCTGTCCTTCCAGCGAATCGGGCGACGCCAGCGCCGGCGCCCGCAGCATATCGATCAGGTTCTGCTGCTCGTGTCCAAACCGCGGACGAGTCTCAAAATAATCGCGCAGAGCCGCGGTAAGCGCCGAGTAGGAAGTTGCTCCAGCCAGCGGTTCGTCGTCGAAGAGTTCGCGGAAAGGTTGAAATGCTCGGTTGGCGTTAGCCAGCCACAATAGGATCAGTTCTTCCAGAGCTACTGCGCGATGGGAAACATTTTCACTTGAGCCCGCCAGCCATTCTTCCGCACTCTTCTTTCCGCGATACACGTCCACCGGCGGAAAATTTTCTACGAACACCATCAGCGTTTGGTTCAGGCCGGCGTCTCCCAGGCGCGACGCAAACCAGCTCAGCGCGTCCGCGAGCGCCTGCGGATCCCGCTCGCGCCGGTACTGAGCCATCACCAGGTGCAGCGCTTCATCGATCAGCCCCATCGCATTCAGTGCGCCGGGATGGATCGCGCGCTCGGGACTGCGTTCCACGTCGCGCTCCAGGTTCATGCGATGGGCAAATTCACGCGTCGCAGCCAGGTCGGCAAACACCACGTTGCCACTCAGCGAGAACAACGTTTCCGAGAACCGGTAGCGGTCTCGCGCCTGCCGTGAAATATGAAATTCGAACACCGGTGCCTCGTATCCACTATACAACTGGCTGCGTGCCGGTTCGCCCCGACTGGAGTGTACGAAAGGGAAGGGAAAAACTTGAGGCGCCTGCACCGCCTGCCGGGACCGGCCAGTAATCCCGGCGTGTGATGTAGCGCCTCTTGAATCAGATCGCGATCGTTGTTCGGCTAGCGCGATCCTCGGCTCGGCGCTGCTTGCGCCAGCGTTTCCACCAGCGGCCGCGCCTCTTCCGGCATGGTGACCTGTCCGCTGATGATCTGGTCCGCAGTAACCTTCTCGCCATAGAGGTTGGCGTCGTCTTCGCTGTCCGGATGCAGCGTGGCCCCGGCGAGTGAGACGCCGGCAAACGCGCCGCGCGAACGCGAATACGAAAGCATCTCCGCCTTCAAGTTCTCGTTGGTGGCGGCTTCAGCGGAACGTCCCACCGGTCCGGCGGCGACGCTGGCATCCGCGCCCAGCTTCAGCTTGTTGTGCAGCATGGCGCGAGCGCCGCTGTCATTCATCACCACGATCACAAAGTCCGTGGCCTGTCCGCCGATCTGGAAGCCAAAGCTTCCTCCGGCCAGCGTCATCATCACCGGCGCACTCCACTTGCCGGTGAAATCGGCGCCGGAACGGCACGTCATCACGCCGCGTCCGTATTCGCCGCCTACTCCCAGAGCCGCTTTCTTCACGCTGGGAACTACCACCACACACTTGGCTTTATCCAGTACGCTGCCGGGAATTCCCTGGTCCGGCGCGCTCATGATTTCCTTCATGACTGTCGCCGAATCCCTGATTCGCTCTTTCGCCTTTTCTCCTGACGCTGCCCACACCGACCCCAGCAGCGCCATCGAAACCAGCAGCACGCTACCCACGTGTTTCATAAATTTTGCCTCCCAGGGGTCGCCATCAGGCGTAAATTTTTCTAGGTCCCGAAGGCAGACCCGAACGTTCCCCTGATTTTCCTTTGTTAATAAGAGCCTCAGGCACTTAGCCGAGTTGCCACGGTTCCGGGGGTGAAAACGGAATCCAGCGCTCTTCCCGTGCCCGTCCCATTGTGGCACCCGGGGTCGCTGCCGGACCCAGACGTCCGGGCTTCGAACAGGCTAAAACCCTATTCCTTGGGGCACTAATTCTTTTAGGCGCAATTCCTTGAGAAAACCCAGCGAAGGCCAAAACCACAAGATTTTGTGGCTTGACCCGGATTTTGCCGGGGTCAACACTCAGGCGAATAAAATACGAATACGCGAGCGCGCCGAGATCTTGCAATCGCCCAAGCGGCGTTCCTGGGGAGGGACGCCGGGCGCGCTGAAGGAAGGAAAAGAACGCAAATGAAAATGCACCAGAATCCGGGAAACCTCATTCAACTGTTGGCTTCGTACCGCCGCGTGGAATTTCCACAGGGTGCGCCGGCCGCGCGCAGAGCGCGGATCGCCGAGACCGTCGACAACAACTGCGCGGTGACCATTCGCTTTGCCGAAAACATGCTGCGGAAAGTCCAGATCGATGGCGAGCTGCTGTTTTCGCTCTGCTCTCTTCGCTCTGAAGCCATCGCCCTGCGCCGTGCCTGCCGCAGCCTGATCGGCTCTTCGCGTCCCCTGCCCGGCGCGAAATACAGGCTTGTAACTTTAAGGTCACAATATGATATCTTTATGAGTTCAGTCAGACACTTCTTCTTCCTCCTGGATCACGATCTGGCGGGAAGAATAGATGGAGCTCTTTAAGAACCATGTCAAAAGACGTCCCAAGCATTGATTCCGCTATCCGCGACCTCGAAGAACTGCTGCGCCGTGAGCAGGACAACGTGAAGCAGGTCGGTCAGTCCATGGAAAAGATCCTGGAAGCCCTGGAGCGCATCAAGCTCTCCGTGGGCCTGGCATCGAAGGCCAAACGCGGCAACGCCGGCCCGCTGCGTTACGTCGGCATGACCGTGATCGAAGCCATCGAAACCTTCCTCGACACCATGGGCGAGCCCCAGAGCCGTGAAGCCATCGTCGAGGACATGATCGATGGCGGCGCTGTCCTGGCCCGCATGCGCCCCGAACTTGAGGTCCACAAGTCCATCGACTACTGGCTGCTCAGCGAGGACGAGAAGCGCAAGAAGTACCGCAAGAGAAAGATCAAGATCCTGCCGCCGCGGCTTCGCGAGCATCAGGATCTCACCATCGGCCGCGCCAGCTGGCCTCGGCAGAAGCACGCCGCCGCCAGCTAACGCCGCTCGACCGCGAGCCTGATGGTCTCAGCCTCGCTGCTCTCGATCTTTCGATCGCGGGCTTAATGGACTATCACGCCGGCGTTGGCTCCGCTGCCGGCGGAGCCAGCGGCGTGCTCTCCGGCATCAGCGCCAGCACGCTCTCCGGCGTCACTGGCATTCCGTATGCGTCACCTCCGGTCTTCGCATCCCGCGTGGGCCAAACGGAGAAAGGCGCACATATAAATATAGGAGGTGGACCCTGGCTGTCAGCGCGGGCAGCGTGAAGATTTCAACAGACGAAGAGCTGATGCAGCGCACCCTAAAAATCGTTCAGTCGCGAAACGTGACCGCCGTGGCCAGTGGCCCGCCTGAGGTAATCGCAAAATGGAAGGAAGCCGGTGGCGATCGCATACTACCCGCAACCCCATTTGACCCCAAGGCCGGGAAGCCGACGGTCGCTGAATTGCGAGAAATGGTAAGAAGCAAGCAAGTCGTCGCCTTTGCAGAAGTGGGACAACAATACGACGGTATTCCCGCCAATGATCCGCGCATGGAGCCTTACTACGCTCTGGCTGAGGAGCTCGATGTGCCGGTCGGTATTCACATGGGCCCCGGCCCGCCGGGCGCTACCTATTTCTTCGCGCCGGATTACCGCATGCGCTTCTCCAGCCTTCTTTTGTTGGAAGATATTCTCGCCCGCCATCCCAGGCTGCGCCTTTGGGCCATGCATGCCGGTTGGCCCCTGGCCGACGACGCAATCGGCGCGCTCTACGCCCACCCGCAACTATATGTGGACATCGCCATCATCGACTATGCCTTTCCGCGCAAGGAATTCTATGGCTACCTGCAGCGCCTGATCGACGCAGGATTTGAAAATCGCATTATGTTCGGTTCCGACCAGATGGTCTGGCCTGGTGCCTTATCCGCCGCCATTGACTCGATTCAAAACGCACCCTCACTCACCCCGGCCCAAAAACGCGATATCCTCTACAATAATGCCGCTCGCTTTCTCCGACTCAAGCAATAATCGGCGCGAGTAGCACTCCATTGAATTTGCCCGCGAAACAGGGCTCTGCGTAATCCGGCTTTGCTTGCTGCCGTCTCTTGATGCGGCCAGACAGCGGCTTTCTGCGGACCCACCTCAATTACCAATCATCCAGGCAGTACAGCAATGACTGTTGAGCGATCTGATGAAACTTCCTCCAAGCCGACTTCTGGCCCGCAATGACTTCTGGTTAGCCCGTGATACGCCCAAATCGGCATGTTGCGTGGTTGCGAGTGTAATCGCCTTCCACCGCAACCCCAACCTTTGACGCGGTGTCCTTCAAAACAAGCATTGAAGGCCGCATGAAGGGAGCTAAAGCCAAGCGAGGTTCGAACTCTTTTGACCTGTTAAATCGAGGAAGAGCGACTCGAGAGATCTAAAGCTCTTTCCGTCGTGCTGCAGAGCGCCTCCATTTGCCAGTGCCGTGATGTCTCCCTGCCAGACCACCTTGCCGGGCGAAATGACGATGGCGACCTGGTCACACAATCGCTCTACCGTCTCCAGTACATGGCTGGTTATAAACACGGTCCGGCCTTGTTCCGTAAACCGTCGTAACCACTGCTTCATCAGTGCCACGCCCGCAGGATCTATGCCTTCGAATGGTTCGTCCAGAAACAAAATGTCGGGCGAATGAATGACGGCCGCAGCGAACGATATACGCTTGCGCATTCCAGCTGAGTACTCGCCAAGCTTCTTATGGGTGTGGGCCAGTTCAAGCGCTGCCAGCAATTCGGTAACCCGTTGGCGCGTGTCGTCTTCACCGAGACCAAACATGCGACCTACAAAGGCCAGAAATTCTGGAGGGTAAAGTGGATCGAACAAACCCAGCGTCTCGGGCATCACTCCCAGCCGCCGTTTCACGCTGACACAGTTGGCAGTGAACTCTTCACCCAGAATTTCAATGGACCCGGCGCTGGGGTCGAGCAGACCGGTAAGGCAGCCGATGGTCGTGCTTTTACCGGCGCCGTTGGGACCCAGAAACCCGAACATGCAGCCGGACGGAACGCGCAGAGAGAGATCGGCTACTGCAATGGTTTTGCCATAGCGCTTTTGGAGATTGTTGATGCGAATCGCGTCTGATGAACTCATGGACTTAGTCCCGGCCCTCAGCTACAGCCAGCAATGCCTCGCGCCGGCCAGGCAGCACAAGATTAATGGCTCCTAGCGAAACCACGTAGAACACAAAAGCAAACCCGCCAACGGGCAGCGTAAGCCACCAGTTCTCCGGAGCGATCGTCCGAGGTGCGACAGCCCGCAAAATCAGCGGAAGCAGCATGCATCCCAACACGGGACCGACACGGACGACGTTGCCCCAACCCGACAATTGAAGTTGGAACAGGCTGTCGTAGCACCCACGCTTTGGAGCATAAATGGACGTCCAGAGAGCGAGTCCATTGAACAGAAACAGCGCTGTGACGGCATTCACCACCGGCATAGAAAGGATTCGAGCGTCCAGTGGGTGCGGTCCAACGATGGCCCACACGATGGTCGCCGGTGGGATCCACAATGCGCCCAATAGCATCGCAGCGTAACTGCCTGCACGCAAGCTGGCGCCTGGGTCGGTGGGGAGGAGCTGAAAGCGGCGGAATCCTCCGCCAGTATAGCCGTACTGATTGACGGCGATCGGCGCGGTCGAAATCCAAGTGACCAGCGCCAGACAACCGAGAACACCCACAAAAAGGCTGCCGCCGGGCTGCCGTGGCCGACCCATTCCGACGGCGAGAATCGCCGCAAAAGGTAGCGATAGCGGATACAAGACTCGAAATCGGTTGTTACGCCAGTAAAAACGCAGCCAATGACCCACAAGCGGCGACATTCGTCGCCCGAACATTGCTGCCAGACAATCGAAACCGTTGTTCCAGAGCGGTGCCGGGCTCCGTGGCCGTTGTTTGCTTGAAGCCGGACGTTGTTCGACTGCGATCAGCAAACTTAGAAAAATGAACAGCCAAGCACCGATAATGGCAAGACCCGCGTACGCTTCCGGAGCCCTGTGGGTCATCGCAACGGCGGCCGCGAATGGCGGCGTGAATCTCAAGATCGGTAGAGCCCTGACGATCAGACCTGGATTGCCCTGGAGCAACAGCACCAATGGCGGCGCCAGAGCGCCAACTATGAACAACATGAACATCACGACGTAGCCCGAAGCTGTCGCCATGAGCCGATCAATCCAGGCAGTGAAGGCTCGCGCAGCCACATAGCAGCTGAAAAAGAATAAGAATGCTGCGATCGCGCTGTTCAGCCAGGAGAACGGTCCATATATATAGAGTCCAACCACCAGGCCCATTTCGACCGCCAAAATCAAAAACCAGAAAGGATCGGCCAAGCCGAGGAAATGGTGTACGGTAAATCGCTCCAGTGCGTTGAGGGGGTAACGACGCAATTCCGCATCCGTGAAGACGCTGCTCAAGCCAAAACCTATGATCACCGACAGAAACAAGGCACTCAGGAAGAGGGTGGAAAGCGTAATCTGGCTAACTCGCTCGACGTTTCCGAGTCGAATAGCCGCCATCCCGGGGTGGAAGCCGCGCCCTGACAGAGAGGCCGCGATAAACAGGAACAAAAGACAACCTATGGCCAGAAGCGTCATTCTGCCGCTCTGCGAGCGAGTCTTGGCCCGAAGCAGCGTATACCGCAGCTGGATGAGGCTGCCAATTAATCGCCAGTTCATCGGCGTCTATGTTATACGCATTTGCAGCAATGATCGCGCAATGCCGGAGAGGGCTACGTAGTGAAATTCGAAAACAGCGCGCTGGAACGCCGCATCATTTTGGATATGGATAACAGGATCGGGCTCCTGGATTTACGTTAGTAGCAGAAATGCGGGGCGGCCTTGTCATCAAATTAATGCCTCCGCGCGGAAAATGGGCAGATGGTCGGCCAACCGCAAGTTGGCCAGAAACGGGCTTAGGGGAGATCGGCCGGAGAGGGACCCAGCCCACATTTCTCCCACGCCGACTTCTTGCCCGGGATAACTTCCGGGTGGCCCCGTAACTCGCCAACGACCTACGAAACATCTCAGGAGTGGCGAGCGATAGCGCACGTGAGGGCCGTCCTGTTCCTTGTCGGTGCCCGGCGACATCACTCGCTGCGCAGAACGGTCGCTGGTTCTACGCGCGAGGCGCGCCACGCCGGTAGCAGGCACGCCGCAATCGCAACCCCAAACAGCAGCCCGATGACGCCGGCGAACACGGCAGGGTCGAGGGGTCTGGTGGCATACAAGCTGGAGCGGATCAGTTGCGCGGCGGCGATGGCGAGGAGCGAGCCTGCGGCCGCCCCGCCGAGCGCGGGAGCGAGACCATCGAGCAGCATCAGATGCAGGATGT
>DATGHX010000035.1:0-2242 GCA_035307585.1 Candidatus Angelobacter sp.
CACGGCCGCCTCTCCTGGCTTCAAGACCGCGGTGCGCGAAGCAGTTTACGATGCCGAACGTCCCTCGACCTACAGCTTTGCCCTCGGCATCGGCAATGTGGCAGAGACTGTAACTGTCACCGCA
The DNA here is from genome assembly GCA_035307585.1 of Candidatus Angelobacter sp. GTDB lineage: Bacteria > Acidobacteriota > Terriglobia > Terriglobales > Acidobacteriaceae > Angelobacter. Next base: position 125 of record DATGHX010000035.1, read on the forward strand.
GAAGCGCCGTCACTGAACGGCCGCGATTACACGGCACTGAAACAACTCCCGAAGAATGCTCCTCAGCAAAATGCCTCTGCCAACGTGGTCAACTTGCAGCGCAAGGTTGCGGGCGTTTTGCCGGTAGCTGTCGACGTGCCGCGCACCGGCACTTCGTTCAGCTTCGTCCGGCCGCTCGTATTGAATGAAGAGACGAAGGTGACGTTCAGCTACAAGAGCAGGTGAAAAAACAGTGGCCAGTGGCTAGTGGCCAGTGATCAGTAAAATCACTGCCCACTGGCCACTGGTTTACGACCACTGGTCCCTGTCCAGTCGCCGTATTCGCGGCGAACCTCCGCGTGTTTACCCGTTTTTTAACAATGGCATAGAATGTTCGTTCGCGGGTAGCGACGCATGAGTAATCCTGGGCTTTGGAAAACGTGGGCAGGCCGCGTAGTCGACGGAAAATTTCCGCTTCGGCAATGGCTGGGCGGCTCCGATCACAGCGCCGTCTTTCTCACCGAGCGACCCGGACAGCCATCCTTCAAGGCTGCGATCAAACTGATCTCCGTCGACGGCCCTCAGGCTGAGCGCCAGCTTTCGCACTGGGCAGCCGCGGCCCAACTTTCTCATCCGCACCTCATACGCGTCTATGAATCGGGCCGCGCCCGCTTTGACGGCACGCCATTCCTTTACGTCGTCATGGAATGTGCCGAGGAAGATTTGTCGCAGATTCTCCCTCAGCGGCCGCTGGCGCACGCCGAAGTGACCGAACTGCTTCCTCCGGTCTTGGACGCTCTGTCCTACCTGCATGGCAAGGGATTCGTACACGGACGCATCAAGCCCTCCAACGTATTGGCAAGCAGCGATCAATTGAAGCTGTCAGCCGATCAAATCATTCCGATCACCGAGTCGAATGCCGAATTCAGGCGGCGCGACGCGTACGATGCGCCTGAAACCGCTGCCGGAATCGTCTCTCCCGCGGGCGATGTGTGGTCAATCGGCGTCACGCTGGTCGCCGCACTAACGCAGAACGTTGCTTTCGTTGATGATGCGTCGCCCACTGGTCGTGATGTTCCGGGTACGGTTCCCGAACCGTTCCGCGGCATTGCGCGCGAGTGTCTGCATCTTGACCCGAAGCGCCGCTGCTCCATCGCCGAGATCCAAGCGCGGTTGCAGCCCGCGGGACGATCCGTGCCTGCAGCGCCACCGCCGCCTGCGCCTCCCGCTAGCCCCGTAAAACGCGGGCCCATCGCCGCAGTTTTGATCGCGATTGCGGTGGTGGTTGCGCTGGTCGTGATCTTTTCGCATAGCAAAAGTGGAACTATACCCGCTTCGACCACTGAGCAAACCGCGCCCCACACGCCGCCTCAGACTGTGCCTCAAACCCCGCCCGCACCCAAGCCCAATCCCGCGGTTCACGAACCAGCCAGAACTCCGCGAAAAGCCGCGGCCTCCCAAGGCGAAGTCGTCCATCAGGTGATCCCCGATGTTTCTCAGAACTCTCGCAACACCATCCACGGCACGATCAGGGTCGCCGTACACGTCGAAGTCGATCCATCAGGCAAAGTTAAAGCAGCGAGGATGAAGAATCCCGGGCCAAGCAGATACTTCGCCGGTCTGGCTCTGAAAGCGGCGCAGCGCTGGGAATTCGCTCCACAGGCAACCGCCAGCACGTGGCTCATCCAGTTTCATTTCAAGCGAAACGGAACCCAAGCTTCTGCCGAACCAGTCACCCGCTAGCTCTTGTCCATCTGGCGCAATTTCCACACTATCTGTCGCACCATGCCCAGCAGCAGCTTGGCATCGTAGGCTTCCATCCTGAAACGCAGGATTAGACGGCGGGCCTTCTTCTCAAACATGGCGTCCGTCCCGGGCTTCACGTAGCCGCTCATCCGCAAGGCTTCGAGCAACCCTTCGGTGATTTGCTCGCACGCGCCGGCGCTCGCAGGCTCGAATTCCTCCGCCGACGGCGCGAGCCGGGTGTCTCGCGCCAATTCATAAAGGCACACTGCGACCGCCTGCCCCAAATTCATGGAAATATTTTTCTGGCTTGTAGGGATGTTCAACAACCAATGACAGTGGCTGAAGTCCTTGTTGGTAAGCCCAATTTTTTCCGACCCGAACAATACCGCCACC
>DATGHX010000036.1:0-2251 GCA_035307585.1 Candidatus Angelobacter sp.
CATCATCGGTGTCGGCAGGGTGTTCGCCCCGGCCCCGCCGAGATAGCGATACAGAGGAATATCCTGGCTCGCGGCTGATGCGCGCGCCGCCGCCATCGAAACCGCAAGAATGGCATTCGCCCCCAGGCGGCCTTTGTTTTCGGTGCCATCCAGTTCGATCATCTTGCCATCGAGTCCGCGTTGGTCGAACCCGTCCCAATTGGCTAGCGCCTCGGCGATCTCGCCATTCACGTTCTCAACCGCCTTGAGAACGCCCTTGCCCAGGAACCGGTTTGTATCCTCGTCGCGCAATTCGACCGCTTCGTGCTCACCAGTAGACGCGCCGCTGGGCACAATCGCCCGGCCCATCGCTCCATCCGCAAGAAAAACTTCAGCTTCAATCGTAGGATTGCCGCGTGAATCCAGAACCTCTCGTGCATGTATGGCTGCAATATTCGACATAATTAGTCCATTTTCCTTTGAGTTTCAGTAATTTGAACCAGGAGCCCCTAAAGGCGCCGGAGACCGGCGTTAGCCGTCCACTGCCCGCTTAACTCGCCCAACATGTTTTGCGAAACCAACGATTATATCGGATGGACATGCATCCACTGTGACTTCCGACACACTTCTGGTGCGGCGATTTCCATCTTTGGAACCGTCCATTCGGCCACGCAGCCCAAGACCTTATCTCCGCTGGTTCCCTGTCCTGCTTGCGTATTGTCCAGACCTTGCGCCTGGACTAGATTCAAGAGATACAATATTGCTCGGGAATTTTGAGGAGGCACTGTGAAGAAGTGGATTGCTCTACCTTGCATGCTGTTGTTAGCCGCTACGCTGGCCGCCCAGACAGATTCACCAGCACCTCCGCCTGACCCGCTTCCCGAACCATCCACGTCTGTCCAGTCCGAATCGTCCGCGCCCGCAGCCACGCCCCAGACCGTGGTGCCTGCGCCTCTGCCCACTCCGGCCGGCGCGCCCGTGCCGGCAGGCACTGCGCTTATGGTCCGGCTCGATACCACTCTCGCGACCTTCAGCAACCGGGTCGGCGATCCTTTCCAGGGAAAAGTCAGCCAGCCCGTCGTCATCAACGGCGCTACGCTGATCCCCGTGGGATCGACGATTGAAGGCCGCGTCACCAAGATAAGTGAACCGCGACGGATTTCCGGCAGGCCGACCATCGGAATTCTGCCGGAGGCTGTGATTCTTCCCAGTGGCGAGCGCTACTTTCTTGATGCCACCCTTACCGACACCAACATCCACGGCACCGACGTCGATCAGGAGGGCCAGTTCAAAGGAACGACCCGCGATCGCCGCGATAACCTCGAAGCCGGCGGCGGCGCTGCCGGCGGCATGCTCATCGGAGGCCTCATCGGCGGCGGCCCGGGAGTCCTCATCGGGGGCGCCATTGGAGCCGGTTCGGCTACAGCCCACTGGCTGGCCACACACCGGTCCGCGATTCTTCCCTCCGGCACCCAACTTACGCTGGAACTGAACCGGCCGCTGACGTTCGGCGCGGCGCCAGCCAGCGGCGGCAGCAAATAGCAAGGGTTTCAGTTCTCAAGCAAACAACCGGAGGCGAATGCCTCCGGTTTTATCTTTTGCCAGCGGCCTCACGCCCCGAAAATCAAATCGCCCTCGCTTAGCACCTGCAACTCAATCCACCCTTCCAGCGGCAACGAATCCACCGGCAACCGGTTCTGCCACAGGCTGAAGCGAAGCTGCAATCTGCTGGTCGAAGCGACACCGACTGCTGCAGTCCTGCGCTCCGCAACTCGTTCCGTTGGGGCGGCGCTTGGAGTCGCCAGCAGCCACGCCAGCGGGAGCTTGAATTCAAAGTTCCGCATCAACGCCAGCTTCACATGATCGTCCGCCTGCGTAGGTGAAGCCAGGGGCCGTTCATCCGATCCATTCTCAATTTTCCACGCCTTGAGCTTTCGGTCGTGCACCGAAGCCTCCAACCGCACCACGCGCCGGGCGCGCGGCTCGCCGCCCGCCCACGACTCCACATTCACCACTAGTTCAAAGTCCTCCTCGGGAACCTTGTCAGTAAAATCCAGCCGCCCATATAAATGGGTGGAGTCGATGCCGGCATAGACCGAATCCAGCAAAAACTGTTTTCCATGCATCGCCCCGGCGCGCTGATCGGCGGTATATGCAGCCGCACCCATCCATTCGAAGTAGCGCACTTTGTCGCCCGTGATTCGCGGATGAATGTAAGCCGTCTGCGGCAGAAACGACGGTCGCACCTCCGCACCGGTGATCGGTTGCGCCA
>DATGHX010000037.1:0-117332 GCA_035307585.1 Candidatus Angelobacter sp.
CCATCATAGGTAGAGGTCCCACGCCCAACTTCATCCAGCAGGATCAACGACCGCGCCGTGGCCGTATGCAGAATGGCCGCGGTCTCGGTCATCTCGACCATAAAGGTCGAACGCCCCCGCGCCAGATTGTCGCTCGCCCCGATGCGGGTGAACACACGATCAACGATACACAGCTTCGCTGAGCGCGCCGGTACGAACGATCCCATCTGCGCCAGGATCGTGATCAATGCCGTCTGCCGCAGGTAGGTCGATTTGCCGCCCATGTTGGGTCCGGTCAGCAGCAGGATGGCGTGGCTGCGGGAATCCATGTAGAGATCGTTGGGGACGAAGCGATCGTTGCTGCCGGTGAGATCACTTAGCTCCAGCACCGGATGGCGGCCTTCGATGATCTCCAGTTCTCCCGCCGCATCGGCGCCTTCTTCAAACTTCGGCCGGCAATAAGCGCGGTTTTGCGCGATGAACGCCATCCCGGCCAGCACGTCGACCTCGGCCAGAGCCAGCGAGGTCTGGCGAATGCGCTTGGCCTCACCGGCGATCGACGCGCGCAGTCCGGCGAACAACCGCCGCTCGATCTCTACGATCTTCTCCTGCGCGTCCAGCACCTTGGCTTCGTATTCCTTGAGTTCGGGCGTGGTGAAGCGCTCGGCGTTCACCAGCGTCTGCTTGCGCTCGTAGTCCGCGGGCGCGTGATGCAGGTTGGCCTTGCTGATCTCCAGGTAGTAACCGAATACGCTGTTGAATTTGATCTTGAGCGAGGCGATGCCGGTGCGTTTACGCTCCCGCTCCTCCATCTGCGCGATGTACTGCTTGGAATTGCGGCTCAGGTTGCGCAGCTCGTCCAGTTCAGCGTCGATCCCCGGCTGGATCACGCCGCCATCGGCGAGGGTCAGCGGCGGCTCGGCGACTACGGTCTTCTCGATGCGTTCGCGCAGATCGCCCAACTCATCCATCAGCGCGTGTAGTTCGCGCAGGCGCGCCGAATTGAGCCGGGCCAACGCGACTCTGATGAGCGGTACCCGATTCAAAGACGCGCACAGGGCCAGCACGTCCCGCGGGTTGGCGGTTTCCAGCGTGACCCGGCTCAACAGGCGCTCGATGTCCAGCACTCCGCCCAGCGCCCGCCGCAGCTCTTCGCGGGCCACGAAGTCTTTGATTCCGGCTTCCACCGCGTCCAGCCGCTGGTTGATCGCGGTCACGTTGATCGAGGGCCGCAGCATCCATGCCCGCAGCAGGCGCTTGCCCATGGGAGTGAGGGTGGCGTCGAGCGCGCGAAACAGCGTGACCTCGCTCCCGGCGTTGGCAAAAAGCGGTTCCACCAACTCCAGGTTGCGGACCGTCACCGCGTCCAGAACCAGGTACTCCTGGCGGTCGTAGAAGCCGATGCGGTCCACGTGCTGCAGCGTGCCCCGCTGCGTGGAGCGGACGTAGTGCAGGATGGCGCCTGCGGCCGTGGCCGCCGCCGGCTTGCCCTGCAGGCCAAAACCTTCCAGCGAAATTACTCCCAGCTGGTTCTCGAGAAGCGGTACCGCGTAGTCGGCCGAGAAGACCCAATCCTCAAGCGGAGTCTCAGTGAAGCGCACTCCCGGAGTCTGAAGATGATGGGTATTGCTTGAAGGGAGGCTTGTGGAGCTGGGCCCATCAGATCCCGCCAATGGCGCGCGATCAAACAAGGGCAGGGAAGAGGGATAGAGCAGCTCTCGCGGCCGCAGCTGCTGCAGCTCTTCCAGAACCCGGCGCTCCGCCTCCGGTCCGCGAAACTCGGTGGCGCGAAATTCGCCGGTAGAGAGATCCAGGGCCGCCAGTCCTACCGCGCCGGAGGCGCGCGCCAGCGCCGCCAGGAAGTTGTTGTCTTCCGAGCCGATGGAACCATCCAGCGCGGTGCCCGGCGTCAGTACACGCGTGACTTCGCGCCGCACCAATTTTTTAGCCAGCCGCGGGTCCTCCATCTGGTCGCAGATGGCGACTTTGAAGCCCTTGCGCAGCAGCCTGGACAGATAGTTTTCCGCGGAGTGATAGGGCACGCCGCACATGGGGATGGCCTGGTCTTTTTCCTTGTTGCGCGAAGTCAGGGTAATCTGCAGCTCGCGCGCCGCTACCACCGCGTCTTCAAAGAAGAGCTCGTAGAAGTCGCCCAGGCGGAAGAAGAGCAGTGCGTTGGGATGCTGCTTCTTGATGGCGGCATACTGCCGCATCAGGGGAGTGGAGGCTTCAGTCATGCAGTGACTGGATTATAGAGCGGTTTCGGGTGGAGGAAATGGGGCGCTCCTGGGCGAAGCAGTGAGACACAGTGAAAAACGTCGGGGTCGAAACTCTTCTTGACAAACGCCGCGCAAATCCCTCATAATTTGAACATGTTCAAGTTATATGATTTCCGCCCGGAGGTGAGGTTTTGACATCGCGGCGCATTGTTGGCGGTTCGATCATCGGCATTGCCATCGGATTGTTGGGCTTCTATTTCGCGGAAGCAGGCTCGCGCGGGATGGGCCTTTTGCTTTTTTGCTTCATCCCCATGGTGGCCGGCTTCGCCGTAGGTTACCAGGCGCGGGTGGCCAAGGTGGCAGGGACGTCATCGCTCTTTGCTTTGCTGGGGACACTGTTCCTGCTGATCGCATTCGGCAAAGAAGGTCTCCTTTGCGCCCTGATGGCGTTCGTCTTTCTGGCGGTGACAATCGGGGCGGGGGCGGTCCTGGGTATCGGGTTCCGCCTGTTGATCAAGCCAGAATATTCGCGAACCACGACGTTGGGGATGTTCCTTGTTTTCGTGCCGTTATTGCTGGCCGCGAAGCAAATGGAGAAACCGCTTCTCGACCGGGCGCGGGTTGAGACCATTACCGATTCCCTCTGGGTTGCCGACTCGATGGAGCACGTCTGGGTGGACATCCTGTCGATCGACAGCATTCATGCCGCCAAGCCGCTCCTGATGTACGTGGGCTTGCCCACACCGCAGCGCTGCACCCTGGAAGGAACGGGTGTAGGCGCAAAACGGACCTGTTACTTCGACAAGGGTTACATCCAGGAGACGGTGACGGAGTGGGCTCCACCGCGCGCGCTGGGGCTGAGAATCGATCGAACCCATATGCCGGGACGCCATTGGATGGGATTTGAGACCGCCGGCTACCGCCTTGAGCCGGAGGGCAGCGGAACACGGCTGACCCGGACTACCATCATTACTTCGCATCTTTATCCTGTCTGGTACTGGCGGCCACTGGAGCGCTGGGGGGTTTCATCCGAGCACACCTATTTACTCAACGACGTCGCTGTCCGGGCGCGCGCAGGGAAGTGAGGCTTCGATTTGCCGACGGTGACCGTGAATTCTGCCCGCAAGTTCCTAAGCGCCGAGTGGCGCAATGTGGCCCTGCTCAACTACGAGGCCGATCCACGGTGGTTGCGGCCATTTACTCCGGCCGGAACCGAGCTTGATCTGTGGAACGGCAAGGCTTTCGTCAGCCTGGTGGGATTTCAGTTTCTGAGGACCAGGGTCCTGGGCGTGCCCATTCCTTTTCACCAGGATTTCGAAGAGGTGAAGCTGCGCTTCTACGTTCGGCGCCGTGAAGGCAGCGAGCCTCGCCGCGGCGTAGTCTTCATCCGCGAGATCGTGCCGCGCGCAGCCGTGGCCGGGATCGCGCGCACTCTCTACAACGAGAAATACGTCGCTCTTCCCATGTCGCACTACATCGCCGATGACGGCCACAAGATGGAGGTGGAGTATGCCTGGAAGCTGGGCGGCGAGTGGAACGCCATCAACCTGAGTGTCTGCGGCGCCCCGCAACCGCTGGTGGAAGGGTCGGAAGAGCAGTTCATCGCGGAACATTACTGGGGCTACAGCGCGCAGCGCGACGGCGGCTGCATGGAGTACCGCGTCGACCATCCTTCGTGGCGGGTTTGGAGGAGCCACGATGCCAAATTCTCAGGCGACGTGGAAGCGCTTTACGGGCGCGAACTGGCCGGCATTCTTCAGTCCTCACCCACTTCGGCGTTCCTTGCCGAAGGCTCTCCGGTGACGGTTTATCGCGGCAAGCGGATTCCGGTGAATCCGCTTCAGAATTTTCCGCAATAGTTGGTCAGAAGTGTTCTGACCTCGGGCTTGGGTCCGGAAACGATGTAAAACATGCGGTTGAATCGCGCCTGCCGGTCGGCCATGCCGGGGTTTTTGCTGGGAGTAAGTTTGCGGTAAAAAGCGTAGACGCTGCGGCTGTTCTCAATGTAGATGTTCTCCTCCACCTGGGTTTCGGCCACCGTGCATTGTTTCCCGGCCGCGACCTTCCCGTCGCGCAGCTCCTGCTGCAGGCGAGGAGCTTCCTCCTTCATGTTCTTCATGGCGCGCTCGTAGTCGTCGCTCTCGCCGATCTCCTTCATCGCTTCCGCCATGCTGGAGGAAAACAGCACGTGCGCGTCAGGCAATGCGCCCAACGCGATCTGGTACTCGTGGAGCAGCTCATGAACGTCATAGGGGCCGATCTTTGCCTTGGGATGCGCCAGCAGCGAGTATTTCGCCTGGTAATCCACGGCGCAGTTCAAGGCCAGCCCGCCTTCGCCCCTGGGATGCGGCCAGTTCTCGTCTTCATAGATGGTGAATTTGATCGACTTGCAGGTATCTTCCAGCTTGATGCCGGTGATCTTGCGGTAGGCAGGAAAGACCTTGCATGCCTGGTTCTCGATGAACGGACGGCACTGCTCCTTGCTCGCCGCATCTTTCAAATGCGAGCAATTAATCTCGAGCGAAACCGGCAGGGGCGGCTGCCCCGGACAGCTGGAAACCGTGATCTGGTCCGCAGTCTTATCGGCGGCCGTAAGACCGGTGCAGCAGCTGGCTGACAGCGCCAGCAACCACACCGGTGTCAGACGTACACGCATAGGCGTCTCCTCATAGCTGGAAATACCGCAAAAATGCCCGGGAAGCCATCACACTACCACATCCAACCTTCCCGCCCGCCGTTGTGCCTTTCTATTGACGCCGCTCCACGCCTCTGTTTTCCTAGACAAAGCATGGAATTGCGCAAGGATCCCATTACCCGCTCCTGGGTCATCGTGGGCGACGATGCTGAGCAGCAGACCGCCTCCGGCTCGTGTCCGTTCTGTCCAGGCGCCTCGGCTGCTCCGCACACCATCGCCAGCGTGAACTCGGGCGCAGGGGCGGTCTCCGCCGTGGTCCATCCTTCGCCCCTGTACCGCATTGAGGGCGAGCCCCAGCGCCGCTCCGAAGGCATTTACGACGCTATGAACACGGTGGGCGCCCATGAAGTTGTGGTGCAGAGCATGCGCCACGACATGGAGCTGTGGCAGTCCTCCGAGGCCGAAATTACCCAGTTCCTGCTGCTCACGGCGCAGCGCATCCAGGACCTGAAGAACGACCTGCGCTTCAAATACGTGACCCTGTTCAAGAACTACGGCGGCCCCGCGGGCCAGGAGTTCAGCCACCCCGTCTCCGAGATCACGGCCACCACCTTCGTGCCCCGGCGCGTGCTTTACGAGCTGCGCGCCTCGCGGGATTACTACCTCGACAAAGAGCGCTGCGTCTTCTGCGACACTTTGAACCAGGAGCTGCGCCATCCCGCGCGCATCGTGGAAGAGCTGGGCAACTTCGTCGCTCTCTGTCCATTCGCCTCGCGCGTGCCTTACGAAATCTGGATCATGCCCAAGCAGCACGAATCCTCCTATGAACGCGCGGTCACGGCGCCGGGAGCGCACCTGGACGAGCTCAGCCGGCTGATTCGCCGCACGCTGCAGCGCGTGATGAGCATTGCCGACGCCTTTCACATGGTCCTGCATACCGTCCCCAATACCTACCAGAAGTCGAACATCCTGCAGTACTGGAAGACGGTGGATGAGGACTATCACTGGCATATCGAGATCATGCCCATCATCGGAGCGCGCGCCAAGCCCTACTTCCTCAAAGAGGTCTACTACACGCCGGTCTCTTCCGAACTGGCTGCGGAGCGGCTGCGCAAGCTTACTGTCCGCTGACCCCGGTACGCGCGGGCTTTCTTTTCGAATTCTTTTTCGTCCATTCCAACAGACCATCAGTGTGGACTCCGGCGGTTGACCCGATACACGCTCATCGGTTAGGAATGATGTGGCATGCGAATGTTCCCCTCATTCATGGGACCATCGTTTCGGGCCCGCCGCCGGCGGAAGCGCGCCGCGGGACCGCGCGTGCCCACTGCCCGATCCGTCCTGCTGATCGAAGTGTTCGCAGCGCTGGCGGTGCTGGTGGTCTTGCTCACCGGCCGCCGCGGAGCCTTCTTCGACACCCTTCATCCCCGCGCCGACGCCCTCCTGGTCCTGCTGATGGCCGGCCTGGTTGGCGTGATCCATTTCTACATGGTCACGCGCGTGCTGCCGGAGATGCGCCGCCGCCACTCGCCGGCGGTGTACGACCAGCAGCGCATCCTGCTGGACCTGAACGACGCCGCGCGCCACTCCAACAACCTGACCGACGTTTACGGCTTCAGCGTGGAGACCATCGCCCGGGCTCTGGAAACCGCCGACGTAGCCATCCTGGTCAGCGACCAGGAGACGGGGAACCTGCTGCTGCGCAGCTCGTCCAACCCGGCCCTGGCGACGGCCAACGGAAGCGCCGACGCTCTTGGCGTCCCTACTCCCGAGGGCGCGCACTCGAACATGGCCCTGGCCCGCGACGCCTTCGTGGTCCGCCGCCTGAGCAAGCTCACCCAGCCCATGCGCATCGACACCGGCGAGCTCGATCTGTGGCAGCGGGCTTCGGGATTTATCTCCGGCATCGACAACCCCAAGCGCGAGCTCGAACGCCAGACTTTGCTCAAGCTCAACACCCGGCTGCTGGTGCAGATCCGCAACAAGGGCGGACTTACGGGAATTCTCTCCGTCGGGCCGCGCCGTTCCGGATTCGACTTCACCGACAGCGACCTCAAGACGCTGATGGCTATCGCCGAACAGCTGGCCCTGGTGATCGATAACTCGCACCTGCTGGAGCGCATCGTGGACCAGGAAAAGACGCTGCACGAGATGGCCCTGGCCGCGTCCGTGCAGAAGCATCTGTTTCCGGTGGAAGTGCCGGAGAGCGCCAAGATGCAGATCAGCGGCTGCTGCAAGCCGGCGGGCTTCGTGGGCGGCGACTACTACGACTTCATGCAGTTCCAGAACGGGCAGATCAGCTTCGCGGTGGCCGACGTCGCCGGAAAAGGCTTCTCGGCCGCGCTGCTTACTTTCATGATCCACGCCTTCCTGCGCAGCCAGACGCTTACCGCCGATGCCGACCGGTCGTTCTCGCTCTCGCTGCCGCGCATGGCCGAGTCGCTCAACCGGCTGCTCTTTGCTTCCACCAGCAGCGCCAGCTACGTGACCCTGTTCTACGCCTTCTTCGACGAGAACTCCGGCCGCCTGAGCTTCATCAACGCCGGTCATAATCCGCCCTTCGTGCTGCACTCGGGAACTACGGATATAGCCCCGGCTTTCCCCGCCCGGCAGGGAACTCTGCCCTCGCTGTCTTCCAACGGGGCGGTCATGAAGCTGGGGGCCGGCGGCCCCATGCTGGGCCTGTTCCAGGATTGCCCGGTCACCGAGCAGTCGTTCCAGCTCAATCCCGGAGACTTCCTCTTTGCCTACACCGATGGCGCCACCGAAGCCGTCAACCGCAGCGGGGAAGAACTGGGCGAGGATCGGCTGTTGCGGCTGGTGAAATCCAAGTCCCACCTGCACGCCAGCGCGGCGCGCGATGAGATCATGCACAGCATCGAGGAGTGGTGCCAGGGCGCTCCCCAGGCCGACGACATCACCATGGTGGTGCTGAAGGTCAACGCGGCGTAAGGACCTGGCTTGAGGACGCACCGGCGCTGAATTGGAGCGCGGTACGGCCAAACAAGGGTTTCTCCTTTCCCTTCGCTCCAAACCCGTTCTATAGTCTCTCGAGAATCATCACGGCAATCAGGCTCGCGAATGCAAAAGGTTCTTGTTGGCGTCATTCTGTTCTTATGGAGCACGGTTATTCCGCTCCAGGCGCAAAGGGAGCGCGTACGGTCGTGGGATTCGCACATCACCGTAAACCACGACGGCAGCATATTGGTGCAGGACAGGATTGTGTTCCTGTCCGTGGGCCGCAGCACAAGGGTTGGCCTTAACCGCCGGTTCCAAACACACTACAGGACTCTGTGGGGCATCAGTTACACCATCTTCTACGATTTCCTGAGCGTTCACCGCGATGGTCATGCGGAACCTTACGTCCTCGACCCTGATGGCGATTCGTACTGGATGTACATGGGGCATACGGATAAGATCCTGCCTGCCGGAGAACATACTTACGAGATCACTTACCGCACCAAGCATCGGCTCTTTTTCTCAGCCAATGACGACGAGCTTTACTGGGAGGTGAATGGACGCTGGCCGTTTCCCATCGACCATGTGACGGCCACGGTGTCGCTGCCGCCGCGGGCCCGCGACGCCGTCCAAATCATGAGGGGATACCTGTGGGATCCCAATCATGAATTTGACGGCGAACGCGATGCCCAGGGCAATTTCGTATTTCGCGCCGGTGGTGAAGAACCGGAGCAATCGTTCTACGTCTGGCTTACCTGGCCTAAGGGAATCATTCACGAGCCGACCCGCAAAGAGAGATTCGACCGCTTCGTTGCCGACAATCACGGAGTGATCATTGGCTCTACAGGACTGGTGCTGGCTGTGCTGTATTACCTGGTTGCGGGCCTGGCGCTGGGGAGAGCCTTCAACCCGAGGACGGCGGCTTTCTGTTATGCGCCCCCACAGGGGCTCTCTCCTGCCGCCATGCGCTATCTCCCGGCCGGACAACTGGACGACAAAGGGTTCGCTGCAGCAATTGTCGGACTCGCCGCCAAACGGTCTCTGACCATCGAGGGCGATGCGGGCGGCTATCGTCTGCAGAGGACCCCGAGTGGGGCCGGAGCAGGTTTCAACGATTTTTCCTCCGATGAACAAACTCTGGCCGGGAAACTGTTTGCCGACGCGCCGACCGTTGAGTTGACGCCGCAAAACCAGGCTGCGCTGGCAGGAGCGGCCAAGGCTCTAAAAAATGCGCTGCAAGACAAAGCGGAAAGAAGGCATGTCCAGGCTAACCTACGCTACCGGTGGCCGGGGATTGCGGTGACGGTGCTGGCGGCGATGACCATGGTGATGGCCACACCCGGCGATGCATCCTATGCGGGGGTTCAGAAATGCCTGTTGCTGACAGGCGCTATCGTAGGCCTGATTGTTCTCCGGATGTCCGACCGGCGGGCACGGAAGAGCGTGCGTGCCGGAGGCCCGTGGACGTCTTCGGCGGCGCTGACCGTGGGCGTCTTCAGCCTGTTGGCTCTGGTGGGCGTCTTCATCATTGCGTTCAGGGCGTTTCTGAGCCTCGGCCTCATCTGTGTAGCGATCATCTGGGCGGGGATCGGGGCGGGCGCGCTGGTCCGGATCCGGCTCAACGTCCCGGCACGCGCGGCGCGCAGCATGCTCAAGCAGGTCGAGGGGTTCAAGAGATTCTTGCGAGGCGAGCCCGCGCCTGCCGTCGCCGCACTTCTGGTTCCCGCGAAGACTACGCAACTCTTCGAGCGCTTTCTGCCCTACGCGCTGGCCCTGGGCCTCGACCAACAGTGGGCGAAGCAATTCGCCGATGACGCTGCCCCCGGCACCGCGACTCCGATCCAACTGGGATACATTCCTTCATGGTATTCAGGCACGAGCCTTGCGCGCTCTCCCGCAGATTTCATCTCCGCCTTCAGCAACTCTTTTGTAAGCGCGATGTCGTCTGCTCTGGCGGCTTCGCAGCCTTCCGCCAGAGCCCAGCCTATCGCTGAAGGAACGGAGCCGGCGGAAATTGCCACGAATGCCACGACTGCCAAAGACCAGAAGTGAAGGCCAAGTCGGATTTGGCAGTCTGAATCGATCAGCCGGCATGATGGAGACCCCGAGCGGAAAGTGAGACGTGGCAGGGCCACGGTCTCTAGGGCGGCGTGTGGGCGCGGACCCCGACACAGCTATGGCTGCTCACGCTCCCGCAGGAGCTGAAGCCCGGTTGCTGGTTGAATCTTTCGCCGCAGGGCTGAAGCCCTGCTCCACCCGGACCCGGTCATCGCCGTGATCGGAAAAACCCGAGAACCACCCGGTGAGGATTGGACATCCTCGAGAGAACTCCCTAATACGGCATTGTCAGGGGCAGGATTCTCGGGTTCCTTCGACTCGCCCTCGCTCGTCCCTCGCTGCGGGCTCCCTCAGGATGACAGGGGTGGGTGAGTCCCCCGCCGCAAATTGCGGTCAGGATTTTTTACTTGACATTCATTGTTTGATTCGTAACAATATCGTTGTGAATGCGATGCTGTAATGACTCTTGTTTTCCGGTCTAGTACATGTCCGGAAGGACGATGCAGGTGGGATCACCTGGGATCAGGTGGGATGACGAGGGAGCCATACGCAGATCGGGTGATCGGGTCATCGGGTCATCGGGTCATCGGGTCATCGGGTCATCGGATGATCAGATGATCGGGTGATCGGGCGATCGGGTCATCGGAGCACAAGCAAGAGGGATCAAGCAAGAGCGATCAAGCAAGAGCGAGAGGGATGACAAGCAAGAGCTAAATGATATGGAGGGAAGAGCGGGTATGAGCACGGTGATTGTGGATGGCAAGCAGATGAGTTATGACGAGTGGCGAGCGCAGGAACGCGAGCGGGAGGCGGAGGAGTTTGCCGAGATGCGTCGGCTCAAGCGCGAGGCCCTGGAGCTGCTGCAGCGCATCGGGCAGGCGTATGGGGCGTACAAGGAGTTTTTACGGCAGCATCCGCAACTGGCGGTGGAGCTGCCGGAATCGGAGGCGGGCAAGCAGCAGTTCTACCAGGAGTTGCGGGAGAACCTGGAGCGGGCGGACGAGACCCCGCGCTGCCTGCACATCAAAGCCGACGGGGTGCAGTGCGGCTCGCCGCGCATGAAGTCGGGCGACCTGTGTTTTGCGCACCAGCGCATGGCCAACGCCCAGGCGCTGTCCCTGAGGCTGTCGTCGTATGAGGACGGGAACGGCGTGCAGATGGGGCTGATGGAGGTATCGCGGGCGCTGGTGCACGGAAAGATCACGAACCGGGTGGCGGGGCTGCTGCTGTACGGGCTGCAGACGGCGGCGCGGAACGTAGGGAAGGTGACGTTCAACCAGACGCCGGCGGAGAAGATGGTGACGGAAGAGACGCCGGTGCGGGCGGCAGGGCAAGAGGTGAAGATCGCCGAAGGCCGGCTGAGCTACGAGAAGTACCGGTATGACACCATGGATCCGGATTTGCGGAGCCGGTTTATCGAGCTGGGCGAAGAGATGGACCGGAGGTATGTGGCGAAGATGAAAGCGGAAACGGGGACGGGGGCGGCGGAGGCAGGGTGATCGCCGTAATCGCGCGGAATCGCCGTGATCGGGAAAACCAGTTGGAATACTTGGTGGGAACGCCTCGAATCGGCATGGCGGAGGAGACATGGTCGGGATCCCTCCACTACGCGCTTGAGGGTGACTCAGAGAAAGAATGGTTCGCGGCGCTCGGGATGACAGGTGGTGAGATGACCGGTGGTGGGGTCCTCTGGTGCGGGAGTGTAAGTTGTTGGGCCGGTGCAGGAGTGTAAGTTGTTGGAGGCCCAGGGACGTAGGGAAAACAAAGGTGATGCTGCTCACACCCTTGGCCTGCGGCGCAGCTATAATTTTTAGATTCATGCCTCTGTTCTGGTTACGAGTCGCGCTCATGCTGTACGGCATCGGGCTTATCTACGCCCTGGTCTCGCTGTGGGGCGGGCGTAAGGTCCTGAGCCGGATCGCCCTGCCTGCGGTGGGGCTGGGCGTGTGCTTCCATTTCGTCTCATTAACCGAAAACGCCATGATGAGCGGGAGCTGGGCGCCTTCGTCGATGCATGAAATGGAGTCGCTGCTGGCCTTCGTCCTGATGGTCTTCTTTTTCATCATTTATGCGCGATATAAGGCCACCGCGCCGGGCATGGCCGTTTTCCCCCTGGTTTTCCTGCTGACCGCTTCGGCGGCGTTCAAACGCACTCCGGCGGAGCCGGCCCTGCCCCTGTTTGTCAGCGCGCAATGGGTCTCTATGCACGTGGCTCTGATCCTGATCGGGTATTCCGCGCTGCTCTTCAGCTTCACCGCCAGCATTCTCTACCTGATCCAGGAGCGGACGCTGAAGTCGAAGAAGATCGGCGGCTTCTGGTCGCGCCTGCCCTCGCTGAACACCTTGGACGACATTGGCTATCAATGCCTGGTGTGGGGCTTTCCGTTTATGACTCTCGGGTTGATTTCAGGAGCGATCATGGCTGAGGCGCGCGTGGGATCGCAATATTTTCTTGATCTAAAAATTTTGACTGCGTTTCTGACGTGGGTTCTCTACGCCTTCTTACTTTATACGAGAGGCAATGCCGGCTGGCGGGGACGGAAGGCCGCCTACCTGGCGACCGCGGTTTGTGTTACCGCGATTTTGGCTTGGGCGGCGAACGGTTTAAGCCATAGCCACAACTTTCGGGCCCCCTAGTTTTGCAGCTATCGACTATGAACTTTCACATCATCGGCGTGAATCACAACAGCGCACCGCTGGAAGTGCGCGAGCGGCTGGCGGTCTCCGAGGCCCAGCTGGCCGACGCCGTGCGCTCGCTGGTGCAGCAGCCGGGTGTGGATGAAGGCATGGTGCTTTCCACCTGCAATCGCGTCGAGGTCCTGACCAGCGCCAGGCAGGGTTGCGATCTGCGCGGTTTCATGGGCAATTTTTTTGGGGTGAACCTGGAGTCGCTCAACTCCCATCTCTACGAGTTCCAGCAGCGCGAGGCGGTCCGGCACATCTTTCGCGTGGCTTCGAGCCTGGATTCCATGGTGGTGGGGGAGCCGCAGATCCTGGGGCAGGTCAAAGAGGCCTACGCCGTCGCTCGCAGCCTGGGCGCCGTGAACTCTGCGCTGGAGGCGTTGCTCTCACGCGCCTTTGCCGTAGCCAAGCGCGTGCGCACCGAGACCGCTATCGGCAGCTCCAGCGTCTCGGTGGCTTCAGTGGCGGTGGAGCTGGCGGAAAAAATATTCGGTTCGCTCGAAGATCGCACCGTTTACCTGGTGGGCGCGGGCAAGATGGCCGAGCTGGCGGCGCGCCAGCTGATGGCCCGCGGGGCGGGCAGGATCATCGTCACCAACCGCACTCATGAGCGCGCGGTGGAGCTGGCGGAATCCTTCGGCGGGGAAGCCGCGCCCTTTGAGCGCCTGCACCAGAACGCCGAGCAGGCTGACATCATCCTGACCTCTACCGGCTCCAATGAGCCGCTCTTCCGCCGCGAGCACGCCGAGACGCTGCGCAGCCGGCGCAAGAACCGGCCGGTATTCTTCATCGACATCGCCGTGCCCCGCAACATCGCGCTCGAGGTCAACGACCTGGACGGCATCTTCGTCTACGACGTCGACGATCTCCAGGCCATGGCCAGCAAGAACACGGACGACCGCAAGAAGGAAGCCGAGCGCGCGGAGAAGATCGTCGACATCGAAGTCGAGCGCTTTGCCCAGCGCATGAAGTCGCTGGCCGTGGTGCCCACCATTCTTTCGTTGCAGGAATACTGCGAGACCATTCGCCAGGCGGAGATCGACCGCATCCGCGGCCGCCTGGGCGAGATCACGCCGGAACAGGAATCCGCGATCGAGGCCATGACCCGCGGCATCATCAATAAGCTGCTGCACACGCCGATCACGACTCTGAAATCTACGGCGGCCGAGCCTGAGGCGGCGACGATTCATGAGATGATTCGCCGCATCTTCAACCTCAACGCCAAAGTCGGAAAGACGGGGAGCTGATGGCCAACCTTCGCATCGGCTCGCGCGGCTCCCAGCTGGCGTTGTGGCAGGCCAACCACGTGGCCGGCCTGCTGCGCGGGCAGGGACACACGGTAGAGATAGAGATCATCAAGACCACCGGCGACAAGATCACTGACGTGGCCCTGGCCAAGGTCGGCACCAAGGGCATGTTCACCAAGGAGATCGAAGAGGCGCTCGACGACGGCCGCGTCGATCTGGCCGTGCACAGCCTGAAAGATGTGCCCACCGAACTGGCGCCGCAGTTCGATCTGGCGGCGATCCTCAGGCGCGAAGATCCCCGCGACGGGTTTATCTCGGTGAAGTTCGCCAACCCGGCGGAGCTGCCCCGCGCCGCCCGCGTCGGCACCAGCAGCCTGCGCCGTCAGTGCCAGCTCAAGGCGCTGCGCCCGGATCTGGAAACTTTTCCGCTGCGCGGCAACGTCGACACGCGCCTGCGCAAGCTCGAGTCGGGCGAATATGACGCCATCATCCTGGCTTCTGCCGGAGTAGGCCGCCTGGGGCTGGACAAGTATCTGCGTTACCGCATTCCCGCCGAGATCATGTGTCCCGCGGTCGGTCAGGGCGCGCTGGCTATTGAGATTCGGAGCAATGACGACGGGGTTCGTGTCGCTCTCCAGTTCATGGATCACGCCGATACGCGCAGCGCGGTCGAGTGCGAACGCGCGCTGCTGGGCGGACTGGGAGGAGGCTGCCAGGTACCGGTGGGCGCGCTGGCGGTCAGGAGAGACGGCCAAATCTTCCTGACCGCGATGGCCGGCCAGCCCGATGGCAGCCAGGTGCTGCGCGAGCAGCGCAGCGGCAGCGATGCGGTTAGACTCGGCCGCGAGGTGGCGCAGACGCTGCTGGATCGCGGCGCCGATAAAATTCTGAAAGAGATCTACGGCCAGCCGGCGGCTGCGCCGGTTCAGCCATGAGCAACGTCATCATGATGCCGGTGAAACCCCTGAACGGCTGGCGCATTCTGATCACCCGCGCCAGCCACCAGTCCTGGGGACTCTCCGAGCCGCTGCGCCGCCGCGGCGCTGAGGTCACGGAAATTCCCACCATCGAGATCACCTCGGCCGGCAGCCTGGGCCCGCTGGAAAACGCCCTCATCAAGATCGACCACTATGACACCCTGATCCTGACCAGCGTGAACGGCGTGGAGGTTCTGTTCGAGCGTTACAACAAGCTGGGATTGCCGATCGTGGATATGGAGCACCTGATGGTCGTGGCCATCGGCCCGGCCACGGCGCGCGCCATTCAGTCGGAAGGACTCGGCGTCTCCATTATTCCGGAGAAATACGTGGCGGAATCGGTGGTCGAGGCCTTGCGGGCCAAGATCACCAAGCACAGCCGTGTTCTGCTGGTCCGGGCTAAAGTCGCGCGCGACCTCATCCCCGACGAGCTGCGCAAAATGGGCGCGCAGGTAGATGTGATTGAGGCTTACCAGACCCGCCTGCCCGAGGGCGCGGCGGAAAAAATCAGGGATCTGTTCGCCAATGCCGCGCGCCGTCCGCACGTTATCACCTTTACCAGCTCGTCCACGGTGAACAACTTTGTCTCCGTGCTTGATCCCGACGCCGACCGTCGGCAGTTTCTGGAAGGAATCGTTCTTGCCTCCATTGGTCCCGTGACCAGCAGCACGCTGCGCGCCGCCGGACTTGAACCCACCGTGGAAGCCCGCGACTACAACATGGACGGCCTGGTCGCGGCGATCGAGGAGTACGCCTCCCGCTCGGGCCGCAAGCTGCCGTAAAATGTACGACGATAAACTACCCCAGAGTGCTCCTGCTCAAAATCATCCTCGCTCCGGTGTTGATCGGGCTGGTCAGTCTCGCCGGACGAAGGTGGGGGCCTGGAATCTCCGGGTGGCTGCTGGGCATTCCCGTGAATACCGGGCCCATCCTGCTGTTCTTCGCGCTCGAGCAAGGACCGGAATTTGCGGCCCGCGCCGCGCTGGGAGCGGTGCTCGGAATTCTGGCCTGGGCTGCATTCACTCTGGTCTATGCATGGTGCTGCCTGCGCCTGCGCTGGTGGTGGTGCACCATCATCGGC
Source organism: Candidatus Angelobacter sp. (assembly GCA_035307585.1). Taxonomy (GTDB): domain Bacteria; phylum Acidobacteriota; class Terriglobia; order Terriglobales; family Acidobacteriaceae; genus Angelobacter. Next base: position 15,837 of record DATGHX010000037.1, read on the forward strand.
TGGATCGCGTGTTGCGCCGTGGCCTGGGGCCTGGCCTACTTGAGGATATCGATCCTCTGGGCCTTCGTGCTGGTCTGCGCCATTCTGGCTGTCCTGCTGCGCCTGTTTCCACAAGCGCCGTCACAGACTGCAGCCGTGGTCCACTCCCGCTACGACCTGTGGCTGAGGATGGGCACGGCGACCGCCATCATTTTCATCCTCACCGCGATTGCCCGCGCTCTCGGTCCTCGCGCCAGTGGAATCCTCTCGGCGTTTCCTGCGTTTACCACCATCCTTGCCGTCTTCAACCACCGCCTGCATCCTTCGGCCGCCATCCGTGTGTTGAAGGGTGTGAGCGCGGGCCTGTACACCGCGACCACGTTCTTCCTGGTGGTGGCGATCACCATTGCGCGCCTGGGCACTGCGGCGGCGTTTCTTCTGGCTACTCTCGCGGCCGTGCTCGTGCAGGCCGTCAGCCTGGTCTTCGTGCGCAAGATGAAGTGAAGCCGGCCTTCGGGGCGCACTGTGCGGAACCGTACATTACAGTCCGTTTCCGCACACTGGGCCTACTCATTCCGTCCGCAACCTCTTTGTTTGCAGGCGATTGCGGCACTCTGACGTGGTACGGAGATTGCACTACCCGTGTTGCGTTTTCTGCCCTCGTTAAGAGCGCGAACCGAGATAGGAACCGAGAACGATGATGAACCTGCTGCAGGACCTGCGTTATGCCGCGCGCATGATGCGCAAGACTCCCGTTTTTACGCTGATCGCCATAGCCACACTGGCCCTGGGCATCGGCGCCAACACTGCGCTGTTCAGCGTGATTGACGCGGTGCTGATTCGTCCGCTGCCGTTTCACGATCCGGGCCGGCTGATGGACCTGCGCTCCTTTGACCTCACCGACAAGATTCAGGGCGGCGAGACTTCCTACCCCGCCTTCCTTGACTGGCGCGACCAGAGTCACTCGTTCGAAGCCATGTCGGTGTGGAATACCAGCGGTTTCACCTACACCGGCGGTGCGCAGCCGGAAAATGTGCCCAGCGCCATCGTTTCCGCGAACCTGTTCTCTATGCTTGGAGTCTCGCCGGTGATTGGACGAAGCTTCTCCGCGGACGAAGACAAGCCTGGTGAGCAGTTGCCGGTCATTCTGAGCTTCGAATTCTGGCAGAGCCATTTCGGCGGCGACCGCAGCGTCATCGGCCGCGCCATCACGCTGGATGGAAAGAAATGCAGCGTGATCGGAATTATGCCTGCTCGCTTTCAGTTTCCCGTAAAGAGCGAGCGCGTGGAGCTGTGGACCACCATCGCTCACGATCTCATGGGCAAGTTCGCTCTGGGCCAACAACGCGGCGCTTCGTACCTGCTGATGATCGGGCGGTTGAAGTCCGGCGCCAGCATCGCGCAGGCGCAGTCCGACCTGAGTGTCATCCAGGAGCGGCTCAACCGCCAGTATCCGGAGAACCGGCCCCGCCGCGTGGCCATTCAGCCTGAATCTGACGCCATCAGCGGCGCCATGCGCCCGGCCTTGCTGGTCCTGCTCGGCGCTGTAGGGTTTGTCTTGCTGATTGCGTGCGCCAACGTCGCTAACCTACTGCTTGCCCGCGCCGCTGCCCGGCAGAAGGAGTTCACCGTGCGCTCCGCCCTGGGCGCCAGCCGCTGGACGATCATTCGCCAGTTGCTGACCGAGAGCGTGTTGCTGTCGCTGGCGGGCGCGGCCGTGGGAGTGTTGCTCGCGCAGTGGGGAACAGCCATCCTGGTCCGCGTGGCTCCGCAAGGACTGGCGCGCATCTCTGACGCGGGCCTGGACCTGCGCGTATTGGCATTCACTCTTGTCGTCGCACTCGTGACCGGAGTGTTATTTGGCCTGGCGCCGGCCGCGCAGGTTTCGCGGTCGGACTTGAATCGTGCGCTAACTGAGAGCAGCCGCGGCAGCAGCGCTGGTCCCAGTGGCGCCCGCGTGCGCAGCATGCTGGTGACCTCGCAGCTGGCCATCGCCCTCGTGCTGCTGATCGGAGCCGGGCTGCTGCTGCGCAGCTTCAGCCGCCTCAAACATGTGGATCCCGGCTTCCGTGCCGACCATGTTTTGACCTTCCTGCTGGAAGTTCCTTCGGAGCGTCATCCGCGGCCGCAGCGGGCGCTTTTCGTAAGCGAGCTGCTGGGATCTGTCCGCGTCCTGCCGGGAGTGAAAGCGGCCAGCGCCATCTTTGGCCTGCCTCTGGCCGACCAGAGCGTCTTTACCGGACTCGACGTTCCCGGCCGGCCCGTGGCGCCGTCAGAGCGTCTGCGTGTGGGCTTTCGCCTGGTTGAGTCGGATTACTTCCGCACCGTGGGCATGCGCCTGGTGAAGGGCCGCGAGTTTACTCCGCACGATGAACAGGGCGGCCCCCCTCTGGCCATCGTCAACGAAACTTTTGCGCGCAAGGTCTTTCCCGGCGAAGATCCCATCGGACGCCGCATTAAGCCCGGTATTTCGTTCGGCGTTAGCGATTCACCCGAGCGCCAGATAGTCGGTGTCGTCAACGATGTGAAATCGGCGAGCATCAGCGGCGATCCCGTCCCCGAGATCTACGCCCCGCAGACCCCAAATGATTTCATCGGCGAGACAACAGTGGTAGTGCGCACCGCCGGCGAGCCTCTCGCCCTGGTGCCCGCCCTGCGCTCGCTGGTTGCTTCCAAGGACTCTGAGCTGCCTCTCATCGACGTCAAGACGCTCGACGAGTACGTGAGCGATTCCATCTCCGCACCACGATTTGAAACCTTGCTCCTGGGAACGTTTGCCGTGCTGGCGTTTTTCCTGACCGCCATCGGCCTTTATGGAGTGATCTCCTATTCCGTGGTGCAACGCTCCCGCGAGATGGGCATTCGCATGGCCCTGGGAGCGCAGCGCGCCAATATCCTGGCGCGAGTCGTTCGCGAAGGCATGCTGTTGGCGCTGCTGGGCACCGCTGCCGGCTTGATGGCTTCATTCCTTATAACCAGGCTGATGAAGAGCCTTCTCTACGGCGTTGGAACTACTGATCCCACCACTTTTTTCATCGTCCCCGTTTTGCTGATTGCTGTGGCTTTGATGGCCAGCCTGGTTCCTGCGCGCCGCGCCACACTGGTCGATCCCATGGCCGTGCTTCGGGAGGAATAGGTGGAAGAGTGGTTGTCTCAGCGGAGTTGCTGCCCGGTGCTCGCGGAGCTGTTAGTATTTGCGAAGGGACCAAAGAGCAATCTTAAGGAGTGCGGCAGATGATCAAAGCTCTGGTTTTCTTCCTCACCATTTTGTTCGCGGCATATGGCGCCTTGTGCCAGGCCGTGCCCGCCGTTCAGGCCCCGCTCAACAGCATCTTTGCCGGAGCTGACGGCAAGTACGAAGCTGCCCCTGATACAGTCGTTCTTCACTTCGATATCGGCGCGCAAGACGATGCCTCGCAGGGCGCGTACGACAAAGCCAGGTCTGCCGCTCAACGCGTGCGCGATGTCCTTGCGAAAAACGGAATCGATGTCAAAGCCATGCAGGTGGGCTTCTACTCTGTCCAGCCCATGTATGACTGGAAGAATCCCAAGCGCAAAGTCATCGGGTATCGCGTCTCTACCAACCTGACGCTGAAGTTACACGACTTCTCTAAAATCGGTGGGATCATAGAGCAGACCGCCGACATCGACAGCATGCAGAACCAGTCGCTCAACTACACCCTCGAGGACATTGACCCGGCCAAATCCAAAGCTGCCGAGGACGCGTTGCACAAAGCTCGCAACCAGGCCGGCGCCGTGGCCAGCGCCGGTGGTCGAACGCTGGGTGAGCTGCTCTACGCCTCGGTGGACGTGAACCAGCAGGTGATCATAGCCGCGCCCATGATGCAGCGCTCGGCGATGGCCGGCACGGCTGCAGCGCCGCCGGCGCCCACCGCCGACTTCACTCCCCAGAGCGTCACCATCAACGCTCACGTGAATGCATTGTTTGCACTGAAATAGGTGCGAAGCCGATCAGTACTTTTGCTTAAGCCGCCCTTACTTACCCGGCAAAATTTTCAAGAACAGGGAATTCCTACCTGATTGCCTGACGTCGCCGCACACTAAGTCTTTTGTTTTCAAGCAACGTGAGTATGGCATGGGGGATGCAATAACACAGGCCAGACGAAGTGGCGCGCATCGGGGCGCTTTCGAGGATCTAACGGCCAGAGGTCCTTTCGAAAGTGCCTCGTTGCATTTTTGGAGATGGGTCAGTTTCGAAAGAAACTGACCCGTTTCTATCTCAGGTGTCTGGCATGTTGTGGGAACCGGAAGAGTCGTGTTAGGCAGACGTCCATCGCGATCGCGATGAAAGATTAAAGCGGAAGCAAAGCCGCTCACTCGGAGTGCAGATTCACACCAGTTGAACTTTTTCCCGCAGATCGATTCCGGCACGGCACAGAATCCCCGCGATCTCGCCGTCGCTAAGGCGAGTAGCGTCATATTCCACGCGGATGGTGTGCTCCTTCTCGTCGAACTTGATCTTGCGGACGCCGTACACTTCCCAGGCGTTGTTGAGGGCCATCATCTCTCTTTCGCCGGGCGGCGTGGCGTAGCGGAAAACTACGTCGAGCATCGTCATTTCTTGGCTTCTCCTCAGCTGTATGAACGATTTATGCGGCTCTGAATCCGGAGTGTCCCGGCAAACAATCTAATATAGTCCAATTGGGCCAAAGGCATAATCGGAAATGAGCGATCATCAACACGGCGCGGCGGGACTGCCTTCGATCACACCGCTGGAAATCGATCCCGTCTGCGGGATGAAGGTTGATCCGCAGAAGGCTCGCGCCACGGCGGAATATCGAGGAAAGAAATTTTATTTCTGCTGCCAGGGCTGCGCCGATCGCTTTACAGCCGAACCTGAGAAGTTTCTAAACAAGAAACCGGCCTCCGCGCCGCTGGTTCAACTCGGCGCCATGTCCGCAATAAAGCCCGCCGCTCCCGCCGCTCCCGCCGCTCCTCGACCACCAGCGGGAGTAATCTACGTCTGCCCCATGGACCCCGAGGTTCGCGAGCCCAAGCCCGGTCCATGTCCAAAGTGCGGCATGGCGCTCGAACCGCAGGGCGTGGAATACACCTGCCCTATGCATCCCGAGATCGTGCGCGACGGTCCGGGAAGCTGTCCTATCTGCGGCATGGCTCTGGAACCACGCACGGCAATCGCGATTCACGCCGAAGATGATTCCGAACTGCGCAGCATGAGCCGGCGGTTCTGGGTGGGACTGGCGCTCAGCATTCCTCTGCTGGTGATCTCCATGTGGGGGATGCGGCCGGGAAGCCCGCTGCACCATCTTCCCGCAGGCTCCCTGGATTGGCTGCAACTGCTGCTGGCCACGCCGGTTGTTCTCTGGGGTGGCTGGCCGTTCTTTGAGCGAGGCTGGCAGTCGCTGGTGAACCGCCACCTCAACATGTTCACGCTCATCGCCATGGGCACCGGCACCGCCTACCTTTACAGTTTGGTGGCCGCGCTGGCCCCGGGAATTTTTCCGTTCTCGTTCCGTGGACACAGCGGCCGTCCTGACGTCTACTTTGAAGTCAGCGCCAGCATCGTCACCCTGGTGCTGCTGGGCCAGGTGCTGGAGCTGCGCGCGCGCCGCCAGACCAGCTCCGCAATCCGCGCCCTGCTCGACCTGAGTCCCAAGACCGCCCGCCGCATTGTCGGTAACGCCGAGCAGGAGATTCCTCTCGACCAGGTACGGGTCGGCGACCGCCTGCGCGTCCGTCCCGGCGACCGCGTGCCTGCCGATGGCGCCGTCCAGGAAGGCGAGAGCGCAATAGATGAATCCATGATCACCGGTGAGTCCATGCCGGTATCGAAGTCCGCCGGCGCAAAAGTTATCGGCGGCACCGTCAACCAGAGCGGATCGTTCATCATGCGCGCGGAGAAGCTGGGATCGGAAGCCTTGCTGGCGCAGATCGTGCGCATGGTCGCCGAAGCCCAGCGCAGCCGCGCACCTATCCAGTCGCTGGCCGACAAAGTTTCCGGCTACTTTGTGCCTGCGGTTGTCGCCACAGCAGTCGTGACCTTCATTGTCTGGGCGATCTGGGGACCTGAGCCGCGTCTGGCCCATGCGCTGGTGAACGCTGTAGCGGTACTCATCATCGCCTGCCCCTGCGCTCTCGGATTGGCCACGCCGATGGCCATCATGGTCGGCACCGGCCGCGGCGCGCACGCCGGGGTGCTGATCAAGAACGCGGAAGCCCTCGAGGCCATGGAGAAGGTCGATACACTGGTCGTCGACAAGACCGGGACTTTGACCGAGGGCCGGCCGAGCCTCACGAGCATGGTGAAGACGGGTAACATCACCGAACTCGATCTCCTCTTTCTGGTGGCTACGGTGGAGCGTGGCAGCGAGCACCCTGTCGCTTCCGCCGTCGTCAAGAGCGCGGAAGAGCGTGGGCTTCGCCTGGGCAACGCAGAAAAATTTCAGTCATTTTCCGGAAAGGGAATCAGCGGAGAAGTCCAGGGACACAAGCTGCTGGTCGGCAACGCGTCGTTTCTGGCCGCGCAGGGAATCGATCTTCAGCCCCTGCGCGTTCAGGCCGGCTCTCTCGAACAAAAAGGCCAGACCGTGATCTGGGCCGCGGTCGACGGCAAAGCCGCCGGCCTGCTTGCTGTGGCTGACTCGTTAAAGCCGACCACACTCGAAGCCGTCAACGCTCTTCGCCAGAGCGGCCTGCGCATCACCATGATCACCGGCGACAGTCGGGCCACCGCCTCCGCCATCGCCCGCGAACTCGGCCTGGGCGAAAGCGATTTTCAGGCCGAGGTTCTGCCTCAGCAAAAGTCCGAGGTGGTGAAGAAACTGCAGTCGCAAGGACAGCGCGTGGCCATGGCTGGTGACGGGGTCAACGATGCTCCGGCGCTGGCCCAGGCCGATGTCGGGATCGCTATGGGTACCGGGACCGACGTGGCCATCGAGACCGGCGATATCACCCTGGTTAAGGGCGATCTTCGTGCCGTGGTGCGCGCCCGCAACCTGAGCCGCGCCGTCATGCGCAACATCCGCCAGAATCTGTTCTTCGCCTTTATCTACAACCTGCTGGGCGTACCCATCGCCGCCGGAATCCTCTATCCCTTTACCGGAATGCTCCTGCAACCGGTTTTTGCCGCAGCGGCCATGAGCTTCAGTTCGGTCTCTGTTATCGCCAACGCCCTGCGTCTGCGCAAAGTGAAGCTCTAAGAACAAGCCCCAATGGAAGAAAAATAAGGATAGGGCTCGACCCTATTGACGTAAGCACAAAGCAGATGAAAAGATTCCAAACCATCTACTCTGAAACAGGTCTGGGAAGGCGCGGTGCTGTGTCGCGCAGCGCTGGACTGAGAGACTGGAACGAGACAAGAGGTGCCCCCGTATGTTTCGCCGTTGGGCTTTCCTTTGCGCGCTATCTTTCTTCTTTTTCTTTGTGTTGGCTCTGGCTCAGACAAAGAATTCCTCCACCAGCCAGCTATCAACGACTGCCGCAACCAGCAGCTCCCCTGAAGAAGATGACGACAGCGCGGATATTCCTCCCTTCGCCCGCGGACACCTTGGCGAGCAGGAGTATCTGCGCCTGCGCGATCAGCAGATCCGCCAGTTGCGCGGTGTAGATGATCTGATCCGCGATCCCGGCGCCAGGTCCCGGGCCATTCACGCCATGGAGTCGCGCGAGCAGGTCCTGCGGCAGAAGCGTGCTCAGAGTGGCGCTGCCGGCGCAAGCAGCGTTGGTCCTGCCGTGATCTGGAACGCTCTTGGTCCTGATCCCATTCCCAACGGCCAGGTGCAAAGTGGGGCCGAGATTCCGGTCAGCGGCCGCATCACGGCGCTCGCTATTGATCCCACCGACAGTACCGGCAATACCGTCTATGTGGGCGCCGCCCAGGGCGGTGTCTACCGCACCACGGATGGCGGCGCTACCTGGACTGCATTGATGGATAACGCGCAATCGCTTTCTATCGGCTCGCTTACCCTCGATCCCACCGATCACACCGTTTTGTTTGTGGGCACCGGCGAAGGCAACTTCGCGCTCGACAGCTTCTTCGGCGTGGGCCTGTATGTGATCACCAACGCCAACGGATCGTCTTCTCTGAATGGGCCGTTCAACCACCCCACAACGTTTCCTCTTGCCGATCCCGACGGCTTCACCGACGTTTTTACCGGCCGGGCGATTACCCAGATTCTGGTCAATCCGGGGAATCACAACCAGATTCTCGTTTCCACCAGTTCTGGTTTCAGCGGCGCCAGCAGTGACGTCTTCAGCACCCTGCCTACGCGCGGCGTTTACCTGTCCACCAACGTCTTCACTGTCGGATCCACCGTGGGCACGCCCACATTCCAGCGTCTGACCATCCAGACTGCGGCGGGAACAGCCAACCGGCCCGTGACCGATATGGTGATAGATCCCGGCAATGCCAATCTGGTGCTGGTCAATGTCTTCGGACAGACCGGAACAGAAGGAGGCATTTGGGCCAGCCCCAGCACCGTCTGGGCCGGCACCGGCAGTTGGACGCAGACTCTGCAGACCGGTCTGGATGTTAACGGCAAGTTCGCCGTGAATCGCTCCGGCGGAACCCCCACCACAACTTTCTTCGTTGGTCTGGACCAGACGCCGGCCACCGGAGCCTGCACAAGAGAAGGGACGCTCTTCTCCGCTGCCAACAACGGCGGTACATCCTGGTCGGAAATCGCAGCGGCTCGCGGCTTCTGCGGTGGTCAGTGCTTTTATGACATCACCCTGGCCGTGGATCCCACCACCACGAACAATATTTATCTCGGCGGCTCTGCAGATTCCGGCGCCGGCCCTTCGTGCAATTCCAATGCGTTCATCAAGTCCACCACCGGCGGAACCTCCTTCGTCCGCTCTGACACGCAACTGCACGCCGACTCGCACGCAGTCGCCATCCTGCCCAGCAACCCGCTGATCATCTACGAAGGCAACGACGGCGGAATCTTCCGCTCCGCCGACGGCGGCGCTACATGGACAAGCCGCAATACCGCCGGCTTCAACGCCACACAGTTTGAAAGCATCGCGGTGCATCCTACCGATCCCAACTTCACTATCGGGGGCACCCAGGACAACGGTACTCCGTTGCTGATGCCGGATGGTGTCTCCTGGAACCGCGCTGACTTCGGCGACGGTGGCTTCTCGGGCATCGACCAGAACGCCACCAACACCACCAACGTGACCATGTACCACACGTATTTCAACGCCAGCAACAACCTGGTGGGATACGCCCAGATTTCCAACGGCACGGCTGCGGCAGAAGGTACATGGAACTTCTCCGGATGCCAGGGAACCCTCCCGGGCAACGGAATAACCTGCGCCGATACCGTACTCTTCTATGCTCCGCTTACTCTCGGCCCCGGCAATCCCAACACGGTTTACTACGGCACTGACCGCCTCTATCGTTCTCCCGATCAGGGCAACACCAACACCGTAGTCAGCCAGGCGCCGATTGTCGCGAACGCTCCCATCAGTGCCATCGGCATCTCCGCGCTGAGCGACAACATCCGCATCGTCGGTCTTGCGGTCGGCCGAGTGTTCGCTACCACCAGCGGTTCCTCCACGATGACGGAAGTCACCGGCCCCTGGACTCCCAAGTATGTCGCTCGCGCAATTATCGATCCCAACAACCCCAACACCGCCTACGTCACCTTCGATGGCTACGGCACCGCCACCCACGTCTGGAAAACTACCAATCTTTCGGCAGCTCCTCCCGCCTGGAACCCGGCATCGGGCACGGGCGGCACCAGTATTCCTGACGTTCCCGTTAACTCGCTGGTCGTTGATCCGCAGAACTCCAATCTTGTCTACGCGGCCACCGATATCGGCGTCTTTAACTCCACCGACGGCGGCGCCACCTGGAACCCTTACGGCAGTGGTTTGCCGCGCGTAGCCGTTTTCGATATCAAGGTCACGGCCAAGCGCACGGTACGCATCGCCACGCACGGGCGGGGAATGTTTGAGTTTGGTGCCGTCGCGCCGGGCAACGCCACCACTGTGGCAGCAAACTCCAGTCCTTCGAATCCTATGATTGGTACCAACGTCACCATCACGGCTACGGTGAATCACGCGGCTGGCGTGGCCATTCCCACCGGGACCGTGGCATTCATGGACGGGGCTACGCTGCTGGGCTCAGTTGCTGTCGGCGTATCCGGCAGCGCGAGCTTCTCCACCACAACTCTCGCTGGAGGCGCGCATTCCATCGTGGCCGCTTATGGCGGTGATAACAACTACGCCGCCAGCCAGGGAACGACTACCGTCAGCGTAAGTCTGGGCGACTTCAGCCTCACTATCCCCAGCGGTTCAGCCAGCGTTCTGCCCGGCCAATCGGCGACCTATACCATCAACGTGGCCGCGGTGAGTGGTTTCGCCGGCACCGTGAGTTTCACCTGCACATCGGGGTTGCCGTCGTTGACCAGTTGTTCTTTCAATCCCACTACGGTGAACACCAGCGGCAGCACGACGCTGACAATCTCTACTACCGCCGGTACGGGTACGGCGAAGCCGCCCAATACCAGCGCCGGTTTGCTGACTACGGGTGGCCTGGTCGGGCTGGGATTGGTGCTGGCCGGCGGTGTGGCGGTCAGGAAACGCCGCGGTCATGCTTTGTTCCTGTTGCTTGTTGTAATGGCCGTAACCTGCGTGGCCATCTCCTGCGGTGGCGGTGGCGGCGGTCCGCATAACCCCGGTACGCCGCCCGGAACTTCCTCAGTGACGATTACGGCGACGTCGGGCGCCACCACCCACACTGCCACCGTCACTTTGAACGTCCAGTAGATTGGGGGCGGCTGCAATTATTGATCGTTGATATTGCAGCCGCACTTCTCCGGCGGATCGTGTTTTTTGAGGAAGTCAGCGATGCGAGTGAGAGCGTCGATTTGATCCTCCACGCGGGAGAAGCCGTGGCCTTCGTTCTCGTAAATCTTGAGTTCCACTACCCCCTTGTTTTTCTTGATGGCCGATGCTACCTGCTCGGCCTCGGTCGCGGGACAGCGCGGATCGTTGCCGCCGGCCAGTAACAGGACCGGCGCCTTGATCTGGTTGACAAAGTAGATCGGTGAGCGGTCGTGGAGGCGCTCTTTGTCCTTGACGGGATCGCCCATGGCTGCGATGAAGTGTTCACGAATATTCGGCTCGGTGCGTTCCAGCACGGTGAACCAATTGACAAACGGAATGAACGGCGCGGCCGCGGCCCAGCGGTCGGGTGCCTTGGCTGCGGCCATCAACGTGAGATAACCGCCGTAGCTGCCGCCCATTACCGCGATCTTCTTGGGATCGACGTAGCCAGTTTTCGCGATCCAGTCCGCGGCGGAAACAACGTCCTCCAGATCGCCGCCCCCCATGTCGAACCGATCGGCGTCCTCGAAGTCTTTGCCGTAGCCGCTGGAGCCGCGGTAGTTGGGCAGGATCACGAAGAAGCCCTGGTTCGCCAGGTACTGTGCCCGGCGATTGAAAGAATTTTGAACCTGCTGGTGGGGGCCGCCGTGGACAAACACCACTGCCGCATTCTTGCCGTTGCGTTCGGCATTGTAGGGAACATAGACGAAGGCTGAGATCTGCCATTTGCCGTCTTTGCTGGGATAGTGGACGAGAAATGGCTCAACCATGTCTTCACTGCGGATGCCGCCGACCAGTGAATGCGTCACCTGGTGCGACTTCTGGGTAGCGAAGTCATACACCCACAGATCGCCGGGATCTGGGGCTCCATCATGCGAGAAGAGCAAACGCGCGCTACCGGCGGCAAAGGGCGTGTCCGCGCCGGCGATGTCATTGAGTCCTTTGGGCAACCTTGGAGCCAGCGTGCGGCCGGTGATCATACTGTGGACGAAGACTTCGCTGTTGCCGTCCACGTTGACCGTCCACGTTGCAAGCCTTCCGTCATGCGAGAACTTGCCGGCGCTGACCTCCCAGCGCTCGTGCGTCAGCCAGGTGATCTTCTTGCTGGCGACTTCAACCAAGGCAGCGTTGCTGTAGCCGTTCAGCGCGTTGGAGGTGACCAGCACGCTCCTGCCGTCGGGCCCGATGTCGCTGGCCGAGAAAATCTGGTCTCCTTGGTGTGGAGTGAGGTTGGTGGCCTTACCGCTGTCCGCGCTCGCAATCATGACGTTCGAGTCCCGGTCATCTGCGCGGCGCTGGGTGTAGACGACCCACTTGCCATCCTTCGACCAGATAGGATCGGAATTGCTCCACTCTTTGGGAGTGTTTGTGGTCAGATGGCTGACTTTCCTGGTCGCGATCTCCATCACGTCAATCTCATGGTTTGGCGACTCTTTCGGCCTTATACGGTACGCGAGCTTCTCGCCGTCGGGCGACCAGGCTGGACTGTCTTCGGCGACCTCGGGGGTGTTGGTCAGATTTACTACCTGTCCGTCGCGAGGCGAGACCAGAAAGATGTCGTATTGCTCATCACCATCTTTGTCGGAAGTGTAGGCGATCCAGCGGGCCTTCGGCGACCACGCCGGCGTCGCCTGCGGCTGGTTGCTGACGGTAAGCTGCACCGGCCAGCCGCCTTCAACCGGAACGATCCAGAGATTATCGCGTCCGCTGATATTGCTGATGAAGGCGATCTGTTTGCCATCGGGCGACCAGGCACTGTCGCCGATGGCACGCGTCATGTACAGCTTTTCCACTGTCAGCGGTTGAACGTCAAACTTGCTCGTAGACTTGATCTGTGCGGGATTGGTGATGACCGCCGTTGCCGCTAGCTTGGGAGCGGTTGGGGCCTTGGTCTGGGCGTTTCCGGTGGCGATCGCGCCGGCCGCCACCATCAGTATCCCTAATCTTTGGAAGTGCATGCCTCGTCCATTGTTTCTAACGCTGCACTTTGTTGCAACCTTTTCCCGGTCCCCAACGTATTCAAAGCTATTACGGCAGCAAAGGGAGGCGCGAAATGAAGCTGTGGAGGGGAATCGCTCTGGTAGGTGGTCTGGCCATACTTATCGCTGTGTTGATTCTGGCGGCCTCGCCGGTGAAACTGAACGGCCAGGAAAAGCAAGGCAAGTCGGGCACGAAAGGCGGCTTCGTTCTGAGCGACGATGCCACGGCCAGCGACGTTGGCCTGCCCATCTATCCCGGCGCCCGGGAGTATCAGGCCAAGAGCGGCAACGACGACAGCCCGGCCGTCCAGATGGGCCTCTGGGGCGGCTCCAGCGGCTTTAAGCTTGTGGTCCTCAAGCTGGAATCAAACGATTCCCCCGCCAACATCGCGAACTTCTACCGCAAGGCTCTGGCCCGCTACGGCAAGGTGCTGGACTGCGGAAAATCGGCGGGCAAGGCGGAGAAATCAGGCTCGCTCGACTGCGACTCTGACCAGCCCGCTGCCGGAAGCTTCACGCTTAAATCCGGCACCAAAGCAAAGCAGCACATCGTTGGCGTCGAACCCGAGGGAGCCCACACCAAAATCTCACTGGTTTACTTGCAGGCTCCGCCCAACGACAAAGAAAACTGAACCGTCGCTGCGTCAGTTCGCCTTTGCCAGCTCGAACAGGTATTCCACAAACGAGTACACCGCTCCGTCCATCCCCTGCACCTTGGGGTTTGACGACTCGATCACGTAGTACTCATCCGGGGCGTGCGCGCCGCTGCCGTGGCCCATGCCGAAGTGCCCCGCAGCCAGCTTGAGCGGCTCACCGGTAAAGACATATCCCGGCCACGAGCCGGCATTACGCGGCAGCATGACGGGATCGACTCCGTTGCGGTGGTAAATGGTTTTTGAAATCTGGATGAGCTGGGCGTCACCGGGAGTGCTGGTGGGATCGTAACCGCCGCTCATGTTGACCTCGATGTCGCCAAAGCCGTTTTTGGCCAGATGATTCTTCAGTGCCGCCAACGCTCCCGCGGCGGTCATGTCCGGCACCAGGCGCATATCGATTTTGGCCAGCGCGCGGTGGGGAAGAATAGTCTTGCCGCCGGGGCCGGTGTAGCCGCCGACCAGGCCTTCAATGTTCACTGTCGGCCGCGACACCAGCAGCTCCAGAGCTTCCTGGAAGCTGACGTCATGCACCCAGTGCTGAACTCCCAGCTGGCGCTTGGCGACGTTCTCGTCCATCCGCTGCGCCGCTGCGGCGACCATGGCCTTTTCCTCGGCCGAGATCGGCCGCGCCTTGGCAGCAAAACCCTCGATCGCGGGATCGTTGCCGTCAGCCGAGACCAGGGTGTGCAGCGCCTGCACCAGGTGCCATGCCGGCGAATCCAGGCGGGCTTTGTTGCTGGAGTGCACGTCGGCTTTCGGCCCGCGTCCCCATTTCTCGCCGCTGGAAATCACCTCGCACTCCACTACGCCCTTGGCGCCCAGGGTCAGCGTGACCTGGCCGTCCGGCGCCTGCGATGCCTGCGGCATGAAGATGCCGGCGCATTTCTTGAGCGCCGCCATTACCTCCGGCTTGTGCGCGATCTGGGGGAAGTGCGGCGAACCGATCTCCTCTTCGCCTTCGGCCACCATCACCAGGTTGACAGGCATTTTTCTTCCTGCGCCGCGGATGGCGTGCAGAGCGGCAAGAAATGACGACTCCGGGCCTTTCTGGTTGACCGCGCCGCGGCCGACCACCACCTTGCCGAAACCTTGCTTGTCCACCAGCCGCGCCTCAAACGGCGGCGAAGACCACTCCGAAGGGTCAACCTGCTTCACGTCGTACATGTAGTAAAGGCCCAGCGTCTTGGGAGCGCCGGCGTCGAGCGTGGCGAAGATGCCGGGCTGTCCGTCACTGGGAATCTTGGTGACCTGCTGAAAGCCGGCCTGGCGGAACATCTCCATGGTCAGCTCACAACCTTCGTTCACACCGCGATTTTCGGCGGCAATGGAGGGCTGCTTGATCCAGGTTCGCAGGCGTTGCAGCGCTTCGTCATGGCGCTTGGCGATCTCGGCCTTAATGGCGCCTAGATCGTCGGCCGGCGTAGTCAGCGCCGCGCCGCCAGCCTCTTCGGCTTTCGCCCAGCGCGGCAGCGCCGCCATGGCCGAGACCGCGGCAGCGCCGGCGATGAAGTCGCGGCGGTCGATCGACAGCTTGTTGGATTCTTGCTTGGAAATCTCGTGCTCTTCCGCGCCACGGCGATGGCTGGACATGGGGCCTCCTTGAAAAGGACGAGGGATTATACGGCAGCAGGGAAGAGGTTGCCAGCCAGTGAAATCGGAGCCGGAGACAACAAGAATCGTGTGGCGCAGGCACTCCTGCCTGCGCTAGCGTCCTCATGATGGCAACGCCACCGGCAAGAGTGCCGGTGACACGCAAGAACTTCATACCCCGTCTTTCATGTAATCTCGCCCGTACAAGGGCGGTGCCTCAGGCGCCCTGCCCGACTTTTATCCGTGCTTCAGTGTCTCCGTGGTGGGTGTTCTCTCAAGGCGTTGCCGATTTATGAATCTCCACCGTCGACCATGTCTTGTCCGCCGCGTGGCAGAGATTCTCCATGTTGCAATCGGCGCAGCGCGGCTTGCGCGCCACGCATACCTGCCGCCCGTGGTGGATGATCTGGTGCGAGAAGTCGATCCACTTCTCCTGCGGGATCACTTTCATCAGGTCCTGCTCGATGTTTTTGGGGTCGTTGCTCTTGGTCAGCTCCAGCCGGCGGGTGATGCGGTGCACGTGCGTGTCGACGACCACGCCCACCGCCTTGTGGAACCAGCTTCCCAGGACCACGTTGGCGGTTTTGCGCGCGACTCCGGGCAGGGTGAGCAATTGCTCCATGGTGTCGGGAACCTGGCCGCCGAACTCTTCGGTCACTTTCTTTGCCGCTCCCACGATCGATTTGGACTTGTTGCGGAAAAAGCCCGTGGAGTGAATATCCGGCTCGATCTGCTCCGGCGTTACCGCGGCCAGTGCCGCCGCTGTCGGATATTTCCGGAACAGCTCCGGCGTGACTTTATTGACCGTGGCGTCTGTGCTCTGCGCGGAGAGAATCGTCGCTACTAGCAGTTCCCAGGCGTTGTGATGGTGAAGCGCGCATTTGGCCGCTGGATAACGTTCATCCAAACGTTGAAGAATTAGCTGAATCCGGCTGGGATCCACAGGGTTATACTTGCTCTTCTTCTTTATGCTGGTAGTTTTTTTAGGGGCCGGTTTCGGCTTCAGCGGCGCTTTACGGGACTTGGAACGGGCAGCAGGCATGGCAGCAAATCTAATTGAGCGGGCTTACAATTCTCAAGGGAAAGAAAGGCCGAGGGGAAGCAATGGCGACCAAGGTTGAAATCGTGCCGGCGGCGAGCGAACTGCACGCGGTACCGCTGACTCTGGAAGGTTCGAGTGTCCTCCATCAGATGTTCCGCTTCCGCTGGGCGGAGTGGCGCAAGCTGAAAGATTCGGCGCGGCGCGAGGTCGTCTCCGAAGCGCGGGCGGCGCTGGAAAAGATGGAGCATCACGTCTCCGGCCAGAGCGCGCTGTTTTCCATGTTGGGACACAAGGCCGATCTCATGCTGGTGCACTTCCGCAAGTCGTTCGACCGCCTCAAACACGCCGAACTCGACGTCACCAGCCTGCGCCTGAGCGACTTTATGGAGCAGACCACCTCCTACGTCTCCGTGGTCGAGCTGGGGCTGTACGAGTCTTCGGTCAAGCTCTATCGCACCCTGCGCGAGAAGGGAATTGAGCCGCATTCCCCCGAGTGGAACGCAGCCGTCGAAGACACCATCAAGCGCCAGACCGAGGCCATGCGCCCGCGGCTGTTTCCGGATATTCCCGCGTCGCGCTACATCTGCTTCTATCCCATGGACCGCAAGCGCGGCGAAGACAAGAACTGGTACAGCCTGCCCATCGAAGAGCGCCAGCGGCAGATGGAAGAGCACGGGCTGGTGGGCCGGCGGTATGCCGGCACGGTGAAGCAGATCATCGCCGGCTCCATCGGCTTCGACGACTGGGAGTGGGGCGTGGACCTGTTCGCCGACGATCCCCTGGTCTTCAAGAAGCTGATCTACGAGATGCGCTTCGATGAAGTCAGCGCCGTGTACGCCCTGTTTGGGACGTTCTACGTCGGGGTGCGCATTCCCGCCCCGCGCCTTGAAGATTTTTTCAGCGGCAAGCTGCCAGATTGACGATCTCTGCTTTTAATCAGTAGTCTTCATTCATGGTCAAAGCAGTCCAGGCAGGCCAGGTTTGGCGCGACGACTCCAGCGGCGCCAATTTTCTGGTCACCAAAGTTTATAGCGAAGTCTTCACCCAATACGCCATGCTCCGCCCCGCCAACGTGGCCGCGCCGGATGCCGAAACCGTGCGCGTGAAGATCACGCGCACCGACGGCGGCTTCACCCTGCCCGGTTATACTTTCACCCAGGACGAGTTCTGAAGCCCGATTGCGCGTACATCCCTCTCCATGACTGAAAAAATCATCACCTGGCTGGGCGGCATCATTATCGCCGTGATCTCCGCCGGCGGTTACCTGGGCGTCGTGCTGCTGATGGGGATCGAATCCGCCTGCATACCCCTGCCCTCGGAGATCATCATGCCCTTCGCTGGCTACCTGGTTTACGTGGGGAAATTCAACCTGCTGTGGGCCGCCACCGCCGGAGCCATCGGCTGCAATCTGGGCTCGGTGGTGGCTTACGAGATCGGCTCTTTCGGCGGACGGCCGCTGGTGGAGAGATACGGCCGCTACATCTGGATCACTCACCACGACCTCAACCTCGCCGACCGCTTCTTCCATCGCTTCGGCTCGGCCGCGGTCCTTCTGGGACGGTTGCTGCCGGTGATCCGGACCTTCATTGCGCTTCCCGCCGGCATCGCCCGCATGCCCCGGCTGCGTTTCCATCTCTACACCTTCGCCGGATCGTGGCCCTGGTGCTTTGCTCTGGCCTGGGTGGGCATGAAGCTGGGAGAAAAGTGGGCCACCGATCCTCGACTGCGCCAGTGGCTGCATCGGCTGGACGCTGTGATCATCGTCGCAATTCTCGCTGCAGCCGCGTGGTTCGTATGGTCACATTGGAAGGGCAGGTTGCGGGCGACTGGCTAGGGCTGCGACGAGGGGAGAAGGAATATGCCCATGAGAGCGTGCCTTGTTTTCTGTCTGTTAATCATATCGGCAGCCTCACAGACCAGCAGCCCGATCCAGTCTTCGCGATCCGGCGACTCCTGACCGTACTTTTTCCAGGACCGATTCGATTGCTTCGCAAGCCGCAGGTAATCCCTGTTCCTGGCGTAGCTGCGCTCCTGTCTCCGCCGCCCGAGCAGCAAAGCCAGGCTCGTTCAAAAGACGGTTCAGCCGCTCGGCAGCGTTGCCAGCGGAATAGTCTGTACGCGATAAGCAAAGTCCGATTCCCAACCTTTCCACCCGGGCAGCGTTGTCGGGTTGGTCCCAGCCATAGGGAACGAACAGCATGGGGCGGCCAGCCCGCAAAGCCTGAGCGGTTGTTCCTGATCCGCCCTGATGCACAATTGCAGCGGCACGAGGGAATATCTGGGAATACGGCGCGTACGGCAAGGCCAGAACGTCCGGAGCAACCAGCCGCGGGGCCGCGGCGGCTCCAAGCAGGACGGCGCGCCGGCGGAGCTGCTTTGCCGCTTGCATGCTCGATTCATAAAAATCTCCGGGATGGTGAACCGCCGTGGATCCCAGGGTGAAGACGATCGGCGGGTCTCCTGACGCCAGAAATCTCTCCAGCTCCTGATCCTGTCTTTCATCGTCGTAGTAGACAAAACCTGGTTGGAGGGTGTGTGACGGCCAGTCTGGTTGGGGCTGAGCCAGCGAGCGGGAGAAGAGCGCCAGCACCAGGTCGGCCGAGAACTTGTCTACGAAAACCGGGTCGCAATCCGGGCGCAATCCCAGCTCCCGCCGCAGACGCCGCACCGGATTCGACCAATGCCTGGTCGCCAGCCGGCAGAGATTCAAACCAGCCCGATATGCGCGCCATCCCGCTTTACGCAAATGGATCAGGCCGGGCACCGTGACCTGAACTGAAGGATCGTGTGCGGAGAAGAAAGTCATGGGTGAGAGAATCGAAGATACCCAACGGATTCCAGTCTTCTCAGCGACCAAGGGTGCGGCATAAACCAACTCGCCGGCGATCAGCAACTCTGCATCCGCGCAGGCAGCGAGGAGGTCGTCGTAGGTGTCTTTCAAATGGGGGAGGATGAGTTTGCGGAAAAGAATCTCCGGGCCGGTTCTCAGCTCCTCACATTGACGGATCAACTCCTGGTCCGTCGGGTTCCAGTCGGGTCTCATGGCGTGGAACAAGATTCCATTCTGCTCGGCCTTCGCCCTGTAGAAATCGGTGGAGGCAATCTTGACCACGTGCCCTCTTCGCTTTAGCTCCAATCCCAGCGCGAGGCACGGATGGAGGTCTCCCAATGATCCGATGGCTGCAAATACAATCCGCTTCGATTCATTTCCTTTTATCAATCTGCTGATCGCTCCACCCGGTTGTGTAATGGCGACATCTTCGCTGGCGCCGGCTCAGTGTACCAAGCTGAGGTTAATGACTGACGAGCATCATGAGAACGACCAGTCGGCGGTTTCTTGCGTTGAGGATGCATCGAGGGAACACGCAACCGCAGGAGTGCCGCTGCCGCACATTTGTCGATGTAACTGAACTCCTCTTCAAAACACTGGCGCCGCCGCCGAGTTTGCAAAGCCTGTCCCGATGCGAGAAGATAGCAAGTTTGCACTTCCCTTATTCATCCCGCAAAGGAACCTAGATGGCAGCTGACGATTCTTCTGAAATTCCTAAAGCAAGCAAAATCAGCCCCGCACGCGGCAAGCTGGGCGTAATGATTCCCGGTATGGGCGCCGTGGCCACTACGTTTATGGCTGGAGTGGAAGCCGTACGCAAGGGCATTGCCGAGCCCATCGGTTCGCTCACGCAAATGGGTACCATCCGCCTGGGGAAACGTACCGACGGCCGCTCCCCCAAGATCAAGAAGTTCGTTCCCCTGGCCGGCCTCAACGACCTGGTCTTCACCGGCTGGGACATCTTCGAAGAAGACGCTTACGATTCGGCCATCCACGCCGGAGTTCTGGAGAAAGATCTGATCAATCAGATCAAGCCATTCTTGCGCTCCATCAAGCCGCGCAAGGCGGTGTTCGATCGCAATTACGTCAAGAAGCTCGACGGCAAGCACGTCAAAAAAGGGAAGAACAAGCGCGATCTCGCTGAGCAGCTGCGCCATGACATCCGCGACTTCAAGAAGAAATCCGGGGCCGACCGCCTGGTGATGATCTGGTGCGGATCGACGGAGATTTTTCTGAAGCAGAGTGAGGTGCACGAGTCTGTGGAAGCCTTCGAGCGCGGCCTGGAAAAGAGCGACGAGAACATTGCTCCCTCCATGATCTATGCCTACGCCGCTCTGAGCGAGGGCGTGCCTTTCGCCAACGGTGCGCCCAACCTGACTGTGGACATTCCGGTAATGCACGAGCTCTCGCGCAACAACCATGCGCCTATCGCCGGCAAAGACTTCAAGACCGGGCAGACGCTGATGAAGACCATCCTGGCGCCGGGGTTCAAGGCGCGCATGCTGGGCGTGAGCGGCTGGTTTTCCACCAACATTCTCGGCAATCGCGATGGCGAAGTGCTCGACGATCCCGGTTCTTTCAAGACCAAGGAAGAATCCAAGCTCTCCGTCCTCGACCGCATTCTGCAGCCGGAACTTTACCCACTGCTCTACAAGAACATTCACCACAAGGTCCGCATCAACTACTATCCGCCGCGCGGCGACAACAAAGAGGGCTGGGACAATATCGACATCTTCGGCTGGCTGGGCTACCCCATGCAGATCAAGGTGGACTTCCTGTGCCGCGACTCCATCCTGGCCGCGCCCATCGTGCTCGACCTGGTGCTGTTCCTCGACCTGGCGCAGCGCAGCCACGAGCTGCGCGGGCTGGGCATACAGGAGTGGTTGAGCTTCTATTTGAAGTCGCCCATGACCGCGCCCGGGCTCTATCCCGAGCACGACTTGTTCATCCAGCTGATGAAGCTCAAGAACACGCTGCGCCACCTGCGCGGCGAGTCCCTCATCACCCACCTGGGGTTGGAATATTACGACTAGTGCCGTCCACGAGCTGAGCAGGCAGCATCACAGATAGCATGCGCGCTGCTTCGCGCCGATTCGTGGCGGCTTCGTTTTTCCTCGGGCTGTTTTTTGTTCTAGCCCCTTTCGCAGTGCCCGCCGTGGGCACCTTTCAGGGCCGGATCGTGGATGCTCCGCCGGAGGAGCCGCTGCCCAAAGGCTGGATCTTCGTCCAGGGACGCAATCACATGCTCCGCCGCGTTGAGGTCTCGCATGCCACTATCGTCTTCAGCGGGCAGGTGCCTGCCGCCCAGCACCGGAAATGCGGCCCGGAGTGCCTGGAGCAGGGGCAGGAAATCCGGGTAACGGCGGACCAGGATTCGGCCGGCGAATGGCGAGCTTCGCGAGTGGAGATTCTGCGCCTGCCGTCGGGGCAAGCTTCACGGCATCTCACTGACACTGTGCCTGTAAGCCACACGCTTAACTAAACTTAACAGCAAGCAGAGAAGCTGGATAACCAACGGACACTGCACCGGCATCTAACCCACCGCGGAGAAATCTCAAAAGGTGGGAATGAACCGGGGATATAATAGGTTTGTCTACAAGCCAGCGAGCAATCGTCCGGCAGGAGTGTGCTTCATGAAATCCCGCATTTTAATGCTTGCGTCCCTTCTCGCACTGGGAGCCAGCCTCCCTGCATTTGCGCAGAATGACCAACAAAAGCCGCAGACGCCGGACCAGACCCAGGCACAACCTGCGAGCGATCAAAGCCAGAATCAGACTCAGTCGGCGGCGGACCAGAACCAGACTCCCGCGGCCACCGATCAAGCCGGCCAGACTTCAGATCAGGACAAGACCGCCGACAACTCGAGCGGCAAGAAGGACAAAAAGAAGGACAAAGCCAAGCACGATGGCAGCAAGAACGACGTGGATTCCATCGGCAACCGTAAGGTGGGCGGCCTGGACTGGTACTCGCTCGAGCGGGAAGTCCGCATGGGCAAGAGCTACGCCATGCAGATCGAGCAGAGCATGAAGATGGTGCAGGATCCGGTGGTTAGCGAGTACGTGAACCGGATCGGGCAGAACCTGGTTCGCAACTCTGATGCCAAGGTTCCATTCACCATCAAGGTCGTTGACGCGGATGAGATCAACGCCATGGCGCTGCCCGGCGGCTTCTTCTACGTTAACTCCGGGCTGATCCTGGCGGCTGACGATGAAGCCGAGCTGGCGGGCGTAATGGCCCACGAGATCGCTCACGTTTGCCTGCGTCATGCGACCCGCGGACAGACTCGAGCCGACATCGCCAACATCATGAGCATTCCTCTGATCTTTGTGGGCGGCGGCATTGGCTATATGGCGCAGCAGGCGGCCGGCATCGGGCTGCCCCTCACATTCCTGAAGTTTTCGCGCGGTTTTGAAGCCGAGGCCGATTACTTCGGCATCGAGTACATGTACAAGGCGGGATACGATCCCAACGAGTTCGTAAATTTCTTCGAGAAGATCCAGGCGCAGGAAAAGAAGAAGCCCGGCAGCTTCGCCAAGGCTTTCGCGACTCATCCCCAGACTCCGGACCGCATCGAGAAGTCGCAGGAAGAGATTGCCAAGATCCTGCCGGCGCGCGACCAGTACATCGAGACCACGTCGGAATTCAATGACGTCAAGGCGCGGCTGGCCGCTATCGAGAACCGCCACAAGGTTGACGATACCAATCCCAACAAGCCCACGCTGCGCAAGACCGCGAGCAGCGATTCGAAGGACAAGGACAAGAACGGTCAGGATGACGATCGCCCGACTCTGAAGCGCCGCGATCAATAATCGCCTCGCCATAAAACACAAAACCGGCGGCTCGAAAGCCGCCGGTTTTCTTTTGCTGTATCTGCGCTTGCTGCGTTGAGATCGATCAAAACGACTGCCGGCCGGAAGCAAATCGTTTCTAAAATGTTTAAGAGATACGACTCAAAATATAGTCGATCAGGCCGCTTTTGCCTGCTTGGCCTGCAGGGCTCTAGCCCGGACCGCGCGACCCTCCAACACCTTCATCTGCTGCCAGTCGTACGGGAACTCCGTGCCGCAATCCAGGCAAACTACATAGGTTCCGGTTATAGACGAAGCGGCGGTTCCGCGCTGGCCCCGCCTTTTGGTAATGGGGAAACTGAAGTTCTTGTGAGAACAGCCAAAAAGTATGTCCAACAAACTCGCCATACTATCACCACCTGGGAATCGAGGGGGGGCCCCTTCACCACCCGGCCTCAACCACGGTTCCGAGGGGTGTCTTGCAACCATCTACTCTGCACACATTTAGATTCAGAGCTGCTGAAAAAGGTTCGAAAGCTGTACAGGGAAAAATGGGAAATCTCAGAAACCGCTTAAATGGTTGAGGATGGCGGGGTTGGTGAGGGTTTAGGCATCGCCTTTCACTTGCTTGCTGCCACGGCACTTGGTCATGATGGCTTGATGGAGGCGGCTGCGGAGGGTTTCGGGGAGCTCGTAAATCTGGTTGTCGCGGTAGATTTCGATGGTCTTTTTGGTGGTATTCATGACCACGTGGCATTCGTGGCACCAATGAAGGTGTTCGTCCAGTTCGGCACGAAGGCTTTCGCCGATATTGCCGTCAAGATAGTCGGTCAGTTCGTTGAGAAACTCAGAGCACTTCACCGTTGGCCATCTCCATTCTTTCTCGACTTGAAATACTTTGCCAGACGCTCACGCAACTGTAACCTCGCGCGTAACAACCTGGACTTGACTGCAGGCACGCTCAGTCCCAGCATTTCAGCGGTCTCCTCGGTGGAGAGACCTTCTACATCGCGCAATACAAACACCGTACGGAAGCCAGGCGGCAATCCCTGAATAGTCTTCTTCAGGATGTCGCTCAACTCCGATTGCCCATACAACTGCTCCGGGTTCGGCGACCAGTCGGCCACCTCGCGCGGAATTGAGCCCTCGTCGGTCTCGACGTCCTCATCCATCGAAACCGTCTTTTCGTTCCGCCGCTTGCGCAGCTTCATCAGCGCTTCATTGACGGCGATCCGCACCAGCCAGGTGTAAAACTTCGAATTCCCCTGGAACTGGCCCAGATTCTGGTACGCCTTCAAGAAAGCGTCCTGCACTACATCTTGCGCATCTTCCTCGTTGTGGGTAATGTGCTGCGCAATCCGGAAGACGTTACGGTCGTACCGATTGACCAGCTCGCTAAACGCCTCCAGGTCGCCTTTCTTGGCGGCCTGAACCAATGCAAGCTCGCTTACATCTTCCCCGGCCCTTTTTTGGATGGTTTCCATGCCGCTCCGCTTCAAAATAATTTACTATGTTCTCCAATTTCCGGAAAACGAAGGTTTATCGAACCTTCATCAGTATAGACTCCATTGGCGGTTTTTTGTTACCTGCGCATGAATCCCAGAAACCTTCCAGTTTTTTCAGCTATAGGTCTCATTTGTTTAAGTTTTGCAGGGTGCAAGCCGAAGCCGCCCGCGGATGAGCATGTTCGCGTGGTGATGAAGAGATACAGCATCGATCCGCCGGTGATTCGCGTGACCTCCGGGAAGAGAATCGAACTGGAAGTAACTACTGCCGACGTCCAACATGGGCTCGATATTCCTGCGCTGGAAATCAAGGAGCCGGTGCACCCGGGCCGGACGACCATCATCGACTTCCAGGCCCCGGCTCCAGGGGAGTACAAGGTGGCTTGCGGAGTGCTGTGCGGACCTCACCATGACGATATGGTGGGCAAGCTGGTAGCGCAGTAGCTCTGCCGGCCTCGATCAGGGCGCGGTTTTGGTCATGTCGAATACCGCCAGCTTCCACTCCAAGCCCTGCTTTACCCAGACCCGCGTGAATTGAAATTCATCGTTGAAGTTCTGTCCATCCCTGGTGCCGCCCACATTCATTTTTCCGGTGACGACCACGGTATCGGCGTTGAAGGTGCGCACCGTGCGATCGCTCAGGTTCAACGTGTCGTAAACCAGAGTCTTGGAGCGTTGCATCTCTACCGTTTCCGCCTTGTTTTTGACCTTGCCGTCGGCCTCAGTTTCGCTGTACTCGTCGGAGAGGTAGGCGCTCCACCAGCTGGCATCGCCTTTAAGGATTGCGATGCGCATCTCGTCTTCAAGTTTTTTCACGGAGTTGACCATGTCATGTTCACGGAAACCGGGGGAGACAGCGGTGGTTTTCCGCGTCTGCGGGTGGAGTGAAGGCAGACTGCACGGGAATGCCAGGAGTAGAAAAACCAACCACAGTCGGCTGAAGGAATTCACCGGTTACCTCCCTGATGCTTAAGGTGGCCAGACCCGCTTTTTTCTTTGCTGACCCGGCTGAATACATAAGATACTAAACAGGTTATACTTCGGTAACTCCACAGATTGACAGTGTTCTCGTAAACTCTTAATAATCGCGGCCAGAGTAGAAATGCCAGGTCCCACGGAGATTCAAACCATCATAGAAGAGGCGGTAGGCGAGGTGTTCGCAGCCGCCCTGCCCGGCTTGCGCGCAGAGATCGTGCGCCGCGCCTCGGCGGAGCTCGAGTTACTCGCGCCGGCTCCGGGATCGTCGCCTACAGACATCCTGAGTGCGGCCACGGCCGCCATTCAGGAAGCTTCCTCACAGGCGGATATCCTGCGTCATCTCCTTGAAGGTGAAGCCCGTTTTGCCGGTCGCGTGGCTTTATTCGTGGTCAAAGCGGGAGCCATCCAGGGCTGGCAGGGAATCGGCTTTCAGGATAACGAAGCCGTCAAGAAGATCGGATTGAACACCTCGGCAGGGTTGGTGGCCAAGGCCATCCAGTCCCGCGTGGCAGCGAACGGTGCAACTTCAGAGTTCGATTCGGGGTTCTTATCTCAGGTAACCCCGCCGGCGAATGACAAGTGCGTGGTGCTGCCGCTGGTGGTGAAAGATAAAGTCGCAGCGCTGCTCTACGCCGATGGAGGCACAGCACGGGGCGGCCAACTTGACGCTTCTGCTTTGAGCACGCTCACCCGCTGGGCGGCGCTTTGGCTGGAAGTAACTGCGCTGCGCAAAGCCGGCGTCACAGACGACACGCAGTCTGCGGCCGGCGCTGGAGCCGCGGCCTCGGCGGGGCCGGAAGACGATCTGCATAAGAAAGCCCGTCGTTTTGCCAAACTGCTGGTGGAAGAAATCAAGCTTTACAACCAGCCCAAGGTCGCCGAGGGCAAAAACAATCGCGATTTGTATGACAGGCTCAAGGAAGACATCGAGAAGAGCCGCGCGACCTACGATAAACGCTATGCGGAAACTCCGGCCGCTTCGGCCGATTACTTTAATCAGGAACTGGTGCGGATCCTGGCGGACAACGATCCCTCGCTCATGGGCGCAGGCTTTGGCCAATGAGATTGCTTCCGCGCTGACAAGGATGCTGTGGTAACCCGACGGTCTTTAATTCCCCTGCTGCTGGTGCTCTTGCTGGCGCCCGCTGGCTCCTTTACACAAACGGCCTCCAGGGCAAAAAAGAAGAAGGCGGCAGCCCCCGCATCGATGCGCTTGCACCATATTCGCCGGGCTTTTGTTTCGTCGGCTGACCTGAAGCCCATGGCGCAGCAACTGCTGGAGAACCGCACCCCGCAGGCCTATGCCGGAGTCGAGGGCTACGCCCGCAAGCATGCCACGCCGCAGACTGCCGACGCCGGCGCTCTGGCCTGGCTGGTAGTTGGCTACGCGCATTATCTCGACAAAGAGTACGCTCAGGCTCGCGCCGCATGGCAGCACAGCGCCAGCCTAACCCCCATCCTGGGCGATTATCTCGACTGGCTGAAGGCCAGCGCTTATGCCAACGAGAGCAACTGGGAATCGGTGATTACCACGTTGTGGGGCTTCGAGCAGAAATATCCTGATTCGCTCAACCTCCATGAGGCCGAGATGCTTTACGCCAACGCGCTCATGGAGAGCGGCAAGCCTGCGAGCGCCGCGGTTTACCTGGAGAAGCATCGCCAGCCTTATCGCCCTGACGTGGAGCTGCTGCTGGCCAAGGCCTACCAGGGCTCCGACGAAAAGACCAAGTCCACCGAGGTCCTGCGCCGGCTCTATTTCGAAGCTCCGCTGGCTCCCGAAGCCGACCTGGCCGAGCAGGTTCTGCGCGCGCAGGGCGAGGCGCCTCCCTCAGGCAGCTTCGAGCAACGGCACTCTCGTATTGACTTGCTGGTCAAAGGGCGTCGTTTCCAGGAAGCGTCCGCAGAACTCAGCCCCTTGCTGGAACAGGCGCCGCCGGCCATGCTGACCGACCTGCAGCTGGATTTCGCCACCGCACTCTACCGTTCGCGCCACCGCGATGATGCCGAGAGGCTTTTCGAGAACGTGGCCAACAATCAGTCTTCTGCAATCGATCAAAAGGCCCAGTCGCTTTATTTCCTGGCCGAGATTGCCCGCGACAAAGACGACCGCAGCCGTCACTCTGATCTCATCAGCCAGATGCGGAATCTGGTTCCGGACAGCGGTTGGTTTCAGCAAGCCCTGCTCTCGGCCGGCAACATGTACATGCTGAAGCGCGATTACGAGAGCGCCACGCGCTTCTATGCGGAAATTTACGAGCGCCAGCAGAACGGCCGCTATTCTCCCTACGCCCACTGGAAGGCCGCGTGGCTGGCCTATCGCATGGGGAAGAAGGAAGACGCCGCGCGGCTGTTTGACGAGCAATTGACTCTCTATCCGACCTCGAACGAGGCTTCCGCCGCCCTTTACTGGCGCGGCCGGCTGGCAGAAGATCACGGCGACGCCTCGATCGCCCGCGCGTACTATCAGAAGCTTTCCGAGAATTACCGTTATTTCTACTACGCTACTCTGGGCCGGGAGCGCCTGGTCAAAGTCGGGCAACAGGATGTAGCCGATCCTCCCCTGCTTACCAAGCTTTCGACGCCGCCCTCGCCGCCTAAAGCCTGGGACGCGCCCGCCGACAACGTGCGCGCGCAAAAGGCACAGCTGCTGGCCAATGCCGCGCTCTACGATTTTGCCGTCCGGGAGTTGCAGGCGGCATCGGCCGGCTCGCCCGCCTGGCTGGCTAAGTCAGTGGCGGGAATCTACATCGATGAGGGCAGCTATTTCCACGCGCTGGAGACCATGAAGCATGCGGTCCCGGGATACTTCTCCGCCGAGATCGCCCAGCTTCCGCGGCCCGTATGGGAGACTCTGTTTCCGCGCCCTTATTGGGACGACCTCAAGCGAAACTGCCAGAAGAACCAGCTCGATCCTTACCTGGTGGCTTCGCTGATCCGCCAGGAATCGGAGTTCAATCCCGCGGCAATCTCTCCCAAAAACGCGATGGGGCTGATGCAGCTTCTGCCTCACGTGGGCAAGAATCTGGCCAGGGAGCTGAAGATCCGTCATTTCTCGCAGGACCAGTTGCTTACTCCCGGTACCAATCTGGAGCTCGGGACGCGCTACTTCAAGCACGTGGTCGACCACTATGACGGCCAGGTAGCCTACGCGCTGGCCGCTTACAATGCTGGTGAGGATCGCGTGGAGGACTGGCGAAAGAGCGGCGACTTCAAGGACATGGAAGAATTTGTCGAGTCGATCCCGTTCACCGAGACCCGGGAATACGTCCAGGCAATTCTCCGCAACGCGGTTTTGTATCGGCTGCTTTACCCGAAGAGTTAGGCCTTCGAATTTCAATTCGCATGTCAGGGGCTAGTGTGTATGCGAAACAGCAGTCGAGTTTTGTCTCTGGGAATCCTGCTCATGGCTGCCGTATCCTCGCCGGCTCAGGTTCAGACGCCTGCGCCCTGCCGTGATGTTTCTTATCCCGATATTTCCCATCCCAATGACAACCGGACTGAGAAACATCCCCTGACCTTGCCCGAAGTCAAGGGAATCGCGATCGACGCCAGGGGCGTCGCCATGACCGGAGCCTGCGTAGCTCTATTCACGGACGAGCATAAGCTGATCGCGGTGGTGCAGGCGGATGAAGACGGCTGGTTCACCATCCCCGAAACATCCCCGGGCGACTACGGGATCGTGGTGCGCGCGGAGAAGCACTGCCCGGCAATGGCGCGAATCAGAATCGGCAAGAAAAAGCTAACCATCAGAAGAAACCTGCATGCGCACATGAGGGCTGCCGAAGATCCCAGATGCAGTTACATTGCTTTGAAATGACCGTAAAGACGCGGACCATGCTCTCTCTAGGAAGCGTGTTCCTTCCTCGACCCGAACAGCACCTGGCCGGCCAGCAGCGTGGCAGCGACCACCATGGCGCTGTCGGCTACGTTGAAAGGTGGCCAGTGATGCGCGCCCACATAGAAATCGAGAAAGTCCGTGACGCGGCCGTGAAGGATGCGGTCCCACAGATTGCCTAGAGTCCCGCCGAGAAACAGCGCCAGGCAGACGGTCAGCGGGCCCAGTCTGTCTCCGGCTTCCCAAATGAAGTAAGCAAGCACGCAGGCAGCTGCGATTGAAAAAGCTATCAGCAGCCGTCCCGGCCAGGGACCGGGAGTTTCGGCGAAAAGACTGAAGGCAGCGCCCGGGTTTTCCAGATGCGTGAGCCGGAACAAGCCAGGAATGACATCGATCTCGTGATAGAGAGGAATCTTCGCGATCACCAGCCACTTGGTTAGCCGATCCAGAACCAGGACAGACGCGGAGATGAGGAGCAGATATGTGCGCATGAAGGAAAGCAAATTGGCTGGGTCGCGTCAGGCTGCTTGCTTCCTGCTAAAAGCTTAGCTACTTACCACTTTCTCTTCCTGCGGCGCCATGAAGATTTCGCTCAGCAGCAGCAATGCGCCGATGACAATGGCGCTATCAGCCACGTTGAAGGCCGGCCAGTGGTGCGAGCCAAGGTAGAAATCGAAGAAGTCGATCACGCGCCCGTTGGCCACGCGGTCCCAGAGGTTCCCCAGCGCTCCTCCGAATACCAAAGAAAGAGCAATCGCGGTGGCGTTCATGGCGTTGCCGTTCTTCCACAGCAGGGTAGAGACCACGGCCAGCGCGGCGATGGAGAACAGAATCAGCATGGTCACTTTCCACTCCGAGGGCGAGTCTGAAAAAAGCCCGAAGGCCGCACCCTGATTCTGCACATGGGTCAGTCGAAAGAGGCCGGGCACCACGTCGACGCTGTCATGCAGTGTGATTCTCTGCGCGACAGCCCACTTGGTAAGCCGGTCGAGAAAGACCACCAGAGCCGCGATGATGATGTGATATTTGCGCATAATTCAATAAGTCCGCAATCTGCCTCTTACATCGGCCGGAACCCGCGCGTTCTCACTAAGGATCCTCGCCTTCGATCTCCTTAAGCGCCGCCGAGCAGCGCTCACAGACCGTGGGATAGCGCGCGTCCTTGCCTACCTCGGTCGAATAATTCCAGCAACGCTCACACTTGCTCCCCGGAGCCTTGCTTACATCTACGCGCAAGGGGGTACTCCCGTTCCCCCCAGGAGCACTTTTCAGCTCTACTCCGGAGACGATCAGGAAGTAGCGCAAATCCCCGCGATAGCGATCCAGTAGCCGGTAAAGGTTCTCCGGAGCATGGATGGTAATCACGGCTTCGAGAGCGGTGCCGATCATCTTCTCCTTGCGGGCGATTTCCAGCGCCTTCAGGGCTTCATCGCGCACAGCCAGAAGGGACGTAAAGTCGGCTTGTAATGCCTGCGAGTATGCCTCATCGGCGGCGCCTCCCAGAACATCATCCCGCTTGGGAAAGTATGCCAGATGTACGCTCTCCGCCCGACCCGAAATTTTCGGCAGATGGGACCACACCTCATCCGCAGTGAAGGTGAGCACCGGAGCCACCAGCCGCACCAGGGCCTCGCCGATCCGCCACAAAGCGGTTTGCCCGGACCGGCGCGCCCGCGAGCGGGGAGCCGAGGTATAGAGGCGGTCTTTGAGGATGTCAAAGTACACGTTGCTCAGATCCACCGCGCAGAACTCGTTCAATTGCTGATAGATGCGGTGGAACTCGAAATCGGCGTACCACTGTTGCACGCGCGCGCTTACCTCTGCCGTACGGACCAGCATGTACTGATCGATGGGCATCAGATCGCCGAAAGCCAGCGCGTCGCGCTCCGGGGTGAACCCGGGAAGATTGGTGATCATGTAACGGAATGTGTTGCGGATCTTCCGGTAGTTGTCCACCATCTGCTTCATCAGGTCTTCGGAGACGGTTACGTCCTGCTGGAAATCTACCGAGCCCACCCAAAGGCGGATAATTTCCGCGCCCAGGGTGTTGGCGATTTTCACCGGATCAATGCCGTTGCCCAGCGACTTCGAAGTGGCGCGTCCCTGGGGATCGAGCGTCCAGCCGTTAGTGGCCACGCTGCGATAGGGCGCCTGGTTGCGCGTACCCACGGAGCAAAGCAAGGACGAGTGGAACCATCCCCGGTACTGGTCGCCGCCCTCCAGATACAGGTCCGCGGGGAAGGGCAGCCCGGGCTCATGGCCGAGAACCGCGGCGTAGCTGCACCCGGCTTCAAACCACACGTCGATGATGTCGTTCTCCTTGCGAAACGGGGTCCCGCCGCACGGGCACCTGGTGCCCGCGGGCACTATCTTGCTCGCGGCGGTGGTGTACCACGCGTCAGAGCCCTCACGCGCAAAAAGCTCCACTACGGCGTTGTTGACTTGCTTCGATTCCAGCAGTTTGCCGCACGCTTCGCAGAAAAAGACGGCAATGGGCACACCCCAGACGCGCTGCCGGGAGATACACCAGTCCGGTCGCGTGGCGATCATGTTGGAGATGCGGTCATCGCCCCAGGCCGGGTGCCACTTCACCTTCTTGATCTCTTCCAGTGATCGCTGCCGCAGCGTGCTGTCGCCGACTTTTGCCTCCATGGAGATGAACCACTGCTCGGTCGCCCGGAAGATGACAGGATTATGGCAACGCCAGCAATGCGGATAAGAATGTTCGATCTTGCTCTCGCCCATCAGCACGCCGCGCTTCTTCAGTAATTCGATGATGGGCTGGTTGGCCTGGAACACCTTTTGTCCATCGTATTCCGGCAATCCGTTGCGCAGACGGCCGGCTTCGTCGACGTTGCAGCTCTGGTCCAGCTTATACTTCACGCCGGTATAGAAGTCGTCGGCGCCATGCGAAGGCGCGGTGTGGACAGCGCCCGTGCCCTGTTCGGTGGTCACGTAATCGGCCAGCACTCCCAGAATCTGGCGATCGAGAAATGGATGCGCAAAGGTCGAGTACTCCAGCTTGCTCCCGGGAAAACGCGCGATCTCTTTTGCGTTTGCCAGGCCGGTGGCGGCGACGGTGTCTTTGGCCAAAGCATCGGCCACGATGTATACCTCGCCCGGAGCGTCGGGACGGTCGGCTCTCAGGGCTACATATTCCAGCTCTGGATGGAAGGCGACAGCCATGGATGCCGGCAGCGTCCACGGCGTCGTCGTCCAGATGATGGTTGAAACCTTGGTGCCTGCCAGCCGCGCATCGATCTTCGCAGGATCGCTGGTCATCCGGTATTTCACCCAGATGCTGGGGCTGGTGTGCGGCGCGTACTCCACTTCGGCTTCGGCCAAAGCAGTCTTGTCGTGAATGCACCAGTAGACTGGCTTCAGGCCTTTGTACACTGCGCCACCCTCCATGAAGTCGAAGAGGGTGCGCACGATGACCGATTCGTATTGAGGATCGATGGTGGCGTACGGGCGGTCCCAGCGCCCGAAAACGCCCAGGCGCTTGAACTGCTCGCGCTGGATGTCCAGATACTTGAGCGCATATGCGCGGCAGGCTTTGCGGACATCGATGGGCGCCATCTCCAGCTTTTTGCGCCCCAGCGATTCATCCACCTTGATCTCGATGGGCAAGCCATGACAGTCCCAGCCGGGAACGTAGGGCGAATCAAACCCGGCCATGGTCTTGGACTTCACGACAAAATCTTTCAGAGACTTGTTCAGAGCGTGGCCTTCATGAAGCGTTCCGTTGGCGTACGGCGGCCCGTCATGCAAAACGTAGATGGGATGCCCGCGCCGCGACTCGCGTATCTTTTCGTAGAGCTTCATGGCTTCCCACTTTTCGAGCATTTTGGGCTCGTTCTGGGGCAAGCCGGCCTTCATGGGAAAGTCTCCCGAAGGCAGATTCAGTGTAGATTTCAGCATGAGCGGCGCTCGCATCATCTCTCCGGACGTCAGGGCGGTGATCTCTCATTATAACCAGTATTCTCCAGGACCATTTCAGGGGCAGGGCTCGCGGAGTTGCCCGCGGCTCCGGCGAAATCCTTTCCATCTCTTCACAACTTTTTTCACGGCATTCAACATTTCTTTGCCGTCAGGAGTTCTCCCGCGCATCGAAGTTACAGCGATGAACGTGAGAGAAAGGCAATGCTGCTGGAGTACAACTTGAGTAGCAGTTTGCACATCTGTTAAAGGTAGTCCGAAAACCCCAGGTAAATGGTGGCATAAACGGCAGTACGGGTCGAACCATGGCGAATCAGGTTTTAGTTCAGCGTCCGAAGTCATATGTAAGCAACGGGCATCCAAAGGTTGTTGTAACCCACACCCCACCGCCCGTGGGCGTTGTTCCCAATTTCAGGCTCCTCACTGAAGTACGCAAGGGCTTGCTGAGCTCGCTGCTCGGCAGCTTGAAAGACGCTTTGTTTCCGCAAAAGCAGCCGCCGCTTCTGGTAACGTCGCGGCCGGTTGCGGTGCGTGAAATCTGGAGCCGCGGTAATCCCAAGCGCGCGGCCAAATGGTCGATGATGGTGCATATTGTGGGACTGGCGGCGCTGATCGGACTGCCCTTGCTGCCTTCGCGCTCCAAGCCGGTTGTGGTACAGCATGAAAGCCTGATGCTGGTGGCTCCGCCATTGTCCGACTACCAGCCGGTGATGGCGCCCAAGATCGCGCCCAAGGCGCTGGCCGGAGGCGGTGGCGGCGGCGAGCATGCCAAGATTTTCGAATCCAAAGGCCGTTTACCCAAGGTAGCTCCGCAGCAATTTACTCCGCCTACGGTGGAGATTCGCGATCCGAAGCCCAAGCTGGCTATGGAGCCCACGGTGGTTGCACCGCCCAATGTCAAGCTACCCGACAATCCCAACATGCCCAACCTGGGTAATCCCATGTCGGCGCGCGTGACCGGACCCATGAGCAACGGCAACGGGACCGGCGGCGGCATTGGCTCCGGAAAGAGCAACGGCATCGGCTCCGGCACCGGTCCCGGCCACGGTCCCGGCCACGGCGGGGGATTTGGCGGAGGCATCTACAGCCTGGGCGATATCGGTGTAACTCCTCCCGTCGCCAAGTACACGCCCGAACCGGATTTCTCGGAAGAAGCTCGCAGGGCCAAATACCAGGGAACGGTGGTTCTTTCGGCCATCATCGGTCCTGATGGCCGTCCGCGCAATCTGAAAGTTGTGCGCAGCCTGGGCATGGGTCTGGACGAAAAAGCTCTCGATAAAGCCAAGACCTGGCTCTTCGAGCCGGGCAAGAAGAACGGCCAGGCGGTAAGCGTGGCCATGACTCTGGAAGTGGACTTCCGGCTGTTCTAGCGGAGAGCTGTTAGCTGCTGGCGACCGTTAAAGAATGTTCAAGACACGGCTCACCCACTGTGGTGAGCCGTTGCTGTTTCGCGAAGCGCTGAGAATGCCCAAATCGCCGAGGGAAGATTCCGACGACTTCACTCTTTTCCCGACTGCTGGGTGCTGAACGCCGGCTGCTGGACAGTCGTAAGACAACACTCGCCGGCGGGAATCGGGCTACCGTGAGGGCAGGTACGAGGATGGCCAAGAAACGTGCAGATGCTGTCTGTCGCTTCGGGCGAAAGAATGTGCTCGAACTTGCACGCCTGCTCCGCGACTTCCTTTTCATCGTGCACGTGAAAGGTCTGAGTAAACAGGCACTCCGCCAGGCGATGGCGCCGGATCACATCTTCAGCGCGTTTGCGGCCTTTTTCGGTGAAGACGATCATGCGCTCGCCGTGGCCGTCCACGTCGCTGGTCGGGCGCAGCGCCACGTGGCAGCGATTGAGCACCATCTTGTGAGTGTGCGGCTGGGCGGTGTGCTCCGGCAGATCAATCATGCCCATGTCCTGCATGCGTTCCAGCGCCATGCGCATGGGCAGAGCGCCTTCCACTTCCACGCGCCCCAGCTCCGCCGGTTCGCCGTTTTCAGCCAGTACCCATAGTTCTTCCAGAACTTCGTCAAACTGTTCTTCGTCGGAGAGGTCGAAAGTTTCCTGCGACGCGATCTTGCCGTGGTGCAGCTCCAGCAGCCGGTCGGCCAGCTTGGCCACCGACGGATCGTGGGTGACCATGATGATGGTGCGTCCCTGGGCGTGCAACTCGCGCAGCTGGCTGAGCACAATGCCTTCGTTCTGCGCGTCTAGATTGCCGGTAGGCTCGTCAGCCAGGATGATGTGGGGATCGTTGATCAGCGCCCGGGCAATGCACACGCGCTGCTGCTCGCCGCCGGAAAGCTGAGCAGGCAGATGGTTGGCGCGTTCTTTGAGTCCCACGCGCTCCAGGGCGGCCAGTGCTTCTTCCTTGTCAGTCATGCTGTGGAAGTACTGGGCCAGCATCACGTTCTCGACAGCCGTCAGGTAAGGAATAAGGTGGAACTGCTGGAAGATGAAACCGATCTTCTCGGCGCGAAAACGATTCATCTCCGCCGGCGACATATCTGAGACATTGCAACCGTGAATGCGGATTTCGCCTTTCGTGGGACGGTCGAGGCAGCCGATCAGGTTCACCAGCGTCGATTTTCCCGATCCCGACGGACCCATGATGGCCAGCCACTCGCCGGGCGCCACGGAGAGCGTGACATCGTCGAGCGCGCACACTTCCACGTTGCTCTTGTAAACCCGGGTTACGTTCTTCAGCTCAATCGGCATCTATTCTCCCCGCAGGATTCCTGCCGGTTGTATCTGCTGCAATAGCCGCAATGGGGCGGTGGAAGCCGCAAGCGCCAGCACCACGCTGCCCAGAAGCACCGGCAACAATAACGCAGGCTGGGGCAGAATGGCAGCATCAAAGTTGGCCCGGCCGATCCAGTAGGCGATGGCGCTGCCGGCCACAAAACCTGCTGCCGCTCCTGCCAGGGCCAGCAACGCACCTTCCGCCGCGAAGAGAACGTTTACCGTCCGGTTTGACGCTCCCAGCGCCTTCATCACCGCAAAGTCTTTACGCCGCTCCAGCACCGAACTGGTAAAGGTGGCGATCATGCACAACATGATTAGAACCACTACCACCGCGGAGCACGCCAGCACCACAGCCTTGGTCTTGCCTACCACCGCCGTCTGCGTCTGCGTGAACTGGCGTACCGGCTGCACGTCGGCGGCGGGCAGGGAAGAGCTCATCCGGGAAATTGTTGCCTGAATCTCCTGCGGGCGTTCTTCCACGCGCACCAGCGCCGTAGACGGCTGAACTCCCGTCCAAGCGACAAAGCGGTCGAGCGGAAGGTAGACGCGGCTGTCGTCATCGGATCCGGAACGGAAGGCCGCGCCGCTCGGAATCGTCTCGCTACGCTGCCCATAAGAGACCTTGAAGGCCGACTCGTGGGCGATCTCCTGCTCCACACGGGCGCCGATCAACGCTGTACTGGCGTCACCCCCGCCCAGCGACCACCAGGAATTCAGCTGCGCCAGTTTCTTCAGATCCGCCCCGCCGACCACGATCTTCGAACCCCTTTCGGTGGTGGCGACGGCGTATGCCACCGGAACCACCTGGCCTTGGCCGCCGAGTGCTTTTTCTATGGCCGGAACATCCAGCGGAGCTCCCGCATTTTTGGCGGTGACGATCACGTTGGCGCCGAAGCTACGGAACTCGTAACTGAGTTTGCTTTCCAGATCGGAGTAAAGAGTGAGCGTCGCAGTAGCGATCGTCGCGACTACGGCGACCGAGATCAGCGCCGTCAGCGCGCGGTCTTTGCGTACCCATGAGGCTCTGATCAGCAGGTGCAGCAGGAGGCGAGTGCGGTTCAGGTTCATGCATCACCTCGCAGCACCATGGCGGGATCGAAGCTCATGGCCTTGCGCACCGCACCGGCGCTGCCTATGAAGGTCACGATCAGCGCGGCGCACACCACTACCGCCAGAATCACCGGATGCACAACGATCGGGGAGCCAAAAACACCCTGGCCTATGCGCTGCGCCAGCACGCTTCCGGCAATGAATCCGATAAGGCCGCCGGCCAAAGCCATCAACCCGGCCTCGGCAAGAAAGAGTGCGGCTACGGCGCCGTTGCTGGCGCCCAGGGACTTCATCAGGCCAACTTCGTTGCGCCGCTCCAGGATGGTGGCTGCCATGGCCGCTGAAACAGCGAGCGCCGAGGCCAGCAATGCGGCCAGCGTCAGCAGCAGCATCATGCCTTCAACGTGCTGCAGGATCCTGCCCTGGTTCTGCTCCACCTGGCGAATCTGCTCCACGCGTGTGTTGGGCAGCACCTCCTGGATCTGAAAGGCAATGGAGTTGGCGTAAGGCGAGCAGTACCATCGGTCGCGTTCGACGGGGGTAAGCAGGTTGGGGTTCTTCCTGCCGAAAGCGTCTTCCGGTTTGGTCAGGGCGCTGACCAGGACGCGGCGTACGGCATTGGGCCGTCCAAGAATCCATTGGACTAGATGCAGGGAACCCACAACCGCATTGTCTTCGGAACCACCGGTATCCAGGATGCC
Source organism: Candidatus Angelobacter sp. (assembly GCA_035307585.1). GTDB lineage: Bacteria > Acidobacteriota > Terriglobia > Terriglobales > Acidobacteriaceae > Angelobacter. Next base: position 53,264 of record DATGHX010000037.1, read on the forward strand.
GCTGACCACCAACCCTTCGTCAGCGTTCTTGCTGACGCCAACCTGGCCTCCCTGAGGGTTTGGACTGATGACGTCCCCAACCTTCAACCCCGATTGCTCGGCCAGCTTGCGTCCGACAAGTACTTGCTTGGGCGGGCTGGTCCCTAATTCCGAAGGATAATCGATGGGCCATGCGCCCTCGACCTTCCACCATGGACTTACCGACCGCACTCCGGTCGAATAGTTTTCTTTTCCGTAGGTGTACGGCTGGGCGAAGTAGGTTCCAATGAGTTCAGCATTGAACGTCTTCCCGTCGTGGACGAAGCTGGCCGGCGCAGAGAGAAACGGGGCGAAGCCCAGAATATTGTGTCCCCAGAAGGTGCCTTTGATCTTGGGCAGCTCCGACTCAGGGATGAAGGCGCCTTCGCTGGCAGGCTTGAGGTCCACGCCGCCGATCTTTACGTCCAGAGTGTCCTCGATGGGCGTGACCAGCAGGTTGGCGCCGGTCGTGCGCAGTTCGGCGCTGATCTTGTCGCCGATTCCGGCTCCCACCGCGATCATGGCCGTGGCAATGCTCATGCCCAGAGCGATCGCCAGCAGGGCCACGCTCTTCCGGCGCTTTTGCCGCCTGAAGGATTCGAGGAGTAGCCGGAAGAACATTATTTTGAGAATTGACCAGTCTGGGCCTGCAGGTCAGTGACACGAATCACAACTGACTCGCCCTGCTGGTCGGCTGCAAGCGGCACGGGGTTGCATCCCCCGCGCTGGCCGACGCTTTGCGGGTTGATGGGAGCGGCGCAGTTTTTGCAGATCAGCCCCTGCGCGCCTTTGTAGAAGCCGACGGCTCCGCAGATCTCGCAGGCGTCGAAGACCGCCGCTACTTTGTTATCCGGCTTGCGGTAGAGCAGGAAGCGGACGGGAACCCCGTGTACGTCGACGGCATAACGGTTTAAGTTCCCCTCCGCCAGTCCCTGAGTATCAATAACCACTCGACCGTCCTTGTCGGGAATAAGCGCGATGGCCTGGGAAAGCCGCGGCGGAGTCTCCGCGTAAACGAACTCGGCGGTGATTCCGATCATGAAGGCAAAAGACGTGACGCACACCAGGATGGCCCAGAAGCGTTCCCGGCGCGCCGTCCACTCCGCTTTGCGTTCGTCGGCCTTGGAGACGGCAACAGCCACCTCCGGCTTGCGCCGGCGGTATTCCAGCAGCACCATCAGAGTTACCAGCGCCAGCATGGTGACAGGGAAGAAGTAGTCGTTACGGACGATCGGGCCCACCAGCGCCATCTCCTGTTTGCTGGTGGTGATTACGCCGGACTCCGAGAGCTCGTGGAACCCGGAGATCACCAATTGCGCCGCCACGAACAGCAGGATCACCGTGGTCACGCGGAAGAACTTCCGCAAATCGATGCGCACGCTGCCCTTCACGAACATCACACCAAAAACCACTGCCAGGGCCACCCCGGCGATCGTCCCGAGGAAACTCAGCAGTTCCGTGGAGTTGAGCGAGACGCCGGAGAGAATGACTACCGTCTCCGCGCCTTCGCGGAAGACCATGAGGAAAATGAAGGCAAACAGTCCCCATTGCGACCCGGCTCCGGCCAGCGATCCCACCTTGGTTTCGATTTCGCCCTTGAGCCGGCGGGCGGTGCGCATCATGAAAACAATCATGCCCACCACCAGCACGGCCGCGATCAGCATGATCCACCCCTCGAGTTTGTCCTGATTGATGGGGAGGTAAGAAAGAGCTACAGCGGCGGCCACGCTGGCCACCAGAGCCGCCGCCAGGGCCGCATAGACCACGCGGCCCAGCTCCGGACGCCCGACTTTGGCCAGATAAACCAGGGCGATGCCGACGACCAGGGCAGCTTCAACGCCCTCTCGGAGAGTGACTACCAGTGCCTGGAACATGGGTGATTTTGAAAATGAATTTCAATTTCAATTTCAATTAGGATTGTACGCAGCCCGGAAAGTGCAAGTCAACAAATTGAAAACGCAACGTCACAACGCGATGTGATTGGCTTCGGGGCAAGTGTAAGCCTGGATCAGAACGCTCCGCCGGTAGCGATCTGTTAACCATCCCTTCCACCGATTTCCGCTTCCAACCAGCAGGGTTAAGTGTGTCGAAGATTACGGTGATCCGGTCGGCGCTTGAGATGAGCACCGTGCGTGCTCTGTGGGAATCGCTCTACCGCGGGGGCCGCTACACGATCTTCCAGAAATACCTGTGGAATCTGCTGGCCATCAGCGCGTTCTCCAGCCGGCAACGGCCATGGGTCATTTGCGCGGAAGCGTCGTACGGAGCAGCCATCGTTCCCGCAGGCCTCTGCCGCCAGATCAACATACTCAAGCTCCTGGGAGAGGAGCTTTTCGACTACCGCAGCTTTCTGCATTCCGGTGACGACGAGGTACTGCGAACCGCGCTGGCCGAACTGGCGCCATTGACGGCTCCGCTGGAGATCGTTGCGGTGCGAAATAACGATCTTCTGCCGATTTTCGATGAGTTGGGCATAGAACGTTTTTCAGCGGCGCCCGCAGTCCATCACAGCGACGTCAGCTCCGATGACTTTGCGGTTCGTCACGGAAGGCTTGGCCGCAATCTCCGGCGCCTGGCACGGCTGGGTTTTGAACTGAAGCTCCACCACGGCGATAACTCCCGGCTCCTGCGTTCCATCTACCGTCACAAGGCCGAGCAGCATCCGTGCAGCCTGTTTCGCGACCCTTTGCGCATTGATTTTCTGGTGAATGCGGCCGCGGTCGAGCCAAAGACCTTCGAAATATTCACTCTTGAATGTGGGCCGCACTTAGGCGCAGCCCTGGTTACTCTCCGAGATCGTGGCTTCCGCCGGTTTTACACCGTCTGGTTCGATGCAGCTTTGCAGAAGCATTCGCCGGGAACTACCCTGATCTACGAAGTCACGCGCCAGTCCTTGGCGGCCGGTTTGGATTGCGACTACATGACCGGAGAGCAAGGTCACAAAGCCCGGTTGGCCACGCGAGTAGAACCGCTCTATCGGATAGCGGCCTCGTCCCGGCAGCTGGCCGCTCTTGGCAGCAGTTACCTGCGCCAGATCGCTTGACCACCCTACATGTTCTTCAGGTACTTTTTGGCGTCTTCGAGATGGGGAAAGAGCTTTTCCTCGTCCTGAAAGGACCGCGGGTGCACGCAGCGCCGGCTTCCGCGCAGCTTAACCGGATGGCGCAAGTGAAGCATCTCGTGAAACACGAGATATTCGACCGCGTAACGGGGCACGGTCGGGCGGTCAAAGATACGGCTGACCACAATGGTGTTGTGGGCAGGATCGTAGTGGCCCAGGCTCTGCCGCGAGCGATTCTTGCTCCAGGTCATTAACGGCCGCGCCATCAGGCCGTGAAAGAAGCGGGTGTTTAGCTCGTCGAAAATTTCTTCCAGGTGATAGTGCTGGCCCTGCGAGCTTTCAATTCGCTTTCGCCCGCGCATCTGGCGGATAAGATGAGTCTTGGCCGAAACCGCGTGACTGCCGGTGTAGCGCCGGTACAGGGCAGCTTGCGCCGCATCGATCTCCTGGCGATATAGCTTGGACAGCAGGATGTGCAGAATCGCGTGCAGCACCGGTTCCGGAGCCGCCTCCAGAAGATCAGATAGCCGCACCAGAATTCGTCCCTGACGCAGGCGAATGGTGTTGTTCAGGTTGGCAAAAGCAAAGAAACGCACGTCGAAATCCGGCAGCGGCGCTTGCGGCCGGACCTCGCTATAAGCGCGTTTGAAAATGTTTGCCAGTCGGGGATTCATCGCTACATTCTGTGGTTGCCAGCCTGGCCCAATGTTTGGTCCTGGCGATTGGGATAGCCTGCCGCAGCATAGCAACCTCAATGGGCAGCTACACGGCGACCACCAGGCCGAATCTTTACGAATCCGGCAGCGCACGTCGAGTGCGTTGCCAGACACCGTCACTTCTTTTTCGGTGAATCCGGCTCGTTGCCGGTGCTGTCATATTCGCGGGCCATATCCAGTGAAGACTTGAGCGCATCCTCGGCGTCCTGAATGACGAAGCGGTAATCCTGCGATTCCACCCGGGTTTTAGGATCCGACGCCATGGGCGATTTCAGGTCTTTCAGTTTCAGTTCGAAGCGCTCCTCGGCTGCGATCACTTCCTTCAGTCCTTTGTGAAAGTCCTTGCGGTCGTCCTTGGTGAGCGGCCGCCCCTGATACACATCGAGATTGTCGTTCATCTCATCGATGAGCGCCGTGAAGTCCTCCAGCAGATCGTGGATCTTCTTGCCGCGCCCAGCAGCTTCTTTGGGATCGGCGCGAACTTCGTCGACTGAAGTCAGCCGCGCCTCGGCGAATTTGATGAGAAGCTTCAGCCGCTTGTAGGGTTCCTGGGCCACCTGCCGCAGTTCGTCAGCTTCGGCCTCGGTCAACGGGTCGCGTTTTCGCGCGTAGACGACCGCACTCAGGAGCAGCAAAACGGTCAGGATTCTTCTTGCGCTCTTCACGGGCCCTCCTTCTTCTTCTTGGGAGCAAACATCGCATCGAGTAGGTCCTGGCGCAGGTTGGCAAGCTTCTTCTCGGCTTCATCCATTGGCGGCCGGTCGACCAGCGCCAACGTCCGCTTTACGTTTTCCAGATGTCGTTGCGTATTCCTCAGCAGAATCTCCACCTCTTTGCGCTTGTCGTGAGAGGCAATCGCCAGATCGCGGGCTTTTCCGGCATTCTCCAGAGCTTCCTGCACGGTCGCGTGAGCGCGAGCGGAATCGCCCTGCGTGAATTCCTGGTCGGCCTGGGCTACCAGAAGGTCGGCAATTTGCGCGTACAACCTGGCTTGCTCGCCGCCGGATGACTTTTCGGCTTTGGCCCTGAGTTCCTCGAGGCTCTTTTGCGCGCCGCCGGCAACGGCGCAGATCAGCAAAAAGATGAATGCGGTTTTACGCATAAGCTAATGCTCGAGAGCCTTCAAACGGTGGCGCGCCTGGAACTCCTGATCGGGGTACTTGCCTTCAGCCACTGATAGGAACTGCTTGTAGTTTGCCATAGCCGGCTTGATCATATGCAACTCATCGTAGGCTGTCGCCCGCAGAAAATAGGTGCCTGGAGTCTCCGGCAGCAGTCTGCTTCGGGCATCGAGCACGCGGATACACAACTCGTAGTGTTTGTTCTGGCGGGCGGCGTCGGCCAGGTAACCATAGGCCTCGGCCAAATTGGGTTTCAACTGCACCGCTTTGAGCAGTTCGTTCTCCGCCTCGGCATATTTCAATTCGCGCAATAAGGCGTATCCCAACCTCATCCGCAACTCGGCATCGGAAGGGTTCTGACCCACCTGTTCCTGAAGTAGGGGGACGGCGGCGCCAAACTGCTTATCTTCCATGTAGGCAGCCACCAATTGGCTATTGATGGAATGGAGCAATGGGCGGCTTTGCGGCTGCAGCAGGGCGATGGCGTCCTTAACTCTGCCTTCGGCGATCAATACCTGGCCGAGCAAGCCGATGGCGGAATAGTCTTCCGGTTTCTGCTCAATGTATTTGCGCAACCATGCTTCTGCATCCCTGTAGCGCTTCTGGCGGTTGAGCAAATCGATGAGGTGCGCCATGGCGCCCGGGTCGCCCGTCTTTGCGACTTTCACATAGTGAGCTTCCGCTCCGGCCAGATCGTCGGCGCGTTCCAGATCAGAACCTGCGCGCATCGCTAGCCCCAAGTCTGATGGGTTGGCTTCGGCAGCTTTGTCGTAGGCTCGGGCTGCCCCCAGCAGATCGCCAGGCTCGAGGGCTTGTCCTATGAGCATCCAGGCTCGCGCCAGTCCATACTGTCCGGCGGATGTTGGCTTCAGTTCCACGGCGTGTTTGAGCGCCGCCAAGGCTTCAGAGGTGTTGCCGGCTTTGTCGAGATCGATGCCCAAATTCAGGTTGGCTTCGAACCAGTCGGGTTGGAGTTCGACAGCCTTCTTGTAAGCGGTGATGGCTTCTGCGGTCTTGCCCAGGTGGCTTTCGATGTAGCCCAGGTCAAACCAGGCCTGCGGGTTCTTCGCCTGGTCCGCCATCACAGGCTGGAGCTTTTGCTCGGCTTCCGCCAGCTGGCCTTTCTGCAGAAGCGCTTCAATTTCCTGCAGCGGATCCTGGGGAACCTGCTGTTTTGTGGTGGGAGGACGCTGCGCCGGAGCGACGCGGGCTTGCGCCGCAGGCTTCGGCGCCAACATGGCCGACATCATCAGCGGAATGACGACACTGCAGAACATTCTTTGAACGTTCGGGCAGCTACTTCGTCCCACGGTAGCCGTTCTGCCCGTTCTTCCCATCTTGTAAGATGCGCGCCAGCCACTCACCCGTATGCGATGAGCGGCATTTTGCCACAGCTTCCGGCGTGCCCATAGCTACCACCTGGCCGCCGCGAAAGCCACCTTCCGGGCCGAGATCAATAATCCAGTCGGCAGTCTTGATGACATCGAGATTATGTTCGATCACGAGGACTGATCCTCCGGCGTCAATCAGCTTGCGGAAAGCCGCCAGCAGCTTACTGACGTCGTCAAAGTGCAGGCCGGTGGTGGGCTCGTCGAAGATGTAAAGCGTCCCCTTGCCGGCGCGAGCCCGCTTGCGCTGCTCCTTTTCTTCAGGAGTTTCCGTTGCCTGGCTTTGCGACCGCCCGCCGAGCGTCAAGTGGGCGGCCAGCTTCATGCGCTGGGCTTCGCCACCGCTCAACGTAGTGGCCGACTGGCCCAGCCGCAGGTAGCCCAGACCCACTTCTTCCAGAACCCGCAATTTGTCGGTGATCTTCGGCTGGCCCGCGAAAAATTGCAGCGCCTCGCGAACCGTAAGGTTCAGCACTTCGTGGATGTTTTTGCCTTTGTAGCGAACGTCAAGCACGCCCGGCTTGTAACGAGTGCCCTTGCAGTCTTCGCAGATCAGCTCCACGTCGGCAAGAAACTGCATTTCTACCGTAACTGTGCCATCGCCCTGGCAAGTTTCGCAGCGGCCGCCGGGAATGTTAAAGGAAAAATGTCCGGCGCCATAACCGCGCTTCTGGGCCTCCGGGACGGAGGCGAAGACCTCGCGGATGGTATCGAATGCCTTAATGTAGGTTACGGGGTTGGAGCGTGGGGTTCGCCCGATGGGCGACTGGTCCACCAGCACCACGTCGGCTACGTATTGTCCGCCAGAGACGCGTTTGAATCCGTCCGCGGCGGGCCCGGGTCCGGCAGTGATGCCTTTCTCAGCCGCCAACGCTTCGTAGATCACGTTGTGGACTAGCGTAGATTTGCCCGACCCCGAGACTCCGGTGATCGCCACCAGCATTCCCAGCGGTATGTCCACGGAGATGTTCTTGAGATTGTGAGCGCGCGCTCCTTCCACGTGGATGCTTGGTGTCCCCGGCTTGCGCCGGTTCTGGGGAACCTGGATGCGTAAATCGTGACTGAGATAGCGTCCGGTAAGAGAAGCACTCATCTTCTTAAGCTGGTCGTATGTGGCCGAGGCAATCAAGCGGCCGCCATTCTCTCCGGCTCCAGGTCCCAGATCGAGAATGCGGTCTGAGGCACGCATCACCTCCGCGTCGTGCTCCACGACCAGGATGGTGTTGCCCAGATCCCGCAGCTCGTGCAGGATGTTGACCAACCGTGCCGTGTCGCGGCTGTGCAGGCCGATCGAAGGCTCGTCGAGAACGTACAGCGCACCCACCAGCCGTGAGCCGAGTGAAGTGGCCAGCTGAATGCGCTGGGCTTCACCGCCGGAAAGGGTAGAGGACAGACGGTCCAGGGTCAGGTATTCCAACCCGACCTCGTTCAGAAACTTTAACCTTTCCTGGATCCGTTCCAGGATCTGCCCGGCAATCTCGGCCTTTTCCGGCGAGAGATTGAGGTGGTTGAAGAAGTCGGCAGCCTGCTCCACGGTCATGGCCACGACGTCGCGAATATTCTTCCCTTCAAGTTTTACTTGAAGGGCGTCGCCGCGCAACCTTCCTCCACCGCACTCCGGGCACTGGGCGTATCCGCGATAACGGCTGAGAAAGACCCGGATGTGCAGCTTGTATTTTTTTCGCTCCAGCATGGCGAAGAAGCCCTGGACTCCGGGAAATTTCTCACCGCCGGTAAGTATCCGTTGCTGCTGCTCGGGCTCCAACTCGCGCCAGGGGATGTCCGTGGGAATGTCGTGCTGACGCGCGAAACGCCGCAGCTCGGTTTGCAGCGCGCGGTACTTGGGCTTGGTCCACGGCTCGACGGCGCCTTCGGCCAGAGTCTTGGAGGAATCGGGAATCACCAGGCTCATATCGAAGTCGATGGTGTTTCCAAACCCCTGGCAGCGAGGGCAGGCGCCGAATGGATTGTTGAAGGAGAAAAGCCGCGGCTCGGGCTCCTGATAATCGATGTGGCAGTTCTTGCATCCAAAGCGGCTGGAAAACCGGAGCTCCTGCGCTTTGTCGCCTTCACCGGGAACCGTCTGGAAGACGGCCTCGCCACCTTCGCGATAGGCCTGCTCAAGAGCGTCCACTATCCGCGAACGCTGGTCGGGCGCGGTGACGATCCGGTCCACCAGTACGTGCAGCGGCTGTGCGAAGTCGATGTCCAGCAGCGACTCCGGGGTGGAAAACTCGAATACCTGTCCGTTTTGAAAGAGCCGGTTGAACCCTTTCTTCCGCAGGTCAAACAGCCGTTCCTTCAGCGCCGCGCTGGCCGCTTCGGCCTCCGCCGGCTTTACGCGCTTTCTGCCTCGCGCCTTGCCTGGAGTCGCTCCGGCTTTTTGTACCGGGAAGAGAACGTTCAATCGCGTCTCTTGGGGAAGCGCCAGAATCGTCTGCGCGACCTCATCGACCGAATCTTTCTTTACTTCCTGTCCGCACCGCCGGCAATAAGTACGTCCGGCGCGCGCGAAGAGCAGGCGCAGGTAGTCGTAAATCTCAGTGGCCGTGGCGACGGTGGAGCGAGGATTGCGCGTGGAACTCTTCTGGCGAATGGCGACCGCCGGAGCAATGCCGTCAATCATGTCGGCATCGGGCTTTTCGATCCGCTCCAGGAATTGCCGCGCGTAGGCGGACAGCGACTCCACGTAACGCCGCTGGCCTTCGGCATAGATGGTGTCGAAGGCCAGGGAAGACTTGCCCGACCCGGAGACGCCTGTGACAACGGTCAGAGCGTTGTGCGGGATCTCAAAATCGATGTTCTTGAGATTGTGGACGCGCGCTCCGCGCACCACGATGCTGTCATTGGCCGTCTGGGACATGGATACTGAAGTCAGCCCCGTCCGCAGTGGCACACACCTGCGCACTTTTGGACGCAGGGCTGAAACTTCCTATTATAACGTCCCGCTTCATGCACATGTTTTTGGGCCGGTTGGTGGGGCAATTTGCTAATAGCGGACCCGGTGATCTTTCGTGATCCACACGCTCACCGTAGAGCCCTCCGGCAACCTATATTCTTTGCCCAGTCCAGTGCACTTGTACTCCTGCTGGTGTTTGTCGCCATGGGAATCAATCCGGTCACCCAGATCGCGAAGGCCGGCAACCACCAGGATTACCGGGATCAGCGGCACCATGCCCAGAGTGTCGCGGAAGCCATCCCAGCCGGTCCCCGTGCTTTGGTTGGGAATGTAGTCGGGCACCCAGCCGTCGGGCGACTCGGAGACCATGTCCACTTTGGATTTGGCGAGGCTGCCGTCGGGAAAAGCTATTTGGTCCACCTTGAAATCAATTCGTCCGTACCGGCAGTTCTCGCCGGCTTTCTCGACCCTGGTGACTATGCCGTTGACCGGCTCCCCGGGCTGCAGGAGGGTAATGTCATCGACCACCAGCGAGCGAGCCAGGCGTAGGGGAACGGTGTCGCCCACTTTGGATGTTGCCGAATCCAGCGGCTCCAGCGTAGCGAGCTTCAAATAGACGCCCTTGCGCACGTTTACCTGGCGCCGGCGTGAGTCCGTGGGCTGGGCCATGGTCTGCGAGAGCAGCAGCGCCGCCGTCATTAGCAAGCTAACAATTCGCTTAAACATTGTCTGGTCTCCTTTTCGTGGCTATCTGATCGCAGGCTAGCCGCGCGGAGATTTCCTCTCAAGCGACAAAGGACGGCACGACCAGAATGGCGCGGATTGCCGTCCATCGGAGTGTGACAAATCTTTTCTGGATTCAACAGGCTTGCTCCTGCAGGTTTTCAGGTTACTATCGTGGCGTGGCTCTCCGTGAAATTCATGTCTCCGGTTACCGCTCGGTCCGCGATCTTCGGCTCAGGCTGCGTCAGATCAACGTTTTGACGGGCCCCAACGCATCGGGCAAGAGCAATCTCTACAACTCGGTTTTTCTCCTGGCCAAGGCGGCTGCAGGCGGATTTGCCCAGGCCATTGCCGAAGAGGGCGGTATGCCTTCGGTGCTTTGGGCTGGTCCCCGCAAGTCGCGCTCCCTGGGATCGGTGCGCATGGAGCCGGTGCGCATGACCATGGGCGTAAAGACTGATGTGTTCAACTATGAGCTCTCCTGCGGACTGCCCAAACTTTCCGGGCCGATTCCTCCCGGCCAGTTTGCCTCCGCTTTCTCCATGGATCCGGAAGTCAAGGAAGAGCACGTCTGGATGGACGCTCCTGGGACGCTCGAAGTCACTTTCTTCAAGCGCGGCGCCAGGGGGTCGTGGATCCTCGACAGCAACGAGCGTCTCAGCGATTACTCCGGCGAGCTTCTGCCCACGGAATCCGTCCTTTCACAACTGAGCGAGCCGCATCTTTACCCGGAGCTTTCCGCGCTGCGTACAGAGATGAGCCGCTGGCGCTTCTACCATCACTTCAGCACCGATGCGGAAAGCCCGCTGCGCCATCCCCAGGTTGGTGTGCGCACGCCGGTTTTGAGCCACGACGGCCGCGACCTGGCGGCGGCTCTGCAGACCATCAACGAGATTGGGATGTCCGAGGACCTGCATGAAGCCATCCGCCAGGCTTTTCCCGGCGCCGCGCTGGAGATTGAGCATGACGAAGATAACGGGACTTTTGCCGTGATGTTGAGAATGCCGGGGCTGAAGCGTCCCCTGCGCGCCCGCGAGCTTTCCGACGGCACGCTGCGTTATCTGTGCCTGCTGGCCGCCCTGCTCAGCCCGCGTCCGCCGGCGCTTCTGGCTTTAAACGAACCCGAGACCAGCCTGCATCCCGACCTCCTGGAACCGCTGGCCAAACAGATGGTGATTGCTTCGCGCAATTCCCAGTTGTGGGTTGTCACGCACTCAGAGAAGTTGGCCGAGATGGTGGAGCACCACTCCGGGGAATCACCCATCCGTCTGCAACTGGTCAATGGCGAAACCAAGTTGGGGGGACAGAGGCTGGTGGACGTGAGCGAAGAGGCGGGCTAGTTGAAGTTTTACTTTAAGTATTTCAGGATCTCTTTGAAGGCCGGCGTTCCCGATTTGCCCAGCAGTTCGTAGATCATCATTTCCGTGGAGGAGATTACGGCTCCGGCGTCGCGCATGCGCTCTATGCCGATCTTCCAGTTCAACTCCGCCCGCGAGCCCACGGCGTCAGCCGCGACATGAACATTCAGTCCCTGATGCAACGCTCCCAGAACCGTTTGCGTGACGCAGATGTGCGCCTCAATACCGCATACCAGGAGAGTGTTGCGGCCGGAGAGCCGCCCAATCGCGGAACAGTAGTCTGCGTTTCCGAAACAACCGAACTCCAGCTTCTCGATCGGCCTTACGCCGTCGAGCAGGGAGGCGATCTCCGGGACGGTGTTCCCCAGGCCTTTGGGATATTGCACGCTCAGCGCCACGGGCAGACCCAGAATTCCCGCCAGCCGGATCAGCAGCTGGGAGTTGCGCAGCACGCGCTCTTTTTCGTGGATGAATGGCAGCAGCTTTTCCTGGATGTCCACCACAGCCAGCACGCAATCGTCATGATGCAAGGGACGGCGCACGATCTCAGAATAGGGAAGCGCATCGACTGGAGTAATTGCCATGAGAGGAATTGTAATCCTGGTGCTGGTTGAGCGCGGCGTGAGCGGTAGCGGCTTAGCGAAGACTAGTGATGATCGTCGGGTGCGAGGTTCCCCACTGGCGTTTGCGCCTGCTGCAGACGCCACGCTGTAGTCTGCCAGTTGTCCTTAGCGCCGTCGTGTTTAATCCAGGGCGGCAGCGAGAGCTGCAGGTATTTGGCCAGGGCCATGGCAAAGGGTTCGTAGAGGCCGCGAATGCGCTTTAATTCGGAATCGGCGTTTTCCGACTCGGTCAGATTGAATCCCAGAGTGCGAAGCTGCGCGCGAATTTCCGACAGGTCCTCAGGCCGCAGGCGGCTGGAAGCGCCCGCATAATCCGGGGCGGCCGCGAAGACCTGGCTGAGGTCGACCAGCGCGTGCCGGGCGATGGCAAAGGTCATGCGTGCCTGATACTGGCACATGCCTTCCAGGCCCACCATGGCCACAGCGCACACATCGAGAATGACGGTGAGCGAGGCAATCCACGACTGATTGTCGTGCTGCGAACGGAAATAGGCCAGCGCCGGGTAAGAAAGGTGGCTCTCCATCAACTCCGCCGACCAGCGCTCCCAGTCGTGCAGCAATTCGGTCAGCTCATCGAGAGCTTGCCCGTCGGGAAAGAGATGGCGCCGCAGCAGTTCAAAAGCTGTAGGCGGCGAGCCGGCTCGCGCATCGAGCAGGGAGATGGTAACTTCGCGGCGCGAAAATGCCTGATACATGACCGGCAGGTAGCCAATCACCAGCGCCAGGAAACCGAAGCCGATTCCGGCTTCCAGCACGGTAACCAGCCGGCCAAGACCGGTTGTAGGAGTGATGTCGCCCAGGCCGAGCGTGACCAGCGTGGTTCCGCTCAGGTACAAGGCGTTGCCGAAGCGGCTGGGGAAGAGCGTGCCGGCGAAGGTTGCGCCGTCGCCGTAGTGAACCAGGGCGAAGCCGAAGATCAGCGCCACCGCCCAGAAAGCCAGCAGAAGCAGCAAAGACAGCGGTCCGTAGTAGCTGAGCAGCGCGTCACGCCGTCTCCGGTTGCGGATGCGACGGGTAAAGGCGGAGTAGGGAATCCACGTGGAACGATAGAAAAAGCGGGTCATTCTGAAATGACGCGTTACCCGGCGGGGCAGGACCAGGGTTTCGAAGGTCTCCCACAGCACAGCCAGGATCAGCAGAACGCCGCAAACAACCGCCAGCCAGTTGGACAATGGATTCCTCTCTGCATCGATTAGATTACCTGAAACATCAAAAATGCTCAGCTTTTCCGCCTGCGATAGACTGAGATGGAAGGACGGCCCGTGAAGACCCTACTGAACCAGCTGACCGCTCACCCCTACCTGGTGCTGTTGCTCTCGAGCGTGATGGAGCGTTTGGGCCTGCCGCTGTTCTTATCGCCTGTGCTGGTTGGCGCCGGCGCCCTGGCGGCGGCCGGGCACATGCAGTTTGACGTCGGGCTGTGGATCGCGCTCATCACATGCGTGGCAGGCGACGCTGTGTGGTATGAATTGGGCCGCCATCGCGGCGACTCCATTCTTTCCATCCTCTGCCGGATCTCGCTGGAGCCGGAGACATGTGTGCGCCGCTCCAAGACATTTTTTGGAAAAGGGGTCAATCGGACTCTCTTTCTCTCCAAATGGCTGCCCGGGCTCTCCCACATTGTCCCGGCGGTTGCCGGACTTTCAGGAATTCCGCGGCAACGCTTTTTCCTGGTCAATGCCGCAGGCTCGGCGATCTGGATCTTTGCGCTGATGCTCGCAGGATACCTGCCGGTGGAACACGTGCATCTGGCGCCGGCGCTCGGTCCCATAGCCTTTGAGGGCGCGCTCGTACTGGTAGCCGGCAACGTTGGACTGAAATATGTCCGCCGGCGTCGATTCCTTAAAGAACTCTACAAAGCACGCATCACGCCGGAGGAGTTGCTGCGGATGATCAACTCCGGTGAAAGCCTGGTGATTCTCGACCTTCGCCACCCCCTCGACTCCGTTACCGACGAGCGCACTCTGCCCGGAGCGCTGCGCGTCCTGCCCGACGACGTCACCAGCCGCGCCCGATTGCTGCCTAAAGATCGCGCGATCATCCTTTATTGCACTTGACCCAAAGAAGCGACCAGCGCCCGGGTGGCGCAACAGTTAAACAAATTGGGGATCGTGCGCGTGCGGCCGCTGGAGGGAGGATTTCACAGCTGGAAGGATCTAGGATACCCGCTGGTCGAGCCCACCGAAGTAGCCTGGCATTTCGCCACACAGGCTGAAAGCGCAAGTTAACTCCAGACAACAGAGATTTCTTCCCGCATCCAGGAAGCGACAGATAAGCGGCTATAGCCGTAAATGTCGGCTACCGCGAACTCAGCGATGGTTGATTTAGCGAAACAGGCAGCTTAAAATCAATGTCAGCCGAGCGCGTCCGCGCTCGGCGTATCGCAAATGCTGCCCCCTCGTTCAACGGCAGGACAGCTGACTCTGGATCAGCATATCGGGGTTCGAATCCCTGGGGGGCAGCCAAATTAGAATCAACGACTTACCTAATTCCCCTTTCTTCCGTTTTTGCCAGCTGTGGCTGTTTTTGTGGCTGTTGCCGTTGCCTACATCGCGTACTTCTGGTTGCGGCGGTCGATCACGCTCTTCACTTCCGCCACATCCGGATGCAGATAGATCAACGTGGTCTTCAAATCTGAGTGGCCCATGGCCTGCATCACCAGAGCCGGATTCTTGGTTTCTTTCATGGTCACCGTTCCGAACGTATGCCGGGCAGAATAGAGCTTCAGTTCGTCGCTCAATCCCAGCTCTCTGCATATCTTGCGAAACCGGAGTTGCAATTTGTGCAGTTGGACATGACCGGATTTTGATTTTTCTGAACCGAATACCCAGCCCTGCGCCGCCGGCTTCCGATCTTTGAGCAGTTGCAACACCCGCTCACTCAGAGGAACCGGGCGGCGGGCCTGTTCGGTCTTGCCCTTGGGGTTGAAGTAGAAGCCCTCGTTCAAGTAGACGTTTTCCCAACGCATCCGTACCACCTCACCGTCTCGCATACCCGTATCCAACATGATCGCGAGCAGGTCATAGAGTGGATGAGGACATGTGCTCAAAAGCTTGGCCTCCACCTCGGGCGTAAACAACATATCCCTGGCTTTTGGCCTTTGCCAGCTTCACCATTGGGACGTCTGGAATGATTTTCCAGTCCTTTGCCTTGTGCAACATCCGACGCAACGTTCGCAGCGCCGAATTGGTGCTGTAGGGCGAGTCGTGGAAATGCGTAGTTGCTACATCGTCGGTAGTGATTTCGTGAAGTCGCATTCCTGCGAGCTTTGACCGCGAAATTAATCGCCAGCCGTTGCCGTAATCACGCTTGGACTGGGCTTCCAGCCTGGATTCCTTCACAAACTTCAGAAAACGTGGTGCGAAGTCGCGCAACACAGGAGGCTTGGGAGGAGTCAGCGACTCTCCCCGCTCGGCTGCTACCCGCGCTCGCGCCTCGATGCGTTGTGCTTTCTTCTTGTTCTCGGTTTTGGTGCTACCTCGATAACGCTTGCCGTTTACGTAAAAGAGGTAGTACCAGACTTTAGGCCGCTGATAAAGGGACATTCCGCGTCTTCTCCTTGCTTGCGCGCACAGAGGAAACACGGACACCTGAACGAATGAACTCGTCCAAGTCGTCAATATCATACAGCGCCCGCCCGCGGGGCTTGTAATACCTCGGCCCGCCGCCTTGCGACCGCCAAGTTCTCAGAGTGTTGGCTGGTATCCCTGAGTATTCGGCTGCCTCCTTAGTGCCCAGAAAGCGCTTTCGTCCGTTTTCAACTCGTACTGCCACAAACTGACCTCCCTTTGTCCTCACGTTTTAGACCAGCACAGAAACTCGGTCAAATCGGCGTTGTATCCATTTGACCGAGTTTTCGTTTGGCCTTACTTTCCGCTTACTCAAGATTGCCCAAAGGGGGCTGAGTTAACAAGACAGGCATGTTTACGTCAGTGGTTGAGCTGAACGAAGCGTTGCGGGAAAGCGGCTACATTGCCGACCCGGTGACGGTTACGACCGTTTTCCTGGCCTCCAGGTTGCATCGGCCAGTCCTACTGGAAGGACCGGCAGGTAGCGGCAAGACCCAGTTAGCTTATGCAGTTGCTGAGGCTGCCCAAACCACGGTGGAGCGCCTGAATGCTATGAGGGCATTAACGAAGAGAAGGCCATCGGCAGATTTGACGAGCCGCTGCAGCGTCTGTTCGTTCAGTTTCAGGCCCAGTCTAAGGAAATCGACTGGGATGAACTTGCATTCGTTCTTAAGGGCAGAAGATTCTTTAGCGCCGGACCACTCTTACTGGCGCTCGAATATGAAAAGCCCTGCGTCCTGCTCATCGACGAACTCGACAAGGTAGACCATTCATTTGAGGCCATGTTATTGGAAATGCTTAGTGTGTGGTGCTTGAGCATCCCTAAGCTCGGCACCGTCAAGGCACGATCGATCCCTTTTGTTGTGCTCACCTCCAACGAAGAAAGAAGAATCGGCGATCCCTTGCGACGGCGCAGCTTCTATTTGCGGATCGAACATCCGACGCCGGAACGGGAAGCTCAGATCCTGCGATTACGTACGCCGAGCCAAGGTCCCGAATTCCATCGTGGTATGGCCGGGCTCGCGAAAGCACTGCGCGGCTGGAGCCTCGAGAAACCGCCATCGACGCTGGCAGGAGCACTCTACCGCTGGCATCGTGGCCGAGTGCGGAACGGGCAAGACGCTCATGTCGTTAGGGGCAATCCACGTGCATTCGGCTGGGCGCTCGTACACGTCGATTGCGATGGTGCCGCCCCATCTGGTCGAGAAATGGGCGCGCGAGGCAATCCAGACCCTGCCCGGCATCCGCGTCTTCATGGTCGACGACCTGCGCAATGGCGGCGATCCCAAAATCCCGCACGGCATCAATGAAGTGCGGATGCAAGGCAAACGCGTCGTGCGGAAGGGCTTGCACGCGACTCTAACCGATCTACGGCTGCGAAACTCATTCCTCAGCGCTCGCAAGCGCTGGGCGGCAATCTGTCCTGGCCCATGCGTCTTCATCGTCGGCCGGGAGAGGGCCAAGCTGGGATACTTCTGGCGCCACGCTTTTGGCATTCCTCGATGCGGTCCCTATAGCGGGTGCGTGGTAAACCCGGAAACGGGCGCGCCAGTGACCGTCAACGAAGAGCGGCTCCTGAGTTCAGACTTCAAAGACACCAAGATCTCCGAGACGATCGCGGAGCGCTCCGGTCAGCCGTGCCGCAGCCAATTTGTTCCGCTCTGGCAGGCTGACCGCGAAAAGATTCAGCGCGAGGCGCCCATCGATTTCATCGGCCGCTATCTGCACGGATTTTTCGATTACGCCATCTGCGACGAGATGCATCAGCTGGCAGGCGACACAGCCCAGGGCAACGCTCTCGGCACCTTGGCTTCCTGCGCGGATCGCCTCGTAGGACTTACCGGGACGTTGATGGGCGGCTACGCCAAAGATTTGTATAACCTGCTGTGGCGGTTTGAGTCAGCCAAGATGAAGCAGAAGGGCTTCGTCTGGGGCAGCAGCGGCTGTTCGTCGTTTGTTCAGGACTACGGGGTTCTGGAGACGATCGAAACCATCGAACCAGTTGACAACGACTGCTCCGACGCCAAGGTAACAACCGTCGTGAAGCAGAAGCCCGGGGCCTCTCCTTTATTGTTTGGCGAATTCCTGATGCATCTCTGCGCCTTCGTGTTCCTCGAAGATATTGCCGACAAGTTGCCGGCCTATCAGGAGACCCTGGTCGCCGTGCCGATGGATCCGGAGATGCAAGAGGCCTATACGGAGCTCGAGGAAGACATCACCGCCTGCCTGAAGGAGAACCGGAAGAATCGCTCGGTCATCAGCAAAATGCTCAACAGCCTGCTGCTCTATCCCGATCACCCATTCGGTCTGGGAACCATTTATGGAAAACGTCGCAACCAGGACCGGCAGTGGGAGACGTTCGTGATCGCGCAGCCCAAAGACCTTCCGCAAGACCGTCTTTATTCGAAAGAGCGGCGCCTGATCGAGATGGTCAGAGCCGAGCTGGCTGAGGGACGGCTCTGTCACGTCTTTGCCGTTTACACGAAGAAGCGTGATGTGACGGCGCGAATTAGCGCAATCCTGGAGGGCGCGGGAATTCGTACGGCTGTCATCAAAGCTTCAGTCCCGACGACACAACGCGAAGCCTGGTATGCGAGAAAAGTCGCAGACGGAGTGCAAGTGGTGATTGGGCACCCGAAGCTCGTAGAGACCGGACTGGATCTTCTGGATTTTCCGACTTTGATGTTCTATGAAACCGGATACTCGCTGCACACGCTTCGCCAATCCAGCCGGCGGTCCTGGCGCATCGGTCAGAGGCGTCCTGTACGCGTGTTCTTCCTGTGCCAGGAAGGAACCATGCAGACAAAGTGCCTGCGCCTGATGGGCAAGAAGCTTTTGGTGGCGTTGACGCTGGAAGGGAAGTTCGCCGGAGAAGGATTGCACGACATCGAGGAAGACGACGACATGCTGGCGGCGATGGCTCGAGAGCTGGTGCAGAAAGACGGCGTCGGCGAAAACGCGGATGCTGTATGGAGCCAGTTGAAGCAGGTCTACGATCAGCTGCCCACACAGGCGCTGGAAATCGTTGCAGACGTGAATGAATCGCCTGATGCCGACGCAGGATACGACTCCAGCGTCACCGCGCACCCGGTTCCGTCGGCAGAGCAATCCCGCCTGCTTGTTCCGGCCACTCCTAAGGTAACTGTTCCCACCCTGTTTGGTCAGGCACTCCCGTCTTTAAAACGGAGTCGCAAAGGCAGAAACAACCCGGTTTCAGAGCAAGGGTCTCTGTTTGGCTGGAACTGAGCACTCCCACCTTTGCTTTCCCGTAACCGTTCCCAGATTGGAAGGGCTATGGAAAGGCGACAGAGCCTGAGCCTATCGCCAGTCCGTTCCTTCCTTCGACAAGAATCCGTTTTCAAACCGCGACCGAGAGTAAAAATGAAAGATCAACAGTTCGTAAAGAGTATCCAGGGAAAGGTCATCCAGAAGATCGTCATCGGCAATGAAGATGAAGAAGCTGGTGGCCGATCTGAGTCTGGACCGGGAGATGCTGAAAGCGGTGATCGCAAAAAACGGATTCCAGCACTACTTCCTGAATCGCGGTGTCGTCTGTTGCGGACGTCATTGGTATTGCTCGACGTGTGGATGAGCTCGAATTGAGCGAACTACTGGATCCGACGAAAGAAGAAATTCGTCGCGCCAATACCACACCGATTCGGAGAGTTTTTGGCGGGCCGTGGAAGCCGTTTATGAGCGCCGCAGCCGGATCAGGGAATTAATTGAAGGCTTTTGCCATCCCACCCACCTCCGTTCCCCAATTGGAAGGATTGAGACGGCCGTTTCCGGGGAGTCTGCCCCTGGGCCCATTTTACCCACTGCCCACAGATACCTCAGATGCGCTGCACAGTTATGCCCAATGATCAAAACAGCATGAAGGACTTCGATTTTATGTACGAACCGGGAGAAATCCGACGGCGACTTGGAAAGCGAGTCGTCGAGCTCCGTAATCAGCATGGCTGGACACAGGAAGAGCTGGCATACACGACCGGAATGGGAAGGTCCTTTACCAGTGCGATTGAAACAGGGAAAAAGGACATAAGGCTCAGCACAGTGGTCAAGCTGGCAAACGTCTTCGAAGTACATATCGCGCAGTTATTCGAGGAACAACCGGGCTGACGGGGCTTCGTCCTGGGGGTTTTGCACAAAAACTGACACTGGACAAAGGTAGGCGTCGGACCAACACACCTGGTCGATGAATGTAGTGTGTGCTTTACGCTTTCCCGTAACGATTCGCGCAACATAAAGCTTCTTGGAGAAACCAGGGGAAAATACGAAAGTGAGCCTCCTCGTGAATCGCGCCTAGAAATAGATGTTGCCCTGATTGCCAGCGAGCAAAATGTGAAGGCCTGATTTCTTCAAATGAGGCTAACGTTTAGGGGAATCGGTCACGCCGCGGTGAAATCCGCTAGGTTATTCTAGCCGGCGAGCGCTTGATATGTACGTCCTGTTGTGCGCGGAATAAATGAGGTGGCAGCTTTCACTAGCTCGATGAGGCGCGCACGCGACGCTTCGGTGACGTACGTGAACTCAATTCCTAGCTGGTCATCTTGATGCGCCAGCCAGTGAACAATGCCCTGGCCCGAGAGAACGTATCCATCGGCCTTGAAATCCAACTCGATGTTTAGCGGCCCTTCTTCCCGAAACTGGCCGGCCTCGATGCAGAAACCGCCGCGGCCGAAGGCAATCCGATGCTCCTCGAGAGCCGCCGCTAGGCTCGCAAAACTGCGGGTCAGGACGGGATAAGCGGAAAGATCGACCGGCTTCTGCCAGCGCTTATCGGGCTCAAGCAGGCTTCTCTGCATGACTTTGAGCAGCTCGTCGCGGTCGATGGGCTTTTCTAGCAGGGCCTCAGCGCCTAGATCATAGGCATCGCGTGCGTCAATGTCGGCGAAGCCGGTGATCAAGATGACGCTGGGGGTAGGCAACCCGTTCGCCTTGACCTTTCTAAGCAGGGTGATGCCATCCATTACCGCCATGCGGACGTCCGTAATAATCAGGTCAATTTTGTGTATGGCTAGAATCTCAAGGGCTTGCACGCCATTGGCGGCGCAGAAGACCTGGGCCGCGTTCCGCTGGAACCACTCACCCATAATCTCCAGGAGCACAGGTTCATCGTCTACAACGAGAATGGAGGCTTCTTTCAATTGCATACAGGCTCCTCTTTTCGCGCTAAGGGGATATGGAACGAAAAGCAAGGGTGCCCCGCCGATTCTGTGAGCTCGAGCGTGCCACCGTGCTCCTCTACGATCGTTCGAGAAAGGCTCAGTCCCAATCCTGTGCCTTTGCCCACCTCCTTGGTGGTGAAGAACGGCTCCATGATCTTCGTCTTCAGTTCCGGGGGAATACCCGGCCCGTTGTCAATGACGGAGAACACAACCGAACCGTCGTGCAACGTCACATCAAGACGGATCCACCTCTCTCCGGGCTGCTCAACAACCGCATCGAAAGCGTTCTGCAGCAGGTTCAGCAGAACTTGCCCGATCTGAACCTCACGGCAGGAAACCATCAGGGCCGGATCGATTTTCGGCAGAAGCAAATTGATGGAGTGATACTTGAAACGCTCCTCGCATACCTCCAGGGTCTCTTGCACGATTTTGGCGACGGAGGCCGGAAGCACTCTGTCGTGGGAACCCTCGCGGGCCAGGTGACGCATGCTTTTTATGATGCGGGTAATGCGGTTGGCCGTCTCAAGGATACGCTCACTGTTCCGCTTGGCGATGGCCAAGGGGACGGAACCTTCTTTCTGGACGCTGCTCAGAAGGTCGGCTGCTGAAGCGTGAATGATCGCCAGAGGATTATTGATTTCGTGGGCGACGCCTCCAGCCATCATGCCCAGGGCGGACAGGCGGGCTGAAACCATCATCTGTTCCCTCGAGGCTTCGATCTGCGCTTCCATCTCCTTGCGCGCGGTGACATCAACCGCGGTCCCCACTACCCGCACCACGTTGCCATGCTCATCCAAAACCGCTCCTTCCGCTGAGGAGAGATGCCGCACGGAGCCGTCCGGCCGGATGATTCGAAATTCCACAAAGTCCTGGGTCTTTCCCTGGATGACCCTCTGCAGTGAAGCATTTAGTGCGGCCATGTCATCGGGGTGTATTCGGCGGGCGAATTCTTCATATGCCATGGGGACGACTTTCGGGATACCGACGATTTCAAACGTCGTGTCGTCCCATACGGTGAGGTTGCTGCGCAGGTCCCAGTCCCAGATGCCGATGGATGCAGTGCGCGTGGCCAGGGAAAGCCGTTCCGTCAGGATGCGCAATTGTTCTTCAGCTTGTTTGCGACGTGTTATGTCGCGATTGATCTCCAGGACCGCGCTCGGCACTCCGCGCTCATTCCGCAACAGGGACCAGCGGCTGGCTGCGATAATCGTCTTTCCGTCCCGCGAGGTGTGCTCCAGTTCGCCTTCCCATTGTCCCTGCGTTTCCAGCTCCGTCGCGATTTCCTTCAGCGGAACCGGGAACCTGGTTTGCAGAAGCTCATGGGTCACCTGCCCTTGGGCCTCATCGGGCGACCAGCCATACGTTTCCGTTGCTCCCCGACTCCAGAACGTGACTTTGTCCTTGAGATCGCGCACAAGGATGGCGTCAGCGGCCAGATTGAGCAGGGCGGCTTGTTCACTCAGTTTATGTTCCACCTGCTTTCGTTCTGTGATGTCCTGGATCGTTCCGCGGATCATCGCCTCCTTACCACCGGCATCCTGGACGCATTCCCCTCGCGTTGTGATCCATCGCTGAGTGCCGTCCGAGTGGCGGAATTCCAGGTCCAGTTCATAGGGCGTCCCGCTCGTAGCCGCGTGATCGATGGCGGCAAGAAGCCGCTCCCAACTCTCCTTGGTGAAGATTCGGGATTGCTCCTCGTAGCTGAGCGGGGGGCAGCCGGGATCCACACCGAAAATGCGATATACCGCCTCCGACCAGATTGCGGTTTTAGATTTCGTCATGAGCTGCCAACTGGCCAACTTGCCGATCCGCTGCGCCTCATTCAATTCCGCATTGGAGCGCGCCAACTGGGCCGTGCGTTCCGCGACACGCTGGTCGAGCTCGTCGTTGAGCTGTTGCAGCTCTGCCAGCGCCAATCGCCGCTGTTCGGACACATGCCGCAGCTCCTCCTCAGTCCTGCGCTGCTCGCTGATATCCGTGTTCGTTCCGAACCAGCCGCTGACCTTGCCATCCTGGTCGTGAACGGGCATCACTCGTGTCAGGAACGGGCGGAACAGGCCATCACTTCCACGCAAAGGAAAGACCATGTCAAACGGTTTCCCAGTGGCAATCGAACCTTTCCATTGTTCCAAGACCTTCGGCAGTGTCTCAGGGTCGTGGACCGACTGCCAGCCCCAGCCTTCCATCTGTGCAGGCGTAGTGCCTGTGTACTGGTACCAGCGGTCGTTGTACCAGAAGATCCAGCCATCGGGTTGGGCCATCCAGCACAACTGCGGGATGGCATTGGCCAGAGTTCGAAACTGCGCTTCGCTCTGGCGGCGCGTCTCCGCGATCCGCAGAGCTTCCTCCACTCGCTTGCGCTCGGTAATATCGGCAACGGTACCCGTCATCCTTACGGGCTTGCCTGTATCATCCCGAAGAACTTTTCCCTGCGCACTAATCCAGTGGACCGATTGGTCAGCCCACGCGATCCGGCATTCGAAATAAAGACTGTCAGTGCTGTTAGCCTTTTCAAACCGCTTTCTCACGCCGTCCCTGTCCTCGGGAACAACGTGAGTCAGAAAGATTTCTGAGCCCCATTCGGGCTGTAGGGATTTGTAGCCGAAGATCTGGTCATGCCGGAGATTGCGAATCGCGGTATCGTTGAGGAGATCGAGTTCCCATATACCCATTTGGGCCGCGTCCAAAGCGAGATTGAGCCGCGATTCACTCCGCTTGCTTGATTCTTCCGCCCTTCGCGCCTCTTCCTCTGCCCGCCTGCTCTCTGCCGACCGCTGCTCCAGGTCGGCATTCAGGATCCTGAGCTGTTCGCGCATTCTGAAGCTGTGGTTGATCTCTCGAAGGATAGTAAGTCCGGCGAGCACCAGAAGGGCCATTCCAAACAGGGCGCTTGAGAAAACGATGATTCCTGTCTGGCGTCTCGCCTCCTGCGTCCGGCCCAGGCGCTCGTCGAGCAGTTTGGCTTCCTCACTTTGCATCTCCGCGACGGTGGCTCGCACTGCGTCCATGCGACGTTTGCCCTCGACGAACTCGGTGTCGACGGGAATCACCCCTGTCCGCTGCCTTCCGTCCACCATCTTTCCTGAGGATTCCAAACTGGCATTCACTTGCGACCTAAGCAGGTCGAGCCGCTTTTGCTGATTGCCATTGTCCGCCGTCAGTGTGCGCAACGTGTCCAGGTCCCTGGTGAGTGCGCGTTGCCCGTTCTGGTAGGGCTCCAGAAACACCCCTTGCCCCGTCACCGCGAAGCCGCGGGCCCCGGTTTCTGTGTCGACGGCATGCCCGACCGCGCCCTGTAGCGTCCTCTGCACAGAATGAGTGTGGACGACCCAGTCGGCGTCCTCCTCGGCCCGACGGGTACTCTTCCAGTTGAAAAACGTCATGAAGCCGGTCAGAAACACTCCGATGAGGGTTCCGACAATAGCCCAATGCCTGAGTGTGGTGTCCGGCGAACCTTTGAATCGTTCCCCAGTCCAAATGGAAGCTCCGCTTAGGGGCAGCGGTCGGCCCGCTTTCTTTCCATGTGGATCCAACACAGGCGTTGTGAAGTCTTCCGGAGGCATATGCAGTCACAGAAGAGGAGCACTGCAGATCAAGAATGCTGTAATCCTCAAATCGCTCTTGCATAGGTCAGCGATATTCCTAGCCTAGTCCCCTATGGTCTGAATAGTTGTGATGCTCATCACAGAGGTCTGGGCAAATGCGAAATCACGGTCCCTGCTGACCCAACCCGGCTAAGTTAATGCTTATGGGGCGATGCCCCGAGGGTTACGGCAACGGGTTCGCGCTGGGAGGGTTAGTATTTCCGCCTTCCCGTGTCGCGAAAAATGGAGGCCGTATGCAGTTGAAAGAAGCATCGATTCTGATTGCTGATGAGGAGCCTACGCGGAACGGGGAATCATTCTCAAGCCCGTCGAGGGCAATCCTTCAAGCTAACTAAGCCGTCAACAAGGCATGCCCCTCCTAACGTATGAAACAGATGGCGGCCCGTAGCACCTGCGGTGCTCAAACAGGCGTAAAATCCAGTTCGGAAATCCTCGCAGCAGAACGGTCACGGCAAAGTCGCAGGCGCTTCGCGTCTCGAAAAGCGCGCGGAGGTGTGACCACAGTCACACAGCAGGGCCTTGACTGCGCGTAGCATCGGATCAAGAGAAGTGTTGTTATGGCAACGGCTCCGGGCGTCAAACCGATGTCACAGTTCACGGCGCGAAAGGCCTTGGTTTTCTGCGGCATTCTGTCTTCGGTGCTCTATGCCGCGATGATTTGGGCGATTCGATACCAGGGTTACAACCTCATTTCTCAAGTCCCGAGCGAGCTGACCGCGATTGGAGCACCGACACAAGCGCTGTGGGCGCGGCTCGGGTGGATCTACACCGGGCTGGTGATCGCCTTCGGATTTGGTGTTTGGAAATCGGCCGGTACAAACCGCGTTCTACGATTCGTGGGCGGCATAATCCTGGCCTACGCATCGCTCGGGTTCTTGTGGCCGTTTGCGGAGATGCATCAACGGGAGGTGCTGGCGGCTGGTGGGGGCACGCTGAGCGACACCATGCACGTCGTTCTCGGCGGCGTGACGGTTTTCCTCATGTTTCTCGCAATCGCGTTTGGAGCCACCGCATTCGGGAAGCGATTCCGCTTGTACTCGATCGCCACGATCGCGGTGCTCCTCGCGTTCGGCGCGCTGACGTTTTTGGAAGCTCCGCGCCTGCAGACCGATCTGCCGACGCCGTGGATTGGGCTTTGGGAGCGCATCAACATCAGCGTGTTCCTGCTGTGGGTCGCGGTGCTAGCGACAGTCCTTTTGCGACCGGAGCGTGGCACAAGACAAGTCATGTCTCACCCATTTCCGTTCAAGACTCCCGAGGGTCAAGCCAGGTTCCTCGCGGCGTACGACGCCGCGGTGAAGTTGTGGCCCGTTCCCTATGAAGAGATCGACATTTCCACTCGGTTTGGGACGACGCACGTGGTCGTTTGCGGACCGAGGGCGGCGCCGCCGCTGGTGCTATTGCACGGATACATGGCGACCCTGACGATGTGGTTGCCCAACATCGGCGCGTTCAGCAAGGAATATCGGGTTTATGCGGTCGACGTCATGGGTCAACCGAGCAAGAGCCGTCCCGACGAGCCGATTTGCAATGCGGCGGATTTCGTTTCGTGGCTGACAGCAACGTTGGATGCACTGCGCCTCGATCGCGTCTTTCTCGTAGGCATGTCCTTTGGTGGCTGGCTGGCTCTCAATTACGCAGTCGCCGTACCGCACCGCGTTCGGAGGCTCGTCCTCCTCTCGCCCGGCGGGTTGCTGCCGATGGTCAGACAGTTCAACATGCGCGGAATGCTGATGGTGTCGTTCCCGACACGCCTCACCGTGGATTCGTTCTTCCGCTGGCTCGGATTCACCGATTGCGCGTACTCGAACATGCTCGACTTGATGTATCTTGGCCTGAAGCATTTTCGAATGCCGATCGAAACGGCGCGCGTCCTGCCCAGCGTCGTGTCGGATGAGGCACTACGCACAATGAAGGTGCCGACCCTGCTCCTCATCGGCGAGCACGAGGTTATCTCTGATCCGGCAGAGGCACTGGAACGCGCGCGTCGGCTGATTCCTGACTTCGAAGGCGAGTTGGTCGCAGGTTGCCGCCACGACATGTGCTCAAGCCAACACCAGATCGTGGACGCGCGAGTGCTCGATTTCCTCGAGAAGGCACGAACCCATGATCGAGCCGCGGGTAGCGAGCGATCCGTGGCGTAGTTTCTTGCCTGTGCGCCAGGCGGCAGGAGGATCCCATGTTTTCTACGCTCCTCATCATTCTCACGGGCGCAGTGCTCTATTGGTTCCCGCTTCGACGGTGGATGAGTCGTTGGGGCGCCGCGCCGTCCGACCTCACACGCATCATGCCGGGCGACAGCCTCCTCGATAATCCAACGTATTCAGGGACAATGGCAGTGACCGTCAACGCGCGACCCGAGTTCATTTGGCCGTGGCTCGTGCAGATGGGCTACCGGCGTGGCGGGCTGTACAGCTACGACTGGCTCGATCGCTTCTTCGGCTATCTGGACCGTCCGAGTGCTACGCGCATTGTCCCCGAGTTTCAGCACCTCGCGGTTGGTGACGCAATTCCCCTGGGTCGAGGCCCAAGCTGGCCGGTGGCTGTTATCGAGGCCAATCGCGCGCTCGTGTTGGATATGAGGAACATGGGCGGCTTGGATTGGGTGTGGCAGTTTGGTCTCTACACGGTAGACGAGAAACGAACACGACTGGTGTCGCGCAGCCGCGTGCGCACGCAGAAGGCGTTCGCCCGGCTGATCACGCATGCGATCGAGCCTGCCGGATTTCTCATGACGCGGTGCATGCTGCTCGGCCTGAAACAGCGTGCCGAGAGGCTAAAGGCACAAGAATTAGCACGCGCCGCATGAAGGGGAATCGATGCACTTACCTGTATTCCATACCAAACTGGCCATCTCCGTGGCTCAAAAAAACCAGCTGGCGGCCGGAATGGAAACTCGACGGCGCGGGAACGACCAATTGCCGGCCAAGAGGAATTCTCAAGTCCACGTTGACGTACATTCGCGTTTTCAACTTAAAGAACCCTGAGGGGCAATGATATGTCCGCGACTCCATGCAATCAGTTGCGGAAGCCAAGTATTCCGCACGAGCCATGGCGTTTAGGGGCCGGTTTGTGACTCTTTAATCTCCGGCACAGGAGTCTTTTCCTTGAGGAATTCATTAAAGCAGATGCGATTGCCGAAAGGATCGATCACTTCCATGAGCGTGGCATTCCACGGGGGCTTTCTCAGGCCAGGGCGCATGTACTTGTATCTTCGCGAGCTCACCTCGCGGTGAAACTCCTCCACTCCCTTCATGACAACAAAGATGTTGGACCCAGGCGTGCAGTCGCCGCAATGCTCGGTCAAGTGCAGCACCAGATCTCCTCGCGAGACTTGCATGTATATGGGAGCTGATCTTCTACTCCGCATTTGTCGATGGCCGGCTCGACGCTCCGAAGAGCCTGCTGCCAGAAGTCCACCGGATGTACTTCGAGCCGCAGTATCCGGAGTTTTCACCGCGAACGATGTGGAGCTTGTCGAACGCGTTCACCAGCGCTTTCAAAAACCTCGATCCAGTTCCGCAGTTCAAGGCTACGGCCAAGCTGGGCGGGTTTCGCCCAGCTGCCGGCGTAATCAAGGTTTGGCTCGTTCAGGGCCATCATCCCGAACGGGCACGGCTTGCTTTAGTACCTTCCTGAAAGGGTGTTTGATCGGCATAGGGGCGGCGGTCATCGCAGCGATCCGCCAGCCGCCGACAGCTTTGACCAGTTGCCAGGTCTCGCTGCCGCGGTTTTCGGCTTTCCCATCGATCTTGAAAACAAAATCGAAATAGACCGCCGCGATCGTGCCATCCGTGTGGATCACATTTATTGTCTTTTTATAGCTTGCGTCCATTTTGTCTCCCTTTCTTAGTCGTTGGCTGTTTTGATCCAAGAAGAACATCGAGACGATCGAAGCTGTCTTCCCAAAGGCGTCGGTAGCTGCCAATCCACTTGGCGGCATAGGCGAGCGGCGCAGCATTCAGACGTACGGGCCGAAATTGTGCCTCACGGCCGCGCGAGACGAGCCCGGCTCGCTCAAGGACCTTCAAGTGTTTGGAGATAGTAGGTTGCTTGAGGGCGAAGGATTCAATGAGTTCGTTGACGGTCGCTTGTCCCTACGAGCTTCGCGAGAATCGCGCGTCTCGTCGCATCCGCGAATGCGCCGAAAACGTGGTCCAAGCCGCGCTTGAGGTCTCAAGTTTATTATCTCCGTCCGGCTATATAGCCGCGGAACTAACCCTGCTGATACCAGGATTAGTGCTGGGAGGCGTCAGGCAACTGGCGCATCATTCGGTAGCGGATGAAGGTGCAGGAACGCGGTTGCTGCGTCGCGGGCACGTCGCGCGATTTCGCGGGGGTTCGGTCGCTCGGCGACGCCGAGCAGCAGGCTGACCATCAAATCGCGCCAGAGTAGCCCGGCGAACTGCTCGGCAAGTTCGGCAGGACGTCCTGTTAGCAGTCCGGAGGCCTGGGCTCGGGCCATGATTCTACGCAAAGCGGCGCGGCTCGTCTCGCGTCCTATAGAGTTGAGCGCACGCGCCACTTCGGGGGCCTGGATCACCTCGGAGATCGCCAGTCGGAATACGGCAATGACCGTAGGATCGCTTACCTCGCGGCCGAGCTTTGTCCCGAAAGAAGCCAGCACCTGCGCCAGGGTCTCGCGATCGCGCAGTACGGGCACGTCAGCGGGCACGTCGAATCGCTTGGCGCGTTCGCTGATGCAGGCGATCAACATTTCCTGTTTGTTGCCAACTAGTGCGTAAAGCTCTCGCTTAGAAACACGCGCGCGCGTCGCGATCTCAAGCATGCTGGTCGTTGCGTAGCCGCTCTCCATGAACGCCGCAAACGCCGCCTCAAGGATGCGCTCGCGCACCGCGGTTTCGTCGCCGCCTTCCTTGCCGCGTTTTGACCTCGATGCCGTAGCCATCACCCTCTCCTGTGGCAACGCTGGTACCGTATAGTACCACCAGTTTGACCTGCTCGGCAGGGAAGAAAGTTGCGAAGTCATGAAACTTTCGCCAGGTTTCCACATCTTATCAGTGGGTGGTACTCAGTGGTACCAATACAAGATCCGAAGTTCCGTAAGGAATCAAAGGAGCTGAACAATGAAGCTTGAAATGTTAGGCCAGTCCTCACCGCCGCAGCCCAAGATCACCGCCGTGCTGACGATCATTTCGCCAAAACCGGGGGTTACTCCCGAGCAAGTCATGAAAATCATGCCCGCCGAAATTCGTGCCACCGTTCCCCTGTATCTCGACGGCAAGATTCAGCAGTGGTTCACGCGCGGGGACGGCCGGGGCGTCATCTTCCTATTGAACTGTACGGACGTGGCGGAGGCTCGGGCCCTCATCGAAAGCCTTCCTCTCTCGAAGGAAAACCTCGTGGACTTGCAGTTCATTCCGGTCGGGCCGCTCTTGCCGCTCGGGATACTGTTGAGAGACAGCCCGACCAGTATAGTGAACTCGGCCACTGCAGCCGGGGCTGCGGTGAGCATGTGATTCTGTCTTCAAACGTCGAAAAGCGGAGAAACAATTCTACTTCTAATCAATAAACAGAGTTGCTCGTGTTAGGCGAGCGAGAAGGAGAAGATCATGACCAAGCCAAGAATTCTTGTGACCGGCGCGACCGGAAAGACCGGGAGCGTCGTGGTTAGTGAACTACTGAAAGCCGGTTATCCTGTCCGCGCCTTGGTGCACCGGGAAGATGGCCGCAACGCGGGGCTGAGGGCGCTGGGGGCTGAGGTTGCGGTCGCCGACATGAGCGATTTCGAGCGAGTGGCCGACGCGCTGAAGGAGGTCCAGCGTGCCTATTTTTGTCCGCCTTTCGATCCGTACATGATTCAGGGCGCGGTCGCCTTTGCGGTCGCCGCTGGGGAAGCCCGGCTCGAACACATCGTCGGCCTGACCCAATGGCTGGCGAGCCCTTCGCATCCCTCGCTTATGACTCGCCAACTGTGGCTGGTCGATCGCCTGTTCTCGATGACGCCCGGAGTCGCACATACGATCGTCAGGCCGGGCATCTTCGCTGATGCCTACCTCGCGACGATTGGCTCGGCCGTGCACCTGGGCATCTTTCCCTGGATGTCCGGCAATAGCCGCAACGCGCCACCTTCGAATGAGGATATAGCGCGAGTCGCCGTCGCGGCCCTGATGGATCCTGCGCGACACGCCGGGAAGAGCTACCGCCCCACTGGGCCAGAGCTTCTAGGCGCGGAGGACATGGCCAAGGCGATCGGTCGGGCCGTTGGGCGGTCAGTCAGGTTCGTGCCGACACCAACTTGGCTGTTCATGAAGGGCGCGCGAATGAGCGGCTATCCGATCGACCTGTTCAGTGGCATTCGCTACTACATTGACGATCACGAGCGCGGCGCGTTCGAGCTTGGTGCACCAACGACCGATGTGCTCGACGTGACCGGCCGCCCAGCCGAAGACTTCGAGACGATCGCTCGTCGATATGCGGCGCCGTTCCGCAACCAGCGGACCTTCGGCAACTGGCTTCGCGCGTTCGCGCAGTTCATTTTGACCCCGCTCAGCCCGGGCTTCAATTTGGACCGATACGACCGCGAACTGCGCCGTCCGTTCCCACAGGAGCCTCAGTTCGCGACCGACTCCAAGGTGTGGCGGCGCGAGCACGTCATCGTCAGCACCGCCAAGCCCGCAGTGCCGGACAGCAGCAACGCACCTATCCCTGCCACCAGCCGCGGTTAAAGGCTGGAATTCTAAAAAGGAGATATTCATCGTGCCACAACTCTGGTTTTTCGGGAGCATCGCATTCAGCTTCATCGCCTGGGGGATTGTCACGGCCCAATACATCTGGCCGAAACTATGCCTCCGGCAGCGGGCCGAAGCGTTGCGGCCTGTGCTCATCCTCCACAGCTTCCGCTTCATCGGATTAGCATTTCTGGTGCCAGGGGTCGTGTCGCCTGACCTGCCGTCTGCCTTCGCGCATTCGGCGGCGTATGGGGACACCATTGCGGCGATACTAGCCTTGCTTGCGCTGATATCGCTGCCCAGTGCATCCGGCGTTGTCATCGCATGGATCTTCAGTCTCTGGGGTACAGCCGATCTCTTTAATGCTTTCTACCAGGCCAATCACGCCGGGCTCATGGCGGGGCAGTTGGGTGCCACCTATTTCATTCCGACTTTCATCGTGCCCCTACTGCTGATTACGCACGGACTCGCTTTCCGGATTCTTCTGCAACATCAGAATGAGGCATTAATAAGCGAAAAGCGTCAGGCCAGCACTCACTAACGCAGCTCTGACTTTGAGGATACATCGCTGAACTTTCCGGAGCCGGGCCTTGAACATAATCCGTATCGCGGTCACCCGTTTAGTCGTCGCTCAACTTGCATATTCCCAGGAGCCGAAGAAAAGTCATGCGGCAAGCTCGGCTCACGCCAACCCTTATGCGCGCCGGCCTCCAAGACCGGCGCGCACTTCACGATATCGTGCCATATGGTCCCGTGCTATGGCCTAAAGCAACCTTGGTGGCGGCAGGCGCGTTTGAGAACTCCCGAGACCTCGAAATTAGAAAACATTGTCTCAGGCGTGTTCACGCCGGTGCTCGCCAAGCACACCAAGAGCTTCAACCTCGTGGCTGCTGCTCGATCCGGCCTGGGACTTCAACGTCGACCGTGCCTGGCACGGGCACATCGCCATCATGCGTGGCGTCGAGGATGGTTACGCGATCGCGCACTCGGCAAAGAACGGATTCCTTACCGTGACGGACGATCGCGGCCGCATCCTCGGTGAAGTACGCAGCGACAGCGCCCCCTTCGCATCCCTGCAGGTGGACGTGCCGCTCCACCACGACCAAACGATCTTTAACCGCTATGGCACATGGTTCCCGTGGCTGGCAGGGTTGCTCTTGCTGCCTGCTCTTGCAAAACTGGCAGCCTCGCGTCCAAGTCCGAGAGCGGCGATCTGATTCGGCTCTGTGCGATAAGTCCTTAGCTGAGTCAGAAGATCGTGCTAGCGCACGGGACAGGAGCATCGCGATGTGCTTAGGCGCTTGCAATTGCTTGGAGCTTAGGTGACAACGCCAGCGGCGGCGGCTCAGGCACGAATACAGAAACGTTAGAAGTTTGCCTTCCCGACCTCGGCAGTATCGGCGATTCCGCCGATTCCGGCGATTTCCCATTTTCCCCACACGCATACTTCCAGCCCTGTACTACCGCGGGATCCAAAACGGAACACGCGCGGCCCGACCACTGTTGAAACTAAACAACCGCTCCGGTCTGAATGTTAAGTAACGTTAAGAAACTTAACCTTTGTTCATCCCGTTTTGGAATCCAAAAATGACATCACCCCGATGTTGCCGCAGCCGGCACATGCCCTAAGCTCAGTGCACTGTGCCACTTCATAGCCTGAGATCCACTGCCATAATCGGCCTGCTATTTGTCGGCCCTGCACTGTTCGCTCAGACATCACCAAAGAGCGCGACCGCTACTCTTACCATCAGCGCCACCGTGGTCACATCGGTGAGAGTCGAGATTCCTCCCCAGGGAAAGCCGCAGGTTGTGGTCGCCAACACCAGCGACCCAACCAGCACCTTTGCCCGAGTAGCTTCAAAAGGCCAAAGCGCAGCAGCGCCCGCAAGCGGCGTTGGTCGTAAGCGCAAGCTTCCTTCCTTGGACGCGGAGAAGCCCAGCAGCTTGGTCTTCAACCTCCCCACAAACTCCGATCAAAGTGAATTGACGGAAACAGTCCGTTCCTTTTGCGACAAATCGGGCCATAGCGGCGTCTTAAAGACACTGACGAGAGTGGCGAAGTAAACGGCGATTCCGCCATCCGTGTCACCAGCGTCATCAGTGGTGAGGTTTGGCTCTTGGCTTTTGGTTTTTGGCTTTGGCTGAGTGCTGAATGCTAATTGCTGAGTGCTTCTTTCCAACTGTCGGGGTGAGGAAAAAGGCGAACAAAGATATGATGCCGTCCGAACCGGCTGTCTCCGCCGTCCCAACTGCGCGACGCGGCACACGAATACGCTGGGAAATTCCCGTCACCGTCGCCAGTCTGGACACCACCGAGATCTTTTCTGAGCTTTCACGGACGGTGGTCGTGAACCCGCAGGGATGCGGTCTGCGTCTCTCCCGTTCTCTGCCCGTCGGCTCCCAGGTCCGGCTCGCCGGCCTTCCCGGCCACAAGCGTGTGACCGCCCGCGTTGCTACCTGTAGCTTTCTCGGCAACTTTGAGAAAGCATCGCTTCTCGGATTAGCTCTCGAGCAGCCAGGCAACTTCTGGGGCGTAGAAACCCCGCCCGAGGAGTGGAGCGGAAGGAAGCAATCAGCAGTCAGCAATCAGCAGTCAAATGCTGAGTGCTAACCCTGACTGCTTACTTATTTGCGGGCTTCGGCTCGGCGGGGGTGTTCATGCGTTTTTCGATCTCGGGGCGGCTGCAGCCGCGCACCGCTTCCAGGAGCCGTAATAAGGCCTGAGCAAATCGCATTACTCTTTCATTGGTTCATGTCCGATAGCGCCACGCCGGAGAGACTCACTTTGCTGTAAAAGTATTTCTTGTTAGCCCCGAGACCATCGGGTACCAGCAATTGTTATATGAACAATGATAGAAGGAACAAGAAGCGTCGAACTTTCAAGTGGTCTGCCGAAGCCAGGGCTTTGGCTAACAGCAATCTCAAAGCGACTGGACATTCTCTCCGCCAGGTCATTTCCAGATTAGTTGTAATTACCGGCAATCCGAGATCTGCCTGTCGCCGTTTCGTCAGACGGATGGGGAATAAAGCCACCGACAAGCATAAGAGATGGCCGGTTTCGGAACAGCAACGCCTGCTGGAAATGCTGGATCGGTGCAGAGTCTCCGAGACGGCCCAAAAGATGCGATGCTCTCCGTCTGCCATTTACGGGATGCTCCGCCGTTTGAGGGTGCGTGCCGGGATACGCCAAGACTCCATTTCGAAGAGAGGCTTGGCGGCGGCGCTTCACGTCCACATCTACGAGGTCGATTCATGGATCAAGAGTGGTTGGCTGAAAGCAACCACCATGCCCGTGGGAAGCGTGAGCCGTACGGTCATCAAGCCCGACGATCTCTTCCAATTCTGTCAGCAATATCGCGAGCGGGTGATTGGGAATCGCCTGAATATTGAGCGGGTCGAGTTTCTTTACAAGTACCTTTTTCCTCCGGACCACAACTATCTATTGTCTGTAAGGGAGCACAAGAGGGAACGGGAGGCATTGAGGAAACCAGCTGATTTGAAGCTGAACGACCCCGAAGCCGTCCAAAGAGGTGAATCAGAAGGGAATTGCGACGATTCTGCGGATTTGGATCCCATCCCGAAATCAGAAGACGATGTGTATGGCCAACCCCAATAGCTTAATAAACGACGCGCCCGAGGCAAGGATCAGGCAGGAGAGGATCCAATCGGCGGAGCTTGAAAAAGCCCTTGCTTTGCATGACACATTGATTAGGTTGCAGCCCCTGCTGAAAAATTTGATCGGCCGCAGTCAGGAACATTTGAGCGCCTTTGCCCCTTTCCTAAGAGAGGACGTCATACCATGGCCGCAAATGGGAGACCTGAAGAACCACATCGAGTGCGTCGACAATCATTTCTACTGGCATTTAGACGAGGCAGAACAGGAACACAGCGCCATTATGAATGATCTGGCCATCTGGATCGTCGAGCGACACTACCGCCCCGCATCGCCAGCAGAGGTGTGTGCGTTAAGACCGCCGTTCCAAAAGGCGGGACTTGGTTTTGTCTTGTACAGATGTTTCGAGCAGCACCGCGGCTCGCTCATTGCAGAGCAACACAAGTGTTTTCAGCTGTTATTTGAACATTGGATTGACTCTGTGTGGGACGACGAGATCGAGCTGCCCCTTCCAGAGAGTGTTCGCACCGTCGGTGAGCTTGTTGCGTGGCTTGAGGACACAGGTCCTGTTCTCATACCTGCTCAGGTCGCTCAGGTCATCGAGGAAATCAAGAATGTGGAGATGTGATTGTTCCGGCTCTGATGTTGGTGTTGAACCTTGAGCTCCCATTGGCAGCCGACATCGTGAGCGGAGTAGCGAGTGCCGGGCAAGCCTTGCGCGCTGCCAAGACCTATGCGGAGTCCGGACCACTGGACCCTCGGTTGACGTGGAAGTCACAATAGCCACCGTTGGCGCCTGGCAAATCGGTGCCCATCAGATAGAATGCCGGGGTTATGAAGCTCAAGGAAGGACCGCTGCTGGCCCGCTGAATCGTTCATCCTCTGGTCGTCGCGGACAGAGAAGATCGACAGCAGAGGTGAACTTGTTTTTATTTCAACTCCTCGAGCCGCCTCGCGAGAAAACGGCGTTCAGGTTCCTGCCGCGCTAGGGCGAGCGCCTTCTCATAGGAAGCACGGGCCTCCGGAATCCACCCTAATCTGCGACACAGATCCGCGCGGGCAGAGTGCGCGAGGTGATAGTGGGCGAGGTGTTCGCGCGCTAGCAAGTCATCGATAAGACAAAGACCCTGCTCCGGCCCTTCGCACATGGCACTGGCCACTGCGCGGTTAAGTTCGATAACCGGGGATGCCTGAATGCGAAGCAATCGGTCGTAAAGCAGAGTAATCTGGCGCCAGTCCGTCGATGCTGCGCGGACACGCCGAGCGAAAGCCGGAGAAACGAGGTGTCGCATGACGATCAAATTCCAAAAACGCGATGAATGGGATGGGGCTGTTCGCATCCCCATCGAAGACATGGTTCTTCACGGCGATCCTCGATTGCCGCCCCATGCTATGGGGCTGGTGATCTTTGTCCATGGCAGCGGGAGCAGCCAGTTTAGCCAACGAAATCGTTACGTTGCCGAAGCGCTCATGATTGATATTGAACCCGTTGTACGCCGCTTGTTGAACGCTGTTGCGATTTATTGAACCCGGAGGCTTTCAGAGCACAAAATCGTCTACAGTTCAGAAATCTTCTTTTAGGTGTCCATCGTGGCCTCCGCGCGATTAAATCATCATCCACGAAGGATGCGGCACATAGATTACTTCCGAACTGCCGACAGTCAGAATTACGTCACTTTCTTCGCAGGACCCGCTAAAGGCGTAGTCGAAACCTCTGGCCCCTTGATTCGAATCAAGGTGAACATCGCAAGCAGCAAGAACAGAATAGCCACCGACGTCCATAGCATCCACGATGCAACATACCCTGCCATTATTGCAATCCCAACGCAGAGGGCCAGGAGGAAGCCAATAAGGCGCGCGATCTGAAGCCCCGGCTCATCTCTGCGAAACCAGAAAAGGGCGAAACCGCAGATGGCAGCGATGGCAAAGCTTGCCGCAGCAAACGCACTAATTCCATGGTGCTCATTCGTGACGAGGAAATCGAGGAAGAACGCGGCGGTTAGTCCCGCAATCGATTGAATCACATCAAAGGGAATCTCTCTGACTTCCGGTATCTCATTCGATTGCGTCCTCAGGTTGGACACGAAAAAATACGAGATGAACCAAATCATATACAGGTAGCGGAGGACGGTATGCGGCGCTGTTTCGACCGTAACGTTTCGAATGTCCCCGGGAAGAGTCCGCGCCAAAGACGTGAAGAATGCTCCGAGCGATCCGGCGACCCAAAGGCGCTGGAATTGCTTCTTTGCTACTATGTTGCCAGTGATCGCCGCGGCCGGGGCCTGCCGCTTGAACATTTTCCACTCAGTAATCTTGATCATGGGCATATCTCCTAAACGAGAGGCTACGTGAGCTTCTGGGTCGCGCCAAGGGAGGTCGACTATAACGTTGGCTAGTATTAAGGCCGCTCTCCTTGCTTATAAACGCATTTCCCCCACCAACTCCTTTTTCGAGTAGCAAGACCTAAGCGCGTTGGGCGTGTCCAACTCGCTTTAGGAAAGGGTTCGCCTCTATGCGATGCATCTACGCTTTCATTGTCCGTGTCTACGGAAAAGGCGAGTTCTTGGAGAGCACGAAAATGCATGACCGTCACAAAATCGTCTACATCGCTGTAGACGGAGAACCAGAAATCGCTTGTAAGTTATTGAAGAAATTGGTCGGGGAGAGAGGATTTGAACCTCCGACCCCCTGGTCCCGAACCACGTGCTTGAGTCGATGCTGAAATGCCCATCGAAAGGAAAAACGGGGTTCTAGGCTTATTGCGGAGAAGCTAGCGGCCGGGTGGTCCCGAGACGCTTCGCCTGATATTCCATGAAGCGCCCGAACCCGGAGCTGATATGCGGCTCGGTTACATGATTTTTCGGTGATTCGCGGCGAGCTGCGCCCCATCAGTTTGGAACTCTCCGGGGCACGTTAGGGAACGTGCCCCGAATCTCGTTTCTCCAAAAAATTGCGGCTTGCGCCGCAATTTTTTGCTTTGACAACACCCGAACCGGAACCCGATTGGACCTACAGTACGCGCCTAACTTCCTAATCGCGCCCGAAGGCGATTCCGCGATTTGCCAGATTCCCTTGGCGAAGTCGCACATTTCACGCCGCCAGATTTCTCGTGGTTTCGGTGGGACCTTGCCGGGGTTTTACTGCACGCGCATGAGTGCTCCGCTGCGCTAGTACACGGCAGCCAACCAGGAGTGGGCACTGGATTTCGCCGTAACCTCGCCTTTATTGATACATGGTGAGCCTATCTGGAGTCCACAGTATGCTCAGGAAGCCGAGTGTGACAGACATTCCAATCATCTATCATTCGCCGGCAGACCTTAAAGATCCAAGGTACGACAAGATTGCTCCCTTAACAGAAATTGCCGGTGTGCTCCAGTGGGAGGAAGCCCTTCGCGGAAGAACTGACCCTGACCGCTTGAAAGAAATGTGGTCCCGGGGAACAAGCCGGCCGCGTCCTTGGGTCAGTTTGCCATCCTCTATTAACGCTAATCGCGATCATGGTCTCGGTCATGGTCACGGTTCCAATCACGGTCATCCTCACAATCGCAATCACGATGATGGGGCCTACGATGACCCGGCGTGATCACGTGATGCGGTGTTGGGAGATGGACGAAGACCTTTGCCGCTGTCTTATCGTTCAACATGGTGACGTCAATCATGCAAGAATCGAGGAAATCCGGATTCTTTATGCCAGCGGTTTTGCAAACCGCGAGCGCTTTAGCGGCTTGCTGTCGGGTGAGGTCGCTCGCATAGAACGGCTTCGTGGGGATACCGAACCGGCTCCCGGTCTCTTCTGCGAACAACGACTCCTTCGGCGGCACGCGCCAGCTTTGAGCGTAGGAACCGTAGAGATCGCGAAACAGTACCGGCGCTGTTAGCTGTACTCCCTTGGAAGTGGCGAGTTCTTGGGCGTTTCCGAGCGGGTTGCCCAGCAGACCACGTACCTGCGGACGGGGCGAAAAGCCAAGTCCCACGCTGACGTTGATCCACGTGCTGTTGAGCGTGGCGGCTACTCGGTCGCCACTCAAGCTCGATATCTTGTACAAGTTGCCTTGCCTTGCGATCTGTACTCCGCTAGGCAACAGGATCGTCTTGCCGTCGTCCAGATTGGTGGTCGCGCCATCGATCACAAGCCGCGTGGGCTCGATGTAGACGGCTACGCGAGTCTTGCCCATTTGCGTGGCGATCGCTTTGTTGACCGCGGCGTTTGGCCACGTCGGGGCGCCCGATGCTTGCCGAGCTTGCACAATGAAGTCAGGCCCGTCCACTGCCAGGACGAAGTCGCCCGACGCCTGAAAGTCGTAATACAAGCCGTCGAAGGTGGTTATATGAGTGTCACCGACGCTGACTGCACCCGCACAAGTGGTTTGCGTCGAGCCCGGCGCATTGCTCTCCTGAAATACAAGAGAGGGAATGCCCGTGTGGGCTACGGGCGGGTTCAGATTTATTAGAGTCAGGTTATTCGACTCGCCCGTGAAGCTTTGCGCGTCACAGGTCGGTATCTCCCAGCTGTTGCTGGCCACGCTGGTGCGCACTTGCAGTGTCGATCCGCTGTTGAAGACTGCTTGGTCCCCGCCACCGTCGCCGAAAACATTGAACTCGACCTCTTGCCACTGGTTCCCCAGATCAGGGAAATAGTTATTGCCCGTCGCCGGATAGACAGTGGCGCCCTCCGTTACATAAACCGCATCATTCGTGCTGCCACCAAAGCCAGCCGCGGTGCCGCGGAGTTTGAGCGCGCCGGCGGAACTTGGGTCCAGCGAACTGATCGTTTCACCGGGTGCGCCGGCGAAATTACTGCCGTTGACCACGCAATATACCGGATCCGTGGGTGTGAACTGAAATGGGCACCATCCGTCGGTTGAAGCGAAGCCCGCCACGCAACCGGCGCCTCTTGGGTTCGGGCATGCGGTGCCTGGCGGGCCGTAGTTTTCCAGCCAGTACTGGATGCTGCCGCTGTTCGATGACGAATACACGAACTGCTCCCAGCCCTGGCATGTCGATGGCGTCCAGGTCGGCACAGGGTTGGAGCCATTGCAAGTCTGCGTGTTGAACGTCTTGCTATTGAGTTGCAACGAATACTGGTTTGAAGGCTGGCCGGTGCATGACGGATTTGCCGGGCAGACTTGTTGTGGGCATTGTACGGAGCACTCGCTGGTTACGCCGGTTACAGTGTCGAACGAACCCTCTGCCTCAGTGATGTGATCGGTCGACAGCTTAGCCGAAAAATCCGTGCCCGACCCTCCAACGATTTCCGTCCGGATCATCCCAGGACGCTTTGGCGGATAGAGTTTGGTGGACGGTGGATTGCACCGCATTTCACGCCATTGGTTTTCTGGATACGTGGCCACAAAACAGCCTTTCCCCGGAAGCGGAGTGTGGATGATCGTCATGCGCCAACTCTCGCGCTCCACCACCGTGGGCAGCTTCGTAGCGGCTGCCTGCGCCTGATCCCCGGTCTTATTATTCTGTGGCGCCGCTTCTTGAGCCGTCCCAATCAAAACTAAGCTCAGTGCCAGCGTCGCCGCTGCGAGCAACGCGGAAGGCTTCACGGTTACGTCCGCCCGGCCGTCGCTTGCCCTCAGTCCGAGAAGCTTGCCCCTGTCTTGCTCCAAGCTCAAGGATGCTTTCTGCTCTTTGAGATATCTCCGTGTCTGCTTTGTCATGAGTCTTCCTCTGGACCTTTCGTTAGAGAACGACACCCGTGGTTTTTCCCTTCAAAGTTTTGAAAAGGTTTAATCTAGTTGCCCCCAATAACTAGGTGTGCATTTGCGGCCCGGCGTTACATAATTGCCGGTGTTTTCTGCCGGTCACTACAGAAATCCAATCACCTCAGCGATCACGAGGCAAAAATTTCCTTAAACCTGCGTGTGCATTGGCGTTGCACCCTTACCAAGAAATTGACTGGGCGAAGTCGCCGTTTGCACCTACCTGGGCCCGGTTTGAGGACATTGCTAACCTGAATGCGGCCATTATTTTGAAAGTGCTGCAGGTCGAACACCATGCCATCTACGGAACGGCGCAGTCCTTCAATGGCTCGCATATTCTCGGGGCCCCGGAAGCGGTATTGAAATTGCTCTAGGAAATCAGAACCGGCGGCCGCAGTCAGTTCGTCGCCCTTCACGCCGATGAGCCAGAAGCTTTGGTCGGCAGTCATTCTCAACTGCTTCCTCTCGGCTTTCTGCCTGCACCTGTTGAGCCAGGCCGCGTGTTCGCATTAGAGGGGCGATTCGCTGGCGGCGTGAAATGTGCAATTTCGCCAAGGGAATTTGGCAAACCGCCGAATCGCCGTCGGGCACGATTAGGAAGATTTCTCGTGGTTTCGGTGGGACCTTGCCGGGGTTTTGATCGACAGCGGGAGCCGCTTACGAAATCGAGCGTCGCCGCATCCTTCAGTTCTGATTCTGCCTTCTCCAGTCGGTTGATGTTGAGCTGCCGCCTTTCCACTTCGCTCGAATCGGGTGGACGCCTCTGTAAGGCCTGAGGCTCAGGCGGTCGCGCCCACAGCGCGATATCGCGCCAAAACATAAGTCAAGAGCGTTTTGTCACGCACCGCGCTTTCTGCCGCGCCCTGCCACCCTTCCCTGGCTCCGTTCGTTCCTGTTCACCTCGCCGCCTGTTTTGTCCCCGCTTCCGCGGCCATGGATGAAGGACAAAACAGGCCGGTTACGGCGAAACAGGAGAAAGAAATGTCGGGCAGCACAACCACAAACCCTAACCTCTACGCAGTGCAACAGATTCGCCGGATGCGCGGAGGCTCGCAGTCACAGTTAATGCGGGCTTCCGATGGCGGATTCTACGTGGTCAAATTCCAGAATAACCCGCAGGATATCAGGGTCTTGGCGAATGAGTTTCTTGCTACTCGGCTTGGCTTGTGGCTTGGATTGCCGATGCCCGAAGTCTCTGTGATCGAGGTTTCCGATTGGCTCGTTGCCAACACGCCCGATCTCAGAATCGACCTGGCTGGAGTGGCTACGCCGTGCAGCACTGGGCTGCAATTGGCCTCCCGTTACGTTGCCGATCCTGTGCAGGAGATGGTTTTCGACTACCTGCCGGAAAACGTTATGCTCGAAAAGACTCAGAACATGGCAGACTTTGCCGCCGTGCTTGCCTTTGACAAGTGGACTGGAAACGCCGACGGGCGCCAAGCCGTATTCACCAAGAAGGTACGCGCCCGGAAATACCGCGCCACCTTCATCGACCAGGGATACTGCTTCAATGCCGGGCAGTGGGATTTTCCCGATTCTCCCCTGCGTGGCGTCTATGCCCGGAACTGCGTCTATGAAAAAGTCGCAGGCTGGGAGTCGTTCGAGCCGGCGCTATCGCGATTGGAGCAGATTGACAGCGCCGAACTCTGGCAGCTTGCGCAAGGCATGCCTGAGGAATGGTATCAACACGATGCTCAGGCACTGGCCCGACTCATCGGCACACTGTATCAGCGCCGACTGCTGGTACGCGATCTGATCATCGCGTTCCGCAATTCCAGCCGGAATCCCTTTCCGAACTGGAAGGATTAACGGCCTTTTCAGCCTGTCTTAGTCGCCCGGTTTAGGCCGGGCATTCTTTTTGTCCAAAAAATTTTCGAGAGGCGCACCGCCGCGCCTCTCGCACTCTCCCGGCGATCCTCTACCGAGATCGCACTTTCTTGGGGAATTCGCGGCCTGCTTCTTTCATGTGAAGGGGCATAACTTGTCTTTTGAAGAGAACCGAACTTTGCCTCCACGAAGAGCTTTTGACTCCAGGGTTACCGGTCTGAACAACAAAAACAATTCACAGGGCCGCGGGAGCCGTTCACGGTGAGGGAGGAGACGGAATCGTCGTGTTCGTTCCGCCAGACAACATGCTCTTCACGCTGGCTACGATATGCAACTTGGGTGGGTCATAGGGTATTCCAGCCGCTACCTTCTTCTCCGTATCAGGTCCGGACATCTCAATGCCCTTGACGATCCAGTACGCCGCGAACGCCCATATCCCGCAGAACTCGACCCAGTAGATCGCGTTGTCCTTGCGCAGGATATGAGCGTTTAGGACGTATGCGATGATCGGGGAAGTGATCATCAACACCGCAAGACCACGGTATGCAGCCATGTAGAGCGTTCTTTGTGTAGAGTCTTTTATCAGTCTCACGGTGGCGCTGGAACAAAAGGCGGCCACAAAAGCGATGGCCAAAAAGAATA
This sequence comes from Candidatus Angelobacter sp., assembly GCA_035307585.1. Taxonomy (GTDB): domain Bacteria; phylum Acidobacteriota; class Terriglobia; order Terriglobales; family Acidobacteriaceae; genus Angelobacter. The sequence continues at coordinate 95,995 of DATGHX010000037.1, forward strand.
TGATTGCCGCGGTCCCATGCACCCAATAGAGTGGTGCTAATTTGCCAGTCCAGGGCATCGGAAACAGAGCGATCAGCCATGCTGATACGCCAGCGATGTTAAGGAATATGTCTTCCCATCGGCTATAACCCTTGTTGGCAAACAGGATCGCCCCCACGGCAAAGAGGAAACCAACAAAATAACTCCTCATCGATCCCGCTTCTGTAACCGGTGGCAGCGCGAGACAGGACGTTTCTTCTTTGCTGTTCCTCTCGATCTTCTTGCATTTTCCGGAGTGTTCTGGGTCTTCACCGCATGGACACGGCGCGGTCGCGGTAGCCCAATAATAAGCGCTCATGGAGCTACGCAGGCCGAAGCGATTCATCTTCCCACCAAAGTAGAGGATGACCGGAAACAGAAGGCCAATGATGGCCACGGTGAATCGGAGACGAAAATATGTTCCTTGAATCTGCTCGGAGATGGGACGTGGCATGGCTGTTGACCTCTCGAATCGAGTGATGAACAACGCGGCCTGACGCTGATGATCTACGAGTTGTTTTGCCTATTTTTCGAGATCACCCATTGACCTTTTCGCTGTACTTCGATCCTCGTTGTTTCACCGAAAAGAGAATGTTGAGCGCCGATGGGGGTGAGGGAAAACAGTGTAGTCACAGCGCACTCTTGAGCGCAAGGACAAAGTCGGCGTTACTAAGTAATTCCTTAGAAAAACGATGAAAAACAGACGACATGGAGTATGTATACCCTCCTCCCAGTCGCTAACGAAACTCAGCATAGTAAGTGTCCTCAAATGGAAAGACTGTTCCTAGTCCTTTCCCTGTCATTCGTTGTGCTAAATGCCGTCTCTTGCATTAGGAGCGGACAAAAGCAGTCATCGCAGCAGTTCAAGCTTGCCCTGGCTGGCACAAGCATCAGCTCGGTAGCGTTTGTTTACGCCAAAGTCGCCAGCGGTTCAGCCTCCGAGTGCTTGAAAAGTGGTGCGAAGAAAAGCCATCTTCCGGTCAGCGCAATTCGTGTCCATCGGAAAGGAGCGAATAGTTGAGACGGACACGGAACTCGTTTCAAAAGGGGTACATCGCTTTGCACAAAAGAGCCAGCGGCGACCACGTATGGATATTTCGCCGGCGCGACAACAACGGCGTTCAGAGAGGTGAAATCTTCGGCACGATTTCACAATTCAGAAACCTCTCCCGAGCTCGTGCGGAAGCCGAGCGGCTGAAACTTCGAGAGAAGCACCTCGGAGCGGATAACGCTGAAAAGAACGGCACGATTACGTTTGGTCAGCTCGTCGACCGCTATAAAAAAGAACAAATGCCAGAACGCTACTCAACCAGACACTGCTACACATCGTGGCTTGATGTGCACATCTTGCCACGTTGGAGACACTCGTCCATCGAATCGGTGGCCGATCCGCTCAACGTCGAGCAGTGGCTGTCAGAAGTCGATCTGGCGCCTAAGTCCAAAGGCCATGTACGGTGCTTGATGAACATCCTCTTTACGTTCGCCATGGAAATGGAGACTATTTCCAATTGGTCGCAATCCAATGGAACTGGTCTCTATCAAAGGTGGAATAAAGCGGAGGTCCAGGCCGGCGATCCTATCTCAGCGTCAGGTCGCTCTGCTGCTAAAGAACATTCCTGAGGATCATGTGCGTTTGTTTGTGATTCTTGGAATGTGCCTGGGCTTACGTTTGTCGGAGGTGTTGGGACTTCAGTGGGGCGACATTGATTGGGAGGAACTGCAAATCTCCGTGCGACGTGGTGTCGTGCAGGGGCGTTTGGGGGAAGTTAAAACCGAGTACTCGGAAGCGCAAGTGCCCCTCGACCGAGAGCTGGCGAGGCTACTTCGTCGCTGGAAGTCGAAGTCAGAATTTGCAGGCCCGCGGACTGGATTTTTGCGAGTCCCTTCGCTGAAGGCAAGTGTCCTTACTTCCCGACTGCGGTACGTCGCAAGATCCACGCGGCAGCCGTGCGTGCGGGCTTAAGCCGATCCGTCAGCAATGCGCGATAGGTGTGAGCACACCCCGGAGGGTTCACACGAGCTCTTGCGAACAGTGAACTGGTCATCCCAAAGGAAAGATAATCGCGGGTGCAGCCTGATATCCTGATAATGTAAGAACAGCTTCGGCGAGTGGACATGACTATTCCTCAAAACTCGGCTTGGAAAACACGGCTCGTAGAAAACAGGTTCCCGGACCGATCCTTCGACATCGAGTTTTGGCAGGAGCAGGGAGATGAGGCGATCTTTGCCGCTGCCTGGGAACTGGTGGAACTGGCCGAGGAAATCAACCATGGCAGAAAACCCACACTACAAAGAACTGTTACGACTCTTAAACGAATCTCGGGTTGAGTATTTGATCGTTGGCGGCTTCGCGGTCATGAAGTACGGCGAGCCGCGTTACACCAAAGATCTCGATGTGTGGGTTCACAATTCACCGCAGAATTCCATTAGGGTGGTCGAAGCGCTCAAGAAGTTTGGTGCTCCCCTCCAGCATGATGGGATTACAGCCGAGACATTCGCCGAAAAGCAGGTCGTGTATCAAATTGGAGTTGCGCCTGTGCGCATCGACATTTTGACCGAGATCACTGGTGTCGCGTTTTCCAAGGCATGGAAAAAGAGAGTCCACAGCACCTTCTTCGGTGTTCCCGTGCATTTTATTTCCCTGGATGACCTCATTACTAATAAAGAAGCTCTAGGGCGGAGCAGCGACATTAAGGACTTGAAGCGGAGCCGGACAGGCACAAAATCAGAAGAGTGAGTGTCGATCTCCCATAGGCAAGCCTCATTTGGCCACGAGCTTACCCTTCTGCGCTGCGGCGACGGCTCTTCACGGCGGAAACGTGGGAGCATATCGACTCGTACTCCAAATCAGAACCCTGACAGCCTGATTCCATCTCCTGGATGAGGCTGAGCAGCTTGCGGAGATGCATTGCATGGTGCCTGCGGAGATATCGGACTACTTGGGCACTCTTAATTAGGATCGTGAGAGTGCCTTTGCCCTAGAGTCTGTCCGATTAGGAGCAGCCACGGAATCAAAACGAATCGAGACTGAGGCTGCTGGCAAGATAGAACAAGCCAAATCCGATGCAGCCGCAGCCAGTGAAAATGCGGCCAAGGCGAACGAAGGAGCCGCAACCGCGAATGAGCGCGCAACAAAAGCCGCAGCAAGTCTCGCCCAGGCCGAACAACACGCTGCCGATGCTAACGCTAAAGCCGAACGTTTCCGCCTTGATATAGCCCAGGCAAACGAGAGAGCCGCAGAGGCAAATCGTATTGCCGAACAGGAAAGACTAGCCCGATTACAACTTGAAGCACGGTTGGCAGATCGCATTCTCTTGCCAGCCCAAGAGCAAAATCTAGTGGCAGCTTTTTCTCGACTTAAGGGGAAGACCGTGGATGTCGCCGTCTTAGGCGACACGATGGAAATTACCCAATTCAGCGGCAAGATAATTGATTGCATGAGAAGGGCCGGAGTGCTCCTTAATTTCAGCCGTCCGCTTGGAGGACCATCGGCACGCGGCGTGTTGGTGGGAGTTAAAGCAGATGCTCCGCCGGAGTTCAAACAAGCCGCAGATGCGTTCATCGCCATTCTCCAACAAACCGTAGATGGCGGCGTTGGGAACTGGGAATTCGACAAGCTTGTGGCGGGTGGGGCCGCAATGGTCTCAAATGATAAAGGAGCAGAGCCAAACCCACCCCTTCGCATCTGGATTGGCAGCAAATAAGGCAAATTAGGACACCACCGGGTATTGAGCGTGATTTTTGGAGTGTTGGGGAACTGGTAGAGGCAGCCGCATGAGCCATGTTGAGGAATTGAAAGACACAATCCGCCGCTTGTACGGAGTCCACGCACGTACAAAGCGTTTCCGTTACAGAGAAGCACAATGGCAGAACGGTATGGGAAGGGATCGTAGAGATTGTTGAATTACGCGGGCATCCGAAGGCGACCCACGCCTATGCCTGGGTACATGAGACAGACGACCCCGAGAAACCAAAGCGCCATGTAACGGTGCTAAAAATACCGCCCGTAGTCTCCCCAGAAACGGCGGTTCGGGCAGCAATCATTCAAGAGCTCCGCGATGCCGAAGCGTAATAAAGTGGGAAGGCCAACTCTGCCCAAGGGCATGGCCAAGGGCAAGATCGTGCCTGTACGCTTCGCGGCGAATGATCTGAAGGTAATTGAGGCAAAGGCAAAAGCCCGAAAACTGACTGTCTCAGAGTGGATTAGGAGCACGTTGAATGCCGCTGTTCAATAGCAAGATGGCCGAATTAGGACACTACCCAATTAGCCGATGTCTTCCATTTCCGCTGCGACTTTTGATAAGCTCGCGGCTTAACCCTCTTCCTTCAAGAACCCGGCCTGGCGACGACGGCACTGTCTGGTTTTCCCGTGTTGTGCAGTCGCCAGGCCGGCGTAGTCTTTGTTCTTTCACTGCGAGCTGAATTCTCTCGTCAACGTTCTTAAATGTTGCTGGTATTCCTTTAAGTGCCCGCTCGGTCTAGACGCGACCGGCTTGGATGCCGATGGTGTTTGCCCGTTTTGTAGCTATATTCCTATCATCGGATTGTTGGGTGGCCTTTTTGGCGGCGGACACGGTCCATCATTTCATCCTAACGGGCCGCCATTTGGCAGATCTGGAGCAGGCCAAAATACTGGACCTTTGGAAGGGGAGACTCTTGGATTACCGAATACCATCAATTTTCCAAGACAAGACCTCACGGGAATTATCCTACCCCCAGGGGACGATGGATGCGAGTTCGGAACGTGTGGTGCGGGACCAAGTGCATTGGCTGGAGGCGGAGGAGACCCCACAACGCAGATCAAATCGCTCTACGAGAATATCCTTGAGCATTTGAAGAAGCTAGCAGCAGACCCCAACAATCCAGCCGCGCCGCACTGGAAGCAAGAAATTAAGAATTGGAGCAAACAAATACTAAAGAAGGCCGGAAAGAGGTCCGGCAATCTTGACAAGTACTTGCTGCGGATAATTGGCATCACCGGCGGTGATCTGGAAAATATCCTCCCTACGCCGTTCATTTTCATTAATCCGTGCCTCATGAATCCGCTTGCACCGTACTGCAATAACGGAGGGGATCTTGGTCCAGCCTAAAGTAATGCCCCACAATCAAGGATCAATGAACAACCAACTGGAAAAGCTCCAACTCGATTTAGTCAGCTACCGCGAGGCTGTGGACAACGTTTTGTCTTCAGCGCTTGCAAAGCCCACGGACTGCCAACAGTGTTTTAGAGAAATCTTGATCTGTGCATCACAACTCTATCTTGACTACCTACTTGTCATGAAAAACTTACCGGCAATGGAGGCTGTTTCGTCGAAAGGCGATAGCGGTCTGGTTCGACTGGATACGCTCCGGGAAAGGACCCTTCGAGAGAAACTCCAGCAAAAACTAGAGTCCTCGCCCTGTTGGAGCCACCACTTCAAGCCGGAGAACTCATTTTCCGAGTTGACTGGTCTTCGGAGTCGGCGGGATTACACAGGCAAATTTTCGTTGCATCTCCCCGAAATATACGAGGAGTCCTTTCGAGTAGAAGCTTGCACAAAAGACTTCCTGGCAAGCCACCATGGTTCCGCACTCGCACAGCTCGTTGTGGGGTTGCAGCACCTTGGCCGAAACCATATCAGCTTCGTGCTACAAGCGTTGGAATGGGCGGCTGACGAGGATAGTTGGGAAGATGAACGATAATTTGCATGTCCGGAGAGCCACAAGAAGGCAATATTCAAACCTCTTTTCTTTTGTATCGGATGCACGGTGAAAGGGGGCACGCATTATAAAAGGGCGCCCCTATCCAAGTAGTCTTGGTGATGCATTGGCACCAAGGACGAAAGGAAAGGAACACCCTCAATGAATAAGAGTAAATATATTGGCCTCGATGTGCACCAAGCAAGCATCTCTGTGGCGGTGCTGGATGAGAGCGGCAAGCTGGCGATGCAGTCGGTCATCGCCACGCGGGCAGCAGCGATCGTGGAGTTCCTCGACGGATTGCGCGGGACGCTGCAGATAACCTTCGAAGAAGGAACTTACTCCGCCTGGTTGTACGACTTGCTGGTCCGGCGAGTCAGCAAAGTTGTGGTGTGCAATCCACGCAAGAATGCTCTGCTGAAGGCGGGCAACAAGAGCGACCGGATCGACGCCTTGAAGTTGGCCGAGTTGCTGCGCGGAGGAATGCTGTCCCCGGTCTATCACGGCGAGAACAGCACCCGGACCCTGCAGGAGCTGGCGCGCAGCTACAAGGCATTGACCGAAGACTAGGAGCCTCACTTGGATCAGCGACAGGGGGCGTACCGCAGAACGACCGCGCCTTTGCCTCGTTGAGCATCGCGACTCAAAGCGCCGAATACACCACCTGCGCAAAAACATCGCCGTTGAAAAACCCCTTGCCCCAAGTGGCGTCCAGGTCCGCAAACGGTTTGCTCGCCGCTATTTCGCCGGCCGATTTGCCGGCGGTCTTTAGTTTGTGCACACGATCGCGCGCCACAACCAGCATGTCCCGAAACTTGGTCAGATCGGCTTTCTTGCCCAGTGGGCCATGCCCCGGAACGATCTTAGTGTTGTTGTCGACCAAGGTGAGAATTGTATCGGCGGCGAGAATCATTCCGTTGATTTTTCCGCCGGTGCTGGCGTCGATGACCGGGTAGAAGCCGTTAAAAAAAGTATCGCCCATGTGAATCACGTTAGCCTTCTGGAAGTGAATGTAGATGTCCGTGTCGGTGTGCGCGGGCCGGAAATATTGCAGCATTACAATTTCACCGTTGGCGTGCAGTTCTTTGCTGCTGCTAAAGGTCTGCTGCGGCAAAGCATCCGCAGGGGATGCCGGAAAGTGCAAGCCCATAAGCGCGCTGTCGTGTGGCTCTGCCATGCGGGTCTTGGTGTTGTCGTGGGCCAGCACTGTGGCGCCCGCGGCGTGCAGATTCGCGTTATTGTCGGTGTGGTCGACATGCCAGTGCGTGTCGATCACCGTTCTTAGCGGCGCATTGCCGAGCCCATCGAGATTTTCTTTCAACTTCGGCCAGGCCGGCAGAAGAAACGTGTCGACTACGATTTTGCCGTCGGGCCCGTTCAACACCACGACATTTCCCCCAGGGCCGGAAAGTAAGGTGAGATTCTCCGCGAGCAGTTGCGAGTGGATAGGTACGGTGCCCATCTGCGTGCGCATGGCCCCCAGAGAGTCGGTTGGCGGCGTCGGCGCCTGCTGACAAAGAGCAGGAACGCCGGCGTTTAGAAGACTTGCCGGAAACAGTTGGGCCAGAAGGGCGCTTCCCGCGAACCCGGCGCAATTTCGCAACATTCCGCGCCGCGTGTTTTGCTTCTGCAAAAAGCTCGGGATCATTGTCGTTCCGCCTTCCGAATGTGGATTCGGTTGAGTTGTCTTTCGTTATTCTGCCGTGTACTCTAACTGAGTTTTGTTTGTTCCGCTAACGGGAAAGTGGCGAGCTATGTCGGAAAAGGGTCAAGTTCGTAAATCCATGTTCTCGGTGCAGAATATGGAAGAACTGGGGCGTCTCTACGAGAGCGATACGCCTGTGCTGGCATATGACTTCAAGAGGCGAATGGTCGAGGGCTGGACGCCAGAGCACAGTCACCACCGAGGGCAACTCGTCGCACTCACCCAGGGGTTGATCATCGTGGAAGCAGGAAGCGAGCGATGGATGCATCCCTCCCAGCGTTGCGCATGGATTCCACCAAATTGTAAGCACGCGGCGCGTTCTGTCGGGGGCGCTGCTGGCGCGATGGTCGACTTGTCTCCGGAGATGTGTCGCGGACTGCCCAAGATGCCCTGCATGTTCAACTCGTCGGAGTTATTGTTCGCCATAGTTCATCGTATGGTCGGTTGGGACCTCCGCCAACCGCTCGACGCGGCGAAAAAGCACTTAATCGCAACGCTTCGTGATGAGATTCGACAGCCTGAGCGGCCGCTCTTGCGGTTGACCATACCAAGAGAAGAAAGACTGGCCAGAGTTGCAGAAGCTCTCCTGGATGATGTTGCGGATGACCGCACGCTGGACGCTTGGGCGGATGTTGCCGGAATGGCCCGCCGTACTTTCATGCGTGCGTTTTCGGCACAGGCAGGCATGTCATTTGGCCGTTGGCGACAGCAAGCGCGCTTATTTGCTGCCCTTGAGATGCTGGCACAAAGGAAATCTGTCACGGAGGTCGCTATCGCAGTCGGTTACGACAGTGTAAGTGCCTTCATTGAAATGTTTCGGACCATGCTGGGAACTACACCGCGGATATACTTTCGAGGCAGGCGTTCGCAGTCACGCGGCAGCTACGGGCGCAGGTGCGCGCCTTCCTTGACGCTGTCGCGATACCGCCAGGCACGAAGCAAAGTTTCCTGCGCCGCGTCATCGGCGTCCGGCAAACAGCCGAGCATGCGGTAACTGTGGACCAGCAGTTGGCGGCGATGACGCTCGACGTTGCTAGCGAACTTGTTCACTATGTGCCTCCGTTCCAGCGCTGCCGATGGATCAGCATCGATTCTTACATGTAATACCGGAGCAGGGTCAAAAACTCATCGTGCGTGGTATCTGGAGTTTTCCCGAACGTCTAAGCGTGCCGGTAATTGCTAAATGGCAGCTTATATCATCGGAATGCAAAATCTTTCTTTGTGACGCTTGAGCAGCTTGGCGCGTCCAATGAGAATCACTCGCCGGGCTTATAGTGTCTTAAGGAGGATTCGTGAAAGAACTACTCGAGGATACCGCGGCTCGGGCCGCGCGCTATCTGACAGAGCTTGATCGTCGTTCTGTTGTCCCATCTCAGGAATCCATAGCTGGTCTCCAGACATTAGGTGGGCCGCTGCCGGAAAACCCATCAGACTCTGCCGAGGTCCTGGCCCTACTCGATGACATCGGCTCGCCTGCCACTGTGGCTACCGCCGGGCGACGTTACTTCGGATTCGTGATCGGCGGTTCGGTTCCTGCTTCACTTGCTGCCAATTGGCTGGCTGGCTCCTGGGACCAGAACGCGTGTATGCAGGTAATGTCTCCGGTGGCAGCCAAAACCGAAGAGATCGTGCGCGACTGGACGCTCGATCTACTTGGTCTTCCGTCTAGCGCCGGAATGGGCTTCGTGACATGCACCACGACGGCGAACTTCTCCGGCTTGGCTGCCGCGAGATCGGCGTTACTCGAGCGCGCGGGATGGAACGTGGAGGAGGACGGTCTGTTCGGCGCTCCTCCAATTCGGGTGGTTGTAGGCGAAGAAGTCCACGTTTCCGTGCTAAAAGCCCTAAGCATGGTGGGATTGGGACGTTCTCGGGTCACGAGAGTTCCGGCTGACAATCAAGGCCGCATGCGGGCTGACAAGTTGCCGGCGCTTGACGCCAACACGATCGTTTGTATTCAGGCAGGAAACGTCAATACCGGAGCGTTCGACCCGGCAAAAGAGATCTGCAAACGCGCACGGGACGCAGGGGCCTGGGTCCATGTTGATGGAGCGTTCGGGCTGTGGGCCGCAGTTTCGCCGGTCTATGCTCCTCTGCTTGAGGGGGTGAACCTGGCGGATTCGTGGGCGATCGACTGCCATAAATGGCTCAACGTTCCTTACGACTCAGGTATCGTCGTGGTGCGCGATCCTGAACACTTGCGTCGAGCGATGGCCGCAGGGAGCGCTGCATATCTGTCGCAAGGCGCAGGACGTGAGCCCTGGCAATTTACACCTGAGTCTTCCCGCCGGGCACGCGGTATAGAAATGTGGGCTGCTATGCGATCGCTGGGGCGCACAGGACTCCGCGAGATGATTGACCGCAACTGCCGTCAGGCCCGTCTCTTCGCGGAACGCCTTCGCGCCGCCGGATATGCAGTGTTGAACGATGTGGTGCTGAACCAGGTTTTAATTTTTTTCGGCAGCCCTGAGCTGACTGGACAAATCATTGCAGCAATCCAGGCCGACGGGACCTGCTGGTGCGGTGGCACGGTGTGGCAGGGTCACACAGCGATGCGGATCTCAGTCTCGAACTGGTCGACTACCGACGAAGATGTCGAGCGTAGCGCGGCGGCGATGATTCAAATCGCGGACCGTGTCAAATCCGTGGCAGCTTTTTCCAGGCGATAGCAATACGATCTTGTCGACGATCATGACCCTGCGCGTCCGGGTCTGTACGGAGGGCAACCAGCAATGGTTGTCCCTGCCGTGATCGCCAACAGGCCGATTCCATTATGAATTTTGGGTGCGCGTTGGGACCCGTTGCGATAACCTCAGTTTCAATTTGGAGCGGAACGTCCTGGGACTGTCGATTAACCGCTCTCGAAATGCTGCTAACAAACACTTCACATCCGAATGGCCCCCTCGAGATAAAGAACAGCTCGGCCGGCGATCCGTACACGTTCGCCTCGGTCCTCACAGAGCAGATCGCCACCCCGTTTCGACAGTTGCCGAGCTTTGAGTCTGGTCTTCCCCAACCGTTTCGCCCAATACGGAATGAGTCTGCAGTGCGCCGAACCCGTAACCGGATCTTCCGGCACCCCTCTCGAGGGTGCAAAGTAGCGCGAGACAAAGTCCGCCGTCTCTCCGGGCGCCGTGACGATGACGGTTCGAGGAAGATTGGCAAGTCTTGCAAAATCTGGGCGGAGATCAGCGACGCAGCGCTCGGTCTGATAGACAAGAACATATGCATTGGCTTCGAGTGCATCCTCGGGCATTTGTCCCAGAGCCCCGACCAGACCATCGGGGATAACAGAGGGCTTCGCCGGGAACGACGGCAAATCTAAAGCAATGAGGTCACCTTCACGGTTAACTTCCAAGACTCCGCTCTTGGTGCGAAAGCACGCAGCTGTCGCGCCTGGCTGGAGGAAGTTGAAGATGACGAAGGCAGCCGCCAGGGTTGCGTGGCCGCAGAGGTCCACCTCTGTTACCGGTGTAAACCACCGCAATTCGTACCCGTCCGGCTGCGACACAAAAAACGCAGTTTCGGAAAGATTATTCTCTGCAGCGATAGATTGCATCACCTCGGCAGGTAACCACTCTTCCAGTGGGCATACTGCGGCCGGGTTTCCTGAGAATAGACGGTCCGTGAACGCATCCACGTGAAATAATCTGATTGTGCCTGGACTCATTTCGCGCTACCAACGTTGTGATTACTTCCCAGGGACTTCGAGTATTCGCATAGCCGCATTCCAAAGAAATCGGAGATCTTGCCTGAAGCTGAGAAGCCGTGCTTCTCATAAAATCGGGCCGCTCGTTTGAGCGGTTCAGTCGTGTCCAGATTCACAAACGTGCAATTACTTCTCCGAAGTTCATCTTCTGCCGCACTCAGTAGTGCTGACGCCACTTCTGTTCCTTGCCAGTCAGGGTGAACAGCCATACCTCGCAAATGTCCCTCCCTTCCCTTAACGGAATATCCAATCGTTCCAATAATCGTGCCTTCGCAGACCGCTACCAAGACCAACATCTCGCGCATGCGACTCTTGATCGTTTCTGAATCAAGTACCGTGTCGGCAAATCCTTCAGGAGTATATTGAGCCCGATATCTCTCGAATGCCGCTCGCAAACACGCCAGAACTCCATCTGCGTCGTTTGCATCCGCCTTGCGTATCTTGTATTCGCGTCCTGTTTTCATACTCAGGAATAGTTGCCTTGGGCAACTACTCCTAAATGGCACTATAGCACACAAATGCCTCGTTGATCAGCCTTTGATAATTAGACGAGCCGGCGTTGAAAACGATAGATATCAGGCGTTGGCTCGCAAGACCGCCCCGGCACGGGAATTCGTGGCCTGAATTGCCGCAGGCGGGCTAACGCTACGGTGTAAGGTGCGTGTAGCGCTCGCTTGCAGAATTGTGGGTAGAGTGCATTCATTTGGGCGAATTCGCGCCTTTTGCCGAAATGGGGTGCGCTTTGTGTGAAAAATTGGCACACGATTAGCGAAATAGGCAAGCCGACCAAGAACATATGTACAGCGACAGGCCGTTTACGAGGCGAGCCACACACGCACTCTTCAGAGTGTTGCACAACACCGCGATTTACTGGAACATATGCCGTGATCCGTCTAATGCACTTTGCGTTCACGTTGGGCCTAGATGGCGACTTTTACATAGGCGCTTCAGGCAACCATTATGAAACGAAGGATACAGCACCCTACCATGACTGCAAAAGTTAAGCACCCGCAGGTAACCAATTACGTCGCACAGGTCCGTGAATTTAATCGATTCTATGCAGGGCAAATTGGTCTCCTTCAAGAGAGATTTCTGGAGAGCCCGTATTCGTTGACCGAGGCACGCATCATGTTCGAACTCTCACGTCGAGATAACATGACGGCAGTAGAACTTGCCGCGCTCCTGGGCATCAATCCTGGATATCTGAGCCGCATTCTCAAACGGTTTGCCTCGCGAGGGTTCATCAGGCGTATGCGGTCCCCGTTGGACCGAAGGGAGCTTCTGTTGAATCTCACGAGTAAGGGACACAAAGTTTATGCCCCTTTGAATGCTCGCGCCAACAACGAGGTTCGGAGCTCGCTAAGGCACCTTTCCCCGCGCGAGATTGGTAAATTGCTAGAGTCCATGGATACAATTCGCCAAATGCTGAGCCGCCCCGAGACGCATGTCTGAAGCTTAAGCTGTGTGATCGACAAAGGTCCGGCCCGTGATCGCTTGGCGCGAGGTACGCAGCGCGCAATGGTCAGGTCCTGTCTTATCGCTACAGTCGTTAAACAAATCCAGTCCTTTGCGGCTAAACACGGGCGGCGGCCACCACAACCAATGGTTCGCTCCCAACGGTCCGATCGATTACGCTTCCCAGCCTGTCCAGTTCTCTAAATTCAGTTCCCGAACGGTTCTCGGCCTGATGGAGCGAGGCTGAGCGTGCAATTCAACTGGCTCGGAAAACCGCCGGTTCCCATTCCCATGGGCAGCAGACTATGACAAAACGTTGCGGCTGGCGAACGGGGCTTGACTGTTTGTCCTCGGACTCCATCCGAGCAACAGACCTCCGAGCAGGCATGCCAAGATCTCGAGGGCGAAAAGAAGAAAGACGCTTACCCTGAACAAGACACTCCACTCTCCCGGTGGGAACACCTGTTCACAACATCCCCAGCAGGGCTGTTGTGTCGTGTGCGATTATTGTAGTGGCAATTCCGGTGTGTCTCTCTTGGGTACCCGCTGGTCATATGCCGTTGCCGCTAGTAGCATTCAGTTGTGCCGTTTCGGCGCGACTGCTTCAGGGCAGCGGGATAACGCTTTTGTGGATAGGTGGAGTCGGCACCCCCCCTTCTTATCGCGCGGATATTCCTGGGCCCTCTACCCACGGCTCACTACTTCCCATGGCTGATATGGTTGGGTTTGACGAGTTCATGCAAGGCGCTGCAGGAAATAGTTCAACTTGTTGAATGCTTTGCCTTTGATCAAAGTTCGGTTCAGGCATAACGACCCGATTGCGCTTCCTCTCGATTGGGGCGAAGGCAGAGCTCTCTCTGCGGAATCCAGTGATTCAGCCTCGCGCTAGCCTGGCTTCCAGGCCGCATTTCACTTTTGGCCATTCGGAGGCCAAAATCGAATACCGGGCTGAATCGCGCGGGATGCAGTCAACAGCCATTCGGTGCGATCGAAGTATTCCCTCAAACTGTGCTCCTATCCGTTCAAGCGCCGCACGTGACCGCTCGTTACGCACATCCGCATGAAAGCAGACTCTGAAGACCTGCCATGCCTCGAATGCGTGCGTAAGCATGAGCAACTTCGCCTCAGTGTTCACTGGGGTCCGTACTGCAGATTGGGTCAACCACGTGTGTCCGATTTCGCACGCATCTGGAAAAGCTCGATCATGCCGTGGATGACTCGGTGGCCAATCCCATGACTCCATGTTCCAAAGCCTGGTGGAGCCAATGATTGCCTCGTCCGCAACACGAATTATCGCGAATGGCAGCGCTGTTCCGGCGTGCTTCCAAAGAAGAGCGGTCTCGACGTACTTAGTTGCGGCTGCCGTGTCCTGTGGTACACGACTCCAGCGGTACAGTAACGGATCCGCATTGGCCGCCTTAACCAATCCCTCGATGTGGTCGAGGCTAAGTTGTTCGAGGCGCACGTGATTGCCTCGCAAGCTCAAGTCGGACTTCACCAGGTTCCCGTGTTTTGAGGGCATGGTTCTGTGTTATATTTTCACTCACAACGCTTGCCTGAGGCAACTATCCTGGCGTAGGCCTCAAATGCCCATCTTGGTGGCGGCGCTTCCAGAAAAAGCAAGATCGAACCGATACCGTCTTATGAGGAAGAACCTATGCTGTTGTCCCTATTGCAAACCAGCGATCAACGCAGGCACAGGCCACTGACTCATGGTCATGCAAGGCCCGAGCGCAGTTGTGTCGAGCCGCGCGGGTTTGCTAGTTTGGCGTAGATGCCGCCGTCTATGCCCGAACAACTCAGCAGGACCATTGAGACTCTTTACCGATCGGAATCGGGCCGGGTTCTGGCTACGCTCGTGCGCCTCCTTGGAGATCTGGATCTCGCCGAAGAGGCCTTGCACGAAGCATTCGCCGCCGCTCTGGAGTCCTGGCCTCAGGCTGGTATTCCAGACAATCCGCGCCCCTGGCTGATTTCAACGGCACGCTTTAAGGCCATAGATAGGATACGCCGGCGCGCGCACTTCGACAGGGCACAGAGAGATATTGCGCTCTACATGGAAGCGCGCCTTAACGAAGCTTCCCTCGATGACGAGAAGATCGAAGATGATCGCCTGCGTCTGGTCTTCACCTGCTGCCACCCCGCTCTGCCTCCGGAAGGACAGGTTGCGCTCACCCTGCGCGAAATCTGCGGCCTGACCACGGAGGAGATTGCCCGGGCGTTTCTGGTTACGCCGGCAACGCTCGCCCGACGCATCGTGCGCGCCAAGGGAAAGATTCGAGAGACACCGATTCCGTACGAGGCGCTGACGCCCGAGGAATTGCCGGAACGGCTGGACGCGGTGCTTCGCGTCATCTATCTCGTCTTTAACGAGGGTTACTCGGCGGCGGCGGGGGCCGAGGTAACGCGGGCCGAGTTAACCGGCGAGGCGATTCGATTGGGCCGCTTGCTGACCGAACTCCAGCCAGAGCCGGAAGTGATGGGGCTGCTTGCTCTGATGTTGCTGCAAGAATCCCGTCGCGCCGCCAGAACTTCTCCGGCCGGAGAGCTGATTTTGCTGGAAAACCAGGATCGCTCGCTCTGGAACAGGGAGCAGATTGCCGAGGGAGTGGCATTGCTGGAGAAAGCCAGGAAGTGCGGCAACTTCGGCTCTTATACACTGCAGGCTGCGATTGCGGCCGTTCATGCGGAGGCGCAATCGACCGCCGTGACCGACTGGCGGCAGATTGTTGCGCTTTACAACCAATTGGTACGAATTCAGCCTTCGCCAGTTGTACAACTCAACCGTGCCGTGGCAATTGCCGAGCGCGATGGTCCGGAGGCCGGTCTGGCGCACATCGACGCGTTGTTGGAAGATGGCGAATTGGGAAATTATTACCTGGCGCATTCAGCTCGTGCAGAGTTGTGCCGCAGGCTCGGCAGAACAGCTGAGGCTCGGTCCTCTTATGAGAGAGCTCTGGCGCTGACCCAACAGGAGCCAGAGCGGCAATTCCTGCAAGAACGAATTCGGCAGTTGAAATAAAAAAGTGCAATACCTGTCCATTTTCGGCCTCTCGAACGACTATTTGATAGCAGAACGACGAGTTACGGCTTTCTGAGCCACAGAAAACATGGAGAAGTCATGCCACAGTATCTAGTTGCTGTCTACCGCACCGACGACTACGACCCGTCCGTCGAAACCGAAGCGACTATCGAGGCGATACACGCGCTCAACCGCGAAATGATTGCTGCCGGCGCTAGGAAGTTCGCCTGCGGCCTTTCCCCGGCCGGCAACGCCAAGTCGCTGCGGGCCCAGCCCGACGGCAAAGTGCTCGTCAGCGACGGGCCGTACACCGAGACCAAGGAGCATATAGGCGGTTTCTGGATACTTGAAGCCGCTGATATTGACGAGGCGCTGGTGTGGGCGCGCAAGGGTGCCGTCGCCTGCAGGGCGTCGAGCGAGGTGCGCGAGCTTCTTTTCCGCCCGGCTCCGACACAAGAGCCCTGCGGAAGCAAGTAAACAACCTGGCCATTGCGGCCCCCGGAACACGCGCCGTAGTGACGTGATGAACGAGCCGGCGAAACCGCATGTTGCGTTCCGACGAACCCTGCTTTGCGTTGACGTTTTGGAGAGATATGAAAGCCGTTAAACAGCTCACGAATTCAAAGTCATATCTCGAGGCCTCGGCCTTTTTATTCGAATTCCGGCATGTTGATAGGTGAGCCGTCGCTTAGGGTGTTCGAAGTCAAAGGCGGGTATCTCGAATCCGAGTTGGCGCAGAACTTTAGCCCTTCTAAACCTCTGATCCGGCTCAGGGTCCGTAAAATCTATTTGCCGACGTAGCAAGCGCGGGCTCGGCGAACGCTGCTGGATTCCACGGCACTCCGCCGTTTACAGCGGAAAAGCCATCAGAGATACCTCGACACCTTTGAGGCCCTAACCATGGATCCTGCACTTTTTGCCGGCTTCTCAAATCCTGATCCAGGTCCGCTCGCGACGAATCGCCGGCAAAAAATGGTAAATATAGGAGGTAGACCCGTGATCGTTCCCACTAACAAGTCGCCTCATACGAGAAGCCATCGCGCCGAATCGCTCAAGATTCTGCTGGCATTCGCCGCAATTTATGTGGTGTGGGGATCCACCTATCTCGCGATCCGCTATGCGGTAGAGACGATTCCACCTCTGGTGACGGCAGGAATTCGTCACACGATTGCGGGCGGGGTTTTATTGGTGTGGGCTTACGCACGAGGATTTCGCGCAAAGCGCGAGCACTGGATTGCGGGGGCGATCGTAGGAGCGCTCTTCTTCCTAGTGGGACACGGCACACTGCATTGGGCGGAGCAGCATGTTGCCTCAGGGCTGGCAGCGTTGCTGATTGCGACCGAGCCGATGTTCATCCTCGTACTCGCGTGGGCCAGCGGACAGCAGAAGATCAGCCGGCTGAGCGCGCTAGGCCTGGCGTTCGGAGCAGTGGGAATCGCGATCCTGACGGGCACAGAAGTGACTAAGGGAAACTCGAGCCTTTTGGGGTTGATTGCAGTGCTGGCCGGTTCGTTGTCGTGGGCGGCAGGCGTGGTGATCTCACCCAAGCTGAAGTTGCCCGCGGACGCTCTGGCACGCACGGCTGTGCCTCTAGTCTGCGGCGCTGTGATGCTGCTGGCAGTGGCGGGCGTGGCCGGCGAATTTCAAACCCTGCCCTGGTCGGCGGTTTCGCTTAAATCCATTCTTGGTCTGGCCTACCTCATTCTCTTCGGATCGATTATCGCGTTTACGTCCTACACGTGGCTGCTGCAGCGTGTCCCGCCCACGGTGGTAGCGACGCATACGTATGCAAATCCCGTCGTTGCGGTGTTGCTCGGGTGGTTGCTCGCGTCCGAAGCGCTGACTACGCGACTGGCGGTGGCGTCAGTGGCAATTCTGGGAGCGATCGTGCTGATCCGAAAAGGCGAACGCGACGTCGAAAGACACAAAACCGCTGCAGCTTCTGTTCCGGCCAAATCCTACGAGCAATGCGCGTGGGGCTCAGTGTGCCCGCCTGATCAGAACACTCGAAAATGAAAAGAACCACCCTCTCTTGTGACAAGGGTGGGCTCCCATCGATCCCTTACTCCCATTCCAGTCGTATGTCATCGATCTAAAAATCGACGTCAGTCTGGCGCTGAGGGCGTCACTTGCTTTCCCTCATCGCACCTTCACATCAGTCTAGGTGCGGTGCGACAAAACCGAACTGCCTATCGCAACATCTTTACGAAACTTCTGCCGTCTCTGCATTGAGCTTGTGGTTTTGCTCTGCGTAACGACTTGCGAGCGAATCGGCCAATATCCAGACAGCTCCCACCGCGGCCAAGTTATAAGCATTGCCGCCCCAGGCCGCGTGGTCTTTGGGATATGCAAAAATGAAAGGCGGTAATGCCACTAGATTGAAGACAAAGAACATGAGCGAAAGCAGCCGTGCAGCCAGAACGTCCTGAATTCCCGAAAGTATGGCGAGGCCAGCAAGAACGAAGCATATTCCCGTTACAATCACCCAGAACGCTTCTCCCAGAGGCATCCAGTTGGGGACATAAACCAGGTTGTCTTTGATGTCCGTCAGTTGCGCCAACCCGAAGTCGATCGAGCAGAGTCCAAATATCCAGCGAGCGATAAGCACGATTTGCGGCCACCAAGAACCGGGCGTCAATGACGAATATAGGAGTGCACCTGGGGCGGACGCGACGAGTTGCGAGCCGAAGCCACCGAACACACCGATGAGAATAGGAATTCGAAAACCGAGGACGAGCGGGGCCGTGTAGAACCGAGGTAACCAAAAGATCGCAAAAATTAAATAGATCGCAGTGAGGGTGGCTGCACCAGCGCGAGCGCCGCGGCGCCACAATATTGCCGTGCCCCCTGCGATCATCCATAGAGCCGTGATGTATGCGAATACGGTGCGACCAGGAATGTGGTCGCCGAACGCCTGGATCGGTTGGTGGGAAGCGTCGAAATTGCCCCAGATGACGTCAAAAATACCCGCAGCAAAGGATCCAAAACCATAAACGTAAATGCCCAACTTTGTCACTGGGCATTCGCTGGAGCTTCCAGCCATTCGTGTCCTCCGTCAGCGCAGGGTGCCTCGACAACCAGGAGGCTCGAACCCTCACTCTGGCAGTTTGCGCCATCTCCTGCCTCAGGAGTTATCTCGCCCGTCGAATAACCGGAGAGCCGTCGTTAAGGCTCTCCGGTACGGCGGGGGGCGGGCATGAGCACAGATGCCTGACACCTTTCCGATTCTTTGCCAGCAGAACGGCCTACCGACTTCATCAAGCAGAACTCAGATCTGAATACCTGCGCACCACCAGTGAAATCGGCAAGCCGACTAGGAACATGACTATGGTGACATCCTTCACTGCGGGAAGCGCAATTTTTACATGATAGGCGGACAAGGGCAGCACGATGTAATTCATAAAAGCGTAGACCGCAACTCCGTAAATGAGCCCAGATGCGATGGCGTGCCGTTGCAGGAACTTCAACTTGCGGCTTGCCAAGTAGAAAACTGCCGCGGCCGTAGTAGCGATCAAAAAATGAAAAAAAGCTCCAAGTGCTGCAGTTGCCAGTCCTCCCTTAAAAGAAGACATTCCTAACAGTCCACCAGCGATGCCCTGGAGGAGAGAGACAGGGCTTCTTCCCTCCAGACCAGCTTCCACAAATGCGGCGGTTATATCGAGAGCTCCCGCCAGCAAGCCGGCCCACCCAATAGCTCGGTAGGCCTGGGAGCGTCGCGGAAGAAGTGAAGAGGGAGTTGCCGTCATAGAACCCCGAAATAAATAAGGTTTTTACGCAGTCTGCTGCATAGCCGCCGGTCGTGCTCGTCCAGGGGCGAGCCACGAGCTGCCACGGTATGAATCCGTCACTACCCAAGCCGCGGCCGTCAGCACCCAGGTGACGAGAACCTCGCCCCATTGAAATCTGTTTAATGAGCGTGTGGCCACTGCAGGGACCCACACCAGCACTAAAAACAATGCCATCTCTAACGCTGAAAGCGCGGTTGCGAGCCTTGCCCACACGCTGATGAGGACCGCCCCGCCTGCAGCAATGAATGCCGTATCGGTAAAATACACCCACGCGACGTGCGCTGGCAGCCAGCCAGGCACCATCGAGGCGGTATGATCGAAATATTGAAAATGGGCGATGCCGAAAGGGATTACGGCTGCACCATAGAGTGCTCTCGCGATGCGCAGACCCTTGTCGCCGATGGTCACTGCAAACACTGCATGACCGCAACTTGCTATGCGCATTCTCCTAATCCTCGGGCGGTATTCCAGTTCATCGAGTAGACATATCCATCGTTGCCAAGGGAATACTGGTCGGCTTCTAACTAATTGGTGGAGACAGAATGATATTGAAAATGGCTCAAGACAATACCCACTTGACATAAATTCTGTATAGCCATTATGTTGCGGCAATGAAAGAAAGCGTCTTCCGGATTGTCTCCGGTCATTCACATCCAAACGCGAGGCTCAGACTCGCTATACGGGCAGGTTTGCGAGGGTTATCGGAAGGCGATTTTGGACGGGAGCTTGCGGACAGCCAACGGTTTCCTTCTATTAACATCGCTTCTGTTTTCGGGATCAAAGTGTTCGCCCCGGCGGGACAGTCTTCTGCGCCACCAAGGCGGCTGTGCGCGCGTTGACTGAAGGGCTGCGGATGGAACTGCACTCCCAAAATATCCGCTGCACCATGATCTCACCTGGCGCGGTTGCTACGGAACTGCCGGAGAGCAGCTCGGACGAAGCGACCAGAAAGAATTTGCGCGAGTTCATGAACATGGCCATCCCGGCCAGCACGATGGCGAGAGCGGTCGCTTACGCCATCGAGCAACCAGCCGACGTGGAAATCGACGAGGTCGTCGTCGGGCCCACGGCGCAGGACTTCTAACACGGAGGCAAACTATGAACCCTTTCTACTTGTCCCGTTGGCCCCGATTCTTGCAGGTGTCTCGTGTGGTGCTGGCGGTCTCTATGATGCTCGCAATATTTCAACTGCCCGCTCAAGCCCGGGGAAAGGAACATCCCGTGAAATACCCGACTTTTTATCGCACGATACAGGTAGATGGACTCTCCATCTTTTACAGAGAGGCCGGGCCGAGAGACGCGCCAACGCTTTTGTTGTTGCACGGGCTTCCTTCCTCATCCCGGATGTTCGAGCCTCTGTTCTCTCGCCTGTCCGATCGCTATCACCTTATCGCGCCGGATTACCCCGGCTTCGGACACAGTGACTGGCCAGACCCGAAAAAATTCGCGTACACGTTCGATCATATCGCCGAAACCATGAATCACTTCACAGAAACTCTTGGGCTCTCGCGCTACACACTTTACATGCAGGATTACGGCGGCCCCGTGGGTTTTCGCATGACGTTGGCCCATCCGGACCGAATCGAGGCGCTCATAGTCCAGGATGCTGTGGCGCACAACACGGGTCTGGGCGCGATCTGGAAGACGCGTCGGGCCTTTTGGGCCGACCGCGCCGCCAACGAAAGCGCGCTTCGTGCCAACCTGGTGTCGTTGCAGACGACGCGCACGCGCCATGTCGGAAGCGATCCCAACGTGGAACGCTATGACCCCGATCTGTGGACGGATGAGTTTTCTTTTCTCAATCAGCCCGGCCAGATCGAGATTCAGAGCGACCTCTTCTACGACTACCGCACCAACGTCGAAAACTATCCCAGGTGGCAAGCTTGGATGCGTGAGAAGCAGCCGCGCCTGCTGGTGATTTGGGGCAAGTATGAGTCATCGTTTGACTCCTCGGAGCCGGAA